>JANWYG010000001.1 GCA_025057015.1 Blastocatellia bacterium
TCCCATCCCGAACACGGAAGTTAAGCCCTCCAGAGCCGATTATACTGCGCGCGTCAGTGCGTGGGAAACTAGGTCGCCGCCGGACTTCTTCATTTCAACTTGTCTTACCCCACCTACTCCCCCTCCCCTACTACCGGCTGCAACCTTTCTGCTTAAGGCTTTTGTCTACGGCAGCTACCTTCCCCAAAAAGGTATGATTTAAATAAACCTGCCGCTCTAGTTCCGCTTCCTTATCCCCTGTTTGCTCGCCTTTCTCCTGATGAGAACTTAAGCAAGCTGATAGTCATAGGACGAAAGGTTTGAGACTTCGAGCTTAAACAACTTCTTCAAAATAGACGAGTTCAAAATAGTTATCGGTGATATGAGGTTCTACACTTCTTTCTTGTAGACCAGCCAATCATTCAGCATTGCCGAATTTACTTCAACTACCAATCCCCAACCCCTACTTACACCACTGTACACTTCCTAACATTTCCTGACCAAAAATCAAACTACTTGTCTTCAATTACTCGGTCTCACGCGTCTTGCATACTTGCATAAAGGATGGTGTCAGCTGCAAATTTTCTCGCCCAGGCAAGGGAAAAACTAGCAACTTTTTTGCCTACTCGACGAAGATCTGAATGAATACTCATTCACTCAGAAGCGTAAGGTTTTGGGGTTGCCCGGGTATATCCGGGCTTTTTTATTCTCAGTTGGCAAGGTTTTTCTGGAAGGCGTATTATGGTAAGTGGGAGGGAACGAAGGGAATGGCTTATCGAGATCTTAGGGAGTTTATTGAGGCACTTGAACGAGAGGGAGAGCTGAAGCGGATAAAAGTGGAAGTATCGCAGGATTTGGAGATTTCTGAAATTACCGATAGGGTTTGCAAGATGGGCGGACCGGCGTTGCTATTTGAGAATGTCAAAGGGCACAGCATGCCGGTCTTAATAAATGCTTTTGGTAGCCGGCGACGGATGGAATTAGCGCTGGGAGTGCGCAGTTTAGAGGAGGTAGCTGAGAGGATAGCCGAGTGGTTGGACTTTAAATCTCCACAAGGGTTGCTTGAGAAGATCAAGCTTTTGCCTAAGTTGGCTGAGCTGGGAAGTTTTTTTCCTAAGGTGGTAAAGACAGGTCGTTGCAAAGAGATGGTGCTGCGTGAGGGATTTTCTCTTTATGACTTTCCTATTCTGAAGTGCTGGCCTGAGGATGGGGGACGATATATTACTCTTCCTCTAGTTTTTTCTAAGAATCCGGTCAATGGTAAGCGCAACTGTGGGATGTATAGGATGCAGGTTTACGATGAAAGGACGACGGGGATGCACTGGCAGCTACATAAGCATGGTGCTGCTCACTTCCGAGAACATTCTCGCCGTACGTCGCAGCCTATGGAGGTGGCGGTAGCTATAGGGACAGAGCCGGTGACGACTTTCGCAGCTATACTGCCGCTACCTGATGACCTCGATGAGATGCTTTTTGCAGGTTTCTTACGCAGAAGCCCCGTAGAGATGGTCAAGTGTGAGACTGTCGACTTGGAAGTTCCTGCCGATGCAGAGATAGTGTTGGAAGGGTATGTAGATCCGAATGAGACACGTGTCGAGGGGCCTTTTGGAGACCATACAGGGTTTTACACTTTGCAGGACAGCTATCCGGTCTTTCATATTACCTGTATTACGAGGCGCAGAGATCCTATATACTCGACCACTATAGTAGGCCGCCCGCCCATGGAAGACTGCTACATGGCTGAAGCAATAGAGCGTATTTTCCTGCCGATTTTCAAGAGGCAGTTTCCTGAAGTGGTCGATATGCATATGCCTTTTGAAGGCGTGGTGCATAATCTGATGATCCTGTCAATCAGGAAGGCTTATCCTGGGCATGCACGTAAGATAATGAATGCTGTGTGGGGATTAGGGCAAGCGATGTTTACGAAATGTATAATTGTAGTTGATGAGCATATAGATGTGCGGGATTATCGGCAGGTAGCTTGGTATGTACTTAACAACATTGATCCTGAGAGAGACATACAGTTTGTAATGGGTCCGGTAGACGTGCTTGACCATGCTTCTAGGTCACCTGCTTATGGTTCAAAGATGGGAATTGACGGTACAAAGAAGTGGTCTAGTGAAGGTTTTACTCGTCCTTGGCCATCAGAAATACGTATGGACGAGGAAGTGAAGCGCTTAGTAGACTTCAAATGGAAGGATCTAGGGCTGGGATAAGTGGCTGATAAAGTGCTTATAGTAGACGATGACCTACAGCTAAGGGCAGCTTTAGTTGCTTTGCTTGGCGATCATTATGAAGTAATTGAGGCGTGTTCTGGAGAAGAAGCATTACGTATTGCCAGCCACGAGGACATAAGGCTTGTGCTACTTGATTTGGTAATGCCTGGGATGAGTGGGATGGAGACATGTTTGCGGCTGCGCAGAAATCCGCGAAGTTGTCATGCTACTATAGTTATGATGTCAGCCTATTCCACAGAAGCTGATGTGATAGAGGGACTTAGGTTAGGAGCTGACGATTTTCTCATCAAGCCGTTCAAGATGGCTGAGCTGAAGGCACGCATAGACAGTCACCTACGCAGGCAGTGGCGGGAAATGCAGGCTAGTCCCCTTACAGGTCTGCCTGGAAACAGGCAAATACAGCAGATCATTAATACAAATCTAAGGGCCAAAGTCCCTTTTGCTGTTATACATGCCGATCTGAATAACTTCAAAGCCTATAATGACCGATATGGTTTTACTGCTGGTGACGAGGTGCTTAGCTATACGGCGAACGTACTTACCACGGCTGTGCAGGAGGTTGGTAACCCACAGCTTGACTTTGTTGGCCACATAGGTGGCGATGACTTTGTGATTGTTACGACGCCAGAGCACTGGCAGCCGATATGTGAGATGACCGTACAGCTCTTTGATGCTCAAATAGGCCTTTTTTATGACCCTGAGGACTACAAGCAACGTGGCATAAGAGTGGAGGATCGCAGCGGCAACATACGATTTTTTCCTATCATGTCGATAGCTTTGGCAGTGGTAATAGACGAAACGGGACGTTTTTCTCATCCAGGACAAATAGCTCAAGTGGCTGCTGAGATCAAGAAACAGGTCAAACTGCAGGATAGGAGTTACTACATGGTGGATCGTAGGATGGGGAGCTGATGGAAAGTCCCAGGCAGATTCGCTCGGTGAACTATTATCTTTCAAAGCTTAAAGATCTTGTAGAAATTAGCAGCCGAGATTTTACTGTTCAGTGTATCCGTCAAGTTTTAGCAGACCTTCGTCGGGAGATACTCGAAAGTGGCTCTGTTCTATCTGAGGATGCGATCGTTGCCCGGATATATCAGTGCTGGCAAGACGCGGTTCAAAGCTCATTAAGACGGGTAATAAACGCTACAGGAGTGATAATTCATACTAATCTTGGGCGTTCTCCACTGTCGGAGAAAGCAATTCAAACTCTTCTTACTATAGCTCGTGGTTACTCCAATCTAGAGTACGATCTGCAACAAGGGTGCCGAGGCAAGCGTGAGGTGCATTCTGAGAGGCTGCTACAAGATATCCTAGGATGCGAAGCTGCTACTGTAGTCAACAACTGTGCTGCTGCTTTGGTGATTGCCCTGGACGAACTAGCGAAGGGTGGAGAGGTGATAATTTCCAGAGGGGAACTGATAGAGATTGGAGGAGGTTTTCGCATACCGGAGATACTATCTCGTAGCGGTGCAAAACTGCGTGAAGTGGGTACTACGAACAAGACGCGCGTAAGTGACTATGAGCGCGCTATTAACGAAAACACGAAGTTGATACTCCGAGTACATCCGAGCAACTATAGGATAACTGGCTTTACAGAAAGGCCGACACTTGAGTCTTTAGTTAGACTTGCAGAGAAAAATTCTTTGCCGCTACTGGAAGACTTAGGAAGTGGTTGTCTTGTAGATTTGCGCAAATTCAGTATAGATGAACCGTTTGTACAGGCTTCTGTGTCGGCTGGGGCTTCGTTGGTGACTTTCAGCGCAGATAAACTGCTTGGTGGCCCTCAGGCTGGGATAATTGTTGGCCGCAGACACTATGTGGATCGCATCAAGAGCAATCCCCTGATGCGTGCTTTGCGAGTTGACAAGCTGACTTACGCTGCGCTTGAAGCGACGCTGATTTCTTATAAGATGGGGCGAGCTTGGACAGAAGTTCCCGTCTTGCGGATGATTTCCACTGATCTAGCTTCTTTGAAGCATCGCAGTAGACGGTTTATCAGACGTGCGAGGCGGTTTTTGCCCGCTGAGATCGAGCTTGATCTTCTTGATGGGATTTCCTATCTCGGTGGTGGTTCGGCTCCTCAACTTGAACTAAGGACAGTCCTTATAGCTCTGCGGAGCAAGGGAAGTTCTGTTGCTCAGCTTTCAAGTAAGCTGCGTTCTTTTGATCCCCCTGTCATTGCCAGGGTTGATGGTGACCGTCTACTGTTAGACTTACGGACAGTAGATAAAGGTGAAGAAGATGCCTTACTTTGCTCACTTCAGTATGCTTGCAAGAAATGAGAAAAGGGTGTGAGCTATTGCAATAATAGACAAAATTTTTGCTGCCAGAGCTAAGCCCTTTCCTTCTTCTATTTTGCAAGCTTCTAATGTTTTTGTGGCATCGTGAGCTTTTACGAGACTAACTACTGATAGTGGAACCAAGCAGCTACACAACAGGCTTGCTGCAGCCAGCAGGAGTGCTGTTTTAGCGTCTCTTTGAGCTCTTTCTATGCTCAATTCCATTTGAGCTCTTGCTGTGCTCAATTGTATTTGGTAGATAGGTGGATTAGGTTCTCCTGGATAACTATATGTATTGGCAGTTTGAAGTGGTTGGCTGGTTGGTGGAAAGTGAGTAAAGCCAACAGGTGGGAAGTGCGTAGCTTCGTGGGTTTGAGCTGAAGTAAGGGGACTAGTGGCGGGCGGGACGTTTGTAGCACTAGCTATAGATGGAGGTGTCTGAGTAGTAAGTGGTGGAGGAGGGACTTGCGGCTGAGCTGGCAGCCAAGGATCTTCCTGTTTGAGTAGCTCTAGTCCGTCACACCATCTGACTAGGTACTGACTTTTGCCTGGTTCTAGCCCGGAAGCCAGTTTTTCTTTAAGACTGCCTAAGTACTGTTCTACATCACTTTCTTTGTATACTATCTTGATTAGCTCATCATCTTTCAAGAAGCGGTAAGTTGGTAGGTCAACGAATGCGGACTTATTGCCTTTTAGCAGTTGTTTTACGAGCTCTGCTACGTCACTTTTTAGGTTTCCAGTTGAGATTTCAAAGCTTGGAAAATTTATCAGACTTGCTTCAATTCGTGCTGGACGCATCGTGTCGCGAAGAAACAAGTCTAAGAATATCTTGCCATTTGTAAGTTGAAAGACTGATATCAGTTGGAGATCGTTGTAGTCTATACGACTGAACACAGGATGAGATGTAATTATTTCTCGTCTTCGCTTTGAAATCTTACCGATAGTGATGGGAGACAGAGGTCGAGCTGATTTCTCGTACGGTATATTCACGATCCAAGCATCTTTCCACCACGGATCTTCTTGCAAATCAGCAGGTGTTTGTAAGGAACTCGGAGTAGGTCCAGGTTTTGCACTTTCGTCTTCAGTTAATAACTCTTCGCCAAGGCTTTCTTGAGTGACTTCTAGCTTAGCAGGTATTTCTGAGGTTTGTCTTGGAAAATTTTCAGAGGTGTGGCTGTCTGGTTGTTGGCTGTCGGCTTCTGTCTTCAGGAGAACAATCCTAGCTCGTGCTCCTATGGATTCGAGGGCGGACTTGTATTTTCTGGCCTCTTCTAGTGTTGAGACTTTTTTCACGACCAAGGGAGCGGTGGTGATTATCTTCTTTGCCTTATCTTCGCTTAGTTTGAACTTTTCTGCGAGTTTGCTTTGAATGATCGCTTTTTCTTGCTCGGAGATAGCCTCGTCGAGTCGCTCAAAGATAACGTGATACATTTCTTACTCTCTGTGTCGTTGAAGGCTAAGATCATAGCATAACATGGGATTGGAAAGTTTGTTAGGCTAGAGAGAGCTAATAAGTTTAAGCAAAACTCTAACTTAGTCAAGTTAAGTTACGAGATCTAATGACTTAGTTTTGTTTGTGTGAAGCCTTTTTCCACTTGACAGTGAAAGAGGGCTAGCTTAGTATAACGGCAAGGTGGCAGAGCAAGCTAAAGTAATTTTTTTATAAAACTTTGCACGGATTTTTTGAGGTAAAACTTTAAGTACTTAGATCTTTGTTCAGAACGGTTTACGGTGTGTAGTTGCTACTAGAATTAAGTTGGCTGCCGAGTTCT
The DNA here is from genome assembly GCA_025057015.1 of Blastocatellia bacterium. Lineage (GTDB taxonomy): Bacteria > Acidobacteriota > Blastocatellia > Chloracidobacteriales > JADJPF01 > JANWYG01. Next base: position 6,268 of record JANWYG010000001.1, read on the forward strand.
CTACATAAGCTGTAAGCTTATTTTAAGAGTTAGTTTTTTTGACGGGGCTAAAGATATTAAAGCTTAGCAGGTTGTTTGAAAAGTGTGAACTACCGACACGCTCCAGTGATGCCACAAGAGGTCGTAGCAGCATTACTGCCGCAGCGAGGCGGGATTTTTGTGGACTGTACGGTCGGGCTTGGTGGGCACGCAGAGCTACTACTTAGAGGGTCTCCGGAAGTTAGGCTGATAGCTTTTGACAGGGACGCTGAAGCTATAGAAATGGCCAGGCGGCGTTTAGGTATGGAGCGTGTAACTTTTGTCAAAGCTGACTACAGGCGTCTGCGTCAGGTATTAGCTGATTTAGCTGTCTCTGAAGGCGAGGTAGCTGGTGTATTGGCGGATCTCGGAGTTTCATCAATGCAGCTCGAGAGCTCAGAGCGCGGGTTTAGCTTTCAAAGAGACGGGCCGCTGGATATGCGCATGGATCGCAGCTTCGGACCTACGGCTGCGGATTTAGTCAACTCGCTTTCTGATCGCGAGCTGGCAGACATACTTCTCCGCTATGGTGAAGAGCGCTCTTGTTTCAAGATAGCGCGAGCAATCTGCGAGGCAAGAAAGCGGTCTCCGATAAAGACGACTTTAGAGCTTGCAAAAATAGTCGAACGAACTGTTGGGTGGAGAAGAGGCCGAAATACACATCCCGCAACGCAGACCTTTCAGGCACTTCGTATCGCTGTAAATTGTGAATTGGACAGGTTGCAAGATTTTGTCTCTGATGCTGTCCAAGTCTTGATGCCAGCTGGAAGGTTAGCGGTGATTACCTTCCACTCATTAGAAGACAGGCTGATTAAGGGTGCTTTTAGGTACGAAGCCGGTATTTGCCGTTGTTCAAACTGGCTGCCAAGCTGTGTTTGCGGAGCGAAAGCGAAGGTTACCATACTGACTCAAAAGCCTATCGTGCCGAGTCAAGAAGAATTGAGGTTAAATCCAAGGGCGAGAAGTGCGAAATTACGCGTATGTCAGAAGATATGAAATCGTTTAATCAACGGTGTATACAGCGACATTACAGACAGCGCAAGTCTTCTTGGAAGCTATATATGGTCATATTTATAGCCTGCTTCATGGCTTATGCTTTTGTATCAGCGACGCACTATCATTTTCGAGCTTTAGACCTTGCTTTTGAAACCGAGCAGATGAAGCAGAAAATGGTAGAGCTTGAGGCTGAGAAGCGAAAGCTTGTGCAGAGACTGGCAAGCAAATCTGCTCCCCAAAAATTAGATATTGCTGCTGAAAGACAAGGGATGGTTCTACCTAAGGTGAAACAAACGGTTGCAGTGAGGACAGCTGTGCCTATGCAGTGAAAATATTCAGCTGTTGGGAACGACCGAGAATGTTTCGTAATGCTATCCAAAATCTGAGGCTACTCAAGCGTAGAACATTGGTCATAGCTTTGTGTTTTGTGTTTTGGGCAGCAGGAATAGTTTCGCGGTTGGTTCATTTTCAAGTAACTAGACATGCAGAAATGTCAAGGATGGCTGAGCGACAGCAACATCGTACAGTCAAGCTTGCAGCTAGACGCGGCTCGATAGTAGATCGTAACGGTAATGAGCTGGCTGTCAGTCTCGAAGTTGATTCTATCTACGCTGCTCCCGAGGAAGTGCCGCTTGCTGAGGTCGACCGAATGGCTGCGGAGCTTGCCAAAGTGCTCGGGCTGGACGCTACGGTTGTTAAGTCCCGATTATGCTCGGATAAGGTGCTTGTTAGCATAAAACGAAAAGTGTCTGACCAAGAAGCTGCGAACGTCAAAGCCTTGGGTTTTAGAGGTATACACTTTGTTAAAGAGACGAAACGCTTCTATCCGAAAGGAGAGCTGGCAGCTTATATCCTGGGCTACACTGGTATTGACGAAGAGGGCTTTAGCGGCATAGAACGACAGTTTGGAGCTCAAATAAGTGGTAAGCCTGGCTATGTAATCGTCGAGAAGGATGCCCACGGTAGGCCATTCGATCGGTATGAGAAGCAGTCCGAACTCGGCCGATCTCTGATGCTTACTATAGATGAACAGATACAGTTTCGTACGGAGAAAATATTGAACGAAGCTGTATCGACGATGCGTGCCAAAGGCGGTGTAGTAATAGTTCTCAAGCCAGATACCGGCGAGGTACTGGCAATGGCTTCTACACCAGGATTTGATCCTAACGAACCAGTGAAAGATCCTGAAGAGATAAGAGCTAAACGTCGAAATAGAGCAGTAGAAGATGCTTACGAACCTGGCTCAGTCTTTAAACTAGTTACTTACGCAGCAGCTTTTGAATCAGGTCTATTGCGTCCCGACGATTTGATAGATTGTCAAGGAGGGGCTATCGAGGTAGCCGGCCACGTAGTAAGAGATGGTGGCAGTTATGGCGTGCTCTCAGTAGCGAAGGCGGTAGAAGTGTCGAGCAACGTAGCTGCTATAAAGACAGGTCGGCGTCTTGGTAAGGACCGATTGCTTAACTTCGTAACTAGGTTTGGTTTTGGCAAGCCTACTGGTGTAGGACTTCCAGGCGAAGCTCCAGGTTACGTCGGGGGTATGAGAAGGTGGAGTGATGCTGCTTTCGGAGCTCTTCCTTTAGGATATCAAATCGTAGTAACGCCGATTCAACTTGCTGCTGCTTATGCTGCGGTTGCTAATGGCGGAGAGTGGGTGCAGCCACACTTGCTCAAGAAGATCTTTGCTCCTACAGGAGAAGTTGTCTTTGAGTTTGAGCCGCTGCGCCGTCGATGTATAAGTCGCAAGACTGCCGATATGATGAAGCTTGTGCTGGAGGGCGTAGTCCTTAATGGTACGGCGAAAAAGGCAAGGCTTGAAGGCTACACTGCCGCTGGTAAAACTGGCACATCTCGCAAGTTCGACCGTGCTATAGGACGATACTCTAATAGCCGATATTTTGCTACTTTCTGTGGCTTTGCTCCGGTAAACAAGCCAGAGATAGTAGTGCTTGTGATGATAGATGAGCCGCCTCTGGGCATGCATCATGGCGGGCAGGCGGCAGCGCCTGTTTTTAAACAGGTTGCTGAGATGGCTTTAAGAATGCTTGCAATACCACCAGACGCCGTAGTGGCTCAAGCCGTTGAGCTCGTTGCCGAAACTTATGATGATGAAGCTGGCGCACAGCTCTATTTGTCTGGAAAAGTGCGGTCTGAAGATGACGACTTTGAATCTAAGCTGGTAGTAACTACGTTTAGCGACGGGCAAGAGGATGGAGCAATAAGAATGCCTGATCTACGCGGTCGCTGCATAAAGACAGCTATTCTTCAGTGCAAGGAACTCGGTATCAAACTGGAGTTTACAGGTAGTAATGGCCAGATAGTCGAGCAGTTTCCTGCTCCTGGAGCAGCGATCTTTCCTGGAGAGAGCTGCCAAGTGGTCTTAAGGAGCACACGATGATACTAGGCGATTTGGCAAGGGTACTAGATGCCGAAACCTTTGGAGATATGAACGTTAGGATAACCTCTGTCTCGCATGTTGCCTCGAAGTGTGCTCCGGGAGATCTGTTTGTGGCGATTAAGGGGTTTAGATTTGATGGGAATGACTATGTGCAGCAAGCTGTCGCGGCTGGTGCTGTGGCTATTTTATCTGAGTTTCCCAGACCAGAGCATCTGAAGCTGCCGTGGCTACGTGTAGCTAATGCTCGACAGGCATTGGCTCGAGTAGCTGCCGAAGTCTATGGCCATCCTAGTCGATTCTTGCAGCTGATAGCTGTGACGGGCACTAACGGCAAGACCACTACTGTTTACTTGCTGGATGCCGTCTTAAGAGCTGCTTATTCTAAGTCGGCTATGCTTAGCACTGTTTGTACCCGAGTGGGTGAAAAAGTTAGTGCCTCTGAAAGAACTACACCTGAGTCTACTGATATTCAGAGGTTACTTCGTGAGGCAGTCGATTTAGGCTGTCCGGCAGCAGCTATGGAGGCGTCTTCTCACGCCATAGATTTGCACCGAGTAGACGAGCTGCACTTTAGCTCGGTTGTGTTTACTAATTTGACTCAAGATCACCTCGACTATCACAAGACTATGCAGGCTTACTACGAAGTCAAGCGGAGGTTGTTCGATGGTACGCTTGATGTTCGAAATGCCATGGCTGCTATTAACATTGATTGTCCTTATGGCAAGAGGCTAATAGGTGAAACGGTTTGTCCTGTTATTAGCTATGGTATCAATTCTGGGCAAGTACGTGCCTTAGGGTATGAGATGTCGATCGAAGGCTTGTGGCTGGCAGTTGAGGTGATGGGTGAGCAGGTAGAGATAAGATCGAAGCTCGTAGGTCGGCCTAATGTCTACAACATACTTGCTGCAATTGCTGCTACACGCTCGATAGGGATAGATATGGGAAAGATAGTTAAAGGTGTAGAGTCTCTCGAACGCGTACCGGGCCGCTTTGATAGAGTGCCGTTTGACGGCGATTTCGCTGTATTTGTCGACTATGCTCACACGGACGATGCTCTAAGTAACGTACTTGCTACAGCTCGCGAGGTAGCAAAAGGGCGTGTTATCTGCTTGTTTGGTTGCGGCGGTGATCGAGATCCGCTAAAACGACCGAAGATGGGTAAAGCAGCTGCCTTAGGAAGTGATCTTGTGATACTGACCTCGGATAATCCTCGCTCAGAAGATCCTGAAAAGATAATGGATCAAGCTGAAGAGGGACTGAGACAGGTAGGTAGACCTTACAAGAGGGTAGCTGATAGACGCGAGGCTATAGGGCTGGCTATATCACTTGCAAGGGCTGGTGATGTCGTAGTTCTTGCTGGCAAAGGCCATGAAGATTACCAGCTGATAGGAGATAAGAAATTGCACTTTGACGACAGGGAGGTAGCAGCTGAGTACCTGGCTGCTTATCAGAGAACGTGAGGCTTGCCGAAGTTGCTGAAATAATAGGATCAAATTTGTCGCCGCTGCTAGCTGATGTTGTCCCTAGCGGTTATAAGATAGACTCTCGGCAAATCAGCGGTGGTGAACTATTTTTCGCAATCCGTGGACAACGTCTTGACGGGCATGCTTTTGTAGCCGAGGCGCTCGAGCGAGGGGCTATAGCTGCGGTTGTCGAAAAGGCCTGTGTGAACGTTCCTCTTGAAAAGCAACTCATAGTTCAGGACACCTTGGGAGCCTTGCAATCACTTGCTTCGGCTGTAATAAGGCGTTGGGGCAAACCTGTAGTAGGTATTACAGGTAGCGCGGGCAAAACTACTACTAAGGAACTGGTGGCGTTAGTCCTAGCTGCTCGTGGTCAAGTGCTCAAGTCTACCGGCAATCTCAACAATGCTTATGGACTGCCTTTGTCTATCTTAGCGATGGAAAGTTCAGGTAGTAAGCCTCAGGACTATTTTGTTGCCGTGCTAGAAATGGGGATGAGTAGCTACGGTGAGATACGTCGACTCTGCGAGATAGCTCCGCCCACTGTTGCCGGCGTGCTGAATGTGGGCACTGCACACATAGAGTTTTTTGGCTCGCAGGACGCTATAGCTGTTGCAAAAGCGGAGATAGTTCAGGGTATTAGGAGCGGAGGGACAGCTTTACTAAACGCTGATGATCCTAGAGTAGCCGCTATGGCAAGTTTGCGGCCTGATGTACGCAGCGTCTTTTTCGGTATAGAGTCCGAAAATCCGGAAGTACGAGCCGTAGATATAGTTGACAAAGGAGTCCTTGGTAGCCGTTTCAAGTTGTTACTGCCGAGTTCTGAAGCTGTAGTCGAGCTTAAGTTAGCCGGGCGGCAGCTTATCTATAACGCTTTGTTTGCTGCTGCAGCGGGCTATGTCTTTGGCATGCTGGCAGATGAAATAGCAGCTCGACTTGAACTTGCTCTGCCTATAAGCAGGCGCGGTCAGCTAATAAGGCTATCTTGCGGCGCTATGGTGGTTGATGACAGCTATAACTCAAGCCCTGACGCTCTAGAGCAGGCAGTATCAGCGCTAGCAGCGACGCCAGGCTTCAGCCGCCGAATAGTAGTTGCTGGCGAGATGTTGGAGCTAGGTGAAGCTTCATTGCAGCTGCACCGTCGTTGTGGACAAAAGATTGTTGATTTGGGAATAGATCTGCTTGTTGGCGTACAGGGAAATGCTTACGAGATGGTAAAGGCTGCGCAGGAGCTAGGATTGGAGACGAAGTTCTTCAGCTCTTCCTCTGAAGCTGCTGAGAAACTGCCCTCACTTCTCACTTCAGGCGACCTAATTCTAGTGAAAGGTTCTAGGGGCGTAAGGACTGAACTGATAGTTGACGCTCTGAAAGATGGTTTTGGTGTAGAGGTAAGTTAGTGCTCTACTATTTGTTTTATCACGTTCTAAGAGGGATGCATGATTCGCTGTCCTGGCTACGGGTATTTGAGTATGTCATCTTTCGGACTTCGGTAGCTGCTTTGTCGGCGTTGATGATGAGCTTGCTAGTAGGGCCTTACATGATACGCAAGCTGCGGGAATTTCAGGTTGGGCAACAGATACGAGAAGAAGGCCCGCGGTCTCATCAATCGAAGAAAGGCACGCCGACCATGGGAGGGTTATTAATAATAGGCTCGGTGGCGGTGTCTACGCTGTTATGGGCTGATTTGAAGAACGCTAACGTCTGGATAGTGCTGTTTTCTATGTTGGCATTTGGGGCAATAGGTTTTGCGGATGACTATTTGAAAGTCGTGCGTAAGCATAATCTGGGACTAACCGGTAAGCAGAAGATAGCGTTGCAATTTGCAACGTGTGCGGCCGTCATAGCTGCGTTGTATTTTACTGGCTATCAGACAGTCTTGACTGTGCCGTTTATCAAGACTTTCAAGCCAGAAATCTGGTGGCCAATATATGCTGTTTTCATATGGTTTGTCATTACAGGTTCGTCTAATGCTGTCAACCTCACTGATGGACTTGATGGACTGGCTATCAGCATCACTTTTGTTACTGCGGCTGCGCTTACGGGGTTTACTTATGTTACAGGTCATGAGCTGCATGCCGTATATCTAGGCCTAGTACCTATGCCTCAGGTGGAGGAAGTGACGATTTTTTGTGCTGCACTGGCTGGTGCAAGTCTAGGTTTTCTTTGGTTTAACGCTCCGCCTGCAGAGGTATTTATGGGCGACGTGGGCAGTCTGAGCATAGGTGGAGCTATAGGTACGGTGGCAGTGGTTATAAAGCAGGAATTTTTATTAGCGCTCATAGGCGGAGTCTTCGTCATAGAGGCGCTTTCTGTAATGTTGCAGGTAGGCTTCTATAAGTTAACTAAGGGTAGGAGAATTTTCAAAATGTCTCCTCTACATCATCACTTCGAGCTGAGCGGGTGGAAGGAGACGAAGATAGTTTTTAGGTTTCTGATACTTGCTATTTTCTTTGCACTTTTGAGCCTTGCTACGCTCAAGTTGCGGTAGGGATTTATGGAGCTTTCAGGTAAGCGCGTAACTGTAGTTGGAATTGCTCGCAGTGGCTGTGCTGCTGCAAAGTTTCTTGCCCGACAGGGAGCAGACGTCACTGTCTCTGACGCTGCTTCTGCCGAGCGGCTAGCTGCTCAGATAGAACAGCTACAAGCGTTTGGTGTGAAAGTAGAAGCTGGTGTTAACAGCGAACAAACTTTGCTTGATGCTGACCTAATAGTGCTGAGTCCTGGAGTTCCACTGACTAATCCAGCTGTAGCGAAGGCTATTGCTGTAGGTAAGCAAGTAATAGGTGAAGTCGAGCTTGCTGCGAGATTTCTTAAAGGGACACTAATAGGGATTACTGGTTCAAACGGCAAAACTACCACGACAGCGCTCACGGCAGCCATTTTGCGCAAGGCAGGTTTAGAGGTGCTCGTTGGTGGCAATATCGGTACGCCACTGGTTGATTTAGTTGAGCGTTCTACACCAGAAAGTGTTGTAGTGGCTGAGCTTAGTAGTTTTCAGCTTGAAACTGTAGAGAAGTTGCATTTGCGGGTAGCCGCACTGCTAAACGTCACGCCGAATCATTTAGACCGATATACCAGCTTTGAGCAGTATGCGCAGGCTAAGAGCAGAGTTTTTGTCAATCAAACGAACGAGGATTTTGCTGTACTTAATGCTGAAAGTAGTATTTGCGTTGCCATGAGTGAGCTAACACCTGCAAGGAAGCTCTTCTTTAGTGTCCGTCGCGAGTTAGAAGAAGGGGTCTTCTTGAGAGATGAACAACTGATACTGCGCTTTGCGGGGCGCGAGTATTGCTATCCACGTTCGCAGATATTGCTGCGTGGATTGCATAACGTGGAAAACGTCTGTGCGGCGATGGCTATAGGGGTGGCTATTGGAGCTGAAGTAGATAGGATGTGGGGGAGCGTACAAGAGTTTTTACCTGTCGAGCATAGGCTTGAACCTGTAGATGAGATTCGAGGTGTGCACTTTGTTAATGACTCCAAAGCGACGAGTGTAGATGCTGCTATGAAAGCGCTGGAAATATTTTCCGACGTCGTGTTGATACTAGGAGGTAAGGACAAAGGCAGCGACTATAGCCTGCTGCGTCGGCTTGTAGCAGAGCGTGCGAGGGCCGTCGTGTTGATAGGCTCTGCGAGTGAGAAGATTGCTGAAGCTCTGGCTGGTACTGTCGAGCTTGTCCGAAGCAGCTCTATGTATGATGCCGTTGAGAAGAGCTTTGCGCTAGCAAGGCCTGGGGACACGGTGTTGCTTTCTCCGGCCTGTGCTAGTTTCGACATGTTTGATAGTTTCGAGCATCGTGGAAACGTCTTTAAGGAAGCTGTCAGAAGGTTGAAAGCAAGACTGGTATGAACGATGAGAGAGGCGGCGATAGATTACTACTTGCAGTCAGTATAGGTTTGACTCTCTTTGGTGTGATCATGGTCTACAGTGCTTCGGCAGTGATGGCAAAGTATAGCTATAACTCGCAGTTTTACTTCGTAGTTAGGCAATCTATAGCTGCTGTGCTTGGTATAGCTATAATGCTAGTGCTTATGAACGTAGATCCGCAGCTTTTGAGGCGTCCGCTTACGGTCTATGCAGTGTTGCTAATCAGCATATTGTTGCTTGTCGTGGTGCTGTTTTTGCCGGCGACAAAAGGTACGCATAGGTTTATCAAGTTGCTAGGAGTTTCTTTTCAACCGTCTGAGTTGGGTAAATTTGCTCTGGTGCTCTTCTTGGCCTACTACTTGAGTAAGCGTTCTGGCGAGATAAGAAGCATACTCAAGACTTTTGTCCCTTGCTGCGTAGTCACTGCGCTAATCAGTGCTTTGGTGCTTGCTGGGAAGGACCTTGGCACTACGGTAGTGATAGGCTTAGTGGCCGCAGTGATGATGCTTGCTGCGGGAGTGCCGTTCAGGTACATGGCCGTGTGCGCGTTACCGACAGTACCAGTGCTATATTGGCAACTTTTCCATGTTGCTTATAGGCAACAGCGTCTAAAGGCGTTTCTAGATCCTTGGCAGTATGCTCGCGATGAAGGATTTCAAGTGGTTCAGTCATTGATAGCCATAGGTAGCGGCGGGATGCATGGCTTAGGGCTGGGGCAGGGCAAGCAGAAGATGTTTTATTTGCCAGAAGCACATACAGACTTCATTTATGCGGTGATAGGAGAAGAGCTAGGGTTTATCGGTGCTGTGACAGTCGTGCTAGTGTTTTTAATATTTATGTGGCGCGGCCTGCATATAGCTCGTGCGGCAGAGGATATGTTCGTTAGTCTTTTGGCTACTGGCATAACAGTAACTTTAGTAATGCAGGCTTTTTTCAACATGAGTGTCGTACTGAGCCTTGTACCGGCAAAAGGTATACCGCTTCCGTTCATCAGCTATGGTGGTTCGTCGCTGCTGTTGAGCCTAACCGCTGTGGGGTTATTGCTTAATCTGTCGAAGCAGGTGGAGTAGTTGTTGGGTTCGGTAGCAGTGAAGGTGATCATAGCTGGTGGTGGTACAGGAGGCCACATATATCCGGGAATAGCCGTGGCTAGGGAGTTCAGGCGCCGCAATGCTGATAGCGAGATAACTTTTGTAGGTACGGCACAGGGATTAGAGACTAAGATAGTACCTCGTGAAGGATTTCGCTTGGAGTTGATAAAGATAGCTGGGCTTAAGAACGTTTCATTGCTAAGTCGACTGAGGACTCTGCTGATGTTACCGGGTAGTTTTTTACAAGCTCGTTCTCTGATAAAGCGACTTATGCCGGACATAGTAATAGGTGTAGGTGGATATTCTTCTGGCCCAGTCGTATTAGCGGCGTCGCTGATGGGGCTACCGACCATGGTCATAGAGCCTAACGCTCTTCCGGGCTTTACTAACAGAATGCTTGCCTCTTTTATAGACAGGGCTGCGGTGACGTTCGAAGTCTCGAAGAGGTATTTTCGCGGCAAGGCAGTGGTGACGGGAAATCCTGTAAGGCCTGAGTTTTATGCTCTGACGAAGAAGCAACGGACGGAAATGTTTCACTTGCTCGTTTTTGGAGGTTCGCAAGGTGCTCATGCGATCAATCTCGCTATGCTAGAAGCTGTGAGGCTACTTTCTGACGAGAAGCATAGGTTGACGATTACGCATCAGACTGGAGAAAAGGATCTTCAGATGGTAAAAGCTGGCTATGAGCAAGCTGGTTGGACGGTTGACGTAAGGCCGTTTTTGCACGAAATGGCATCAGAATTCGAGCGTGCTGACATAGTGATATCTAGAGCAGGAGCAACTACTGTGGCAGAGCTAACTGCTGCCGGTAAAGCAGCAATACTGGTGCCTTTTCCTTATGCTGCAGATGATCATCAACGCAAGAATGCTGAGACACTGCAAGCTGCTGGTGCTGCAAGAATGATCCTGCAACAGCAGCTAAATGGCGAGCGTTTGGCAAGCGAAGTGAAGTCGCTTATGGCTAATCCGCAGCAGATAGATGACATGGAAGCAGCTGCGCGCCGACTAGCGAAGCCTGATGCTGCTGCAGCGACGGTAGAGCTGGCCTTAGGACTTTTAAAAGGTGTGTGATGTTTAAGCGGATTCAGCATATCCATTTTGTAGGAATAGGTGGTGTAGGGATGAGTGGCATAGCCGAAGTGCTACTTAACCTTGGCTATAAGGTGAGTGGCTCAGACATTAAGCTTTCGCCAGTGACAGAGCGGTTAGCTGGGTTAGGTGGGCAGATATTTGAGGGTCATAGGGCAGAGAATATTTGCGGTGCAGATGTTGTCGTAATCTCTTCTGCTGTAAAGATGGATAATCCTGAGGTAGTAGCTGCCAATAGCCATCAGATACCGGTAATTCCTCGGGCGGAGATGCTCGCCGAGCTGATGCGGCTCAAGTATGGTATTGCCGTTGCTGGAGCGCATGGTAAGACTTCTACGACCTCGATGATAGGCCATATGCTGAACTTCGCTGGTTTAGATCCTACGATAGTGGTAGGAGGACGCGTAGGTGCTCTTGGTAGCAATGCCAAGCTTGGTCGTGGCGAGTTTATGGTAGTTGAGGCTGACGAAAGTGATGGATCTTTTCTAAAACTTTCTCCAGCCATAGCTGTGGTGACGAATATTGATAGGGAACATCTGGACTATTACGGCAGCTTGGAAGAATTGTGCAACCACTTTGCTAACTTCGCAAACAAGGTACCGTTTTATGGAAGCATAGTGCTTTGTCTTGATGATACCAACGCGCAATCAATCATACCGCAGATCAAGCGACGGCTTATAACCTACGGGCTGCAGAGTCAATCGGACGTACTAGCTACAGCGGTGGAAATGACGGCTAATTTTGGCTCTCGCTTTGAGGTTAAGTTTCAAGGTCGGCGTTGTGGGATGGTAGAGCTTCATGTACCCGGTATGCATAGTGTGTATAACGCTCTTGCCTCGATTGCTGTCGGACTCGATTTGGAAATAGAGTTTTCTACTATAGCTGAGGCGTTGGCAGAATTTCGCGGCGTAGACCGTCGTTTTCAAATTAAGGGAGAGCTAGCAGGCGTACTTGTAGTAGACGATTACGGTCATCATCCGGCAGAGATTCGAGCGACGCTGCGTGCTGCGCAAGCTGCTGGTCGCAGAGTGGTAGTAGTGTTTCAGCCTCACAGGTATTCGCGCACGAGCTTGCTTATGAACGATTTTGCTCGTTCGTTTTATGATGCGAACGTAGTGCGCATCTGTGACATTTATCCTGCTGGGGAAGAGCCTATTGAAGGAGTTTCGTCTCGAAATCTAGCGCTACTTATCGAGCGCTATGGGCACAAGGATGTCAAGTATGTAGGTAGTTTAGCAGAAGCTGTAGCAGCAGTTAGGCAGCTGCTACAGCCAGGAGATCTGCTGCTTACACTTGGTGCTGGCAACGTCTGGCAGGTAGGAGAAGAGTTGCTCAAGGGAGCTTAGGTTATGGTTGAGGCCGTCGAGCGAATTTGTAAAAAACTCGGGGTCTTGGTCAGGTATGGCCAGCTGATGCGGTTTCACACGGCCGTAGGCGTAGGTGGTGAGATAGACTGCATAGCTTATCCTTGCGACTATGCGACGGCAGCACGGCTTGTGGCTGAACTAGAAAGTGCCGCAGTAGATTGGCGTGTTCTTGGTGCTGGCTCGAGGTTGCTTGTAGCAGACCTACCGATAGCTAGAACGGCTGTGAGTCTCAAATTGATAGAAGAGATGATGCTGTTTGATGGCGAGAAGGTTAGGGTTCCTGCTGGCTATAGGGTAGCTGCGATAGCTGCTGCTACGATCGAGCGAGGTTTAGCTGGCCTAGAGAAGCTAGGATATTCTGTTGGTACGGTTGGGGGAGCTTTACGACGGCAAGATACAGCCGAAGGGAGGATACTTGCTTCGCTGGTAAATAAGGTGATTGTAGCTCGTAATGGGCGTTTAGTGGAGCTTGATGCGACGGAGGTTGTGTTTGAAAGGGAGTCACTATTACTTGGCTGTGAATTACAGCTTCGGAGGGTAAAAAGAAAGCGAAGACTAGTTCGTAACAAGCTTCACTTGAGGGGCCGACCTTGGGCGGTATCCGGACCAGTTTTTTTGAATTCTGCCGGTTGGCCAGCGGCAGAACTCTTGCTGAAGGCCGGGCTCAAGGGTAGCAGAAGAGGGGGAGTTAGGCTTGCTCCTTGGAACTGTGCTTTTCTGGTGAATGACGGAACGGCTACTGCACGGGATATCGAGTTGTTAATAGATGATGTTATTTCTGAGACTGACCGCAGGCTAGGCCAAAGGCCTATTGTAGCACTTGAGAGGTGGTAGCAAATGCGTGGAGTAACGGCTGAGCGAAGGTCTGTTTTTAAGCAGAAGGTTATCAAGAGGAAGAGCGCGTCGGGGAAAGTGACGAGGGAGAGGCTTTTGTCGTATCTCTGGGTTGCAGTTGCTGGCTTAGTGCTTTTCGGAGTTGTGATAGGTATCATTTCTGCTTATCGAGTAGTAGTTAGGTCTGAGGTATTTCGTCTAAGCAGCATAGAAATCACCGGCGTACGCCGGGTAAGTATTCAGGACGTGGAGCGTCTGTTACGAGAGAGTGCCACGGATCCGCTAATTTTTGCTGATCTTGGAAAGATGAGGAAGGTTTTGGAGCAGATGCCTTGGATCAAGCGAGCATATTTGACGCGCGTCTTACCTGATAAATTGCGAGTGAAGGTAGAAGAGCGAGTTCCGTTTATGCTTGTCAAGATAGGCAGCAAGCTTTTTTGGGTAGACGACTGTGCCGTAGTGCTTGGTGAGTTTGATATGACGGCTGATAAGGACGTACCGCCTGTAGTGACAGGTTTTAGTGCTAAGCCTGATGAAATCTCTAGAGCCGAGGACTTGGAGCGGATAGCCACTTATAAGAACATACTTTGGGCGCTTGACAGTGGGACTACCAAGTACTTGTCGCAGGTAGAAGAGATAGATCTGACGAATCTGAAGGACGTGCGGATTACTGTTGTGCAGGGTTTGGGTGAGCATCCTGTAGAAATAGCTTTAGGACATCGGGATTTCAGAGCGAGGGTAGCTTTAGCTATGGATATATTGGACGCTCTAAGGACTCGGGATTCTGCTAGGCTTCGCAACTATCAGGTACTAGATCCACAGGTTTTAAGTAATCCGGAGTTAATAACTTTTATCAGCGTAGTTCATCCTGCGCAGATAGCAATTAAACTGGCAAGAAAGCCTGTAGACTCCGAGCGAGCTGATTTTGCTGAGAGGCGCACTGAGAAAGCGATGCAAGTAGCTAGTTTAGTCAAAACTCGTGGCGTTTCTGCATTGCAGCAGAAGACAGCTACGCCTACTAGGCCGAGGAGGGTGGAGGAATGATTTATGCCTAAGGTTCTACAGGTTGTCGGGCTTGACGTTGGCACTACGAGAGTGCGCGTCGTGATAGCAGAGGTAAACGGTGGGAACATAGAGGTAGTAGGGGTAGGAACAGCCAACTCCAAGGGGCTACGCAAGGGAGTGGTAGTGAATATAGACTCTGCGGTTGAGTCGATCAAGCGGGCTTTAGAGGCCGCAGAGCAGATGTCAGGGACTACTGTAGAGCAAGCATATGTTGGGCTAGGTGGGGCGCACATTAGAAGTTATAACAGCAAAGGCGTAGTAGCTATTTCGCGTAAGAATCGTGAGATTACAGTTGAGGACATTAGAAGAGTTGTCGATCAAGCCAGTGCGGTTTCAGTACCTTCTGACAGGGAGATAGTAGACGTAGTTCCGCAGGAGTTTACTGTAGATGAACAGGATGGGATAGGCGATCCGCTGGGCATGCTTGGTATGAGGCTTGAGGTAGTGGTACATATAGTCACCTCACCGATAACTGCTAAGCAAAACATAGTGACAAGTGTGAATCGTTCGGGTATTATAGTTATCGATACTGTCCTAGACCCTCTGGCAGCAGCCGAAGCCGTACTGACGGAAGAAGAGCGCGAGTATGGCACTGCACTTATAGACATAGGTGGAGAGACTACTAAATTGGCAATTTTTCATCGCGGAGCTATCCGCCATACGGCAGTCTTTCCGCTAGGTGGCAATCATTTCACGAATGATATAGCAGTCGGTTTACGTACGCCCATCCCTGCAGCTGAACGTATCAAGCGACAGTACGGTTGCACTTTGAGTGGTCTGTTAAGTGAGAATGAGCGTCAGTCTGCCTTAGAGATTCCTAACGTAGGTGGGCAGAGTGCAAGATCGCTTTCTAGGTACATGCTGTGTGAGATACTTCAAGCTCGAGCTGAAGAGATATTTGCACAGGTACATCAAGAGATACAGCGTATGGGTTTTGACACGCAGATATCGAGCGGAGTGGTGCTGACTGGTGGTGGATGCTTACTTTCTGGGATGCGGGAGATGGCTGAGCAGGTGCTGGATTTACCGGCGAGGCTTGGTGGTGCTCCGAAAGGTATTGGTGGGCTGTCAGATGAAATAGCGAGTCCTGAGTATGCTACTGCTTTAGGACTGGTAGTGGTTGGTTGTAAGTCTCGTCTTGGCGGCGTTCGAAGCTATCTGCGCACTGAGACAAGTTTGCGCAGTAGGGCGTCTAGATTGAGAGAGTGGATAGCTGGTATTTTTTAAGGCTATTTTAGAGGTCTATTTATTTTAAAACTTAATTAGAAATGGAGGCTCCCATTTATGGCTGCTAGCAGAACAGAAAACGGGCTGAATTTGACTTTTGCAGATAATCCCCCGGCAAGTGGGGCTTGTATAAAGGTCATAGGTGTAGGTGGCGGCGGCGGTAATGCCGTCGGCAGGATGATCGAAGCGGGAGTCGAAGGTGTGGATTTTCTTGTAGCAAATACTGATTTACAAGTGTTATCTCGTTCAAAAGCTCCGATTAAGATTCAGATAGGAGCTAAGCTGACTAGGGGGCTAGGGGCTGGCGCAAATCCCGAGATCGGTCGTCAGGCTGCTATAGACGATACTGATAAGATTCTGGAAGTACTTGAAGGAGCAGATATGGTCTTTATCACCGCTGGCTTAGGTGGTGGCACTGGTACAGGTGCTGCTCCTATAGTGGCAAGCCTAGCTACTGAAATAGGAGCTTTAACCGTTGCCGTGGTGACTAAGCCGTTTGCTTTTGAAGGACGCAAGCGTATGATGCAAGCCGAAAAAGGTCTTGCTGAACTGCGCGAGTGTGTGGACACGGTGATAACAATTCCTAATGAGAGGCTACTCTACACGGTAGAGAAGACTACTTCGCTGCAGGATGCATTTCGGGTAGCGGATGACGTGCTACGGCAGGCTGTGCAGGGCATATCGGATTTAATTACGGTTCCGGGTTTGATAAATTTGGACTTTGCGGACGTCAAGACGATAATGCAGGGCATGGGCATAGCGTTGATGGGTACTGGTACTAGTAGCGGTGAGAACCGTGCTCGAGAAGCTACGCAGAAAGCTATAGCTAGCCCTCTTCTAGAAGAAGCATCTATAGAAGGCGCTAAAGGTATACTTGTCAACATCACCGGAGGCCCAGATCTGACGCTGCATGAGGTGAACGAGGCTTCTACCATAATTCGCGAGGCTGCTGATGAAGATGCCAACATTATTTTCGGAGCTGTCATAGATGAACGTATGGAGTCGCAGATGAAAATCACGGTCATAGCTACCGGATTTGACAGAACTCATCAGCAGACTGTAACTCCGGTAAGGACGTATGTGTTACCGACTAATCCTACGGTGCAAAGGTTGTCAGATGCTGTCACACCGAAAAAGGAGGACTTAGATATTCCTACGTTTATACGTAAAAAGGCAGATTAACTGTAGAGGTCGCTTGACAAACTTGAGGAGAGGCAGTTTAATTTTGACTACTGAACTTAATGAGCGAAAGTGGCGGAATTGGCAGACGCGCCAGACTTAGGATCTGGTAGGGCAACCTGTGGGGGTTCGAGTCCCCCCTTTCGCATTGGCTCTAGGCAGTTCAGGTTTACCTCCAGAGTGACCCCGCATAGAATATCCCTTTTTAGATTTGTTTAAGAGAGGAAGGTATGAAAGTAGAGATTACTGACCTGTCGAGTTGTATGAAACAGGTCCTTGTTGAGATACCTGAATCTACGGTCAGCGAGCAGTTCAGGCGTGTGTCGATGATGATAGCTCAGAGTGTTAGTATTCCGGGGTTTAGAAAAGGACGTGCTCCTTTGAGTGTGATTAAAAATAGGTATCGCAAGGAGATACACGATCAGGTGATGCGTGACCTGCTGCCTACGGCGTTACACACTGCTATTGTCGAAAATAACATACCTATGGTGGGTGATCCGCATATAGATGAGATAGTTCTCAAAGACGGAGCTGCGTTTGTTTTCAAGGCCAGGTTGGAAGTGATACCGGATTTTGAAGTAGGTCAGTATAGAGGGCTCAAGCTTGTTCGTCGCGTGCGAGTAGTTACTGATGAAATGGTGAAGGCCAAGCTTGAAGAGCTGCGTCATCAGCATGCTACGCTAGTTCCTGTAGAGGATCGTGAGGCTCGTCTAGGTGACTATGTTAGCATAGAGCTACATGGCGAGTATCTGACTGACAAACCAGAGGAACCGATGCACGCTGATAATCTACCGCTTTGGCTCAGTCCTCAGGAGGGTATGGAAGAAATCGTCAATAATACCGTAGGTCTTAAAATAGGTGAAGAAAAGACTTTTGAGACCGAGTACGGGCAGGATTATCCGAATCCCAAGTTTGCTGGCAAGCGGCTGAGATATCGTATCCGACTGAATTCGATCAAAGTAAAGGAACTACCTGAACTGGATGATGAATTTGCTGCGTCAATAAGCGAATTTAGTTCTCTTGAGGAGTTACAAGCTAGCATAAGGCGGGCGCTAGAGGACGGTGCTCGCAACGAAGCTGATGCGAACCTGAGGGAACAAGTTTTTCGAGCTCTAGTAGAGGGCAAAGATTTCGAAGTGCCTGAGATTATGCTCCAGGCACAGCTAGGTAGTCAGCTGAATAGCTTCAAGATGCATCTGGCAAGAAGCGGCATAGATCCGCGCACCGTTGACTGGAAGCAGCTACTCGAACAGCAGCGCGAAGAGGCTAAGCGCGAGGTCAGGTCACGCTTAATCCTAGAAAAGATAGCTTCCATTGAGGATATAAAGGTTTCTGAAGAAGAACTCGAACAGCATATAGCAAGCCTTGCTGCGGCATTGGGTGCAACGGTAGAGGCCACTAGGTCACGCTTGACAAAGGAAGGAGCTATCGATAGTATCAAAATTAGGATCCGCAATAAAAAGGCTTTAGATCTAATAATAGGAAGTGCTCAGATCTCTGAAGAGACCGTCGCTTCCGAAGAAGTGGACAAAAAGAATAGTGATTTTGGCTTCGGTGCTTCATCCGAAGAAGAGCCAAACTTGCAGTCAGATAACTCACCTTAAAAGAAATAGCGCCTATGAACCTGCCAGGAATTCATTCAGCCCTGATACCAATGGTTGTTGAGCAGACAAGTCGAGGTGAAAGAGCCTATGATATCTACTCTAGGCTGCTTAAGGATAACATCATATTTATCGGGACACCTATAGACGATACGATAGCGAACCTTGTTGTAGCGCAGTTGCTTTTTCTTGAAGCTGAAGACCCTGACAAGGACATCTCTTTGTACATTAATACTCCGGGCGGATCTATAACTGCTGGTATGGCAATTTACGATACTATGCAGTTTATACGTCCTGATGTAGCCACTATCTGTGTTGGACAGTGTGCTTCTATGGGGGCCTTACTTTTGTGTGCTGGAACGAAAGGCAAGAGATTTGCTCTTCCAAATTCGCGAATTCTCATACATCAACCCTCTGTAGGTGGAATTTCAGGTCAAGCGACTGATGTAAGAATACATGCTGAAGAGCTGATGAGGATGAGAAGGCTCACAAGTGAGATACTTGCCAAGCATACAGGACAGCCTTTCGAGGTGATAGAGCGCGATGTCGAGCGCGATAGAATAATGGACGCTTATCAGGCTAAAGAGTATGGCTTGATAGATCAAGTGATAACACACCGTGAATAGCTTACGGAGCGATTGAGGAGCATGCTTTGAGACGAGATGAAACGCTGCGGTGTTCGTTCTGTGGAAAAACACAAAACGAAGTTAAAAAGTTGATAGCTGGCTCTACGGTCTACATCTGCAATGAGTGTATAGACATTTGTAACGAAATCATTGCAGATGATGCTGGTCAAGAACAGGAATTTTCCTCTCAGCGTCCCCCCTTGCCAAAGCCTGTAGAAATAAAGGCTTTCCTAGACGACTACGTGATAGGCCAAGAGGAGACTAAGAAGAAACTGGCTGTGGCCGTCTATCAGCACTACCGACGTATAGAAATGGCCCGTCGCAAAGTGCAGCTCGATGTAGAGATACAAAAGAGTAACATTCTGCTAATAGGACCTACGGGTACAGGCAAGACGCTGCTGGCACAGACGCTTGCGCGACTACTGAACGTGCCTTTCTGCATAGTTGATGCAACAACACTTACCGAAGCCGGCTATGTGGGTGAGGATGTAGAAAACATAATACTTAAGCTCTTGCAGAATGCAAACGGCGATATAGAGCGTGCACAGCAGGGTATAATCTATATCGATGAAGTTGACAAGATCTGTCGCAAGGATGAAAACCCATCTATTACGAGGGACGTCTCTGGCGAAGGTGTCCAGCAAGCGTTGCTTAAGATACTTGAGGGAACTATAGCCAATGTTCCTCCGCAAGGTGGACGAAAACATCCTCATCAAGACTTCTTTGCGGTAGATACTACCAACATACTTTTCATATGTGGGGGAGCATTTGTAGGCCTGGAAAAGGTCATAGAGCGTCGTGTTGGAAAGAAGGCGCTTGGTTTTAACGCTAAAGTTGAGAGCCCTAAGTTTGCTCGCAATGCCAACATACTCGAATATGTTCAACCTGAAGATTTGATCAAATATGGGCTGATACCTGAGTTTGTAGGGCGACTTCCCGTAATAGGTACTCTACACGAGCTGGATGAAGCTGCTATGATAGATATACTGGTTAAGCCTAAGAGTGCCTTGGTTAAGCAGTATCAGAAGCAGTTTGAATGGGACAATGTCAAGTTGAAGTTTACTGATGATGCTCTACAGGCTATAGCCAGACAGGCTTGCGAGCGTAAGGTAGGGGCACGTGGCCTGAGGATGATAATAGAAGAGCTTATGCTCGACGTTATGTATGCTCTGCCTTCGCAGAAAAAGGTGAAGGAATTTGTAGTCACCCGTGAGATGGTGGAAAACAGAAGGGCTACCTTCCCCCCTGTTTTGGAGAAGGCTGGCTAGGAAAGGTAGGGATAATGCAAGAATTTCATGACAGTACTCCCGACGATGTAGCTAAATATCCTATGGTGCCTATAAGAGACGTGGTGGTCTTTCCTTATACTTTGGTCAGGTTTAAGATAGGCCGCCAGCCGTCGGTATTGGCGCTGCAAAAAGCTTTGCTAGGTGACAGAATAATCTTTCTGGCTACTCAGCACGATGCTACTTTAGAAGAGCCTACTCCTGAACAGGTCTACAAAGTGGGTACACTTGCGCGGATAGCGCATCATCTCTATCTTGCTGACGGGAACATAAAAGTTCAGGTTGAAGGGGTAGAACGAGCAAGAGCAGTTCGTATAGAGGATAGCGAACGCTATTGGCAGGCTACGGTACGTCGTTTTGTTCAGCCTGTAGAGCGTAGCAGTAGGATAAACGCTCTTGTCGGTCGGCTAACGTCTTTAGTAGATCAGTATGTGCGGCAAGCGCCGGAAGGTGTAGATGCTTTGCACAGCGACCTTCAGATAGAAGACCCTTCGCGGCTTGCCGATGCTATAGCTAGTCATCTTAAGATAAGCGTGGAAGAAAAACAGGCCATACTCGAAGCTTTTCCGCTGCATGAGCGACTGCTTAAGCTCATCGAAATCGTCGAGATAGAGCTCGATAAACTACAAATAGACCGCATAATACAAAATCGCGTCAAAAAACAGATGGAAAAGGCCCAGCGCGAGTACTATCTAAACGAGAAGATAAAAGCTATTAACAAAGAGCTGGGTCGCAAGGATGAAAAAGCGGAGCTCGATGAACTGAAAAAGAAGATAGAAGCTAGTGGTATGACGCAAGATGCCTACAACAAGGCAATGTCAGAACTACGGCGGCTTGAACAAATGCCGCCTATGTCAGCTGAATCTGCTGTATCGCGTAACTATCTTGAGTGGTTGCTGGCTGTTCCTTGGAAGGAAGCTTCTCCCGAAGTGCGTGATATGAAGTATGCTGAGGAGGTTCTCGAAGCTGATCATTATGGCCTTGAGAAAGTAAAGGAGCGCATCCTTGAGTTTCTCGCCGTGCGTCAGCTAGTGGAAAATCCCAAAGGCTCTATTCTCTGCTTCGTAGGTCCTCCAGGGGTCGGCAAAACTTCACTTGGTAGGTCGATAGCCAGAGCTACAGGACGAAAGTTTGTGCGGCTGTCGCTTGGTGGTGTTCGCGACGAGGCTGAAATTCGCGGTCATCGCCGTACTTACATAGGAGCTTTGCCAGGCCAGATAATACAGATGATGAAGAAGGCAGGTACGATAAATCCCCTGATGCTGCTAGATGAAATAGATAAGCTCGGGATGGATTTTCGAGGTGACCCAGCAGCTGCCCTTCTTGAAGTGTTAGATCCTGAACAGAACAATACTTTTCAAGATCACTATCTCGATGTAGAGTATGACTTGTCGAAAGTAATGTTCATAGCTACTGCAAATGTCCTTCATACCATACCTCCAGCACTGCAGGACAGGCTAGAAATTATCAGGTTATCTGGCTATACCGAACGTGAGAAGGTAGAAATAGCACGCAGGTATCTAGTACCGAAGCAGCTGGAGATGGCAGGTATAAAGAATGCAAACGTCGTGTTTACCGAAGATGCCATTACTACCATCATACAAAACTATACCCGAGAGGCAGGAGTTCGTAACCTTGAACGTGAAATATCTTCCGTCTGTCGGAAGATAGCGCGTAAGTACGTTCTGCTTAGTGAAGCTGAACGGGGAAACTTTTCCGAAGTAGTCGACGGCGAAAAAGTCAAGTCTTTGCTCGGCCCCATTCGCTACCGTAGTCAGATAGCTAACGAGAAAAGTGAAGTCGGCATAGCAACCGGGCTTGCATGGACAGAAGTCGGTGGTGAGGTCTTGCAAGTAGAGACAACATTGATGCCAGGCAGAGGTGCGTTGACGCTCACGGGTAAGCTTGGCGAAGTGATGCAAGAATCGATGCGTGCTGCTATGAGCTGCGTACGGGCTCGTGCAAAGCGGCTGGGAATCCCGAACAACTTTTATAAGAAGTATGATATCCACATTCACGTTCCCGAGGGCGCAATACCAAAGGACGGACCCTCGGCAGGTATTACAATAGCTACGGCAATAGTGTCGCTGCTTACCGACACACCGGTCAGAAAAGAAGTAGCTATGACCGGTGAAATCACCCTTCGTGGTAGAGTCTTGGCTATAGGAGGAGTAAAAGAAAAGCTTTTGGCCGCGCATCGAGCTGGTATCAAAGTGGTTGTGTTGCCTAAGGCAAATGAGAAGGACCTGGTCGAAGTGCCACAGGAAGTTCTGAATACTTTTGAGATACATCTGGTTGACTCGCTCGACGAAGTGTTGCAAATAGCTCTAGAAGAGACCTCTTCTGATAAGGTGCAACAAGAAAGAATTGTGCCAGTCTGGGATAGTAAGTCTCCTGAGGACGTACCTCGCGTCGAATCGTGCCACCGAACGCTAGGCCATGCGCGTTAGCGTAGAGTTTGTCAAAGGCGTTGTTAAAGACGAAGATTTTCCTACGGATAGGCGATATGAGGTGGCGTTTGTAGGCCGCTCAAACGTCGGTAAGTCGCGTCTGATAAATTCTTTGCTCGGATGCAAAATAGCTCGTACTGGAGCTACGCCAGGTCGTACTCAGCAGGTTAATTTTTTTCTAGTAAATGATGCTTTCTATTTCGTAGATCTGCCAGGCTACGGCTATTCAAAGCTGTCTAAGGCAAAGCAGCAGCAGCTTCACGAGTTAATAGAAAAATATCTTGCACGGCGTAAAAGCCATATGTTAACTATTATATTGGTTGACTGTCGTCATCCACCTTCTGAACCTGACCTGCGTGTGAAGGCTTTGTTGGAAGAAGCTGCAAAGCCTTTCCTAGTGGCTCTGACCAAGTGTGACAAGCTCTCCAACAACGAGCTCAAACGTAAGCTTGTCGAAAGCTGTGCTCTTTGGGGAGCAGATCGCGTGATTGCTTGTTCTGCAATGACAGGGCTGGGACGCAACGCTCTTTGGAAAGCAATTCTTTCACAAATCAACGCCTAAACTTTCCTGGCTGTCGTTAGGCCTGAAATCTTTATCAACTCTATGTTAGAAAGAACGAGGAACTGACTATGGAGCAAGAACCTGTTTATGAATCACAACAGCAAGCACCACAAAAACGTAGTAGAGCTAAGAAGGAGCCGCCTCCTCCACCAGAAGAGCCACCAGCAGTGGTAGAGCCGCCTACGGAAATGCTTGATATCTCTACGTTAAAGGAGATGAGCATTTCTAAAATGATCCAAATAGCCAAGCAGCTGGACGTGCCGGGCGCTACCGGAATGCGCAAACAAGAGCTTATCTTCAGCATCTTGCAAGCTCAAGCTGAAAAGTCAGGCCTTATCTTTTCCCAAGGTGTGCTCGAATGTCTACCGGACGGTTTCGGCTTCCTGAGATCACCAGACCATAACTACCTTCCCGGGCCAGACGATATATACGTTTCGCCTTCGCAGATACGCAAGTTTGACCTTAGAACCGGAGATACTATCTCTGGTCAAATCCGCCCACCAAAAGAAGGTGAAAGATACTTTGCTCTGATTAAAGTCGAGGCGATTAATTTTGAACCACCTGAGGCTCACAAAGAGAAGGTCTTTTTCGATAACCTAACTCCCCTTTATCCTGCCCGACGACTAAAAATGGAAACGACTCCCGACAACCTCTCTGCCCGCGTAATCGATCTGATCACGCCAATAGGTAAAGGCCAACGTGGCTTAATAGTGGCCCCACCTCGTACAGGCAAAACGATGCTTTTGCAGACGATAGCTAACTCTATTACTCGTAACCATCCCGAAGTCATACTCATCGTGTTGCTCATAGATGAAAGACCCGAAGAAGTGACCGATATGCAACGCTCGGTTCAAGGCGAAGTGATAAGTTCTACTTTTGATGAACCTGCATCTCGACATGTCCAAGTGGCTGATATGGTAATAGAAAAGGCTAAACGCCTGGTAGAGCACGGTCGTGATGTAGTGATACTGCTAGATTCTATAACGCGCCTTGCGCGGGCACATAATGCTACAGTTCCACCTTCAGGTAAGATTTTGTCCGGTGGTGTCGATTCCAATGCTTTGCAGCGTCCAAAGCGCTTCTTTGGCGCAGCGAGAAATCTCGAAGAGGGCGGTTCTCTGACGATCATAGCTACAGCGCTGATAGATACCGGCTCGCGTATGGATGATGTCATATTCGAAGAGTTCAAAGGTACAGGCAATATGGAGATACACCTGGAACGAAAGCTCGTTGAAAAAAGAATGTTTCCAGCTATAGATATTAATAAGTCTGGCACGCGCAAGGAAGAACTGCTCGTGCCTAAGGAAGACCTGGCAAGGATATTTGTCCTGCGACGAGTACTTAGCCCGCTGTCGCCCGTAGAATCTATGGAACTTATACTAGAGCGCCTATCTAAGACCAAAACTAACGCCGAATTTTTAGCTTCGATGAACCAGTAGCCTCGCAAGATAGCTCTGCTCGAAACTTTTTATACCTCATTGTTCGGCATGATAGAGAAAATAGTAGTTCGCGGTGCTAGGCAGCATAATCTCAAGAACATAGATTTAGATATTCCGAGAAACAGCTTGACGGTCATAACAGGACCAAGTGGTTCGGGTAAATCTTCTCTAGCTTTCGATACCATATATGCAGAAGGGCAACGCCGCTATGTAGAGTCGCTATCCCCTTACGCACGTCAGTTTCTAGGGTGCTTGGAAAAGCCCGAAGTAGACCTCGTCGAAGGCCTAAGCCCTGCCGTTGCTATAGAGCAAAAGACATCGAGCCATAGCCCTCGCTCGACTGTCGGTACTATGACAGAGATATATGATTATCTGCGGTTGCTTTTTTCTTCCATAGGAAAACCGCATTGTTATCAGTGCGGCCGACCAATAGAGCGTCAGTCCCTAGAACAGATCATAGAGAGCGTGCAAAATCTGCCTCAGGGCGAACGTGTGATGATACTTGCGCCCATAGTGCGTGGTCGTAAAGGAGAATTTCGCAAAGAACTTGAAAAGCTCGCTAAAAGTGGCTTCGTACGAGCTCGTATCGATGGTGAGCTCAGGCAACTTGATGAGGAGATAAAACTGGATAAGAGACGTAACCATACGATAGAGGTTATGGTTGATAGGCTACTTATTAAGCCGGGCGTGCAAAAGCGACTAGCCGATGCCGTAACGCTTGCTGCAAAGCTTGCCGATGGCCTAGTCATAGTCTGTGTGATAGACAAGTACGAGAAACTCTATTCGGAAAAGTCAAGTTGTATTGACTGCGACATAAATATACCTCTGCTTGAACCTCGGTCGTTTTCTTTCAACAGCTCATATGGCGCTTGTAAGACTTGCCAAGGAATAGGGACCCTGCTCGAAGTAGATCCTGCCAGGATCATTCCTGACGAAACGATGGTGCTCGATGAAATAGAGTTCCTTTCAACTGAGTCTCTGCTCAAAACTCAGCTCAAGGAAGCACTAAAGATACTTGCCCACGCAAACGGACTGACGACAAAAGCGCGGTTTTCTGACTTGCCAAACTCTGCAAAAGAACACTTCTTCTATGGTTGTGACGAACGCTTAAACTTTGACTATGGTGGCAGCTCTTACTCGGTTCGTTGGAGCGGTGCTATAGCACTGATACATCGTTACTACCAAGAAGCTTACTCTGAAAGATTACGTTCCGAGTTAGCGAGCTACATTCGAGAAACTAACTGTCGAGACTGCAGAGGGAAAAGGCTGCGACCGGAGTCGCTGGCTGTGCGTGTGGCAGATCTTACTATAGCAGATTATGTCGCTATGCCGATAAGCGAGGCTTTGGCAACTTTTGACAAAATACAACTCGATGCCCGCAACGAGAAAATAGCAGGACAAATCTTGCGAGAAATACGCTCGCGATTGCGATTCCTAAACGACATAGGGCTTGGCTATCTGTCTTTGGACCGACCTGCTTCGACTCTTTCAGGTGGTGAAGGACAACGCATTCGGCTGGCCGCACAGATAGGCTCGCAACTACGCGGTGTGCTTTATGTGTTGGACGAACCAAGTATCGGCTTGCACTCTCGAGATAATCTGAAGCTGATAAAATCTTTAGAACGCCTTCGAGATCTTGGTAATACTATCCTGGTAGTGGAACACGACGAAGAAACTATTCGCAGAGCAGACTACATAGTAGACCTAGGACCGGATGCCGGTGTCCGTGGTGGGTATCTGGTAGCTAGCGGTAAACTGCAAGATATAATTCAAGCTCGAGAATCGCTCACTGGGAAGTATCTGTCTGGTGCCAGAAGAATAGAGGTGCCTAAGCGTAGACGCTCTTTTAATGGCAAAGTATTACGGGTACTCGGCGCAACTGCAAATAACCTCAAGAGAATAAATGTGACTTTTCCGTTAGGCGTGTTTACTGTCGTTACAGGGGTCTCTGGTGCAGGTAAGTCTACGCTAGTTAACGACATACTCTATCAAGCCCTGGCAAAACTGCTCCATAAAGCTCAAGCTGAGCCTGCTGAGCACGCCGGTATCGAAGGTGTAGAGCATATAGACAAAGTAATACAAATAGATCAATTGCCCATAGGACGTACGCCGCGATCTAATCCGGCAACTTATACAGGCGTCTTTACCCATATCCGGGAGCTTTATGCCTCACTACCAGAAGCAAGAGCCAGAGGCTACAAAGCAGGCCGCTTTTCCTTCAACGTCAAAGGTGGCCGTTGCGAAGCCTGTCAAGGAGAAGGCTTGCGCTGTATAGAAATGAACTTCTTGCCAGACGTGTATGTCCTGTGTGAAAGCTGCCGCGGCAGTCGCTACAACAGAGAGACTCTAGCAGTTAAGTATTGCGGCCTTTCTATTGCAGATATGCTTGGAAAAACAGTAGACGAGGCATTGGAGATACTTGCTGCTATACCGCAGATTAAACAGAAGCTACAAGCATTGCGTGACGTAGGCCTAGGCTATATACAGCTAGGACAAGCAGCTACAACACTTTCTGGTGGAGAAGCTCAACGCGTTAAGCTCGCAAAGGAACTCAGCCGTCGAGCCACAGGCCGCACGCTCTATATACTGGACGAGCCGACTACGGGACTGCATTTTGAGGATGTGCGTAAGCTGCTTGAAGTACTGCATAGACTGGTAGATATGGGCAACACCGTGCTGGTAATAGAGCACAACCTCGACGTAATCAAAACGGCTGATTGGATAATAGATCTCGGCCCAGAAGGAGGGAACGAAGGGGGTCAAATAGTGGCCGAAGGCACACCTGAGCAAGTCGCTGGTATCAAAAAGTCCTATACCGGTCAGGCACTTGCAAGGTTGGCATTGCTCAATTAGGCTTTCTGCGTATTTGCTGAGCCCTGATATAACCTGTGATCTCTTTTTTAACCTCTTGGTATGGCTTGCTGATGATGCTAAAACCTTGCGCAAGAACTGCTTCGGTTGAATCTGATGAGCCGTTCGGTGGAGCAGTAGGCGGCCCTTCGTTGCTTACTCGCCAGTTTTTTACCTCTTCGCTTGCTATAGTGAACCTTCCATGCTGGAAGTTGAGAGTGTGAAAGAATGTTTGCTCACGAGCTAAAAACAGCAACAACTGAGTTTTTTCTTGGTAGAAGTCGTCCGCATAAGCGATCCTACTTCCGGCCCAAATTATCAGTTCTTGTCCTACCCATCTGCTGTCACCTTTGAGCACCTCCGAAACCTTGAAGGTAACCCGCTGTGTATAGTTGCCAAGATAGACGACGCTGCGTACCTTTTTGACTTCGCCACGCACTATCGCATCCGCACGCAAGGTAAGCTCCTCTACTGGCATAGCGCGCAGATCCTGCATGGCTATAGAGGTTATTGTCGTCGCCAAGACTAACAAAGCTGCTCTTAACAAGACCACTCTCTACCTTGAATAATATTACACTATTCTGCCTACTAGATCGTAGTCGTATGCTTGAGTAATTTCTACGTTTACGAAGCTGCCTGGCATAGGCGTGTATGCTGCATCATTGATAAGTACGTAACCGTCTATTTCAGGCGCTTGTGACTCTAGCCTAGCTTGCCAAAGCAGCTCGGTTTCCTTTGAGCACCCTTCAAAGAGCGCCCTGAAGGTCTTACCAACGAGGCGCTTGTTCAACCTACGCGAGATCTGCGACTGCAACTGCATCAGCCGCTTTTGGCGAGATAGCGCAGTACGAGTCGGCACTTTGTCTTCAAACTCATAGGCATCTGTTCCTTCTTCATCTGAATAAACGAATGCACCTAGCCGCTCAAACTTAGCCTGACGACAGAAATCCATCAGCTCTTCAAAGTCCTCTTCTGTTTCACCTGGAAAGCCGACTATGAATGTGGTTCTCAACGTGATGCCTGGTACACGCCGCCTGATTCGTTCAACTAACTGTTCTACATAACGCCTGTTACCAGGTCGTTTCATCGCTTTGAGCATCCGACTACTTGCATGCTGCAGTGGTATATCGACATACTTACAAACTTTGGACTCTTCAGCTATCACGTCTAGCACCTTGTCTGACAGCCGTGATGGATAGCTGTAGAGAAAGCGTATCCATTCAATACCATCTACTTTCACAATTGACCTGAGTAGATGCGCCAAACCGTCCCTTAGCCCTAGATCCTCGCCGTAATAAGTACTGTCTTGCGCTACTAAAACTATTTCCTTAACTCCTTGCTCGGCTAATCGTTCGGCTTCTCTTATGATGGATTCAGGCCGACGGCTGCGGAAACTACCGCGAAGTTTTGGAATTATGCAAAAGGTGCAAGGATGATCACAACCTTCAGAGATCTTGATGTAAGCTGTGAAACTTGCAGTTGTAAGCTTGCGAGGAGTGGCATCAGTGTAAAGATATGCTGAAGAACGCTCTGAGGTAGCTACACTTGCCTCGTCGATAGTTACGTTTAGTACAGGCAGCGAACGCCGCTTTCGGCCAGCTACGGCATCGACTATCTTCTCAACTTCATTAGTGCCCAGCAGAGCGTCTATTTCCGGTAACTCTGCCGCAAGTTCCTTTCTGTAACGCTCAACAAGACAGCCCGTGACGATCAGACGCTTGCACGTACCCTGCTTCTTGTGCTCTGCCATTTCCAGAATCGTATCTATCGACTCTTGCTTGGCAGCATCTATGAAGCTGCAGGTGTTGACTATTAAAACCTCAGCTTCTTCTTTATTTGTTGTAAAGGTATAGTTTGCTTTCTCCAGCAAACCCATCATTACCTCGCTGTCTACGAGGTTCTTCGGACAACCTAAACTTATGAATCCTACTTTCATACTCGGTCGCATAAAAACCAAAATTATAGCCTAGCTGGTGTTAGAAGAAAAAGTCATTTAGGCATTTTTCTACAGCGTCAGCAAAGTTAGAGGCCGCAGTCGGAGATGTACGAAAATAGAGCGAAGGCTCTATTAGCTCGAGCTCCATCAACGCAAGCTCGCCGTTCTGGCGGACCAGATCTACTCTTGCATAAAGTAGGCTTCTGCCGATTGACCTTATTACCCGATCTGCTGCAGCTATCAGTTCTGCCGTTGGTAGAATCGGCAGTATTTGCCCTCCGTGCTCTTCCTGAACCCTGAAATCTTCAGCTTTCGGCAGCTTGACTATGGCATGGCTGAAATGACCACCAAAGTAGAACACCGAATACTCGCCTTCTTCTACAACGCTTTCTAGGAAAGGTTGTAGCAGGTACTTCTTGCCAGAAAAAGTAGTTTGTAGCAAACCAATGACCTTGCTGAAGCAGCCACTACGCAAGCGATAAGTGAAGTCTGCATTAGCGCTGACCAGGGGTTTTATTATCAGCTCTTCGCTACCAAATTTCCTGCAGGCATCCTCTAATAAAGCTTCACTTGGCATAGTATCCAAAAACCAAGTTTTGACTGTGGGAATGCCCCTTAGCTCTAGGTCTTTTAGATAGCTCTTTTCTAGATTCCATTTGACTATGCCTAAAGGATTTTCCAGCCTGGTTGCTGCGTTTATTTTTTCTAAGGCGCTAATGAAGGCTTCGGGTGATTGCTGGTAGTCCCAGGTGGTGCGTATGATGACAAGCTCGTAACTTGCCCAGTCGAGGTGTCTACGCCAAGAAACAGTGTGTACTTCTATGTTGCGCCGGGAGAGCGCTTCTTGTGCCAGCTCATCGTCGCTCACAAAGCCTTCCAGGCTGTCTGTCGACAAAAAAGCTACCTTCAGGGTTTTTCCCATATCTTCTAGCTTCTAAACAGGTTCATAAAGTATTTTGGCTTCACCTTTGACCACAACCTCATTGTTTTGATTTGTGCATTCGGTGGCAAGTGTGAGAATACGCTTTTCAGTATTTATCGAGGTGACGGTAGCTTTAGCAGTAACCGTATCGCCGATAAATACGGGTTTTAGGAAGTTGAGCTCTTGGGACAAGTAGATAGCACCTGGCCCGGGCAGATGCATGCCTATCACGGTTGAGATGAAACTTGCCGTAAGCAACCCGTGAGCTATTCTTCGGCCAAATCGCGTCTTTGCCGCATATTCTTCGTCGAAATGTATAGGATTGCGATCACCGCAGATGCTGGCGAACGCGTCTATATCTTCTGCCGTGATCGTCTTAGAAAAAGATGCGCTACGGCCTACGCTGAACTCTGCTATGGTCATCTTGCCTCCAACTACGATTTATCCTAAATTAGCATATTTATCGTTCAAAGATGCAGGAAGTTTAGAGGTATCAAAATGCTTACAGGCAAACAGAGGAGATTTTTGCGATCTCGGGCTCATCACTTAAGTGCTGTCTTTCAGGTCGGCAAGTGCGGCGTAACTGACCGCTTGACCGAACACTTGAACACGGTCCTCGAAGCGCATGAGCTTGTGAAAGTGAACATTCTTCAAAGCTGCGAGGAAGATCGCTACGATGTGGCAGAACGCTTAGCAACTGCTACTGGTGCTGAGTTGGTGCAGATACTAGGTAAAACCGTGGTGTTCTATCGCCGATCCTCTGAAAAGCCTAAGATAGAGCTTCCTTAGCTCTTCCAAGCAGCTATAGCTTGCGAACCGATAGCGTATACAAGCATTAAAGCTCCTATAGGCACTAAGAAAATGCCTATGCCGGGATCTCCTTCGGGATGTGATAGGCCGCCTAAGAAAAATCCTAGTGGCATCAAGATACTTCCTGTAACAAGCAGGCCTGAAGCTATACGGCGCTGGTTGACAGGCAAATCGTCTGCACGCTGTGCATAGACGAGATTGACTAGCGCAAGTAGTGCTCCGTGAAAGTGAGCAAGCGACCATAGCTCTCTTCTGAGAGGATCAAGTAAAAACTCCTCTGACTTGAATCCTAGCAATCCTTCGAGAGCTAGCCCCATCAGCATAAAGAAAAGAAGGGCACTCCAACCGTAACGCTTATGTAAAGTAGCTGTTGAGAAGACTGTCGCTGGGTTCGCTGCTACAGCTTGTGCTGATTCCTTAGCAGCCCTTGTAGCCACTTTCACTCTCCTATCGAGATATCCTTGTCGTCTTGCTGAGCCAGTAAGTTGCTTATGACGGCCTCGATTGGCAAAAGGTGTTCGTCTAAAGGTACTTCGCTTCCGGGGTGGCGGATGCGGCTTTTATCAAGGTTCACCCACCAGCTACGCCATTCAGCAATCCTACGTTGTCGCTCTTCTGGTGGTGCTTGCGGGTCAAACTTTGCTATTCTGCTTGTTGCTTCATCTAGCCTAGCGTCGGCTTGAGCAGCACGAGCTACGAGAGTCTTCAGACTGCGGTAGGCAAAGTGTCTGATGGCAGCGTATCGGTCGTTCATGGCAACTAGCAGCAGCGGCACTGCCCAGAGTCGCTCGAACGGATCTGCAGTGTAGGTTTTTTCTGCCCTCAGCGATTCTATGGCGACAGCCCGCTGAACTACATCACCGGCGAACATCGTACGAACGGTCTCGGCTATTTTGCTGTACTGCTCGTCGATGGGTAGTTCTGGAAGTTGCAGGCCATAAAGTTCACTAAGGTTTTTAGCTGCCCATACCGCAGTTTTGTTTGTATGGCAAATAGTGCAAGCATCGGGCATTTGATACTTCCAAGCCCGCGAGGGATCTGGGCTATGAATTCTATGCGTTGGGTGAATGGTTAGTAACCCATAGGTCATCTTCGGCATGTGGCAGCTGTAGCAGTCACTGCCTGCTCCTTGAGGATTGTGCCGAGTGTGTGTTCGAATGTCTTTGGCTATCTCTTTGTGACATTGTAAGCAACCTTGTTGTCCTCGCATCTGTTCGTCAATCATCCCATGCGGGTCTCCGCCATGCATGTTGTGGCAAGAGATGCAGGTAAGATTGCTCTTTTCATGCCCTTTGGACTGGAGAATTCCCTGATATTCGTAGGCGGATAGTCGAGGAGTTCCGTCTTTCCAGAACCTAAGCGACAGGTCTACGCCTGCAAGTTTGCTGTGTATCCAAATTGGCGTAGTGTATTTGTTCAGGTCGCTGCCAGCTGTATAAGGGTCACCTTTTGAAAGAAGTTCACGTATGCGCTCCAGAGGATTCGGAGTACGCTGGCCATGACAGTGTCCACAGACCTGTATGCTGCGTTCACGAGGTAATTTTGCAGGATTTATTATGGTTGGGTCATCGCGGTTAGAGTAGTAGAGAAAATAACGCCGCAGGGGATTGCGGTTGTATTCTATATGCTCTTTGCCGGGACCATGGCAAGCTTCACAGGCTATACCAAGTTCAGCTACTTTCGAGCTGAAGGTTTGCTTTTGCCAATCATAGCCTGGAGCAGCTTTGACATTATGGCAAAAGATGCAGTTTGCATCCCAAAGGGCACGATGCTTGTTGAAATCTGACCCATCTGGATCGAGAAAGCCGCCGTTTAGGTGAAACCAGCGCTTCTCTTCTATGTTCCAGGCAAGCGGCAGCCGGATAAATCTATCCCCTACTTTAGTCAGGTACTGCTGGAAACGACGCGAGCCTACGGTACGCTCCACGCGATAGCGCGTCATGCGGCCTTGCTCATCGATAGTCTCTATAAAGAAGTCGTCGCCGTCACGCAAAAATCGCGATGTGACTCCGTCATAAGTAAACGACGCGTTGTTAAAGTCACCACGAACAGACTTTGAGTTGGCAACCTGTGTCATGGTTCTGTGAAAAGTGCGCTTCCAGCTTTCTTGATGTACAGGATGACAGCGTACACAAGTTGCCGAGCGAACGTAGTCTACAGAGTCCAGGTCACGAGCTTGACCTACTTCATCATAGATTGATTTACAGATACTGCCAAAGCCTAGGGCAAGAAAGATGCCTATTACTACTATGTTTACAGCGTTACCTGAACTACGCTTCATGGCTTTTCCAAGTATAGCACTTTTAGCTAAGAGCACAATCTGTGATTGTTTTGAAAGTCAGTGAAAATTTTTCTTGACATTAAGGTTGCTTTACTAGATAGTTTATCGGCTAGGCTGTTTAGCACCCTCAGGCAAATATAGCTAAAGCTTTGAATCAGGAAAGAGTCACCTTTGTTTTGCATGAGCACTCTAGAGTTAGCGATGATTGATAAGGCAGGGAGAGTGTTAGTGTACCTAAGGTTTTCTCTTGCCTAACATCTTCCGGGTGTCTTTAACATCATGTTCGGGTGTGAACATGTCGGGTGTAAATTTTAGTTTTTAAACAATTTTTAAGGGAGGAGATAATGAGCCATAGAAGTAAATGGCGGCTTGCGATAGTGATGGCGATCTTTCTGAGCTCGCTTGTGTGGAACCTATCGCTGGACGCTTCGGGTAAAAAGGGGAAGCTTTCGTCTAGCGAGGAGAGTGCGGAGACACAAGCGGTTGAAGCAACCGGTCGGGAAGATGCTGAGAGACCTACTTCAATTCCTCGCAACACAGGGTATCGCAGCTCTACCGAGCGGCATAAGGTGCAGATAAACGATAGACAACTTGCAGCTCGGATCAAGGGTAAGCTTATAGGTGACTACAAGTCCTTCCAGGTTTATGAAGTCGACACAGCCACTTTGGAAAACATTCTTACAGAAGAGAAAGTCGACTTACGAGACGAATACAATCTGGTAATGCTCGATGCTGGTTATATAGATACGACGACCGAACAGGCTCAAGCACTGCGAAGCGCAGAACGCAGCGACCTTAGTGCAGATACCTCTAGACTACATTTGATACAGTTCATAGGCCCAGTTCAGGATTCTTGGTACAGAAGCCTTGAAGCTACCGGTGTACAGATAATCGGATATTTGCCGAGCAACTCTTATTTAGTTTACGGCGATGCAGCTAAGATAGAGAAGGTCAAAAAGTTAGCAAAGAAGGGCTTCGTACAGTGGGACGCACCTTACCTGCCTGAGTACGCCATTCGTCCAGACCTACGGCAGGAGTTAACCAATCTAGAAAAGGCAGAAGCTGCAGGTATACAAGCACAGATGACTGGAAACATGCAAGTCGAGGTGTTGCTTGTTAGCGATCCTAAGACTAATTCAGCAACTATTGACTACATCAACAGCTTGGGTGGTGAGGGTGTAAAGCATCAGGATGCCTACCAGAAGTACAGAGTGATCATAGCTAATTTACCGGCGAGCTCCGTCAAGCAGATAGCTTCACGTCCTGACGTACTGACGGTTGATAAGTATGTTACGCCTAGACTACTTGATGAGCGCCAGAACAGGATTATCTCTGGTTTCCTAACAGGCACCTCGCCGACGCCAGGCGACTATCTGGCATGGCTAACCTCTTTGGGATTTAACGTGAATGTTGCAGCAAGCTTTGGCGTAGATGTCAGTGATGACGGTATAGACGATGGGGCAAATGCTCCCACAGCTACTACGCACTTTGGCTTGAGGGTAGCAGGTAGCCTGTCTAATCCTTCACGTGTGACCTACGTCCGTAAAGAGGGAACCGGCAGCGGATCCGAAATACGTGGCTGTTTTGGTCACGGTAACATTAATGCTCATATCATAGCTGGTCACACTGGAACGAGGACCGGCACTCCACATGCTGACAGTTCTGGCTTCAGGTACGGACTCGGTGTAGCTCCTTTCGTACGTGTGGGTGGCTCTGTGATATTTGCTCCAGGTTTCACTAGTCCTAACTACGAAAATTTGCAGGCAAGAGCTTATAACGATGGCATGAGGATAAGCAGCAACAGCTGGGGAGGAGGTGCTAGTTGTAGTTACAACACTGATTCCCATCGTTATGATTTTCTGGTTCGTGATGCACAGCCTATGGGCAGCGTACATCCAACGGCTGGCAATCAGGAGATGGTTATAGTATTTGCAGCCGGTAATAGCGGCTCTTCAAGCAGTACAATTGGTTTCCCCGCTACGGCAAAGAACGTAATTACGGTTGGCGCTTCCGAAAATGTCCATCCGTTTGGTGGGGCTGATGGCTGTGGAATAGCTGATAGCGGAGCTGATAGCGCCATGGACATTATAGGCTTTTCAAGCCGAGGACACTGTAACAGCAGATTTAAGCCAGAGATAGTAGCTCCAGGCACACACGTAACTGGCGGCGTGTTCCAGCAGACGGCTAGCGATGCGGGGACTGGTACTGCACACAGCTGCTTTGATGGAAGTAGCGTATGTGGTGGTGTTGGTTCGAACTTCTTTCCATCGGGTCAGCAGTTTTACACTGCGTCGAGCGGTACTTCGCATTCCACACCTGCTGTAGCTGGTGTGGCAGCGTTGCTAAGGCAGTTCCATATAAATAACTCCCTGCCAGTACCTAGTCCGGCTTTCACTAAGGCGGCACTGATAAACGCGGCCCGCTACATGACCGGCGCGGGTGCTAACGATAACCTCTGGTCACCCAACCAAGGCATGGGACT
This sequence comes from Blastocatellia bacterium, assembly GCA_025057015.1. Classification (GTDB taxonomy): domain Bacteria; phylum Acidobacteriota; class Blastocatellia; order Chloracidobacteriales; family JADJPF01; genus JANWYG01. The sequence continues at coordinate 42,108 of JANWYG010000001.1, forward strand.
TGTCGACATGGGAAGGATGTTTGACAGCGTACCGAAGATTCGCCGTGATCAAACCACTGTACTTACCAACGTAGGAGATACGGTGACTATCACTGGTAATGTCTCCAACCCTTCTCAGCCCTTTAGAGTGACACTTGCCTGGACTGATGCTCCGCCTGCAAGTCCAAGCAGCAGTCCTTGGGTCAACGACCTTGATCTAGAAGTGACCGTAGGTGGCAACACCTATCGCGGTAATGTATTCTCTGGGGCGAATTCTGTAACTGGTGGCACGGCAGACTTCCGTACCAATGCCGAATCTGTATTCGTCCCTGCAGGTGTAACCGGGTCGTTCCTTGTAAGGGTGCGAGCAACTACTCTAGGTGGTGACGGTGTACCTGGTGTAGGTGATACTACCGATCAAGATTTCGCTCTGATAATCTACAACGGTGTTGAGATGTCTCTTCCTGTGATTCAGAATTCGGGATTCTCGTTGGTATCTGAGGGATGCAGTCCTGGCAACAGTGCTCCGGATCCTGGGGAGACAGTAACGGTGAGTCTTGCGCTACAGAACGTAGGTACGGCAAACACTACGAGTAATGTTATAGCTACGCTGCAACCCACAGGCGGAGTGACTTCGCCCAGCGGCCCACAGAACTATGGTATCCTAACTGCTGGAGGCCCTGCTGTCACGCGCAACTTTACCTTCACCGTCGGCAGCGGTGTAACCTGCGGCAATCAGATAACGTTGACCTTCACGCTGTCGGGCGGTGCTACAGGCAATATCACTGTCAACATGCAAACCGGGCAGTTGGCAGTCTCATTTGCAGAGAACTTTGACAGCACACCTGTCAATTCACTGCCGGTAGGTTGGGTGGCTACTAGACCCATTGGTAGTGTGCCACTATGGACTGTAGTGAATACTGCATCTCATACTGCGCCCAACGCCGCGTTTACGCAAGATCCGAGCACTGTCAATGACAACCGGTTGGATACGCCTTCGTTTATGGTGACCTCTGCGTCGGCACAGCTAACGTTCAGTCACAGGTATGGTTTTGAGACGGGATTTGATGGAGGAGTACTGGAGATAGCGATAGGCTCAAGTCCGTTCCAAGACATACTGGCGGCTGGCGGTAGCTTTGTGACCGGCGGGTATACACATACTATATCTACTGGATATAGCAATCCAATAGGCGGGCGACAAGCTTGGAGTGGCAGTACAGGTACTTCGTTTGTACAAGTGACAGTGAATCTACCAGCATCAGCGAACGGTCAAAGTGTCAGGTTGCGCTTCCGTATGGGGTCTGATAGCAGCGTTCCAGGCACTGGTTGGTGGGTAGATACGATACAGGTCTTCGGTGGCTTTGTCTGCTGTGGAGGGCCTACCGGACCGAGCTTGGACCATCTTGCGGTGTACGTAGCGGACACAGGGAACAATAGGATACAGAGGACTACAGATGATGGAGCGACGTGGCATCTAGTAGGTAGTGGGCTAGGAGCAACAGCAGGAAGTTTCAACAAG
>JANWYG010000009.1 GCA_025057015.1 Blastocatellia bacterium
CTACAAGAGTGGCGCGCCCAGGGCATTCGGATTTTACGCAACAGCCATGAACGCCTTGAGCGCAACGGTGCAGCGATTTACCTCATTGGCGTGGACGACCCACACCTGTGGATGGACGACCTCAAGAAGGCGCTGCGGGGCGTGCCAGCGGATGCCTGCAAGATTTTGCTCGCCCACTCCGCCGACATCTGGGAGGAAGCCGTGCGCAGCGGCGTAGATCTCATCCTGTCGGGGCATACGCATGGCGGTCAAGTTCGCTTGCCGCTCCTCGGCGCGCTCATTGCCAACACGCGCAAGATCCCACGTGCCTACGCCGCCGGGTTGTTTGACCTCACGGACCACACGCAACTGTTTGTCAATCGCGGCTTAGGACATTCTACCCTGCCGCTGCGGTTCCTCTGCCGCCCGCAGGTAGCGATCGTGACGCTGCGAAAAGAAAAGCCAGGAACAGGAAAATCGGGACGTCGTCCCGCCGCCTCTTGAGAGACCGCCGATTGAATGAACGGATGCCACCCTTTGACGTCCGCTCCGCCCCTGTCATGGCTCAGACGGGCGCTTGAACCGCGTCACACCTCATCGCAGGGAGCGGGCGCACCAGCCGTATTGGTCTTGGTCGGCAACGCCCCACAGTTCATCATAACACGGGTTCGGTGTAGGACGACCGCAGGAGCGTTCATACGGACCGGACTGGCTGACGCACCACTGCTCTAACGGCCGCTGGTTGACGTTCAGCCCTGAGCAGCCCGAACGGCGGACGCGATAAACTTTTGTGTGGCCGTCCACAAAGTTCGCGTTCGCCATCTCGCTATGCCGCCCCGTCACCGGCGAGTCGAACAGGTTGAAGTTACAGGCGCTGCGCGACGCCAGGTTGCCGTCGTAGTTCATGACGGTCTCCGCCGGGTAGTTGATCTCCGACAGCCGAATGACCGCATGGTTCGCGCCCGTCAGCACGTTGTTCGGTCCGTCCTCAAACACGGCATAGTTAAACATGTAACTACCGTATTGAAAACCGCCACACTCGCCGCCGGGCAACCCCAACAGACGGAACGCCGCGTCAATGTCCAGCGCTTGGGGCTCCGAGGGGCACTGGTAGACCTGTCGGTTCTTGATATACGGTTCTACCGCGCCGAGGAAGGTCATCGCACACAGCTGATTGGAAGCATTACGGCTCAAGTAGACGCTCATGGGGAAGGTCTCGTCATAGTCCTGCGTATACATGGCAACGGCTGTTCCCAACTGTTTCATGTTGCTCATACACGACGCTTGCCGCGCTTTCTCCCGCGCCCGTGCGAAAACAGGCATGAGGATGGCGGCCAAGATGGCAATAATTGCAATCACGACCAGCAACTCAATGAGAGTAAAACCCCGACGACCTAACCATTGCTTGCTCATACCAATCACCTCGGAATAGGAATTGAAAGATTGCATCCAACCCTGTTACAAATCATAGCATAAGCGCGTTGAATCAGCAACTCTTTTTTTCCCATCCATGGTTATCCTACTGCTGGCTTGCCCCCCGCGCCGATTCAGGGTAGAATGGGCGCAAATAAAGGCGCAGAGGGACGATGATGATGTGGGACGACTTCACCCGTCAACTCACCAAAATCGGGCGAGGGTGCCTCCGTCTTCGAGCGGTGCGCATCCTGTGGAGGGCAATGAAAGCCTACGACAAGGACGGCTGCATTTATATGGCTGCCGCGCTGTCGTTCTACGCGATGCTGTCGCTTATCCCCATGACGTTCGTGGGGCTATGGGCGATGACCGCCATAGTTGGCTCTTCGGAGAAAGCGCAAGAGGCGTTGAGAGAACTCCTGTCTCAGCATCTGATGCCGCAGGCAGTGGAGGACCTCATGCAGCGCGTGAAGGACATCGCGCACGCAGGCGTCTCCGCAATTCTGGGAACGTGGTGGAGCGTGCTGGCGTTCGTTTGGTCGGGTGTGAGTTTTTACGAGTCGCTGCACAGCACGCTTTCCACCGCTTGGGGCGGGCAGCAGATACGCCCGTTCCTTCAGCGTAAGTTGCTCACACTCGCTGCCTTCGCCACGGCTGGGGCTTTCTTCGTGCTGACGATGTATCTCACCGCCGCCGTCACGGCGATTGACAACTTAAACCCCAAGATTTTGGGCGTTTCGCTGCACGGCTTTTGGGTGGGCGTGCTGCGCGGGCTGCCGTTTGCGTTTTCGATTGCGATGTTCTGTCTCCTCTACAAATTCATGCCCAACGCCTTTGTGCCGTGGCGGCTCGCCTTAGCGACGGCGATGCCCGTGGGCATCCTATGGGAATTGGGCAAGCGGCTGTTTACCACCTACGTCGCCTCGCGCGGCACTTATAGCAGCATCTACGGACCGATGGCGGGGTTCGTGCTTTTGATGGTTTGGATTTACTATTCCTCTACCATTGTCCTCTTCGGCGCGGAAGTCGGCGCCGCGTGGCAGCGGGAGGAGGAGTCAATGGGGCGCCTCGATACTGGATAAATAAGGTAGGTCGCCATGAATGTTGTCCCGCTCTTGGAAACTCAGTAAGTCCCAATTTATGGCGCAGAGCGCAGCCATCTCCGTCATGAGGAAACGTCGTTGCGAGCGGAGCGCAGCCATCCCCCTCGCGTTCGAAGGGAACGGCTGCGCTCCACTCAGAATGACAGCCCTACCGTCAAATCACAGAGCGGCTTTTCATCAGCGAGGAGACCGTGAAGGACCACGTCAGCAACATTCTGGACAAACTCCATGTCAACGATCGCACCGAAGCCGCGCGGGCGGCGGTGCGGCATGGACTGGTGGAATAGATGGTTGGGTGGTGGGCAATGGAAGGCGCAAATCCGTGAGTTTGCTTGGGGAGAATGAACGCTTTACGTGACACGCTTTTTCGCATGGCCATTCCGCGTCTCGCCGGCACGACAGGCGAGGCAGACGTCCGCGAATACCTTTGCGCGGAGTTGGAACAGTTGGGATTGCCGGTCGAACGGGAAGCGTTCACTTTTTCTCGGTTCAACGTTGACGTGCTGTCGCGGCTGGGCATCGTGGCGACGGCAATGCTCCTTGTCTGGAATGGCACTCTCTACGCGCGCGGGTCATCGTGGCTCATTCTTCCAACGCTTCTGACCATCTCGGTCATGGTCGCCATCACGCAATGGCATCGCTACTTCGACAGGTTCCTGCGCGTCGGCACACTCCTGCGCTCGGAAAACATCATCGCCCGACTTCCCACATGCAATCCGCAACAGGCAACACGCAACACGCTGTTGATTCTCATGGCGCACTACGATAGCAAGTCCTCCTCGCTCCCGATATGGCCGCGTATGCTGATGGTGTTGGCAACTTTGATATTGACGGGTTTCCTGTGCGCTGTCTTCTTGATCATCGGAGTTCTTCGATGGTTCGGCTTCGACAACTTCTCATCCCTCTGGTCGTGGCTCTGCGCCATTGACGTCGTTCTGCTGCTCGCGCTGCTGTTCAACCGAACGGGGAACCGTTCGCCGGGCGCGTTCGACAATGCGTGCGGCGTGGCGGCAGTGTTGGAAACGGCGCGGCGTTTGAAGGAATCTCCGCCGATGAACGTGGATGTGTGGTGCGTGTTCACCGGCGCCGAGGAGTTCGGCTTGTGCGGCGCGGTGGCTTTTCTGGAGCGACATTCTCTGGACAAACAACAAACCTATCTGCTCAACCTCGACACGCCCTTCACACCGAAGGGTGCAATCTACTACAACAGGAGTTTTGGTCTGCCGGCACAAAAGACCTCTGCATCCTTAAATCACTACCTCCTTGCCGCCGCCGAGAAAGTGGGGGTGACAGTCAAACCGTTCCACCTGCCCCTGGGTGTCGCCGCCGACCACGTGCCGTTCGTGCGACACGGCTATCACGCGGCGTGTTTGGTCGCGCCCACCTTGCTCATTCACTCGCCGCACGATGCGCCCGAGCGCGTGCCGCTGGAGGCGTTGGAGCAGGTCGTGCAAATCTGTGTGGGCGTGGCGCGGGAACTGGAGAACGCGACGCACGATACATGATGCCCAGATACAAAGACACCCCGATGCAACGGCTTGTCTCCCTGCATCCTCGCATCACGTTTCATGCATCATGTTTCACTTTTTCTTCTTCGCCGCCGCTTTGGACAGCACCCGATACTTAACATGAATCACCCCGCGCGAGGGCAGGGCGAGGTGCCCGAAGGCGTGACGCGAAAGGTCGAGGTCTCTGCCGCGCACGAACGGTCCGCGCCCGGCGACGGTGACGACGATGCGCTTGCTGCCATGCACCACCTCAACCTTCGTGCCAATCGGCAGCGTGCGGTGCGCCGTAACCATCTTTTTGCCGGGGTTATACCAACTGGCTTTGGTCGTGCGCCATTGGGGGTCACTCAAACAGGGGAAACTCAACGCCGTAAATGCGAGGGCTGCGATGAAGGCTGCGACGGCGACTGTCCGTTGATGCACAACCATCATCCTTTCTTGCTTTCTTGATGGAACTGCCCGGCGGCATCTCAATGGCTTCCATAAAAAATTGGTGGAGCTGAGGGGATTCGAACCCCTGACCTCTAGAGTGCGATTCTAGCGCTCTTCCAACTGAGCTACACCCCCAAAGCAGCTCACTAGAGTAGCAAAAGATCTTCCTCTTGTCCAGAGTTACAGGTTATGCGTACTTCTCTTTCTATTCCAGCGTTCCTTGAGCATTACAAACAGCAACGGTAGTAATCCTAGGATACTCCAGGAAAGATGCAGCTTGCTTTCCTTTACAACTTCAGCCTGTGGTCCGGCACCGCCACTCTTTTTAGCATCCGGTCGGATGAAAGGACGAGCCTTTGCAGCTTCTTTCTTTATCTGCTCATCTGTCTTATCAGAAACCACTACGGCCATCCTATCCATCTCTTGCTTGTTGAAAGGACGTGAGCCACGACGATTAAATACAGTTAGCTGGTTACCGCTTTCATCTACCGCACGATCACGATCAAGGCCTTTAGAAATCGCCAGCGCTTTACCCTCGGTATGGTAAGTAGCTATCAATTTAGGTTTCGGTTTTGGGCTCCAACCATAGATATCTTCATTTGTATCAGGCCCAAACAGTTGTACCACCCGCAGGCCATTCTTACCATCAGCAAGATAGGCAAAAGCAGTATTTACCGTCATACCTACTTTGACATCGTGCGTATCATTTATCTCACCACCAGCATTATACACCTGATAAAGTTGAGGCTCTTCTGGCTTAAGCACATCGACTATCACAAGACCGTTTTTACCAGCAGCGATATAGGCGTAAGTACGTGCAACATAGATGTTATGAGCATCCTCTATCGGAAGCTTTGCCTTCTCCACAGGTCTTGGCTTAGCCATATTAGCAATATTCAGTACCTTAAGCCCCTCGTCATCTACTACAAAAGCATACCGATATTGTACAGCGACAGCATGGGGATTCTTCAAAAAAGGCTCGCCTATCTCAGCAGTAAGCTTCGGATCAAGCGGATTGCTTATATCGATTACGTAGAGGCCATGGTCGGTCGCCACATAGGCATAGTTGCCGGCTATGGTCAAGTTCATAGCACCTTTGAGCTTTCCATCAGGATTAAACGTCACTGCTCGACGAACAAAGTTGTTTCGCGGCTCTCCATCAAGCAACGTAGCCACTCCTGGGCCATCTTTTAGTATCTCACCCTTGGCTGTCTTCTTACGCTTTAACGTCGGATCAGCAGGGTTATTGCCAATAACTATGAAACCTTCTTCTTTGTCCGTACCGTAGAGAAATGCATACACTAGCGAGATTGGCTGTTCCTCATTCTCAGGGAATCGCTGCCGTGTAGGATCTACTCCGAGCGTAGTAGGAGAAGCTATCGCCGTAGCATACTTGCTACGCACATAAAACTTTTGTCCAAGCGGAGAGACCGGAGCAGTGACTATCCGCTCAGAAAAGTCTTTGACATCTATAGCATTTACATCATAAATACGAAAGCCACCAGTACCGTTTGCCGTATACAAATATTCTCCGCGTAGCTGCAGCGAACGTATTTCCGACCCATTTGCCCGATGCTCATAGCGCTGGGTTTTAGGATAAAAACCTTCACCGTGAGGATTCTTCTTCAGCTTAGCATACTGCTTTGGATAAGCCAGCTCGTGCAGCTTACTTCCTATCACTGCCTGAGGTTGGTCGTGTTCGGTTACTGCTATCGCTTCAAAGCCATGATGACCAGTAGCTACGTACACGTATTTGTACATGAAGTTTACTAGATTCGTTCCCTGCATTAACACTTGTGCCATCCAAGCATTATTGTCCTTCGCTTTAGATAGATGGCAATCCGTGCAAGTTTTTGTCTCAGTCGCACGTACCGTATGCGGCACGAAAGTAGAGAAAGCCTGCCCCGAAAAACCCTCAGAAGATATGGTCTGCTGTTGTATATAGGTGAAGTTGCGGTTCTGATTCTGCGAATCAACCAGTATCGCACAACTAGAACGTGCCGGCGAGATTTTGTGTCCCATGACCGTACCATCTACTGCCAGAAACCAAATATCATCTCGCAAAGTCTGATAGTTATATTGAGTCCAGTTGCGAAAGTTATCTCGCGAATAACCCTCTTTTGACGTCCCCTCATTATGTAGCAACGGGCGGTTACGATTCGCTTCCATAGGCAAGTGACAACCAAAGCAACTCGTCGTCCAAGACGTATGACAGGCAAAACAGGTCATCTTCTTGTCCGAATGCGCAAGCACTGACTCACGCCCCGGCCGGTCAATATCATCCTTAGGATCCGGTACGTCACCCCAAGTACCGTCCGTACGATAGGTCTTAGCATAACGCGACTTGGGCTTATAGTCCGGGTGGTTTGGATCTATAGAGTCAAGCGTCTGAACTATCCGCCAGCGCAGTCCTTCGGTAACCATAGAGTTTTGATAAATATCTCCGGTCTTTTTATCTATCTCGAAGACCCGCTTACCAAAAGGAGTTCGAATCTTAGAGAGATCCAATCCTTTCTTGTTGATCACCTTGCCGTTATAGCGTCCTTGTCCAGCAGCCGGCCCGCTGGTTATCCCAGTCGCACGTTGGTAGATAGTACCGTGACAGTCTATGCAAGTAATCTCTATGGCAGCACGGGGTTCGGCATAAAGATTACCGTTGCCGTGTGAGTCACCTCGAAAGTGACAATCTACGCAATGCATTCCCTTTTCCAAGTGAATGTCACGTAACTGTACAACTTTTTTGAACTTCTCAGGATCGTTGAAGTCGATCTTATTACCGTCCTTATCCAATAGATTGCCATATCGATCTTGTTTATAGACAGCACGAAAGACCCAACCGTGTCCGTGAAAATCAGCAAACTGTGTATGCTTGAGCTTGGGATTTACCTCTTTCCACAGTTCTATGAGAAACTCTTTATTCTGTCCCCATAGCCCCCTTATAGCAGAACCTTCAGGATTACGTTCCCGAATCTGTTCCTTTTCTTCGGCACTGAGATCTTCAGCTGGCTTTGCTCCCTTATACATATGCTCGCCATCAGTTTCGTTATCCCACCAGATATAACCAAAATAGCCAAGCAACATATTAGTTCCCGGATGAATATGACAGACCATACACTGGCTTGAAGGAATACCATTTGTCATCTGGTGTTTTATGGGATGTCCGGGCTCGTTCTTAGGTATAGTGGGATCAGCAGTATATGTAGTACCTCGATTACCATACTTGGCAAAACCTGCTGAATGAAAAGGATCGCGATCGTTTGCGTAAACTACATGACATGCCGTACAGCCCGATGAACGATAGTCACCTGGTTGATCGTTCGTTCCTAAAAACGACAGCAGTGGGTCAAGCAGTCGCGTCTTCTGTACGCCCTGAAAAGTAGGGTCGGTGCGTAGTTCAGTCCCAAATCCTCTCGAAGAGAGCTTTATATCTGGCTTACCCGGATCTTCTTCTATGTTCGGACTACCGATATCTGAAGGAAAGCCCTTCTCACCACCACCTCGCTCAAAGACCCGCAACACGTTTCCCGGATGAGTCGCTTCATACCGCGGCAGCGGGTTGAGATAAGGTATAACACCTTTTAGCCGTGTCTCTTCTGGTGTGGGCGGTGGTATTGTTTGTATACGTTGAGGCCTACCATCGATACTATAACTTTCACCAAAATGCGTGTTCTTATAAGGGAAAGCGCCGTTATTGTAAAATATTGCCCCCCAAAGCATCCCTCCATGCGTCATCATGCTCTTGCGAACCTGATAGACCTCCTGCGGATGACAATTCGCCGTCCCACAACTGATTCCTGCAGCGCGTAGATCCCCAGGATTTATGAAGCGTACAAACTCAGGACTTTCTCTTAATATCAGAGCATTTGTCCTCTCGGGATTGCGTGAAGAGGGTTCTTTCAGATGTTTACCCCAAGCTTCCGGATAGCGTGGTTCGACATGCGCTCGTTTTTTAACTTGCTCATACTCGGGACTACCCTTAACCGCCCCAGGAGCTATCGCCGGCTCAGCATTGCCACCATGGCAGTCAGTGCATCCTATGCCAAGCTCAAAATCAGTAGGGTTTTGGTGCATCGACTCGGATCCCTCATGGCATGAAAGACAGCCTGCACTTTTGGGATCTTCTTTCTGTGACTTCTTCTTCTGCACCAGTGAAACAACAGAACTATCAGCATTAGGACTAGAATTGAAAAGAAATACTATAGCTATCCATGCAACTGCTATCACAAAAGCTAGTTTGATATTTTCGCCGCAGCTTCTTGAAGTCATGGTCGCTTTCTCCTGCACTTCTAGTACGTAAAACGTATCGTAGCAAACAGGTTGAATAGAATTTTGTTGCCTGTTTCAATACCGCACAGCAATTGCCCTTTAGGCTTGCAATTGGACGTATAGATGGACTTGAACCCTTCACCAGGCTGAAATGCTGAAAAACCAGTGAATATAACGAAATTTTCGCTTAGATAAGGACGATATCTCATACCTATATGATAGTCCGTGCCTAGATATTTCTCTATGTTAGGCTGAAAAAGGGCTAGTTCCAGCGGCTCAGTGCGCATAAATCTGATCAAATTGACGTTGCTGATTATTCTCACTTTTTGAGTAAGATCAGCATCCATTCCTCCACCAGCCAAAAACAGCCCAGGATTGACATGATTAGCTTGTCCATGCACTTTACTTGGGCGCAGAGCCGGTATAAGGCTTGCCGGAGTAGTAAGAAACGTAGTCGTGTTTAAAAACGGTATACCTGTATTATTAAGAAAGCTAAATCTACCACCGGCAAAGTTATTGTCGTCCAGGATCGAATCAAAGCCACGGCCTGTACCATCCGTAGGATTTCCGTCGCCAGAAGTATAAAAGAAGCTAGTACGTAGCCTTAGCCAGTCGCGATCGACTGAAAGTTCCGCCGCAGCAAGCTGTGCGTTGACGTCTATCTTCCGCCCCGCTAACCCATTAAAAGTATCTTCGCCGAAAACTTGATAAAACGCCGTACTCAAATTCAGTCCTCCACCTATCTTGCCAAATATCCACGGTAACCGTTCGCCAAAATGTCCATCTGTAGTCAGCCCTATGTAATGAGTCCTAACACTGTGCGGTACTGCAAAACCAAACACCGCAGGACGCACCGGAAAACCGTTCCGATCGTTAAAAGGCTTGCTATTATCACGGTTGTGGTGATAGCTGACACTTACCGTATAGCCCTTTTTGAAAGTGTCCTGACGATAGATATTTGCTATGTAAACCTGTTGGTTCCTAAAGTTAAAGGTATTTAACCCACTGTTTGTATCCTTTTCTAATTGATGAAAAAACGCAAAATTAAACTGATAACGATTGCTGGCAAAGTTACCAAAAAGTCTAGCTCCTAGGTTCGTATCATTGTAAATGAATCCGCGAAAATCGCTGTTGAAAGTCTGTATGCCAGCACGAAAAGAAGTAGTGTCATAAAACGGGCTATGACCACCACGACTGCCACGACCTCGCAAGAAAGGAAACACTCTAGGCGTATCACCAAGCCTGTATTCACCATAAAGTTCCTGCAATATTACGTGGCTATCTCGCCGAGTATTCCCTTCGCGCGGGTCTATGCGTAACACACCACGCTCTTCCGTATGAGCGTAGTTGATGTTGAACGCAAGCAAAGCGTGTATTCGAAAGTCTATTGGCTTGAAAGAATTAGCTCCCTGGTAGAAGTCAACTCCAGCCTTAAACGTCTGCGAAAAAGCAAACAGCTTACTGCGCCCGAAGAATTCCCGCGCGTCAGGACGTTCAGCACTTATCAAGCTCGGTAGAGGTATTCGCTGAGCACTCAAGAAGGTCTCGCTCACTAGCTTGAGAGCAAGAAATTTGTCACGGCCTATGATGGGATAATCTCCTTTGAGAACGTTCTGTCGATAAGGATTAAGTGCCCGGCCCCTTTCAAACGGCAGATCAGCATCTGCACCAGGCACTCTATCCCAATTAGGAAAACCTATCCTCCAGCGATCCTCAACTGGGATAAAGTCGCCCGACTCTTCCAATCTCTTCATTTCTTCCTTCGCCCAGTCAGGACTACTGGGATCCATACCCTTTATACCTGTCTTACGCCCTGAAAATCCTAGAGGCTTATTCTCATCTGTAGTCCAGGTCGCATTTGAGTTTCCTTCTCTCGAGTTTTTCTCCTGAGCAAGAGCTACCTGAACCAAAAGAAAAGTCACTAATAAAAAAATCCAGACTATTTTCATATCTCTTCGACCCATATTTTTGAAACTTAAACGCTATCTGAACCGCAATCCTAGCACTAAAAAAATCACACAGCAAACTTTAATTAAAACATCTTAAAATTTGAAGAGTAAAAATTACTTCAATTAGTTACTTTTTAGACATAGACAACACTTTTCCTATGTGATACTTTGCTTCTATGAAGCAACCTTTTTGAATAAGGAGTACGTATGACCGCGCATCGGTGGATGCCTATCCTAGGCCTTATCTTCAGCATTCTATCTATTAGCTTGTTTGACCATAGAGTATCTAGCAGCAATGTTTCTAATAGCACTGCTCCCAAGATAGATAGAGAGCGAACCATTTTTGACAAGAAAAGGCTGATCATCCGCGGGGAGAATTTCGAGCCAGGTTCCTTCATTGAGCTACGTACCTCCAATGACGAGAGCATATCAGCAAAAGGTCAAACCAAAGTCATAGACTCCACGACTATTATTCTCGAAGGCCTGAAAAGAGAGGACTTTCCAGATGGTACGGCAGTTATAACAGTTCGCAATGCAGCAGGTGAAGCCGTAACCGAGCACATAGCAGTGATACCAAGTGCAATCGGGCCTAGCCCACTTACAGTTTCCGACATACAGACCATAATAGGCCAAGCTGTAGCTGCAGCCCAGCGGTTTAGGGTTGCAGCTACTATAGCCATAACAGATCGAGAAGGCAACGTCCTTGCTATTTACCAGATGAACGGTGCAAATAAGCTGGTAGTGGTAAAGGACTTAGGGCCAGCAGGAAAAGGCCTTGAAGGTCTGGGCGGACCACAAGGGTTTGACGCAAAGAACACAAATCAACTAGTACAATCAGTCTTTGCTGCTATTTCTAAAGCTGGTACAGGCGCATTTCTCAGTACTCAAGGCAACGCCTTTACTACTCGGACAGCCGCCTACATTATCCGCGAGCATATACCACCTTTTATCCGCAACATGCCAAGCGGGCCGCTCTTTGGCGTGCAGATTTCCAATCTAGGCTGCAGCGACGTCAAGCTCCAAGGTCTACCGCTAGGACTTTCTGGCGATCCTGGAGGGATACCTATTTACAAGAACGGACGAATGGCAGGAGGCCTTGGTATCGAACTGAACGGCATCTACACAGTAGCGCTCAACCGGCCTGAGGACCTGGGAAGAAAGCTAACCGAAAGCGATCCGCTCTTCTTCCAAGAGGGATTAGAAGAGATCATAGCCTTCGCAGCAGTACGTGGGTATGAAGCCCCGGACGCCATTACAGCAGACAAAATCCTAGTCAATGGCATCAGGCTTCCTTTCCGCCGGCAGTTTGACATTCCCTTAGTAACTGCTGACTCCTTTAACCGCCTGCCAGGAAAACTGTTACCACTACCAGGAGAAAACACTCCTCGCATTCGCACCGGCGTTCCTACAGAGTTCAGAGACATCACTCTGCGCGGGCGTCCCGTGCGGGTAGTGAACCGTTTCTTTCCCTTTAGAGGTTCTCGTACGGGTCTATCCGCTGCTGAAGTCGAACAGATACTTTTTCAAGCTTTAGTCGAGGCTAACCGAGTCCGCGCTGCCATCCGTCGGCCTCTTGAAGTACCTGCAGAAGTTAACATAGCTGTAGTCGACTTCGACGGCAACGTGTTAGGTCTTATCAGCACTCCTGACGCCCCAGTGTTTGGGTTTGATGTATCGTCTATGAAAGCTCGTGCCGCAACTACTTTTAGTCGTCCCGACGCCGCACAGCTACTTACCACGATAGGTCTCGGCAAGTACGTAAAGCGTGTGCAAGATGAAGGCCTACTTCTCAACGGAGCTTATGCCATTACTAGTCGTGGCATCGGCTGGATGCACCGTCCGTTCTATCCTGATGGTATACAGAATGACCAAAGTAGCGGTCCTGGTCCTCTTTCTGTTGGCCCTGAAGAATTTAGCCCGCTCAATAATGGTTTCCAGACCGACTACTTACTACTAGGTCGCAAGGACAACAACCCGCTGTCCATAGTTATACTCCGTAGCGTACTGAATGCAATGAAGCTTGCAGGCGATCCAAAGAACAACTTTAAAGACCCAAACTTCTGTGATGCCTCAAACGGGCGAACTCGAACCAATCTATTTAACAACGGCTTGATGATCTTTTCCGGAAGCAGTCTTCTCTACAAAGAAAACCGCCTGGTAGGTGCAATAGGCATTAGCGGTGATGGTACTGATCAGGACGACATCATTTCTGCATTTGGGAGCGAAGGTTTCGAAGCACCACCAGAAATACGCTCCGACAGGTTTTTCATGCGCGGTGTGCGCATCCCCTATACCAAATTCCCCCGCCACCCACATCTAGGAGAAGAATAAAGCTTTGAGACGCTAGCAGCAAGGGCAGCATTTGTGCCCTTGCCGCTTGTCCACTCCTAGAAGGTATAGCGAACGCCGAGCTGTATCGCCATCGGATCACTTAGAGTGGTTGAAAGCAGGTACTTACCGTCATTACCACGGATGCGACGGAAGACTGAGGAAGGCGGCTGATAGACCGGACGTCCACCTTGTATTATAGTACCAGGCCCGAAAATGAGAGCAGGTCCGCCAGCTTGTGGGTTATCGAAGTTGAACACATTGAAGAACTCGGCCGAAAACGTTACCTTGCCCTTCTCACCCGGCACGTTAAATGCCCTCTGTACTCTGAGGCTTGCGTCAGCAAAGCCATAATTCCTGAATGTATTTCTCCTGAGCACTCGACCGTTTATTATCGCACGGTCACTGAATTGTCCGTCACGGTTTACGTCCGCACCAACATTGCCGCTAAATGGCCTAGCAGAAGCCAGCCTTACTATACCTGATATTTGAAGGCCATAGGGCAACTGGAAAGCACCGTTGCTTGTAAACTGATGCCTCTGATCTATACGTGAAAAACCAAACTCGTTTGCCAAGTCATTCGCGTCATCATACTGTATTCCAGCAAAGTTGCGCTCATTATCATCGTCAGAGTAGTTACCCGAAACAGTGTAGTAAGCGTCAAAGACATACTTCGGACGACGAACGTTTAGCGAGAGCGTAGCAGCTCTATACATTGATCTAGCCGAAGCTTCTTGTATACGCACTATGCTGAAGCGTGGATCTGGACGTGGGTTGGAATAGATATTTCGCCCAGTAGCGTCTTTGACTGGTAAAGGCAGGTTTACGTCTCTGAGCCTCTCAGCCTGAGTAGTATTGATATACTGAAAGTTAATACCAGCTATGATCCCTTCCGAGATCTTGTAGTCAGCGCTGACGTTAAACTGTGTAGCGCGAGGGTTGCGGAAGTTTGGATCGAAGAAAGCTACTACCGGAGCACCAAGTGGCGTCTTAAATAGCTGTGCAAGCTGAGCTTCAGTAAACGCCGGCAAGTTTGACAAACTGGCTTTTGACAAGTCAATGCCAACGGTCCTGAATGCATTATTGATATCGTTAAAGCTGTTGAGCACTATGCTGAACCCCCGCTCTGGATTACCGCCGTTATTCGTGATAGCCTGGTTAAACAGCAACAGTGGCGTGCGTGCTACAAAGCGTCCAGCACCCATACGGAGCACTAGTTTACCCTTGCCCTGCACATCCCAAGAGACACCAAATCGCGGTTGGTATTGTTTTAGATCGTCAGAGATTTTGGTAGCACCAGGGAAACGACGCTCTGGAGCAGTAGCTGGCAACAAGTCCGGATTGAACGTACCTTCATAGCGAAAACCGAGATTAAGCGTTATATTCGGCCTGATGCGGTACTCATCTTGGACGAAAAACGCTAGTTCTTTCTGCGCGGCAGTAAACTTGCCGCTACCTACGAACTGGCGAAATTGCGCAGGTCTGCGAGCAGCCCAGTCCGCTAGCGAGTTGAAGGTATAAACACCGGGATTATCACCGCGGAAGATCTGGTCGACGAAGACTCGATTGAAGTCAAAGCCAAACTTCGTCGTATGGCCAGACCAGATATACGTAGCATTGTTAGACACTTGATAGCGATCGTCGAACTGAGTTATAGGTAAGAAAGCCCGTTGACCATAGACACCTACTAATGCACCGGCATTACGAACGTTGACTTCTGGGCCTGTAGCGTTGTTCACACGTGGTCGCTCTTCATAGGCATATTGGAAACGAAACTCGTTCAGGAAAGTGTTTGTGAAAACGGAGTTGAGCTGAATGACCGTAGTATAGGTTCGATTGCGCTCCGTACCGTTATTTGAAAGCGCTCTATTAGTGAAAAGCTCTATACCTCCACCGGCAGAGGTAGCATTTTCACCTGTATTGTTAGAAAAGTTAAACCTACCTGACAGCGTGTGATTATTGAACATTCTGTGGTCGATACGGCCAAGTATTGCCTGAGCGTCGTTCGTTTTGTTAAAAGGACCTTCTTTTGCGACCGATACGAACAACTGCCCAAGCTCAGTATTCCTCAGGTTCTGCACGTCTAAGGCAGTGTACTTAACCTGAAGCGGCTCAGTTGCCTTCTGGATATCGACAGCAGTGAAGAAGAAAGTTTGGTTCCTTTTGATCGGCCCTCCCATAGATCCGCCAAACTGCTGTTGCCGGCCTACAGGCTTTCGACCTAGAGCATCCTCCATTTGAAGAGCAGCATCACGGATCAAGTAAAATACTGAGCCATGAAACTCGTTTGTACCAGACTTAGTGATAACATTGACGACACCGCCGGTGGAACGGCCAAACTCAGCAGAAAAGCTATTACGAGCTACTTGGAATTCCTGTATAGCCTCCTGACTTACGGTAAACGCAAAACCTGCTCGTTCACCGCCGCGTATACCACCGAAGAACGGCTGGTTGTAGTCAGCTCCGTCGATGTTGATGTTGATGTTTATTCCGCGCTGACCTGCAATAGAAAGCCCATTGCGCTCAGGCTCTATAGTCACTGTTGGTGTAAGCAGCAAGAAATCCTGAAATCTACGTCCATTCGCAGGCAAGTTCTGTATCTGCTGAGTATTAATTATAGCCTGGGCGGAAGAACGCGTCGGTTCAAGAGTAATGCCCGTAGTCTGTGATGCACTGATTTCGACTACATCGCTTGTAGCACCAACTTTCAACGAAAAACTGGCATTAATTGAGCTCCCAAGGGTAACAAGTACCTCCTGAGCTGCTGCTTCAAATCCACTTGCAACTACTTTTATCTCGTACGGGCCTACGGGCAATAGCGGCACAGCGTACCGACCAGCCTCATCAGTAGTTGTAGTACGAGTGTAGTTGGTATCCTTGTTCCTTACCGTCACCTCTGCGCCGGAAATAGCAGCGTTTGAGGTATCGGTCACCTGCCCGACGATCTGCCCACCAGTAGCCTGTGACTGCGCCCAAAGGGGTGTCACAAACAAGGCAAGCCCAGAGAATACCAAGACCGCCGACACAGTTAAATGACTGATAGGCCTCAGCCACGCCTTAGCTGATCCGTTCATACCCTATCCTCCTAAAGTTACTCAAGGTTGAGATTATTTCAGATAAAGAAAATCTGCTCCAGGATTGATAAAACACCTTGGGTAACTAAAATATCACCGACTTAAACAATGAGCAAGCAAGAGTATTCGGATAGATCTCTGATTTACAGAATGTTGACAGCTAAAGCAAAATCTATAACTCATCACTCAGGCTAGTTATCAAGTTTTAAGCAAGGATTGCGATCGACAAACTGAGGTGATAAAGTTTTTCTCAAAAAAGCTAAGAGTTTGATATGAGCCTTAACCCTTCGGTAATTTTCGGCTTGAAGCTCAAGAAATTTCGAGAGATGCGAGGGCTGACAATCACGGAATTTGCGGCTCTGTGCGAACTATCTCCAATGTATCTTACCGAATTGGAAAAGGGATCAAAGTACCCAAAGCCCGACAAAATTCATCGTATCGCCAAAGCACTAGGTAGAAGCTACGAAGACCTAATTTCACCTAAACTCACTGAAGAGTTTGCTCCGCTGGAAGACTTTTTAAATTCACCTATACTGGCCAACTTTCCCTTTCACTTGTTTGGCATATCTCTCAAAGACCTTGTAGATATGCTAACTCGTAGCCCAGCACAGGTTTCTGCGTTGCTCAAAGCGCTGCTAAATATAGCTGAAAGCCATCATCTACAACTCGAGGATCTATTCCGTGTAGCCCTGAGAGCATATCAAGAAAGCAAGCTAAATTACTTCGAGGATATAGAGGATGCTGTAGAGGAGCTCATCCGGAATTATGGGCCAAACTCTAGCCTCGAACACTTAAATAAACTGCTAAGAGAGCTTTACGACTATAAGATAGATTTCGAACATTTGAGCAGATATCCAGAGTTACTCATCTATAGGTCCGTTTACCTCGACCTTAGTTCCCCTCGGTTGCTCGTCAATCCTGCGTTGAGTCTACCACAAAAGCGCTTTGTTTTAGCCAGAGAGCTAGGCTATCAGTTTTTAGGCCTGAAGGAACGTGCCTGGACTTTCGTCCCGGAACAAGCCAGCTCATTTGAACAGGTACTGAACGATTTTAAAGCATCTTACTTTGCCGGAGCACTTCTCATAAACAAAGAGCAGATACTGGCTGATCTCAAAAGGCTGTTTGAGATGCCGAACTGGGACTATAGAGAGCTACTTGCGCTAGTAGAAAAGTATGATGCGACACCGGAGATGCTTTTTTACAGAATAAGTGAACTAGTACCAACTTTTCTCGGCTTGAAACTACACTTCTTGAGATACAATTTTGAAGAAGGACAGATCCGATTAGTAAAACAGCTCAATACAGCACATTTTACCGTCGGTTTGAGCATGAGCGAGCACCACTGCAGGAGATGGGCAGTGTTACGCTACCTCAAAAAGCTTGCTAGAGAGGTTGGAAAAAAAGGCAGATATATTTTTGCAGGAGCGCAGCTTTCGAAATTCGTGGATTCAGAAAAACAGTTTCTATGCCTTAGCATAGCAAGCAGCTCACCGCTAAGACAAGGTACGCTGTCGAGCGTTGCCATCGGACTTTATCAAGACGAATCGCTAGAACGACAGGTAAAGTTCTTAGCAGACAAAACCATTCCCAGAATACAGGTAGGAACGTCCTGTGAAAGATGTCCTCTGAGGGATTGCCAAGAAAGGGCAGCTGAAGCTACAGTTTTATTAAATCTAGAACAACGGCGTAAGAGAATTAATTTACTGAAGCTATTGCGACAAGAATGAAAAATATAGCAACCGAACACTTACAGCACGCAATCTATGAACTAGCTCAAAGGCTAGGCGTACCTAAAGACTCCTATCTGCTCAGTCCTATGGATCTACAGGACAGCGAGCAGATTAAAATGAGAATAGATGGTTTAACGCTAGCCTTCGTAAGCTTTTGCTATCACAAGCATCCTCGCGGCGAGAACGTCTACGAACTAATAGAACAACAAGAAACTGTAGCAGAAGGCTCACCTGAATACATAGAATTAGAAGCTAGAGCAGAAACTGCCGCGGCATTAGAAATTCCCTTTATCGTCAAGTTAAACGAACTGCTGGAAGATTACTCGATAATAAGATATAACCTAGAGCAACTAGTAGAGAAGATGGAAGGTTAGATTGTGAGGTAAGAACTGTGGATTTTAATAACAGACACCTTAAGGAAATGGAAAGCTTTCTTTCCTCTTCATTGAGCCAGGCTAGCAATCTGACAGAAGATGACTTAGATCCGCGGGAGATAATCTATCAGTTGATAGAGGCCATAAAACAAAACACTTGCTTCTACGGTGACGGTATACCTTGTGTACCTAATTTAGTGGTAGTAGTGATTCCGGAAACTAAGGCTGACAGAGTTGAAGATCTTGAGACTATATTCAACAGACCGACCTTCTTGAAGCTACTGTCAGCATTTCTCTACTCTACTCAGCTAAGGATATTCAACCCTCTATTTGTAGATGTACAGACGGTAAGTAAAGGCGATAGTCGCGTCATGTACCGCCGCGCATCGCTTGGTCTCGAGTGGCCACGCCCTGAATTGGCAAGCGAACAAATAAGAGTAGAAATAAACTATAGGAACAAACAAATAATCAACGTCATTCCCCAAACTCCTGAAATTCCACAGCTTGCTCGACTGACAGCACTAAATTCTACAGTTTATCACAACCGCTATGTCATCACTAAAAAGTGTGTCAGAATAGGCCGATTGCGCACTATAGTTAATGAAAACGGTAAGATGATTAGGCGTAACGATTTCGTCTTTGCCCATCAAGATTCACCCGAAGATGCTTCTAACAGCGTCTCCCGACAGCATGCCTCGATAGTATACCAACACGGCATCTTTAATCTCATCGACCATGGAAGTATCAATGGAACGATAATCCAAAGACTCAGAACAAAGAGCCAACTTTATGTCACACCTCAACATGTAAACGGTATACCGCTAGAAGACGGCGACATGATAAGGTTTGGATCAGCGTGGGTAAATTTTGAGTTCGTACCTAAAGAAGTAGTAACTCGGACACCAGTACCCTTTCTACCCGAACCAAATTAGCTATATGAAGATACGAAAATCGAACTTTACAGCAAAAACCACCTTAGCAGTGCAAATATATGGTAGCGAGTACGAGCTCTCAGCAAACGCCGAGCCAGAGTATATACGTCAACTTGCCGAAGAAGTAGACCTGCGAATGCGGGCTATGGCGCAAAAATTTCCTCACTATACTAGGTATAAAATAGCCATCTTGACCCTCCTAGAAATGGCCGACGAGCTCAGATCAATACAATCTACTCTTTCCCAACAAGAAGCACAGATAGAAGCTCGCTTGCAACAAATGGAGATGTTTATGGAGAAACTGCTAGCCTAAACTCTTTAAACCTCGCAGCAGCTCTTCCATCTCCGAATGACCCAAGTAAGCGCTGAGTTCTTTCACAAACGCTGGAAAAAAGCTTTCTGGTTCAAGTTCCGGTAGCAGCCCTGCATCACTTGCCTGTTTGATAAGCCCTATGACGCGAACGAGCACTAGCGATGGCGGCCAGTTATTGACACTAGCTTTGTTACGTGCCCAATTGCACGTGATTTCCGCGAGCTTTGTCATCTCGATATGAACAGGCGGGCGGCTCCTAAATATCATAGACATCGCCTCTACAGCAAAAAGCATCGCCCTTTTGTCTTCAAAATACTCAAAGGCTTCCTTAAGAGCACGGTTTATGTCAATTTTTGCTCCAGAATTACGGTTGTCACTGTGATAGTCAATCTCATCTGAAACCGCGCGCGTAGGCCCTTCACGCTTAGACATAAACTGCGGTAGTTGCGAAGCAGGCTGTGGTAGTTGTGCAGTAGGCTGCTGCTGAGGTACTCCATAAAATCCCTGAGGTGGAAGAGCCGCTGTAACAGGTGTATATTGGCCATACTGTCCAGTGGGCAATGTAAATTGGCCTGTATTAGCAATAGGCAAGCCACCAGTTACAGCACTTCCCATAGGCATAGATTGTAAAGGCATCATAGGCGTAGACTGCGGCGGCAAATAGCCCGGCTGTTGTGGCATTCCAGGCATCTGCGGTGATGGGTAGGAAGGCTGCTGCATATGCCAAGTTACTATCGGCTGCTGCGGCTGGGGCAGCGGCTGAGAAACTGGTGGCTGTGGCTGAGTAGTTACAGATTTACTGCGAACATAGTTGTAGCTTTCTGTAATACCTCTGAATATGTGCTCCAAATCTGCACGTTCCTCAGCAGAGACTTCTGACTGCGAATCAGGATGAAACTTAGACGCCAACCGGTTATAAGCATCGTAGATCTCTGTCAGGGTGGCATTAGCAGCAACACCAAGTATAGTGTATGGATTCTTTGACTCGAGTCGCTGCTTCATCTCTTGTATCTCCTTTTGGCGGCTGTTTACCACTTCGACCTGCTTGAGCATCCCTATTGCCAACAGACCATAGACCGCTTGCAATACCTTCTCAGGCCTGTCCCGACAGCTTACTATCACGCGAAGTAAATCCATAGGCTCTTTGACCAGAGAAAGCACCGATAGCTCGACAGGACTAAATGCTATCGACTGTATCTTCGAACGGTTGGGCATCGGTGCGAGATACTTCGATATATCGCCAATACCTGCCCTTATCACATCAAAGTCGGTTATAGACCTAATACCTTCCAAAATAAGCGTCTGCGTCGAAAATCGCAACTTCAAGTCTTCAGGTGCACGCCCCTCACCCTCAAGAAACTGATAGAGCCCTTCTTTCCATTCGTACACCGATCTAACTATTCCAGCCATCTGGAGCGTTAAGTAGCTCAGCAGCTCACGCTCGGTGATTACTCCACGGTCGACCATATATTTTCCGAGGCGGGTTCCAGCAGGTACAGACGCAAGCAGCTCGCTCAATCTTTCCCTAGTCAGCTTTCCTTGCTTGACAAGCATTTCTCCCAGCCGATCCTCTGGACGATTACTTAGAGCAAACACTATATGACCCCGCTCGAAGAATATCTGCTTCATCAGCAAGTCTTGCCTAAGAAGGAGCTCCCCGCTTAACCGCTCATTGAAAATCTTCCTGAAAACCTCTGCTATAGAAAAAGGTTTTATAACACCTTGCATATCCTGCCGCCCCTAAGTAAATAGTCAGACCGCGTCAAACTCATACATATACACCACTATTCTTCTGATCATACAGTTAGCAATAAACCGATTGCAAGCAAGTAATTAATAGCTCAAAGAAGGCGTCTGTATGCCAAGTAACAGCCAAGTACCGGCAGAAGGACAAAGAACAGTACTTCGATCAGGTCAGGGAACTTTGCCTGCATACCTATCCAAATCGACAGGCAGACAACAGCTAGAGCTGAAATCATTCCTAGGGAAATCACAAGCAAGCGAGGTTCGCCAAGATACTCGTTGTTATCAACAATCAAAAACTTACTTGAACGAAACCTCACTCTAATTCGCATTGCTACAACAAGAAGTAACACCGCTATGAAGAAAAACAGTAAAACTTTCACTTGATTGATTACACGTCTATACCATCGTACTGAACGCGTCGACCTTCGGGTTTGAGCAACACTGACCGACTTCTCTCTAACTCACGCTGCACAGACTCTGAGTACCATTTCGCCCACTCCTGAGGAGCATCTATTGTCTGTCCGCCATGACGAGTCAGTCGTTGCCTGACTCTACATAATACAGGTACATTTATGGCAACTCCAGCAACTATTAACTGTCCCTTGCTAAGTGCAGGGAGTTCATCCAAAGTACTGCGGCCTACGCTTTCTATGCTCGAGGCTATAGTCTTTTGATCTATGGGATTAACTATTCTCAAGATAAACTGCGTCTGACACTGACTGAGAACATCCTGATCTAGCTTACCAGGTCTTTGTGTGATTAATCCCACACCTATGCCAAACTTCCTTCCCTCAGACAAGATCTGTCTTAGTATATCGGTAGAGACAACATTCGCCGTTGCCGGTGCAAAACGATGAGCCTCCTCTAAAAGAATAAAGACAGGAAACGGCAGCTGATCTTCAGGATTTGCCGCTAAGTTCCGCTGAGTCACCCAACCGATGCGTGCGTCACTAATACGCCGCAGCAAGGTGCCTACTATGACCTGCTGTTCGTGTTGATCTATTTCGTTCAATTGCAGCACCGTACACTGCCCCGGCTGAAAAAGCTCTGTCAGGTGATTGTGCTCGACATCGGAAAAGACTTTACTCGAGCGAAATCTGTACTCAAGCTTCCAGCATACAGCTTCTATAGTTGATGCCGCCAAAGTTCGCTGCTCGCTGTCTTCATATTTTAGCTGCAGCATCGCTTCATAGAGATCCCGAAAGCCATAAGTACGGCGACTCTGTAATTCTTGAAAACCGCGACTGAGATAATAACTCTGCTTATCCGTCATCTCCGGCAGCAAATACCGGATATCAGAAAACTTCAAAGTATTAAAGCGAACACGCACTCGATCCGGTAGCAAGATCTTGACCTTCGGGGCATAGCTACCCTCGCAAAGTTCTGGTATCGCCTCTAAATCCTTCAAAGTACCATATTCACCGTGAGGATCTACAATCAGGATAGCAGCGCGATTATTCGGCCTGAGCATCTCTTCAACAAGCACGCCAGCAGCATAGCTCTTACCAGCTCCGGTACTAGCAAGTATAGCTAAATGCGTAGAGGCTATCTCTTTGACCGACACTACTATAGGTACTCTTCCTTCGGGTCTACTTAGCAGGCTCCCTATCTGCGCTGCTCCAGGTTGGCCTGGTCTACAAGGATTAAGAACTAGCTCTAGCATCTGATCAGAAGCAAGCCATACGCTTTGACCAGGTATAGGAGGAACACGGGGATTGACAAAATCGCGCAAAGCTTCGTCAAAATATCCTATCGTTGATACGTTAACTTCATAGAGCTCACAGCCAGCCTCCATTCCTAATAGATCGGTAATGATCTGAGGCGGAGTTTCAGGATCTGCCAGTAGCCCGTCAGGAAGCATGCGCGCAAGCCTACAGCCCGTAATCGTGCCTAATATCTCCCGACCACAGGCCTTGTAAAATACAAACTCCCCAACTCGAGCATGCTCATTGTCAGTAGTAATAAACAAATAGTCGTTAGCAACCTTGCCAGGCCCTTTCACTGTTCCTATAATCATGTGTACTTCAACCACTTAACTACTTCTGGCAAACTAGGCCGTTTGCCATACATTAAGATCCCAACTCGGTAAATCTTACTACCCACCCAAGCAAATAAGAATACAGAAGCTACTAACAAGAAGATAGATAACGCTATTTGCCAAAACGGCGGAGTTTGAACCGTTATCCTAAGAAACATAAGTACAGGCGAGAAAAAAGGAAACAGCGAAAGGACTATCGAGACTTTGCTACTAGGGTCAGCTATCACAAACTGGTTTAGTATTATTGGTATAACTATTAGTATCGTAACCGGCGCCTGTATCTGCTGTACATCTTGCTCGTTAGAGACCATAGAGCCTACCATCGCGTAAAGAGCAGCATAAAGCAAATACCCAAGAACAAAGTAGATGAAAAAGTATATTGCTATTGACAGGTTAATACTCGGTAAGAAGCTCTTGATACTAACAAGCATACCAGCAAACAACGGTGGCAAAGCTAGAGCGCATAGCAACCAGACAAGAAGCTGCGTAAGACCTACAAGACCAATGCCTACAATCTTGCCAAAAAGCAACTCCAGCGGAGAAACCGAAGAGACTATGATCTCAACTATGCGATTCTGCTTTTCTTCGGCAACACTGCGCAGCACATTTATTCCATAGACCACTATCATTATGTAAATTAGCATCATCAGCAAAAAGGCTAAGACGAAGGTCTGTCCGTAATCTGCGCGTGCCTGCCCGCCTTGCTCCAGCTTGTTAGTCTGCAGCTTGACTTTTCTATTTAGCTCCTCAATTTGCTGCTGACTCATGCCAGCAAGCCGTAACCGCTGAGCCACTAAAGCCTTGCTCAAACTGTCTTTGAGCTGCTCCTGTAAGTTGAAATCGCTGACGTTTTTAGCATAGTACTTTACAACAGCGTCACTCAGCATTTCCTTAGGCAGTAGCACATAGCCCAGCAGTTTCCCCTGCTCAACCTCCGTATTTAAGCCAGCTTGCCTTGTCACCACCTCCTCTTCAGAGCCAGTAATCAGCTCCTTTACTTCAATCTTATTTTCCTTAAGCTGCTCCACTACCCTCTCTGCCAGCCCTTCCTGCCCAGAGCAATCCACAACAGCCATCAGCTTTTGCCCCGAAGAAAGCTTCATTACCACTACTGGAATGATAACAAGTAACGCAAGTACCACTGGGCCTAGTAGGGTGCCTACGATGAACCATTTAGAGCGCACACGCTCCAAATATTCCCGCTTTATGATCAAAACAGTTTTGCTCATCCATCCACTCCGGTCACCTTGTTTACGAATATCTCATGGAGCGAAGGTTCTAGAAGCTCAAACTTACGGATGATAGCACCTGCATTAATCGCTTTGCGGAGTATCTGTTGGGCCTGCTCGACAGAAGAAATATTTAGCTCGTAATGTTCAGGAAAACGCTCTACACTTAGAGAATCGTCCTTAAGAAAGCTATCACCTCCATCAAACGCTATTAACAGCTTGCGTATTCCATAATTGCTTTTGACATCTCGCAGGCGACCAGCTAGCACCTTGCGAGACTTGTTAATCAAACAGATCTCGTCACAAAGCTTTTCTACTTGCTCCATAACATGCGTCGATAGGATTATGGTCACCCCACTTTTACTTAGCTCGCGTATTACTTCCATTAAAAGAGAGGTATTTACGGGATCAAGTCCAGAGAAAGGCTCATCAAGGATAAGCAGCCGTGGTTCATGCAGCAACGCAGCTATAAACTGTATCTTCTGCTGCATGCCTTTAGAGAGTTCTTCAGTCTTTTTATCCAGCCATTCAGCTATTTTGAGCCGTTCTGCCCAAGTGACAATCCGATTAGCAGAATCCTTGCTGTCAACACCTTTGAGGCCCGCCAAAAAGAGCAGTTGCTCGCGCACCTTCATCTTTTTATAGAGGCCACGCTCTTCCGGCAGATAGCCTATCTTCGATCGTAGCTTTGCCGAAGCCGGCTCTCCGAAGATATATACACTGCCACTATCTGGAACAGTGATATTAACAATCATCCTGATAGTGGTCGTCTTACCAGCACCGTTCGGTCCAAGGAGGCCAAACACGCACCCAGAAGTTATGTCTAAAGACAGCGAGTCAACAGCTTTGAATTCACCATAGCTTTTAGAGACGTTCTGTAAAGAAACAGCCGTGGTCAAAACTCACTCCTATTCTTCGTCACTTTCCAGCAGCTGCACCTTGCAGTCCGATTGTCGCGTCTTCTGAGAAGAAAGTATCACTGAGTGTACAGGCTGGACTCGCACCAGTGCATTTTTGATCTTGTCGTCGTTTTGCAGCACTTCGCTAGAAACATGCTGCCTGAGAAGTTCGACGAAACGCTGAAACTCACGCTGCATTTCTTCTATCTTCTCACGCAAGTTTAGTATGATCTCCACTCCAGCAAGATTGACGCCCATGTCTCTTGTGAGACTCAAGATTAATTCTAACCGCCGCAGGTCTTCCTCGGTGTAAAATCGCGTGTTACCCTCCGAACGCGAAGGCCGCAACAGTCCCTCGCGCTCATACAGACGCAAGGTTTGAGCGTGAATGCCGTAAGCATCCGCTACTACGCTGATAGTGTAGCCTTTGCTCTTTTTCTTCTTCACGGCTCGCCTCCCTATTCTAGTCCCATCTCGGCTCGTGGGTTCTCTGGGTTAAGTTTGGCAAACTTCCTAAGCAGATCCTTAGTATCTTCGCTTATTATCTTAGGCAGCACTATTTTCACTTCTACGTACTGATCGCCGCAAGCTTGACCACGTAGCGATGGTACTCCTTTTTCTCGCAGCCTAAATTTTTGCCCTGACTGTGTTCCTGGCGGAATCCGTAATACCGCCTTACCAGAAATCGTCGGCACCTCTATCTTTGCGCCCAAAGCCGCTTCAGGAACCGTAATAGGAATGCTGCAGTATATATTATCACCCTTTCTGACAAAGTATGGGTGTTCTGCCACTTTGGTATTGATAAACAAGTCTCCTGCCGGTCCGCCATAAAGTCCTGCATTGCCCTTACCCGGCACGCGCACTCTAGAGCCATTATCTACTCCGGCAGGAATTTTCACCTTTATAGTCTCAGTCTTCGGCACGATCCCTTTACCAGCACACAACTGACAACTTTCAGCTTTTGTACCCGTACCGCTACAATCTGGGCACATAGAACTAAACCGTACTCTACCAGCCGCACTTTGCACCTTACCGCTTCCACTACAACGTCGACAAGCACTGCTACCTAACTCTCCACCGCCACCACAACGTTGACAGGCATCGTTGCGGCTAACACTTATACTGGTAGTCAGGCCCCGCACAGCTTCTTCGAAAGAAAGCGACAGAGAATACTCTATGTCACTGCCTTTCTGGGGCGTCTTTGCCTGAGGCCTACGCCGCGTAGAGCTACCACCGCCAAAGATTTCAGCAAAAATGTCGGCAAAGCTTCCCGTCCCAAAGCCCCCAAAATCAGAAAAGTCAAAGCCTCCAGCTTGCTGACCGATATTATCAGAGTAAGTGCCGTACCGATCATAGACTTTACGTTTTTCAGGATCTCCAAGAACTTCAAACGCCTCAGAGATCTTCTTAAACTGTTCTTCAGCAGCTTTGTCGCCGGGATTAACATCAGGGTGGTACTTGCGAGCAAGCCGCCTGTAAGCTTTCTTTATCTCCTCGGCGGTAGCATCGCGTGAAACCCCCAGTATCTCGTAGTAGTCCTTGCGTGACATATCCCAACTTCACTCACTCATCACGAGTAAGACCCGGCCTTAGAAACCGGGTCAGAGTTTATTTCTTATCGTCTACGTCTACATACTCAGCATCTATTACATCATCGTCAGCCTTCTTGTTAGACCCACCGCTCGCCCTCGAGCCGCTACTGGCACCACTACTAGACGTAGCTCCTGCAGAACGATACATCACCTCAGCCACTTTATGCGAAGCTTTCGTCAGCTTCTCATAGAGAGAGTTTAGCTCGGCAGTCGAAGCCGTCTCGAGCTTAGATCGGCACTCACGAATGATATCCTCTATCTCGCTTATGACGCTTGCATCAATCTTCTCTTTGTTTTCATTAATGATCTTCTCGGTCGAGTACACCAGACTATCCAGCTTGTTGCGAGCCTCTATCTGCTCCTTCCTCCGCTTATCAGCTGCAGAGTTGGCCTCAGCTTCCTTGATCATTCTGTCGATCTCTTCCTTAGACAGCCCAGAACTGGCCGTAATGGTTATCTTTTGCTCGCGGCCGGTACCTAAATCTTTAGCAGAGACGTTAACTATACCATTTGCGTCTATGTCAAACGTCACCTCTATCTGCGGTACCCCTCTAGGAGCTGGTGGAATGCCTACCAAATGGAACCTACCGAGCGTACGATTATCCTTGGCCATAGGCCGCTCGCCCTGCAAGACGTGTACTTCCACCGAAGTCTGATTGTCCGAAGCTGTAGAAAAGATCTCGCTCTTGCGAGTAGGTATAGTCGTATTGCGCTCTATCAACTTAGTAAAGACTCCCCCTAGAGTCTCTATGCCAAGCGACAACGGAGTCACATCAAGCAACAGCAGGTCCTTTACATCACCTGCAAGCACGCCAGCTTGTACAGCCGCCCCTATGGCTACGACTTCATCAGGATTTACACCCTTATGCGGCTCTTTTCCAAAAAACTCGCGCACCATTTGCTGTACTTTCGGTATACGAGTAGAGCCGCCGACCAACACAACTTCATCTATCTGACTGGGCTTAAGACCAGCATCCGCAAGCGCTTGCTCGCAAGGTTTGAGCGTGCGACGCAAGATGTCATCTACAAGGGCCTCAAATTTTGACCGCGTAAGCTTCATCACCAAGTGCTTCGGTCCGGAAGCATCAGCCGTAATAAAAGGCAAGTTGATCTCAGTCTCCATAGTCGACGACAGCTCGATCTTGGCCTTCTCGGCAGCCTCCTTGAGTCGCTGCAGCGCCATTTTGTCATTCGACAAATCTATGCCCTGATCCTTCTTGAACTCGCTTATTATCCATTTGATCAATCGCTCGTCTATATCATCACCGCCCAGATGCGTATCACCGTTTGTCGCTTTGACCTCTACTACGCCTTCACCTACCTCCAGTATAGAAATGTCAAACGTACCACCACCAAAGTCAAATACCGCTATCGTTTCATCCTTCTTCTTGTCCAAGCCGTACGCAAGCGCAGCAGCCGTAGGCTCGTTCACTATACGCATTACTTCAAGCCCTGCAATCTTACCAGCATCCTTAGTGGCCTGCCGTTGCGAATCGTTGAAGTATGCAGGCACGGTAATGACCGCCTTTTCCACCTTCTCACCTAAGTACTCCTCAGCTGCAGTCTTAAGCTTTTGCAATATCCTTGCTGAGATCTCCGGCGGCGAATACTCCTTGCCACCTATCACTACCCTGCAGTCACCATTCGGCGCAGCCTTTACCGTGTATGGCACTTGCCTGATCTCATCAGTCACCTCGTTGAAGCGACGCCCCATAAAACGCTTGATCGAATAAACCGTATTCTCCGGATTCGTTATCGCCTGTCGCTTCGCTAACTGACCTACTAACTGCTGCCCATCCTTCGTAAAAGCCACTACCGAAGGCGTCGTCCTACCGCCCTCAGAGTTCGGTATCACCGTCGGGGTCCCACCCTCCATAATAGCTACCACGGAATTCGTAGTACCTAGATCTATCCCTATTATCTTGCTCATTCCTAAAAACCTCCTCAATGCAACTCCTAGCCTGATCGCCTAGAAGCTCGCTGTTTATTATATCTCATAGTATAAAGATTGAGTATATGATTGTCAAGTTTTTTGTGTGTCAACTTATCAAAGTAACTTTCAAGAAGGATTTACCTGTAGCTCAGAGTCGCCCTGAGGAAGAGGCACTCTGCCCACACGAGTGTAGAAAGGCGAGCGTAAGTAAAGCTTGATCACCGCACTCAAGATTATCTTCGCACACGCCATAACGGGCGCAGCAAGCACTATCCCTATAATCCCGAACAAATGATGGCCTATGATGACTCCGGTTAGAACTAAAAACGGGTGCAACTCAAGCTTATCTCCCAAGATACGTGGCGTAAGTATGAACCCCTCTATAGCCTGAATTACCGGATAACACGCAACGACAGCCAAAAACTTCCAAATACTAGGCTCATCAAACGCCGTAAACACTATCACCAAAAGCGCCGCAAACGCAGTACCAAAGTAAGGCACTAAATGCCCAAAACCAGAAAGCACTCCCAATGTGAAACCCATACGGACATTAAGCACTGAAAAAGCTGCTACATAAAGCAGCGCCATCAACGTACATACAAGTATTTGTCCGCGAACAAAGCTCCTCAGAGCGCTCCCGATCTGCCCAAACAGCTCGCTCGCTGCAGCTCTGTTACGCTCCGGAACTAACTTATAAATAGCAGACGCAAGCGCCTTGAAATCCACCAATATGTAGTAGACGAAAAATGGAATGAGCACAAAATTAAGCAAGCTTGAAGTAAGGTGTCCAAACTGCCCTAGGGCGCTCTTAACAAAGCCCACTACTGGCATAGTGAGCGGCGAAGGATCGTGCAAGAATCCCTCTACCTGATGATGCAGACGTTCGTACAAGGCCGGATTGAATCGTTGTAACGCTTGCAGCTTCCCGCGCACCCACTGCGCTATTGCGGCTCCCTTCTCAGGTAGCTGCGCTGCTATATCGCTAATCTGTGATACTAGACTAGGTATTAAAAACAGCAATATAGCTAGAAGAAATAGCCCAGAAACAAGCAAAGTAAGTACGGTAGCGCGATGGCGAGATATAGATAAACGTTCGAAGAACTCTACAACTGGCTCTAGAATATACGCAAACGCAAGAGAGATAAGCAGCGGCAAAAAGACCGGCCTCAGGGCCTCTCTCAATCGCTGAAACGCCTCTATCAAAGCGTATCCTAACACAAGCATCACGAGCAAAGTCGTGATAAAAGGAAACACCGCCGGCCATTCTTGCCAGTACCTTCTCATTTTTTCCTCCGATAATCTTTAAGCGCCCGCCTGACAAAATAGATATAATGAACACCCGAAAAAATTGTCATAGCTAGAGCTAAGAAATAGATCTCGGCCAATACCTTCCTGCTGAAGTAAACTACCTGCGCCAGCAGAAAAAAGACTAATGTTGCTGTCAACACTAAGGTATTCA
Source organism: Blastocatellia bacterium (assembly GCA_025057015.1). Taxonomy (GTDB): domain Bacteria; phylum Acidobacteriota; class Blastocatellia; order Chloracidobacteriales; family JADJPF01; genus JANWYG01. Next base: position 30,298 of record JANWYG010000009.1, read on the forward strand.
GTTTTCCGGGAAGAGACGGCTTGAAGTCGCTAAATCCTGTCGTCAATCTAACTATCAGCGCCCCGACAACTATTCCTAGGTCGCGAGCGAAGACAGCCACCGTAAGCCATATCGGCAACGGTTCATATCCAGGACTCGGTATACTCAAGACGGCACATGCCACCACTAGTAGGAGTTTATCTGCTGCCGGATCAAGCCACTGTCCTAACCGACTGGTTTGCCCTAGCTTGCGTGCCAGATATCCGTCTAACCCGTCCGAAATACCGGCAAGCAAAAAGACTGCAAGCGCTTGTTCCCATTTTCTTTCCAATACAAGATAAACAAACAGCGGTAGCGACAGGAGCCTCAAAAGCGAGATAACGTTTGGGACAGTATACACTAGCCAAGCATCGGTATCTTGATCTTATGTGAGCGCGCAACTTCTATAGCCCGTTCATAACCAGCATCGACATGTCGCGCAATTCCTATCCCCGGATCATTAGTAAGCACTCTATTGAGCCTTCTTGCGGCTTCGACCGTACCATCAGCAACCGTTACTTGTCCAGCATGTAGGCTATAACCTATACCTACACCGCCACCATGATGGAAAGAAACCCAGCTTGCACCGGACGCCGTATTAAGCAAAGCGTTCAGTATAGGCCAGTCAGCTATGGCATCCGAACCGTCTTTCATCGATTCGGTCTCCCTATACGGCGAAGCAACCGACCCACAATCAAGGTGATCACGGCCGATTACTATAGGCGCCTTCAGATCACCTCGCTTAACAAGCTCATTCATAGCCTCAGCAAAGTCTGCGCGCTCACCATACCCTAGCCAGCAGATCCGCGCAGGTAGACCTTGAAAAGCTATCCTCTCACGTGCAAGTCGTATCCATCTATTCATTGAAGCGTTCTCTGGAAACATCTCGCATACAAGATCGTCCGTACGACGAATATCTGCCGGATCACCTGACAGAGCTACCCAGCGAAACGGCCCCTTACCTTCACAAAAAAGTGGCCTGATGTACTCAGGCACAAACCCAGGTATCGTGAATGCGTCTATTACACCTTCGGCCTTAGCCATAGCTCGGATATTGTTTCCATAGTCGAAGACTACGGCACCCATTTTTTTTAGCTCAAGCATCGCTGCTACATGCTTCGCCATAGCAGCCATAGACCGACGGACATACTCTTGTGGCTCTCTCCGTCTAAGCTCTACCGCTTCGTCTAGACTCATTCCATCAGGGACGTATCCGTTAAGCGGATCATGAGCGCTTGTCTGATCAGTCACTACATCTGGCACTACCTGACGACGGACTAGCTCAGGTAATACTTCTGCGCAGTTTCCTACCAATCCCACAGAGAGTGCTTTGCCTGCTTTCCTAGCTTCCAAAACAATCTCCAGAGCTTCGTCTAGCGAATAACTGATCCGGTCACAGTAACGAGTTTTTATACGCTTTTCTATACGCGCTGGCTCTACATCTATTCCCAAAAATGCCGCACCGTTCATAGTGGCTGCAAGCGGCTGTGCCCCACCCATACCGCCAAGTCCCCCGCTTACAACCAGTTTGCCACAAAGACTGCCTCCAAAGTGCCGCTCAGCCACAGCAGCAAAAGTCTCGTAAGTACCTTGTACTATCCCTTGCGTTCCGATGTAAATCCAGCTACCGGCGGTCATTTGTCCATACATCAGCAAGCCTAACTGCTCAAGCCGCCTAAATTCATCCCAGTTCGCCCAGTGTCCTACTAGATTTGAATTTGCTATCAGCACCCGCGGCGCGTACTCATGGGTGCGAAACACACCGACCGGTTTGCCCGATTGAACGAGCAATGTTTCATCGTTTTCCAGCTCTTTTAGTGTTCTCACTATAGCGTCAAAACAATCCCAGTTGCGCGCTGCCTTGCCAGCACCACCGTAGACTATCAGCTCCTCGGGCTTTTCCGCCACCTCTGGATCTAGATTGTTACACAGCATCCTGTAGGCTGCTTCTTGCTGCCAGCCTTTGCAGGTAAGCTTGTTGTCACGCTCAGCCCTTATTATTCTCATCCAGATACCTCTATATCCAACAACTTAGCCTCTAGCAAGTTGATGATACTTTCCATTACTTCCAAATCTGGCTTAGACACCTGATCTAATATGGTCTTGATCTTAGCCGTCTTATTTACAGCAATCAGCACGAGCGCATCCGTAGTAGACAACCCGCTCTGTACTATTTTCTCCGTGCCAGGCTTAAGCATTGTCTCTTCTCCCTTTTCAAAACGTGCAAGTAACATCTTAAACTCGTCCATCTGCCTGTAACCTTCAAGCAGCAAGTTCTCAATCTTGTCCTGTACCGTCACTTCGACCGCAAGCTGCTTGTTCTCAAACAGAAATCTGCCCTCATCCAGAGCAAGTATGCGAAATAGCGCTTTCAGGCCGCTAAACTTACCAAAAGTAGCTTGCACTATCTGACCACTTTGCAAAAATATCCTAGCTACACCCTTTGAAGAGTCTATCACGAGCTCCCCAGTCTTTTGATTGTTCGAGATGATCTGCAACACATCGGGCAGAGATACTTCTGAGAGCTGTCCCTGAATTACTCCTGCCGCACCACGACGCAGGTTACTTTTCTCAACAAGCTTGCTTACACGCAACTGTAGTTCACGTACAGAGAATGGCTTGCTCAGATACTCGTCTGCTCCATGCTCAAGACCTGCTATCTTATCTTCAACTGCTCCTCTAGCAGTGAGAAATAGAAAAGGAGTCTTCGAAACGCTACTAGAACGCATCCTCTTGAGCAACTCCATACCGTCCATCACCGGCATCATCACATCTGAAATGATGATATCGGGTCGCTCTTGTACAGCTATATCTAGCGCTTCTTGCCCGTTCACAGCAAAGAGCAACTCATAGTCTTGCTCGAGAGCTGCCTCAAGGACCGACCTTGTCATCACATCGTCCTCAGCTATGAGTATCCTTGGCTTTGAAGGCTTGCCTGCTGCTGCAGAAGAACCCGCTGCTTCCTCAGGTCTAGTCTTACGGCTAACTATTGACTCCACCAAAAGCTGCACATCTTTGGCATGGCCTGCAGTAGTATCTTCAGCTTTGTTAAGAATCGCCTGCACGCGTAGTTCTATACCCAACTTAGGGCGCTCTTTAGAGACCTTCGTATCATACCCAAGCCTGAATCCTTCTATCTCCTCCCATTTCTCTGATTCCGGAACTATGAACATAAAGGGAATACGAGACAACTGCTCATCTTCTATAGCAGATTTAAAAAAGCTATAGCTTTCTTCATCAGGGTATTTCAAGATTATTAGCATAGGCGAGATGGATAGCACAGCATCTACAGTAAGCTCGTCAAGCGTTTCAAGCTTTACTGCAAATTTGGCTGTGGCCTCGCGTACGCTCTCTAAAAGAGCCTCTTCGTCCACCTTTACAAGAATTGTCTGCATCGACAAACCCTCAACTGTCGTGGGAAGTAAATTTTACTGAAACCTGTAGGTACAGACAAATAGTTTTAGAAACTACCTATAAACGCGTTATTAACTATATTAAGGAGAAAAGCTTATGAATCACATCATCGGAAAAGAAGGTGAACTACTAGCTATAAGTTTTCTCGAACGCAACCGATACCGCATATGCGCGACAAACTTCACAGCACCCATAGGAAAATCCTCAACCGGAAAAACAATACTTGGTGAGATAGACATAATAGCATTCGATGGTCAAGTCCTTTGTTTCATAGAAGTTAAGACAAGAAGCTACCTCGGACTGTATGCTCCACAAGATGCTGTAGATGCTGCCAAAAAGCTCAACATAGCTCTCACTGCTCGTAAGTATCTCAGGCTCGTCGGATGGAAGTACAAACCTTACAGATTCGACGTCGTAACTGTCATCCTTCAACAAGGTTCGGCTCCGAAATTGGAAATCCTAAAAAACTATTTTGCAGATCCTTTGAGAAAATAGTCTTGCCGAACCTATGCCACTTGTCTATTATTAGCTAAAAGTTATCAGGGCTGCGTTCAAGGGAAACTATGCAAACATATAGCAAACTGAGAGTCCGTTTAGGTCTAAATACTCCCAATATCCTGGAAATAGCACGGCATGAGCTTTCAAAAAAACGCCCCCTCAGAATCCAAGCTTGTGGTACTTCAATGCAGCCGAGCATTAACGACGGCGACTATCTGCTAGTCGAGCCTTGTCACCCTTCAGAAGTCCGTCGCGGAGATGTAGTGCTTGTAGAAACCTCTAGAGCCACAGCTTTAATACGCCGCGTCGTTAAGATAGAACAAAGAAACGGCATCAATACTTTTATCGTTCGCGCAGATGCCGCTTCGATATACGACCTGCCAGTACCTTTCTCTCATTTCGTAGGAAAGGTCACCTCGATAGAAAAAAACGGCAGCAAACTGGATCTAGACAAACCTCTTACTAAAATACGACTCTATTTAGCAGGTCTAATACAAAAGATGATGAAGATTTTCAAAACGCCCTAGTCTCTCAAGGCTCTAGTTTTCCGCTAACAAGTAGAACCATCAACAGTAGCCCAAGCAATATTCTATAAATTATGAAGATTGCCGTCGAACGCTGCTGCAAAAATGTCATAAGAAACGCTATCGAGATATATCCTACTACTGCTGAAACAAATGTAGATGCTACGACGGCCACCAGCATTGATCTGTCTAATAGTAAGCCACCATACCTATAGTTATCGTAAACAACATTATAGAATTCATAAAGCCCTGAAGCACCTATAGCAGGTATGCTTAAAAGAAAAGAAAATCTAGCTGCGGTGACCCTAGTCATGCCCAAAAACAAGCCAGCTGTAATCGTCGTACCAGAGCGGGATGACCCAGGAATAAGCGCTAATGCCTGGGCAATCCCTATGACCAGCGCATCATACACACCTAAGTCATTCACAGTTCTGTTTCGTTTACCTAAGCACTCAGCAAGAAACAACAACAAAGCTAAGCCTATTAAACTGCCGGAGATAACATATAAATTCTTCGTAAACGCGCCCTCTATAAAATCTTTAAAAAGTAGTCCCAGTATTCCTATCGGCAAAGAGCCTATGGCGACATACCAGCCTAGCCGAGCCGCAGGTGATAAACCTTCCCTTTGCTGCAAATATGCTATGTTACCCTTGAGGAACTCCTGCCCTATCGTAATTATATCCGACGCAAAGTAGGTAAGCACAGCAACTAGCGTCCCTAGTTGCATTACAGCCATAAATGCCGTCCACTGCTCAGGATGACGAGAATCTACAACTCCTAGCAGCCTTCCTACAAGAGTCAAATGTGCAGTACTGCTTATGGGAATGAACTCCGTCAAACCCTGCGTTATACCTAGGATAATAGCTTTAATTACATCCATTGCTACTCCAGAGACAAGTTCAAGACTCTTCTAAACAGCCGAAGTAATCGCAGCCGACTAAACGGCTTGCTAGCTATATCCGAAAAGCCGGCTTTAAGCAACCTCTGTTGCTCCTCAGCATCGGGAAACTCCGCTATAGCAACTATAGGAACCGCTGCCTTCCGCCTAAAAAGTGCTACAATCTCAGCCATCCTATAACCAAGCTTGTTGGTATCAACAACTATCATCACCGGCATTAAGCTCTCTAACGAATGCAGCACAGCCTCAACACTTTGCTTAAACAGTATCCGGTAATTTAGCTTTTCTAAAACCGATTTGATAACGCCGGTACTTTCATCCCTATCACCCAACACCAGCACGCAATTTGGGCCTGCTTCCTCTGACAGCTGGGTTACTGTAGTTATTGGCAACCGAACAGTGAAAACACTACCACGGTCAGGCCCTTCGCTCTCAGCCGTGATGCTGCCACCATGGAAATCCACTATCGACTTAACTAAAGACAAACCTATACCCAGCCCACCATAGTTACGAGTCGAACTGCTGTCAGCCTGTCGAAATTTCTCAAACACATAAGGCAGAAACTTAGGGTCGATCCCTATCCCATTATCCTCTACCCGCAAAACTAGCTCGTCTTTGTCTCTGTAAGTCTTCATTAAGACATAACCGTTAGGCCGAGAAAATTTTATAGAGTTCGAAAGCAAGTTCCAAACCACTTGCTGTAGCCTACTGCTGTCAGCAGTTATTAGAGGCAAATCCTCGGCTAAGTCCAATAAAAGTTGCACTTTGCGTTCTTGCGCCAGCTGCTTTACGGTCTCTATAGCAGATATAACTACAAAGTTAAGAGACGTAGGTTCAAATTCCAGCTTGAGCAATCCGCTCTCTATACGAGAAAGATCTAAGAGATCGTTAATAAGCTGCTCAAGTGACTCGCAGTTCTTGAGTACTGCTTCTAGGCCGGCCGCAACTTCCGGATCAGTTACATGCTGTTCAGAAAGCAGCTCTGTCCAGCCGCGTATTGCCGTAAGAGGTGTACGCAGCTCGTGTGAGAGAATAGCAAGAAACTCATCCTTTAACTTATTTGCTTCCCTAAGCTTTCTAAGAGTAGCGTGTATGCTAGAAAGCAACTGAGAATTCTCTATAGCTACTCCTATCTGCCTACCTATGCTTGCTATCAACTGCAACTCACTCTGACGAAAGCTTTGACGTTCTCTAAATACCAGCACCAGCATGCCAAGAGTTCTATCTTTGCTTACTGCCTTTGCCAACAACACCGAACGCAAACCCTGGCATTTTACTAAATCGAATATCGACCGCTTTCCACCCACTTCAAGAACATCCTCTACGGCATAGACCTCATCAAACTCCTGTGCTAGTCCAACTAAAGCTTCTCTAAAAGACAAGTCCGAAAATAACCCATCACTAGATTCCGGAGCGTACATCATAGAAGAAAGTCTTTCTTGTTCTTCATCTAACAGCATCAAAATCCCCACATCAGCACCCATAAGCTCCACTGCCTTACTAAAGGCACCCTTTACTACCTGCTCCAACTCCAAAGACTTGGTAATTTCTTGAGAGATAGCATTCAATACAGACAGCTCACGGTTGCGCCGTGCAGTTTCGAGTTCCGCCAATCGCTCTTTTGTCACGTCCCTAACAGTAACCACCAAACCAGTTACCACTGTTGTAGCATCGACGGCTGGATCTATGTTAAGTATTAGATAACGTCCATCATAGCACCTAGCTTCTGCTCTGACACTTAAACCCTTATATGCCTCTTCAAAAGGATCAAAACCTATCGACTCTCTATCAATATCAAGCTTGTTCAGCAGTTCTTGAACAGTTAGATTGGCAGCATCAACTAAACCACATATCTTACAAAGGGCTCGATTGATACAAGTCACTTGACCCTGAGCAGACACCATAGCCACACCGTCGGCCATAGAGTCAAAAGTATGCTGCCACTGAGCACGCCCTTCCTTGACCAGCTCAAATAGTCTCGCATTGTGCAGTGACACAGCTAGCTGGCCAGCTATGGAAACAACCGTCTCTACTTCAGCCGATTCCCACTGTCGACTAGCAGCTGCTTGCAAGGCTAGGACACCCAACAACTTGCCAGAAAGCATTATCGGTACGTACATTTCAGCTATAGATACACCATCATAGTGCACCATGGGAGCACGCCGAGTATTTATCCATTCAACCACATCCTGCCTGTCGAAAGCCCTCCAACTTTCACCCGAAGCCATGTACTCTTTAGCTACGTAATAGTTACCTTCAGCATCCACAAGCAGAACAAAACACCTCGAAGCTCTCATAGCTATGCCTAACTGCTTCACCACGCTGGCTAACATCTCACCACTTTCGAAAGACTCTGCTAAGCTTCTCAAAATATTCGTTATAAGCTGCTCACGGCGCATCTGTTTGCGGCTATTTTCTAGCAGCCGCGCATGGCTTACAGCTACAGCAACCTGATTCACTATAGCTTGCACGAAGTCCAGTTCGGCTTCGAGGCTAGTCTCTGCTCCCACTATACCGAGCACTCCCATCAAAGTGCGGTCAATACGCAAAGGCACGTATATAGCACCCGGCGGTACGCTTAAACTTCCAACCTTCAGCGAGCGCGGCAAGGTATAAAACTTGCCCGTCTCAAAAGACGCATTCTCATCAAAAAGTGATCTGTCTAAACTAGCCCCCAGGATAGAAGTAGAGCCTCGGCTACAATACTCTGCCCTTACTACTATCTCTGAAGTTGCCATATCTACCAGTCCTATATAGCAATGCTCCAGCTTGAGCGTCTTTCCCAGCTCATTTACCGTAGTTCGTAATATTTCCTCAATGTCAAGCGATCGACGTACCGCAGTGGTTATCTGATTGAAAAGTCTCTCCCTCTCAGCAATAGCTCTCAGTCTGCTTACCAAACGAGAATGCTCAATTGCCAGAGACAACAACTGAGCCACGGTAGTTACCAGATCACATTCTTCACTACTCCAATTTCTCACTCTGTCGCACTGATCTACACAGAGGAAAAATTGATCCTGTGCGGCATTAACCAGGCAGCAAATCGTCGAAAGGATATTATGCGCTCTAAAATAACCATACAGGTGAGCAAAATTAGGATCATTTTGCAGATCACTAACTACAGACTTTCCAGTCTTTACCGCTTCACTGATACAGGGATTAGTATGCAACGGAAAACTCCCTAGAGGGGTTATCCCTTGACCGTAGTATTCATAAATCCTGCGAGCATTCTCTTCATGTAGATATCCAGACACTACATAGCATCGGCTGGCACGCAAGAATCTTCCAAGCTCATTGACTACTTGCTGCAGGATAACTTCTAGATCTAAATCGTTACCCAGGATCTTTATAACACGAAGTATTAAATCCTCTCGTCGACGCGACTGATTGTCCACAGAAAGCACCCCTGAAACTCTGTTCTTAAGCCGGTAAACACCAGCAGCTGCAGCAGTTACGGCTTGCTCTACTAAATCCAGGGTACTCTCCTCGACAGAACCTTTGCTTCTTCTAAAGAACAGAACTGCTCCGAAAACTTCGTCATTAAAAAGCAAAGGAAAAGCAAAGCAGCTCCTTAGCCCATCATTTATCCACTCCCGCCTTACACCTAAAGAACCAGCCTCAGTGAGATCAGCAAGCACCAGCCGCCGACGATTAGCAATGCACCAACCAGGCAGAGCATAACCTGCAGGCAAATAATATCCGAAATCGAACTTCTCGGCTTGATAGCGCGCCTGTTCTACCAAATTCAACTGGCCTGTAGAATCATCTATCATGTTAAGTGAAGCCAAATCAAAATGCATTACTCGCCGCAGCTTGACTATTAGCGTATGAAATAGCTCGAAGAGATCGCCTACAAGCAACATTTGGTTAGTAAGTTCGGCAATGACAGCATAGCTACTAGATTGCCTACGAAGCCGACCAAAACGCAACGTAATGTCCACCGCTTGCGAGATATCGTCTACAAAATTAATAAAAGAACTTACTTCTGATTCCGACCACTTACGCAGCTTATCGCATTCTTGCACCGACACTACCGCAAGCGGCGATTCACCAACACTTACTGCAGCAGCCAACATAGAGCGCACTCCCCAAACCTCAACCTGCTTGCGCTCCGCACCTCTAAGTTCACTCAAGGCTTCGCTAAAGACAATAGGTAGCCCAGAGTGCAGCATCTGCCGCACAAGCGAACTCTCCAAATCTAAGAAAGACCTGCCTAGTATCGACTTCGTTCCTTCACTGCACGCTTCAAATGTAGCTCTCAAAGACGAGAGGTGCGCTTGAAAAACCACTGCTCTAGAAACATTAAACTGCTGCCTTAGAAACTTAACCGACGCATCAAAGACTTTCTCACTAACTTCCTCTTTGAGTAATCTCTTGAGAAAGTCGCTCACTTTGCCACCTCCAAAGCAGACAGAAGCTACTCAGGTACAGGTCTACCCATAGATGCATATATTTCTTTTATCTGCTCGATCTCAGCAGCTGCCTCTTTGTGACCTGGTTCGAGTTCCAAAGTCCGTCGAAACAGCTTGAGTGCCTGAGGATATTTCACTCGAGGTGGCAGCGACTCATCGTACATAACGCTGCTGCCAAACTCATAGGTTGCTTGTGCAAGCCTTTTTCGAAGCTGCTCATCCTTTGGGTTCGCTTCATAAGACTTCTCCAGCTCAACAAGCGACACAGGCTTCTCTACGCCAGTCAAAGCAGAGCTTCTACCAGCAGTCGAAGGTACAGAAGCTTGCCCATAGCCACTACCTACAGGCGTATCGACAGAACGAACCTCACCAGCCGGAATTTCCTCTTTGTCAGTTATAGGAGTCGGTTGGCGACCCTCGCTACAAGCTACCAGTACAAGAGGTAACAGCCATAAGTACTTCATAAATCTTCCTCCTAGACTTAAGGCTACCATAAGAACTAAGTTCCTTCCAAAAGATACCCTAAGGCGAGATTCATTCCAGATTTGGATCAGATAGGTGTCCGAAGAAGACAGAATTGAGCAGCAATCTACTAGTCTCTTGCCAAAAAGCCCGAAAGTTAGGAGTGTCAGCAAAAAGTATGACGCTACCCTTACCTACTCTTTCACGAAGTAAATATGCAGTATGCTGTAGCTTCTGCTCATTTTCGGCAGATACAAAACCAGCTAGTCGGTTAACTTCTTTTGGATACCAAACTACGTTCTCTCCCTTTGCAGTCAAACTTAGAATCGGAGAGTTGTTGTTAAGCACCGATACCTCCTGCCCATAGCCAAAACCTAACGGATGCGTGTTATCTATCTTAAGCCGAAAGATTGCTCCAGGAATGCTGTCGGTCATCTTACGCATTTCGCGCTCGATATAAGGTATCACCTCCACCTGTTTGCCATTCTCTTGATCCACTTTCTGCTTGGACTCAGACGCTTCCTTAGCTTTCTCCCGCTCGATACGAGCTTCTTCCTCTCTCTTGGAGATATACTTATATGTAATGCTGGCAGCAAGACCAGACTCCTTAGCCGTGGCAAAAATAGCGCCACCCTTGATGCCTATAAATACGTTTCCAGCCCGCACCCATTCCTTTAACCGCTCTACCACTGTCTTATCCAGCGACGAATAAGCACGCTCCTGATCATCAGGGAAAATTATGACGTTATAGCGCCAGAGATCTATAGAAGCAAGCTGCTTTATCGTCACCGGTGTAAACTGTATGTTATAGATCTCGTCAAACTCAAACCATATGGCACCATAATCGGAAGGGCTGACACCAGCACCCATTACCACCAATATCTTAGGGACCTTAAGAGCCAGAAGACGCCCCGAACCTAGATCCACACCTTCCTCTGCTTTAGCAGAAGGTACAACCCAGATGTCATGCCCGTGAGCCACAGCTAACTCGCTAAGCCGCTCCGACGCTTGAGCACGCACAACTATAGTTCCAGGAGCAAAGTTTCTTCCCGCTATACGAAAAGCTCTCAGCGAGACATATGTCTCATAGCTCTCAACTAGCAACTTAGACAGCGTTCTTAGAGCGCCTATCGTCTCAGATGTGAAGATATAGTAATTACCTTCTCCTTCAATCTTGCCCTTTACTACAGGCGCCTCAGTCAACAACTCCGACGCCACCTGAGGTAAATAATCCACCCAATAGCCCTCTATACCGTAAGCCAGAGGCAACGTCCAAGCTGTCACATCGTAAAAAAAAAGCTCCTTTACCGGAGCTTCCTTTTCCAACAAAGCTTTTGCCAACAAGCCAGCAGGCTGGGCAAGTTTGACTATATATGTCCCTTGCGGAAAATCACGCTCCGTAGCGGCGTCGTCATAGTAGCTACGCACGCCCTTCAGCCTAAAACCCTGCGTCGCTCGATGAACTTCTACCCCTTGTGCCATAAGCAAAGCCACCATAGCAGCCGTTCGCGCAGGATCTCTGCCAGCGAGGAAAAAATAACAAGCACGCCCAGAGTCCACGGCTTGCTTACGGAACTTGTAATAATCCTCAAGGCGATCCCGCCGCGTCTCGACAGCAGTCTTTAACGTTGCTATCCCACTCAAGAAGTGCTCTCTTATTCTCTCGCGTAGCGACAGGCTTCTCTGCCGACCCTCAAGATCCAGTATTATCCCCGCCTTGCCACCTCCTGCTTTCTCATAAGTCATCCCCACCGCTCCCTGTAAAGCCGGCCAAGAGTCACCATAGCCAGGATACTGTAAGTCATAGTCTTCGCCCGTGTAGTAGGGGATGCCGAAATGATCGAAAACGGCAGCATTTCCTCGGCCATATATAGCTAGCCAATCAACCGTAAGCTTAGGCAGGTTGTGATTTATAGGCTTTGCAGCAGGTGGAAAGAAATAGCTCCTTTCAGGCGACATCTCGTGATAATCAACGTGCACTTGGGGTTGCCAATCTAGATATGCCTTGACGCGCGCTCGGGTCTCTTGCTGCGTCTGCCAAGCCCAGTCCCTGTTGATGTCAAACAGATAATGATTGTACCTGCCTGCAGGCCACGGCGGCTGATGTTCATAGGCATTCAGATCACTGCGAGGATACTTACCACTCGCCTGCTCATAAAAAGCCACATACCGCTCCCTACCATCAGGATTTGCTAACGGATCTACTATAACTACTAGCTCATCGAGAATCTTTGCCGTTTGCTGGCTGCTATCAGCAAGCAGATGATAGACCAGCTGCACTGCTGCTTCTGAAGAAGAAGCTTCATCACCATGTACGCCATAGCTCAGCCACACGGTGCCTGGCAGCTCTTCTACCAGCTTCTTCATCTGCTCTTCAGCAAGCTTTCGAGGATCTGACAATAGCAGATTAGCTCTACGAATCTCTTCCAACCGTAAGAGGTTACGCGGGCTACTGATAAATAGGAGCACTAGTGGTCTGTCTTCAACCGTACGCCCGTACTCGACTATTTTTATCTTGTCTGATCTCCGAGCAAGCTCGCGGTAATAGTCCAGCAACCGGTGATGACGCGTAAAGCGCTCCCCAAGACGATACCCTAGTACCTCCTGCGGCACAGGAACCAGTCCGTCATACTTCGCATCAGGATAAAGCTCTTGAGCGCCGACTACCATAGCCAATAATAGGTACAGGCTAAGGAACACCTTCATCTTACAACTATATTGACCAACCGCTTCGGTACATAGAGTAAGTTGATTATATCTTTACCCTCTATCTGCCGCTTAACATTCTGGCTATCAAGTGCTAATCGCTTGACCTCATCCTCAGAAACGTCAACCGGCAGATTGGGCACACGGTCGCGCACTTTGCCGTTTACTTGTATGACCAAAGTGAAGACTTCATCAGCAGCAAGCACTGGATCAAAGTCCGGCCATCGCTGCTGATGCACGCTGTAACTTTCACCTAACTCCTGCCATAACTCTTCAGCTATATGTGGCCCTATAGGAGCTATCAACAGTACAAGTGTCCTTACAGCTTGTTTCCATTGAGGCAGCAAAGTCAGCGGTGTTTCCTTGGCTTTGACTAGGTAGTTGAGATATTCCATCAACCTAGCAACCGCTGTGTTGAACCTAAAGTGCTCTATATCTTGTCCTACACGAGCTATGGTTTTATGCATCCACCGCTCCAGCTCTTTTACTTGTTCAGCCGAGGGTTCACCGGAAGCAGCCGGCGGGGGCTCAAGAACAAAGTTCCAGATCTTTTTGTAAAACCGATTGATACCTTCTATGCCTTTACTTGACCAAGGACCACCGGCATCCCAAGGGCCGATAAACATCAAATAAGTACGAAAGACGTCCGCACCATACATATCAACCTGTTCATCAGGATTGACGACACTCTCAGGTCGAGACTTAGACATCTTCTGGCCATCCTCAGCCAGCATCAGCCCCTGATTAAATAACCGAATGAACGGCTCAGAATGATTCACTAGGCCCATGTCTCTAAGAGCTTTAGTGAAAAACCTGGCATAAAGCAGATGCATAGTAGCGTGCTCTATTCCACCGGCATACTCGTCTACAGGCAGCCATTTCTCAGCCAAAGCAGAGTTCATCCACTTGTCGCTAATCTTAGGATCGAGATATCTAAACCAATACCAAGACGAGTCAACAAACGTGTCGCACGTATCAGTATCACGCTCAGCTTCACCACCACAAACCGGACAAGTAGTCCTACGAAAACCTTCGCTCAACTTCAACGGAGACTCACCTGTAGGCAAAAACTGCACTCCTTCGGGCAACAGCACAGGCAACTGATCCTCTGGTACAGGATGCGTACCACAGCTACTACAGTGCACCATAGGAATAGGAGCACCCCAATAGCGCTGCCGGCTAATCAGCCAGTCATGCAGCCGATAAGTCACTGCTGCTTTACCCAGCCCGCGCTCCTGCAGCGCATCAATGATAGCCTGTTTACCTCGCTCACTAGCCAGCCCATCAAACTCACCCGAAGCAACCATAATGCCTGCTCCAGTATAGGCAGCTTCGAGCTGTTCACCGTTCCAACCTTCAGGTGCTATCACTACCTTGACAGGCAGTCCATACTTGGAAGCAAAGGCAAAGTCTCGCTCATCATGTGCCGGTACAGACATAATCGCCCCCGTACCGTAGTTCATCAACACATAGTCAGCTACCCATATAGGCAACCGCTCGCCTGTAAATGGATGCAGCGCATACCCACCAGTAAACACACCCGTCTTCTCTCGAGTGAGAGCAAGACGATCAATCTCCGTCAGACGTTTCGTCTGCTCTATGTATGCTTCAACTAGCGGACGCTGCTCGGCAGTTACTATCCTAGTAACCAGTGGATGTTCAGGAGCAAGAACCAGAAAGGTAGCCCCAAAAAGCGTATCAGGTCGCGTAGTAAAGACCGTTATCGTTTCATCATAACTTTCGAGCTTAAAAATAATTTCAGCTCCAGCACTACGACCTATCCAGTCAGTCTGTAAAACACGTACTCGCTCCGGCCACTCAATAGCTGAAAAATCCAGCAGCTCCTCAGCATACTTAGTTATCCTAAACAACCACTGTTCCAAATCCTTCTTGGTTACAGGCGTCTGACATCTATCACACCTGCGGTCCTCTCCCTTGACTTGCTCACGCGCAAGCGAAGTATTGCATTTAGGACACCAGTCCACAGGCGCTTTCTTCCTGTATGCAAGGCCATGTTTGTAAAACTGTATAAACAACCACTGAGTCCACTTGTAATATTCAGGATCACAAGTGATGACCTCGTGGCTCCAATTGTAACTTGCTCCCATAGATGCAAACTGGCGCCGCATGTAGGCTATGTTTTCATAAGTCCAAGTCTTCGGATCTAGGCCGTGCTTTATAGCAGCGTTCTCCGCCGGCAGCCCAAACGCATCAAATCCCATCGGAAAAAAGACGTTATACCCCTTCATCCTCAAATAACGCGCCTTCGCATCCGGAGGAGCATACATAAACCAATGTCCTATATGTAGCGCTCCGCTTGGATACGGAAACATAGTGAGAAAATACCACTTGGGCTTATCAGCACTAGGGTCAAAATTATAGAGGCCATCTTCGGCCCACCTTTTTTGCCACTTAGGTTCTATCTCCTTAGGGTTATACTTCCTCATAAACACAACTCAGAAATCAAAAAAATGAACGCGCAAATTGTGCCACAAAAGTAGACCAAAATACAAATCAGCTCAGAACGGCCAATCGTAGAACTGCAAGAATTGACAATAGCAAAAATATAGTTTAAATAAGCCTACCAATGGATGCAAAGTTCTGGCAAGATCGCTGGGAAAAAGGGCAAATAGGCTTCCACCTCCAAACAGTCAATCCACACTTGATCAAGTGGTGGCCTAGGCTGAACTTAGCTCCCCAAACCGCAGTTTTTGTGCCACTTTGTGGCAAAACACTCGATATCCCGTGGTTAATCAAACAAGGGCACTACGTAGTTGGCGTTGAGATTAGCCCGGTAGCAATCAGGCAGTTTCTCCAAGAAAACAACCTTTCGGCAAGGGTTACCCAAAACGACAAGTTTGAGCGTTATGAAGCTGATAGCCTGTGCCTACTCTGCGGCGACTACTTCGATCTTCAACCAGAAGATGTAGGAAATGTTAGTGCCGTCTACGATCGTGCCGCACTTGTCGCTCTGCCAGAAAAAGAAAGATTCCGATATACGGCTAAACTAAAGACACTATTGAATAAACCGAGCCGAATGCTACTTATTACTTTAGAGTACGACCAAACTGCCCGCCCAGGGCCTCCTTTTAGCGTACCCCCACAGGAGGTGCCCAAGCACTACGCTGATCTGGCTGAAATAAAACTGCTCGCCAGTCATGACGTCAGCAATGAATTCCCCGACTGGCAGATCCAAGTAACAGAACATGTATTTGAAATTCTTCTAGATCACGCTCCTGATAGCCTCGACAGGATCTAAGTTTGCAGCCCTTATAGCCGGATATAGACCTGCTATGATACCGACTATTATAGAAGTAACCAATCCTGCAACAATGGCCCAAATAGGGAGCATGGCAGGAAAGTTGATAAACATCCTGATCAGAAAGGCCATACCGACTCCTAAAAGCGCTCCTATGATGCCCCCTATGATAGTCAAGAGCACAGCTTCAAGTAAAAACTGAAGCAATATGTCCCGCCGACGAGCACCTACAGCTCGACGTATACCTATTTCAGCCGTACGTTCCGTCACAGCCACAAGCATTATATTCATCACGCCTACACCACCTACAACCAGTCCTGCAAGTGCTATTGGTGCTACCAGTGCCGCAAGTCCAGCCAGGATCTGTTCTACGGCTTCGAATACCTGTTCGGCACGATTGACTCCAAAATTATTAGGTGCATCGGCAGGTACCTTACGCCTGGCTCGCAGCAAGTAGGTCACCTGCTCTATCACCTCGTCGACTTGACCAGGTGCAGCACGAGCTACTATTACTGTGCCTTTAATTTCGGGATATCGCTCAGCAACGGTCTCGAAAGGTGCATAGATTATTCTTTCGTCTAACTCGTCACTGCCTAAGACCCCTTCGCCAGCAGCTGCCGCCAATACGCCTATAACACGATAACCCGTACCGTCTATCTTGATAGACTTGCCCAAAGGATCTAAGTCATCAAACAGCTGTTGCGCTATTCCCTTGCCTATGACAACCACCTTTGCCCGACCGCGTCGCTCACCCTCGGTGAAAAATCTACCACGGTCAACTCGAACAGAGACTATATCGGGAAAGTTTTCCCACACACCTAGCAACAGCGGGCGGATGGCTTGCTTGCCTTGAGCTGTCACCGTCGGATTATTGGCCGATGGGCCGTAACTACCGCGCACTTTCTGCGGAGAGACAGCTTGAGGCTTATCCAAAGCTGCTACTGCAAGTGCATCTTCATAAGTCAATTCAGGCCGTTGCCGTTCCTCAGCAGTAGGAATGCGAAACGAAGGACCTATCTTCTCTTCCTTGGTAAAGTAAATCACGTTTGGAGCACTGCGCTCAGTAACTGCAGCTACCCTCGCAGATAAACCGTCAAGTACTGCCCCCACCATCACTACTACAGATACGCCGATGATAACGCCGAGCAAAGTCAAACCTGAACGCAATTTATTTGCAAGTAGCGAAGCTCTCGCCGCAGAAAACATTTCCGCCAATTGCTTCATCCCTCACTCCTTAGTGCTTCTGCTGGATCCAGCTGCGAGGCACGCCGTGCAGGAACCACTCCAAAAATTATCCCCACAGTACAAGACAGCAAAACTGCAGCACCTACTGCCCACAGCGGAACACTAAGCGGCACTCCAAGTAACGCCCTAGCAAGCCAAACTATAGCCACAGAAGCAGTCATACCTAGAAGTCCACCGCAGAAGGTAAGCATCATAGATTCGAGCAAAAACTGCGCTAAAATGTCATTACGCCTAGCCCCCAGCGCCATTCTAATGCCTATCTCCCGCGTTCGCTCCGTCACTGAGGCAAGCATCATGTTCATTATCACCACACCTGCTATGATCAAAGCTATACCCGTAAGTGGATACACCACTGCTGCCACAAGCATAGTAATCTCAGCTGCAAAAGCTTCGACACTTTTTGAAGTAGTAAGACTAAAATTATCCTCCTCTCCAGGCCCAAGAGCTCTTGTTTGTCTCATCGCTACACGCACAGTTTCAATGATTTCATCCGCTGATTTGTCTTTAGACCTAACTAGCAAAGCAAGTGAACGACCTCTACTACCAAGCATCTTGAGAAAGGTTCCCAGGGGTATCTGCACAAAGGCATCCTGTGAAACACCAAGTGTCGAACCCCGCCGAGCATATACTCCTACGACTTCATAACTTGCTACGCCTATCTTGATGGTTTTTCCAACGGGATTTTCAGTGGGAAACAAATAATCGGCTACGTCTGCACCTATTACGCAAACCTGCCTACGGTACTCATCATCGACAGAGTTCAAACGACGCCCAAACTCCAGTTTGATAGCGTCTAACTCTATGACGTTTGGCGTCACGCCTTGCAAAACTATACCCTTGAGAGTACTTCTCCCTCGCTTCACCGGCAGACTAGAGTCAACCTGAGCACCTACCTCGTAAGCGGCTCCTAGACGCGTCTTTAGTTTTTCAAGATCTTCTAGACTTATGCTAGGTCGCTTAGCTCTTGCTTCAGCAAAAGCTTGGGCATCACCACGAAAGTCCTGAAACGCAGCCTTGTCAATCCTAACCGTACCCGGACTTAGTCCCGAAACTGTATCTGCAATAAATCTCTTCGCTCCTTCAAGCAATGCAGCTATCAACACCACTACAGCTATACCTACGACCACCCCAAGCAGTGTAAGCGAAGTTCGAAGCACTCTAGATCTTAGTCCATCCCAAGCTATACTAAAAGCTTCTTGCCAGACTTCGTAACGCACTAAATTCTAAACTTGCAAAAATATAACGCCCCTTTTTCTATTGTAGCAGCAAACCCTGCTCAACAAGCCCAAGGTTGCCGCTTTGCAGCAGCTAGCCAAGGTCGAGAGCTTCAGCAAAAAGTCAGTCCTCCGCTGTTAGAGCAGTTCAGAAGAAGTACCAGCAGTTGAAAGTTAAGGAAAGCAGAATAGTTGCTAGACTCTAGTAGTTGAAGTATTAGACTACTTATGAACAACAGGCCATTAAAATAGGGCTACTTACAAGGTAGTTTCTGTAAGTAGCCCTTTTCGACTTATGGAGCTAAGCGGGATCGAACCGCTGACCTCTTGAATGCCATTCAAGCGCTCTCCCAGCTGAGCTATAGCCCCATTATCAGAAAGACAAAGATAGCCAGTTCTTATAATTTTGTCAACTGCTTTTCACTTCAAAAAGCCAAGTCTCCCAAAAAGGCTCCAAGAAAATGTGGAGGAGAAGACTTTGTAGCACTAGAGACCGACACGAGCGCAAAGCTGCTTGAACTCACTTTTTGCAAGATTCACTACTTTCTCTTCATCTATAGAAAAAAGCTGCCGACCTTGCATCAACACCCTTCCGTTTACTATCACTGTGTCAACATCTGAAGCAGTTGCTGAATAAACCAAAGTCGATATGACATCTGAAGCAGGGGTAGTATGTGGCTTATTAAGCTTGATGAGCACCAAGTCTGCCTTCTTACCCACCTCTATGCTGCCGAGCTGCTTTTCCATCCCCAAAGTACGAGCACCTGCTATTGTAGCCATTTTAAACGCTACCTTTGCCGGTAAAGCCTCTGATCCGTTAGACACTTTTTGCAGCAGAGCTGCAAGCCTCATTTCGGTGAAAATGTCCAATCTGTTATTACAAGGAGCTCCGTCAGCACCTAAAGAGACGTTTACACCTCTTTTGAGTAGGTCACAAACCGGAGCTATACCTGAAGCCAGTTTCAAGTTTGATGAAGGACAGTGCAAAACATGCGTTTTCGTCGCTGCAAGTAGCTGCTTTTCCTCTTCACTCAAATGTACACAGTGCGCAAGCGCTACGTGATTACCAGTCAAGCCTACACTATGTAGGTAATCAACGTTGCGCATACCAGTTCTGTTTAAGACTAGTTCTACTTCGCGTAGGTTTTCAGAAGCATGCGTATGAACCAGAACACTATTTTCTAAAGCAAGGCGCGCTACTTCTTGTAGCAACTCGTGGCTACAAGAAACAGCAAAGCGCGGGGCAAAGCAAAACTGCACCAAAGACTCCCGGTTGTTCCAACGCTTCATTAGCCTCAGCGACTCATCAAGGGATTCTTTAGTTCGTTCCTTAAGTGCTTCCGGCACGCCGTCACCTACGTCCATCATACACTTGCCTATGAAGGCACGAAAACCTGTACGCTGTACCGCTTCAAACACTGCCTCTGTGTGATTTACCGTCTCCATAGTGAGGGCCGCCGTCGTACCACCTTTGATCATCTCTGCTACTGCTAGCAATGCCGAAATCGTAAGAGACTGTGGAGTATGAGCCGCTTCAAGCGGCCAGATTCGCTTCCTTAGCCAGTCAAGTAGTTCAAGATCATCGGCAGATCCTCGAAAAAGCGTCTGGCACAAATGCACGTGCGTTTGTATAAAGCCCGGGCAGACCAGCATGCCAGTAGCATTTATCGTCGAAACCGCTTGGCCAGAGCTCATTTTGAAAGTAGGAAACGAAAGAGAGTCTCCTATTTCTAGAACTTGCCCATCTCCAATTAAAATGTCACAATTTTGGACTTCTGCCTCCTCACCAATCAAACAGGTTCCATTCTTTATGAGCAAAAAGTCGCTCATAATACTACCTCTCAATCAGCATGCTGCAGCAGGTCCTTGCGTAACAAGCTACTCCATCTAGCATCATCTTTCGCAAGCTTCTGATGCATGCTTTTACAAGTCACTAATAGATTCGGCAGCTTGTCAGGTCGGGAGCGCAAAGCAGTTCGGTAAGGCGTTATAGGCTTGATGTCATAGGCAGCCTGAAAATATTTGCGCGCCTTCTCTATCAGGTTGCACTTCAGATAGACTAAGCCTAGGTAATAAAGCGCCAAATCAAAACCAGGATCCATCTCTACAGCTTGTTGGAGATGTTGCAGTGCCAGCTCGGTATTGTCTTTCAGAAAATAGGCATATCCTACAAGAAAGTGCATTTCTGCAGAAGGCCTCAGCACTAAAGCCCGTCTAAGGTGCGTAAGAGCTTCATCTATACAACCCTCGCTGGCTAGAATCCTGCCTAGGCCATAGTGAGCTGCAAAGGAATCCTGCTTGAGGCTTAAAGCCCTTTGCAAAAGAGCCTTCGCTGAGACTACTTCTCCTTGCTCACTATACACAATGCCGAGCATAAGTACGGCGCGGTAATGCTGAGGATCTCTTTCGACAACCCTCTGTAAATAGTCCCGCGCTAAAGCGATTTTTTGATGGTAATAGAAGTATTCGCCGAGAAAGAGGTTCAGTTCTACGTTTTCTGGGTCTAGCAAAGCGGCCTTCTCAAGAATCCTAGCAGCACGCTTATGCTCTCCTGCCAAAAAGTGACCAAACGCTCGATTAAGCATTTTGACAAAAGCAGCTTCAGGTTCAGCAGCAGCAAGCAAGATCTTCTCACGACGCATTTCCAACAGTTCCCGAACATTGCTAACTTCAGCCCTGGAGTTGAGTTGCCGCTGCCAAAGTAGTTGCAGTACTTCTTTGTCTACTAGCCGCTTTTGATCGAGCAAATCTATGAGCGATTCAAGCAAAGCACGATCGGTGAAACTGTTAGATGCCTGTTTGTGAAGTATATCCAATAGCCGCTCGAATCGCTCTTGCATCTTGACAAGAGCATATTCGAGCGCGCTTATACGTTCCAGCAGATGCTCTTCCATGCTGTTTGTAAGCATCGCCGTACTGGCAGCCCTCGGCAGCACGGTTATCATCAATCTCGTACCGCACCGCACACAGTACTGCTCATTACCGCTGTTTAACGCTTTACACCTTTGGCAGAATATCATCTAGTAATTGTAAAATCCCTTCCCGCTTTTACATCCAAGCCAGCCAGCGTCAACATACTTTTTGAGCAATGGGCAAGGACGATATTTAGGATCGTTAAAACCCTCATATAGGACGTTCATAATAGCTAGACAAACATCGAGCCCGATGAAATCCGCCAGCTGAAGTGGTCCCATAGGATGACGCATTCCAAGCTTCATAATCTCGTCTATAGCTTCGACAGTACCTACACCTTCATATAACGCAAAGATCGCTTCGTTTATCATAGGCATCAAAACTCTGTTGGACACAAAGCCTGGCGCGTCTTTCACTTCTATCGGTATCTTACCCAGATTTTCAGAAAGCTTTTTCACAAAATCGAAAGTCTCATCCGATGTAGCAAGCCCCCTGATTATCTCTACAAGCTTCATCACAGGCACCGGGTTCATAAAGTGCATACCTATGACGCGATCAGGGCGTGCCGTAGCAGCCGCGAGCTTTGTGATAGATATAGACGAAGTGTTAGTCGCAAGTATCACATCAGGCCTTAGCATGCTGTCTAAGTTAGAAAACAGCTCACGCTTTATCTGGAGATTTTCAGTAACAGCTTCGACAACAAAGTCTGCATTCCGCAGTTCGTTCAAGTCGATCACCGTACGTATCCGCGACATTACCTCATCCTTTGCCTCTGGAGTCAACCGATCTTTGTCTATGTCGCGCTGTAAGCTAGAAGAAATAGAGTTCTTTGCACGCTCCAAGAACTCCTCTCGAACATCACAAAGCACTACATCAAACCCTCTGCGCGCTGCCACTTGCGCTATGCCGGAACCCATGGTTCCTGCTCCCACTACAGCGAAAAGCTTTATCTCTTGCATACCTTTCTCCAAGTCTATCTTTCTACAGCCATAGCTACAGCATTACCGCCACCTAAGCATAAGGAAACGATTCCGCGCTTAGCGTCCCTTCGTTGCATTTCATAAAGCAAAGTCGTAAGACACCGTGCTCCGCTTGCTCCTATAGGATGCCCTATAGCCACCGCTCCGCCGTTGACATTTACCTTAGCACTATCAAGCCCCAACTCTCTAGTTACAGCTAGAGCTTGTACAGCAAACGCCTCATTTAGCTCAAAAAGATCTACGTCATCTACATTCCAACCCACCTTCTGAAGCAGTTTCCGAACAGCTACTACCGGAGCCATCATTATCCGCTTAGGCTCAATTCCACCTGTAGCTTGGCCGACTATTCGGGCCAAAACCTTATAGCCGCGTTCAGAAGCGAGCCGACCACTAGTAACTACAGCAGCTGCAGCACCGTCGTTTATGCCCGGAGCGTTACCTGCAGTGACGCTACCCTGAGGATCAAAAGCCGGTTTGAGCTTCGCTAAAGCTTCTATAGTCGTATCCGGCCTCACTGATTCATCCGCGGCAAACAAAACAGTCTCCCCTTTCTTCTGAGAAATGGATACAGGCACTATCTCAGCAGCAAAATATCCTTGCTGCTGTGCCGCAGCTGCCTTCATGTGCGACTGTACGGCGAACTCGTCTTGCTCCTGTCGCGAGATCTTATACTCTTTTGCAACCCACTCAGCACTACTTCCCATGTGCCAATTCTCAAACGGGCACCACAAACCATCTTGTATAACAGCATCTAGCACTTGGCCATGTCCCAGCCTGTAGCCTTCTCTTGCTCTAGGAACGAGATAAGGAGCATTTGTCATCGACTCCATTCCGCCAGCAACTACTATCTCAGCATCCCCAGCCTGAATAGCTTGTGCCGCTAACATAACCGCCTTCAGCCCAGAACCGCACACTTTGTTTACCGTAAAGGCAGACACTGTAGGTGGCAATCCGGCAAACAATGCAGCTTGTCTGGCTGGATTCTGCCCAAGTCCTGCACCAATTACGTTGCCCATTATGACTTCTTCCACTTCGCTGGCGTCTATACCAGCACGCTCTATAGCAGCACGTACTGCTATCGCTCCTAATTCTGTAGCCTTGAAACTTTTCAATGCCCCCAAAAACTTTCCCACAGCAGTACGAGCAGCACTAATTATTACCACTTCATTCATAATCACACTCGACGGCAAAAACCTCCTGCTACCTAAGCAGGAAGCAGGAGAAAAGCCATGCCTCCTTAACTAAATTTATCGAAGCTCTGTAAGACTTTAGGCCAGTCTGTTAAATCGATTCTAGCACGTATTACAGCAGCTACTCTACCAATCTTACCACTAAGGGAATTCGGTTAAATCCATTTGATCGGACGATGGTGGTCGTATAGGTAGCCATACCCGAAAAGTCGTACCTGCACCGACCTTGCTCTGTACCTCTATCTTTCCAGAATGCAATCCAACTATGCGTCTCACTAGCGCCAATCCCAAACCTGTTCCCGTCTCCTTAGTAGAAAAGTAAGGCTCGAAAATCTTGTCAATATCCTGCTCGTCTATGCCAACTCCCGTATCACAAATACTCACCTCAAGAGCTTCGCCGCTTTGACTGCACAAAACGCGAAGCTCCCCTCCGGCCGGCATTGCTTGCACAGCATTTAACAAAAGGTTAGAAAAACAGCTCCTTAGCTGCTCAAAATCAGCTTCTATCTGTAGTTCTTCAGAACAGCTCAGCTCTATGCTGATACCCTGCTGCTCGGCCTGGTCCTTACATAAGGCTATCGATTGCAACATCAATTCTTTTACAGAAACAGGTTTGGGATCCAACTTAATAGGGCGACCATAGGAGAGAAAGTTCCGTATCAAGCGATCAAGGCGCTTTATCTCCTCCTTTATACTTACTATCCTTTCAAAATACTCCTGCCTAGCTGCAGGCTCAGCAGGGGCATATTTGCTACGCAGATAGTCTATGCTGAGCGAGATATAGTTAAGAGGATTCTTCACCTCATGCGCTATGCCAGATGCAAGTCTACCCACTAGCGCCGATCGTTGAGCCGCATAGAGCTTCTGTTCTAGCTCATGCCTTTCACGTAACCCAGCCACCATCTCGTTAAATACTTGAACAAAGCGGCCTATCTCGTCATGCCTCTTAGTAGTAACAAAGACATCAAAATCGCCAGCAGCCACCTTTTTAGCTGCAGCTATTAAATCTGAAACAGGCCGAGTAAACTGCAGCACGAGAACAAGTGATATGCAAATCGCAACAAGCAAAACACCAAACGTAACAAGCAGTCGCCGACGAGAAGCTGACCTAAGTAGCTCAGGTAGTTCAGCCGTAGCAACTACTATTACTAAGTCTAACTTGCCTTTATCAGTCTCCACCTCAAAGCTGTATAGGTTATATCTCTTGTTCCTATCGGTTCTATAGTCTCCAAAACCGAGCTCCCGAAACTGTTTACCTATATCCGCCGCATCAGAACTGTCTTCTACTATACCTTTGCTATTTACTACTAATATCCTGTGTACGCTCGATCTAGGGCTTCCCTGCAAGCGTCGATCCTTTAAAAAATCGCTTAACCACTGCGTACTAGAAAGCGATCTCTGGGCTATATCTATAGCTTCTGCCAAATCAAGCTGTTCACGATGCACTTCGCTTATGAAATTGCGCTCAACGTGCTGATTGAGCTGATAAAGTATGCTAGTAGTAGCCACCAAAGCAAAGATTAGTATCAGCGATATACGGGCACTAAAGCTGTAAAAGATGAAGCTTCCCATTAGAAAGCTCTCAAAGTGAGGAATAAAAAAGGCGACCTCTACAGGGTCGCCAGTATGGGCGATACTGGATTCGAACCAGTGACCCCCGGTTTGTAAGACCGATGCTCTACCTCTGAGCTAACCGCCCTCAAAGAGGGGAAGATTATAAGGTTTCTCGAAATAAAAAGCAAACCATGAGTTCCAGACTATTCTAACTGCTTTGCAACCACAGGAAACTCGATCACCTTTATCCTCTCGGAAAAAGCTCGATCTAAAAACAATTTTCTAGAAAGCTTTACACGCACAGCTCTTACAGTATCTATCCACTTCTCATCTGGTAATATGGGCGTACTATAGATACCAGTATCAGTTACGTATTCTATAGACATACCGTCCAGCTTGCCTATCAAACTATCCTTGCCCCCTCTCACTACTACACCGTGCACAAGATCGTAAGCTAAAACACCACCTTCGTTCCTAAAAACATATAGCCCATCGGCTCTTCTCACTGCATATACTACCGACAGCTTTGGCTTAATTACAGCACTACCTGCCGCAAAATTTATAGTAGGAGTAACATTCCTAAGCTGAGGCAAATCAACGCCACAGCTGCCAGTACCACATAAGTCATAGATCAACTCAGCTGCAGCTCCAACTTTAGCTAGAGACTTCAGTCTCACAACCCTTGCAACTAGCCCTTCCTCGACAGAACCCCTGCCTACGAGCAGTACAAGATCATGTTCATGATAACCATCAGAGGAGTCTACAGCAGTAGCTCGTCCTCTACCATCTTTTCCATATACCTCGCTATCAGCAATCAGTTCCAGCCGAGGAGCCCCCCGAGAAGCATAAAGTATTACAAATCCATCGTTACCAGCTATTTTGAGCGGAGTAATTACCCCCAACCGGAACGGTTTCAAACTCGGTATTTCGAACAGTGGTAGCTTTGGAAAAGCATCTCTGCCAGCAGTTTCGTCATATGCAGCAATCCCTCTGCCCGGCAAAATACCTACCAGCTGCGCAAACGATTGCTCGACAGCAGCTAGTTCGCGCTCAGCTTGAATTAAAACCTCTTGCCGCTTATGTACTTGCAAGAACTTTTGATAAA
Source organism: Blastocatellia bacterium (assembly GCA_025057015.1). Lineage (GTDB taxonomy): Bacteria > Acidobacteriota > Blastocatellia > Chloracidobacteriales > JADJPF01 > JANWYG01. The sequence continues at coordinate 56,690 of JANWYG010000009.1, forward strand.
GCTCACCAGTCGCTGCCAGCAAAATTCCACCTATGAAAACCACTAACAGCACTTCGAGCAAGCTGACACCTTTCTGACACATAAAATTATTACCTCTTTACACCTTCGATCTTTGAAGCCCTAGCCAGCCTCATAATACCGCGCCGTTCTAAACAAACTACCGAGACAAAAGCCTTGATCTCGCCAGCTGAGGTGTCTCTTACAAGCATCCATTGCCGAAGAAATTTAGCCTCACTCTTTGCTTGTATTCCACTTACAGGCTGACCTCTGTCATCCAGCAAATCGTAATACCCATCCAACACTGGCGCCGGAGCTATTGAACCAAGTTTGTTGACCTGCGTAGGAAACCTAGAAAAAGCTTCTCCTGCTCCCCTAATCACCTCAGAAGCTTTAGACTGCGACAAAGTCCCTATGCCAGCTAACCTCGACACAAATTTTCCGCTCTGTACCGCCGTAGCACTCAGCCGTAACCAAGTGACGAAAGCCAGCATTACGAGAGTCAAAGCCACAAGATACTCCACTAGCGAAAAACCATGCTTAAAGTCAGAGTCTAACTTCATGACGCGCCTCCACTAGTCAAAATTACTGCCGATGTCCACTACTTTGATTACCGTGTTCCAAGTATACCCTCCCAACCGCCTGGAATCTCTATTACCTCTAATCGCAACAGAAAAACAGCCGCTGGTATTGTGTGTATCTTCAGGAATAGAATTAGCTACAAGTAGGAATCCCAGTCCTGGAGCAAGAGTAAGACAAAACTGGTCTTGATAGTTAGAATCTAGGCACGTAGCTAAATTACGTTGACACTCTCTAGAAGAGCACTCTCTCTGAAAGCACTCGCTACCAGGCATACAAAGCTCTGGTTCACGACAATTTGTGTCTCCGGGCGTGCCCTCTAGAGTCTCACATTTGACAACAAACGGCATCGGCATTTTCTTCAACAAACTGCCTGTCCTAGGACAGCTTACTACTCCAGTGGTAATGGAATCAAAAGTGTATAGATTGGTTACCACATCGTAATAGACCACAAAACGTTTGTTCACATCATAGTAGGTACGTGCATCAATATCTGCTCTGATCATCCACCGATAGCGCTCTACTCTTGGCCTTCCTCGCTTTCTCTGCTCTAGCCGCACCGCTTCTTGCACTAATTCTTTAGAGACAAATACACCTTTCAGGGCATAATCGTACGAATTCCTGGTCTCGCGCAGTATTTCTCTCCACTCAGGAGTCAACAACAAATTAGGATCATCGGGCTTCAAAGCGGTAACATCATCTATAGTCTGGCCAGTCTTACCCCGTAATCCATCCAAAATGCCCGCTGGATTGCACAGCGATGATTGCTCACTAAGCGGAGTCTCAGAAGTAACAGCCGTCTGACAAAAATAAGCATCACCTCGTAACTGCTTATCTATATGGTCGCGAACATCTCTCTCTATAGCAGAGTAAATATGTTCCTCTATATGAGTTCTTACTGCAGTGGCTACAGACAACCCAAAACCATCCGACCACCGTAGCGCTGACTCCAAGTTAGCATCAGCAAGCCTAGTGCCCGTATAAATCAGAACCTCAAGAATCAACACCGTAACTACTACCCATAAAAACAGTACCACTATCACTAATCCAAAACCGTCCTTCTTCATAATTACCTCTACTTTTAGAAACCGCCGTCCAGCTCGGCAATTTGCATATATCCTTCTTTACTTACTAAGACAGCAAAACTGCGCTGATCACTTACTACAAAGAAGGCATGGTTATCAGCTAGCTTACCCGAATACACTTCGAAGGTAACGCTCTTTTGTGGTCTATAGCAAAAAGTCATTTCACCAATGCAAAGACAATCAAGACGACAGTTGCTATTTGGCAGTCGCGTCACTATCTTAATGCCAGGCGTATCAGGAAGATAGGATATGTCAAACGTTCTGGCCTCTATGCTACTGCTACCTGATAACGCTTCTCTACGTGCAACCGATAAACTGTTGACTATCTGAGCAGCAACTTTCCGCGCGTCAAAACTCAATTTGCCGCGCGTCATGTTTACAGTGACTGCTACTGCAGAAATGGCGATTACAGCAATAACCAGCAAAATCTCTATTAGCGAATACCCTGTCTGCATCCTCACCTCCCAGCTAGGCTACCAACAGCAGCACTAAGACCCGAATAGTAGGAAATCACAATCATACCTACTATGATTCCTGCAGCTATCATCATCACTGGCTCTATCAGCCTCACAGTACGATCAATGCTCTGATCAGCCTTCTCAAACAGCTGTAGCGCGTAGCTCTGCAATGTAGAACCCAGCTTTCCATTCTTCTGAGCACTGGCTATAACCATATATACCTTTCCATCGAAAAGTGGATGCGAGGTTCTGAGACATTCGCAGAACGAAATACCGTCATACAATTTTTCGCGAGCTTTTTTTAATCCTTCCGCTACTTCCTGATTACTGCAGCTTTCTGCGGCCACACCAAGTACTTCCTGCGGAGTTAAACCAGCAGAAAAAAGCATTCCCATAAGCCATAAAATCTCGCCTAGAGTCAAGTTGACAAAGATCCTGTTGAGTGGACTCACTCTCAGTTGCAATCTTGCCAGAAACTTCTTGCCCTGAAGCGAAGATAAATAGTTGTTCACTGCTGCTGCTAAAGCTGCCGAAGCCACTAGAAACACCCACCAGTGTCGTTCTACTAATTCACCTAAGGTAATTAAAGCCTTGGTCATAAAACTTATCTCTTTAGCACCTAGCTGCAAGAGTACGCTCTTGAGAGCAGGTAAGATATAAAATGCAAAGGCTGATATTGTTATTACGACGGCCAAAAAAACTAGAGCAGGATAAGTCATGCCTGAAATGACGCGCTCTCTTATACTACTCCTTCGCTTTATATATAACGCGATCATATCCAGAATTCCGTCATGAAACTCCCTGCCATCAAACCTACGGGTCCACTTGCCAGACTTCTCAGCAGCCCTTATCAGTGCGCAGTACTCCTGACTGAAAACACCTGGATATGCCCGCATAGCTTCACTAAGCATCTGACCGTTTTCTACTGAAGAAGTAAGCTTCGACAAAACTTCGGCTAGATGCCTATTCGAAGTACCCTGTCTAAGCATCCTAAGAATCTGATTTACTGGAATACCTGCTTCATAAAGATCTCTAAAACTCTCGGTGAAAACTATAAGCTCGTCATCCTTCAGCTTATAGTTACTCTCGTCTGCAAGACACACTTTCCCCTTTCCAGGATTAAAAACCCTCACTTTCAACCTCCTTAGGATAACTTTTTCGTCGGAATATCGGCCTCTGACGGTTTTTCTAGGCCTTCGGCAATAGCATCTGGTAAGCCTACGTGATATAATAGCTGCTCTAGTGTAGTTTCTCTACGCAAAACTTTCTCCAAACCTGACATCCAAAGTGTTCGCAAACCTTCTTGTATTGCTTGAGAACGCAGCTCATCAGGGGTAGCACCATAGCTTATCATCTCTCGCAACTTTCGAGAGATAACTAAGACTTCAAACACACCAACACGTCCTTTATAACCGGTACCACCGCAAGACTGACAAACACTACCGTCTTTTGTCCTACCAGTCGCTTTGACAAACTCCGCCCTGCTTTGTCCTAGCCGAGAAGCGTATTCGTAAAGCCGGTCAACGCGATTTGTGCTCTCATCGCTAACCTGCTCACAATCACTACAGATACGTTTTAGTAGCCGCTGTGCTATTATAGCCCTGACTGCACCAGCAATTTTGTAATCTTCTATACTGAAGTTTCTAAGTCTATCGATAGCCTCGACAGAACTCGCCGTATGCATAGTGGTCAGCACTAGATGGCCTATGCCTGCCGCCTCTATCGCCATACGTGCCGGCTCAGGCTCGCGTACCTCACCCACTACGATAATGTCGGGATTGTGTCTCAACAAATGTGCAAGATAGTAGCTAAAGCCACGCTTTTCATTATTTTTCTGACCAACGGCTATCTGTGTGACGTAAGGCAAATTAAACTCCGGAGGATCTTCGACAGTCACTATCTTCTTGTTAGGAAAGGTCTTCTGGAACTCCTTTATTTGACAGACCATAGTCGTGTTCTTGCCGCGATTTACTGGTCCTGCAAATATCACCAACCCTTGTGTAAACATCATTATCTGTTCGCGAAAGACCTGAAGCTGTGTCGGTAGCAAACCTATGGAGTCTAGATCAAAGCGAAAGTTATCCTTTTCCTGTATTCTTATCGATATTGACTCACCTCTAGCATCACCGGAAGGAATAAAATTGACGCGAAACTCTACATTAGATTCCCTGCAAGCATAAGCTAGCGTGGGCCTAATTACTCCTGACTGGCCATCCCAATTGTTGTTAGGATCTAAGTCAGCGTAAATTTTAAGTATCTGAGGTATACGCTCATACTTCTCAAGCTCCATACACTCTTCATGTATTACCTTGTAATCTCCATCGACACGAATACGGCACACCATAACTTCTCTACGGCGGCTAGCACCTTTGTCAACATAAAAATGGTCGATATCCAGATCCGTAGCCATCTGCCAATGCGCGTCACAAAGCAAGGTCTCTACTAACTCCCTCAAAGCAGCGTCTTGATCAGTTAGTTTTCGGGAATTAGTAAAAACCAGATGCTTCTGCCTTCTTTTTGCCCTTACGCTTTGGATTCTGCTCGACAGTTCTCTGTAACGTTCATCCCGCTCTTTCTGATTGCGTCTCAAATCTCTGCGCAAATAATGGCAATCAATTGCTGAGACTATAGAATCTCTATCCGTATAGACAAACTCAAAGTTAGTGCCCGGATGCAATTTTTTGAGTACTCGTTCAGCTATCGCTTGAGTAGCTCTATCAGCACAAGCTAGAATCACGCTACCTGCTACTTTTTCTATCGGCAGCAAAGCATGTTCTTTTGCAAACTTAGGATCTAGTAGTTCGAGCAACTCATCCTCTACATTGAACAACCTGGTTTTATCTAGTAGAGAATGACTAGCCTGCTGCAAAGATTCTTCAGAAGAAAAGCAGCTTTTGTTTACAGCAGCCATCAACCTGTTGGGTTCTGAGTTGACCTTTTTTAACATCCTTAATATCATTGCAACGACTCCTTCTTAGCTAAGAATGCAGAGGCATTTATATAAGCTCTAACAGTGAGGGTTGGTTGCTGCTCTTGCTCCTGCACTAACTTTATGCTATTTACCCTCAGGATACGCTTGAAACGGGAAAAATCTTCTACAAAGCGGCTCACTGCGTCATAGTAGCCCAAAACTTCTACCTGTATTTGTATTTCCTTGACAACACCTAAATCTATGGACTTCGAGCTTTGAGAAAAATATTCAAGCTTTAGTCCTCGATCAGCAGCACGTGCAGCAAGCCAGCTAAGTATCTCAGGTAGTTCAGCTTCCTGAGGAATAAGCGGGCTGAGTGATTGGTAGATTTGCTTGGTTCGACGTAAAGCTGCTTCTAGCTCTGCAGAGTTCTTTTGCAGACTTTCATTCGCGTCATTTTCGGCTCGCTTCTTATCTACCTCTGTCTTCTTTAGCCTGAGCCTGCCGCGTTCTGAAGACAAATAGACAGCCTCGGCCAGTTCTATGATAGAAAAAGCAACCAGTATCGATATACAAATAGACACTATCAGCCTCATCTAACTTCTCCTATTACTTCCTTTATCTTTACCAACGGAGTCAGTGGCACTTCACCAACATACTTACAAGCTATTTCATACTGTCCAGGACTATTTTTATCGTCGTAGACAGGTATGACATTGGCAAAAGTTCCGACACTTTGTCCCAACCTGTTTGCAAGTGCCACCACTGCCGAGCGATCCAAGGCATATCCCTTGAGCTTGACATCAGTATTTTCTATATACAGCTCCTTAAAGAAGACTCCCTCAGGTACGCGGTAGCTTAGCTCATAAAGCACTTTCCTCACGGTAAGCTGATTGCGGCCTATTTGCTCTATGATGGAAAGCTTTGCCTTCAGATCCTCAAGCTGAGCTCTGTAACTGTTGTGTAACGAACGTACCTCGGCAAGCCTTTTTGCGCGGTTTTCTTCGACTAACTCCTGTTGCCGAAGAAGTTCTTCTTCTTGATACAAAACAACTCCGTGATATCCGACTACGAGAAGTGCTACGAAAACTGCTATAACTATAGCGTTTGTCTGCAAGGCCGATAGAGCTTGAAGGAAGACACTGAATCTCCTTTGCTTGTAGCTACTGCTGACATCATCTGCTACCACGCTAAGGGTGTTCTCTAGACGTCTCGGCAACTCTTTTGACGCAACCCAGTCGGTTGTCGAAAGATTGATGCCTACGCAATCAAGCATCATCGCCGCAGAAGCAATAGCAACCGTCAGGCGATGTGCTTGCTGTTCTAAATGAGAAAAAGCTTCTTCATTTAGCTTATCGGTCTTAATAGGCAGATAGGACAATGCAGAAAAATACTCTACTTTGGCCAAAGCTCGCATCTGCTCCGCTTCCTTTTCGCTACAGTCACCGCAGAGCAAAACTCTATCAGGCCGCCCTGCTTTCTCTATAATTATTTTGGCTAAGTCTGAAAGTTCAGTCCTACAAACTTCGAAAGAAGATATCCATAGTGGCATGCCGTTATGTACCACACAAATCGTCAAATAATCTCCACAAAAACATGCTATGAGAGCTTTCTCTTGCCTACTTTCGAAACGGTACAAATAAACCAGCGATACTGCTACGTGTCCCACAGATAGTTTCTTTAGGACAGGAAAAATAGTTGACACACCGCTTACTACTTCGTCAGCTGTAGTCTTTTCTACAGCGGCTACTATCGCACCGTCATCCACACCCACGTAGTCAACTATTTGACGCTCCAGATCAAGGCTAAATTTACGCACCTGCAGTTCGAACGTCTCAGTAGTAAACTCTTCTACGGCGAAGGCTACTGCATGCGAATCTCCAAGAATGACACAGACCGATTTTGCAGCAGCAAGACTAGTCTCAGCGTTACCTTCTTCTGTATGGTACTCGAAAGCTTCGAGTCTATACTTCTTACCTTCTAAACGAAGCTTTACGACTTTAGTGATAGCCTGATTAGACACGTCTACAGACACTACTTCCTTGGCCTCACCAAACACTCGGCCTAGCATAAGCTATTCTCCCCAACTCAAAATTCAAAATTGCTTAGAGCAGCTTTTGTGCCAGACTCTGTCCTACTACGAAAACCTGTAGTCTGGAGAAAGGCTTCGCTTCGATACTTCCAATCAAAGCTGTAACAGCTGCTGTGGATGCCTAATCTGACAGTCTAAACCTGCCAGTTTTGGCATAACTTGCAGAGCACCTTTTTTATCGTTTCGACAGAGCGGGATATTGCTACTATTTTTCCGATAAGTTAATAAAAGTAAGCTAATTAAGGTAAGTAAGCTATTCTTCCGTATAAGGATAGAAGCACAGTGACTTTTTCCGAAAGTAGAGAATTTCGCTAATGATCGGTATCTAATATGTTAAAAACTCGTCCTCTTCTATCTTCGTATGAAACTTAACCTGGCTATACTGTATCTCCTGAACAAACCTACCTTCTTCATAGAGAACAACTCTCATAGGCAACAAGGTGTTTTGTACAGGCCTGAAGTCAAAAAACGATTCCTTGAATTTAGTAGCTGTAGCGCCAGGCGACAGGACGACTTCATATTCAAGGTGGAGGATACGATAGGTTTTGACACTGACATAGAAGCGGGTCTTCGAACCGTCGCGGTGTGTAAGGTCTAGAACCACAGTTGGAATACCCACTATAGTTTCGAAGCCGACATAGGCTACTTTTGACTCCCTCTCGCGGTAGTATATCAAGGCATCATGGTTATGTTTGAGCGAAGCAAGGAAACTTGCTTCTGCGTCAGGAGAAGGTGTAAAGCCAAGTCCATCACGCGCAGCCCAAACAGTATAGCCGTTGTATCCAAAGGTAAGCTTCTGTGCAGGTAGCTCCACATCTATTCTAGTCTGATCCTCACCAGGACCGTCTTTCCTTATAAACTTACGTACGATCTTACCGGTTATCTCGCGATTGTCTATCAAGAGACGAATATTACCTTCCAGGATTCCATTATTCCGTACGTGCTTCCACTCCGGCCGCCCACCATAAGCAAGTATCACCAGCTCAGCAATTTGCTCGCCAGTCAGCTTCTCGATCTGCTTCATTCTCTCAGCAGTTTCTTTATCCAGCTTTTTATCCCCTACAGCAAGAGCTAATTGCGCAAGAAGAAGCAGCAAATATAATAACCTCATAAATCCTCACAAATCAGTGTACGTCCAAAGAGTTTGATTATACACTCATTGACGTAACCCTGCGAAGTCTAGGGGGCTTTTTCCGGTTGACTTTGTAATCACCTCTTTGTAATGTTGCAAACTAGCCATACTCAAAATCCAAATAGAGGTAAGAAGATGAAAATAGGTATCCTAGTAGGTAGGGAAAATACTTTTCCACCAGCTCTTATAGAAAGGATAAACTCGCTCAACCGTGGCGTCACGGCCGAGTACATAAAAATAGGTGGGGTAAAAGAGAAGCAACCTTGCCCTTATAGGGTCATCCTTGACAGAATATCGCATGAAATTCCTTTCTACAGATCATACCTGAAAAACGCAATTCTCGATGGAGCTATAGTAGTCAACAATCCATTTTGGTGGTCGGCGGACGATAAGTTTTTCAACTACTCACTTGCAGCACGCCTTGGTGTTGCCATCCCGAAGACCGTCCTACTGCCGCAGAAAAATTACAAAGAAGGAGTCGTGTCCGAGTCGTTGCGTAACCTAGAGTTTCCACTTAAGTGGCAAGAAATAGTCGATTATGTAGGGCTACCTGCCTGGCTCAAGCCCCACGACGGTGGAGGTTGGAAGAACGTTTTTAAAGTCAAGTCTCTACGCGAGTTGATAGACGTCTACGACCACACAGATCAGTTATGCATGACTCTCCAGGAACACATAGCATTCGACAGGTACGTTCGCTGCTACTGCATACGCCAAAAGTACGTGAGGATGATGCCTTATGATCCTGCCCTACCCTATCCAACCCAGTACATCAAAGTCAAGATAGAAGACTATATTGACAAGGACTTGCGCGATAGAATAGAACGCGATTGCATTACTATCTGCAAAGCTCTCGGTTATGACATCAACACAGTGGAGTTCGCCATCAGAGATGGCATACCATATGCTATTGATTTCATGAATCCTGCTCCCGACGCAGATAACTTTTCAGTAGGTCTAGAAAACTTCGAATGGATGCTAACTCAAGTCTCCGAGCTGCTGATAGATTATGCACTGAACGGCGTGCCCACAAGAAAAGCCCATAGGTGGGACGACTTTCTAAATCAACAGATAGCTACTACCACTACAGCTTAGCAACTTAAGGGGTCGAACCTTCACCGACCCCATTTTCAACAGGAAGGTAGATATGGAAAAAATACGTGAAGCAGTCGCCTACTACAACTCATTGCTCGAGCAAACTCCTTCCAGGATGGAGGAGCTACGCGACGTATTAACCGAAAAAATCAAGGAAAGAAAGATGATTTTTGGCGGTAGACCACTGAGCCCCTACCTTCGTCCGCACTTCGTATCAGTAGAACAATGGGACTACATAAAGAGCGTCTGTCGCGTCATCTGGCGCTGCATAGAGAAGATAGGCATAGCAATTAAGGAAGATGTTAAGCTCCAAGATGAAATAGGCCTAAGCGCCGCTGAACGCGAGCTAGTAGCCATAGATCCAGGATTCAGCGGAATATCCATCAATTCCAGGCTGGATTCTTTTCTTACAGAAGATAGCTACCAGTTCGTAGAGCTGAATGCTGAAAATCCTGCCGGTATTTCTTATTGCGAGGTTATGGCAAAGATCTTTCTAGACCTACCAGTGATGAAAGAGTTCTCCGAACGTTTTGCAGTCTATCCACTCTATGCCAGAAAACACATGCTTGCTACTTTGCTCAAAGCCTACTCCGAATGGAGCAACAGTAGAAACGGCAAGCCCAAGATAGCCATAGTTGACCTACGAGGCTTACCCACGCAGTGTGAATTCGAACAGTTCCAAGAATTTTTCCGTAGCGAAGGTTATGAAGCTGAGATAATCCATCCTGATGAACTAGAATACTCCGGCGGCAGACTACGCCGAGGCGATTTTGAAATAGATATTGTCTACCGAAGGCTACTAGTAAACGAATTCCTAGAGAACATAGATACCGCTCGGCCATTACTTGAGGCATATCGCGAGCGAGCAGTCTGTGTTGTCAACTCTTTCCGATCCAAGTTCGTGCATAAGAAGATGCTCTTTGGGCTGCTGACTGATGAGAAAAACTCTACTCTCTTTTCTCAAGACGAATTAGCTGCCATATCAAAACACATACCCTGGACTCGCAGGATGCGTGAATGTAAAACACTCTATGAAGGTAAAGAAATCGACCTCGTAGAGTTTGCTCGACAAAACCGTGAAATGCTCGTCCTTAAACCAAACGATGAATATGGCGGCAAAGGCGTATTCGTCGGCTGGGAGCTAGATCAGTCTCAATGGGATGAAGCAATACAAACTGCGCTCAATGGAGACTACCTGCTACAAAAACGCGTAGGTACAGCACGCGAGGTCTTCCCCTACTTCTCAGAAACGGGTGAGATCTCGTTCCTTGAACAGCTAGTCGATCTGGATCCTCTACTTTTCTATGGAGAAGTCCAGGGAGCTTTCACTCGATTATCCAGTACTTCGCTATGCAACGTCACTTCCGGTGGTGGTATGGTACCTACGTTTGTCATCGATAGAAAGTAAAGGAGATGTATGCGATATCTGAGAATAATCTTGCTTACTCTAGCAGTCGCCTGTGGCAGCAACATTTCTAAGATCGATCTCGCTGCTAAATCTGCAAACATAGACGCAGCCCAGCGAGGTACCACTTTGGAAGAAAAGCTAGGAGTAGATGATCGGGCAGCAATAGCATTTCTCTATGGAGCTGACATGATGGGCAATCTAGACACCTGTGGCTGACATGCCCGCCCTTTGGGCGGTCTAGCACGGCGTGCTAGATATGTAGAAGCATTCCGAGAAAAGTTCAAAGATATCGCTACGCTACACGTAGACATAGGGCATATCTTTCAGGAAGACTTTAGTGTGCCCCTGCGAGAAGACTTTGAGGTCATGAACAAGTGGGTGCTTAAAGGATTCAGCCGCTTTAAACTAGATGCGGTTAACCTTTCCCACCATGACCTGGCATACTGCACTTATGCCTTTGGAGCAGCATTTAAACAACTATCTCAAGAAACACCAGTGATAGAAAATCTTATCACTGCAAATGCTGCTCCCTCAACACCCGACAAGACGGTAGCTACCCCAAAACCATATCTGATAAGCGAGGTTACCCTGCCTAGGCTCAACAGAAGACTAAAGGTTGGCTTTATAGGACTTACCGAAGAACCAATTAGCTCGAATCCTAACAGGGCCTTCGTAGTAGTAGATCCAATCCAGCAGCTTAAACAAGTGCTGCCGCAAGTGCGTGCCAAGTCTGACTTAGTAGTAGTGTTGGCATACGTCAAACCAGATGTAGCAAAGCAACTAGCTCAGCAAAATGCAGGTATAGATGTAATTCTAGCAGCAAATCACTTGGCACAACCGCCCGATGCTTCTCGCGAAGGTAAGACTATAATCGCTTATGCTTGGCAACAAACCAAGAGCATAGGCGAACTGAGGCTATATTTAGACTCCTCAGGCAAAGTAGTCGATTACATGAATCGCTACTTGGTACTAGACAAATCAATACCAGATGAACCCGAAGCTGCAAAGCTCGTCTTACAGGCGAAAGCAGCTATAGATGAAGCAAAGTCCCATATGGATAAAAAGGCAAACACTACAAGCATTGCAAGGCCAGGCTTCTAAAATGCAAGACCTTACTAAGATCCTCCCACAACTTCTGAAAACTGCGAATTGTAGCGATGATTTCGTCGAAAGTGCTTGCATATTTGCCTGGAAGATGTCAGCAGGGGAAGCAGTATGCCATGCGACGCTACCTTTTAAGCTCGTCAAGAGAACCTTTCTCGTCAAGGTATCCGACGAAACTTGGAAAAAGCAGCTACAACTTATCTCCGGTCAACTTCTCTTCAAGATAAATGCTCTATTAGGAACGCCCCTAATTACTCATATAGAATTCTTAGTAGACGCCGAGGCGGTAAAACGTGCTAGAAAGGCAAAATCTTTCTCCCCAACAGAAGCATATCTCGATCCAGAACTTGTCAAATTCTCAAGCGTCATTCACGATGAAAGTCTACGCGAGCAGTTCCTAAAAGCAGCCAGCAAGTACCTACAAGCACAGCAGCAGACAAGCAAGCTTTAAGGTTGACCATTTCTCGGTATACCCAAAGCCTTCATTCGCCTGTAAAGATGGCTACGATCAATCCCTATGGCTTCAGCAGTGCGAGATATGTTCCATTGCCATTCGGCAAGTTTGCGACAAAGAAATTCTCGTTCATAAGCTTCGCTTGCCTCTTTGTAACTGCTAAAGTCATAGCTTGAAGCAGGCTTTTCAGAACGTCGAATCGGCAAATCATTGGCAGTTATCTTGACTTTTGGCACCATTATCACGATTCGCTCGACCAGATTACGCAGTTCCCGCACGTTACCAGGCCAGTCATAGTTCTGCATTAACTCGATGGCATCGACGGTAAACTCTTTGACAGGTTTATTGTTACGCGCCGCAAAAACTCTATTGAAATGTTCAACAAGCAAAGGAACGTCTTCAAGATGCTCTCTGAGAGGCGGGATTTGAAAGGGAATCACGTTGAGCCGATAGAACAGGTCCGCCCGAAAATTGCCGCGTTCCATTTCCTCAGCAAGCCGCTTGTTTGTAGCAGAAATGATGCGCACGTCTACGCTTATAGCCGTAGAGCTTCCGACAGGCTCAAACTTTTGCTCTTCAAGTACTCTTAAGACTTTTGCTTGCATCTTTGGACTCATGTCGCCTACTTCATCAAGAAAGAGCGTCCCTTGATGAGCAAGCTCGAACTTGCCCTGCTTCGGGCTACTAGCGCCTGTAAAAGCTCCCTTGACATGCCCAAATAGCTCTGACTCTATCAAGTCTTCTGGTACTGCGGAGCAGTTCATCGCCACAAAATTGTTCTTTGCACGCTGCGACTGACGATGCAGGGCATTTGCGACAAGCTCCTTACCTGTACCTGACTCACCATAGATAAGCACTCTTCCTTGTGTCGGTGCAGCTATTGCTATCTGCTGACGCAATGCCCTCATAGGAGCACTTTCTCCTATGATCTCTAGAAGCGACTTGCGATTCTCGACAGCTAGCCCATGTTGCGTTAACGCAAGCTTCACCGTCTGCACGGTTTTTTCTAACTGTAGCGGCTTTTCTATAAAGTCCAGAGCCCCCATCTTCGTCGCTTTGACGGCAGTCTCTATAGTAGCGTGTCCAGAGATCATCACTACCGATGTTTCAGGGCAAACTTCCTTTATTCTTTCTAGCACTTCGATCCCATCCATACCTGGCAACCACACATCTAGAAGGACACAACCATAACAGCGACTGGAAACCAGCTTAACGCACTCCTCGCCACTTGCTACGGTTTCAACTTCAAAGCCTTCATCTTCCAGAATGCCCTTCAGCGATTGCCGTATACCCGCCTCATCATCAACTACAAGAATAGCGTTATCCATTTCTCCAGCCCACGCCTAAAGCCTCTATACTTTGCCGCAGTTCGAGACTTGGCCTTATTCTGACAAACCTATTTGGACGTATTCTGACTATTTTATCAGTTAGCTCTACTTCTATCTCTACAGGACAATCGCCTCTATGCCCATCCAGTAACTCAAACAACCGATCGCCTACGGCCGCCTCCATAGGGGCTTTGACCGAAAGCAGCACTTTCGAGGCGTTGCGCTCAGCAATACCTTCCAACAGCTGCACATCCTCAAGTATGACGCAAACAGCTTCATCTTCTATCTCAAGCTTACCCGAAACTAGTACAGGACGCTCGCTAGAAAGTCTTTTTTCTATCCTAGCAAAGACATCCGGCCAGATGACTAATTTGACTGCCGCAAACTGGTCTTCAAGTTGAGCTAAGGCAAAGCGATCACCTTTCTTTGTAGTGCGCGTGTTCAGTGCTGTTATCACGCCACCTACCTTTACTTGTGTGCCATGAGGCAGAGCGCCGAGACTGTCAATATCCGTCGTAGCAAATCGAGCAAGCACTTCTTGAAAACCTTCGAGCGGATGACTTGTTATATAAAATCCCAAAGACTCCTTCTCTGCCATAAGCAGCTGCTCAACACTCCAAGGAGAGACTCTAGGCAACTCAAACTGCTTATCTGCAGCAGTCACGAAAACTTCAAACAATGACTCCTGGCCATGCTGAGAGTTACGCTGAGCTCTTGTGCCATGAGCTAGAGCATCATCTATAGCAGCGAAGTTGCAAGCACGCCAAAGTGTCGGATCTTCCTGAGAAAGACTATCAAAAGCACCTGCTTTAATCAGGCTTTCAAGCAAGCGTCTATTTACCGCTGTTGCAGCAACTCGTTCGGTAAAATCATAAATGGAAGTAAAAGGCCCTCTTTGCCTAGCAGCAATTATCGCCGAAACTGAAGCTTGCCCTATACCTTTGATAGCAGCGAGCCCAAACCTGATAGTATTGCCACGAGGAGTAAAGGTATCTAGGCTAGCGTTTACGTCCGGTGGAAGCAGCTGTACGCCCATCTGTTTTGCTTTTTCTATATAACGGGCTACCTTGGCAGAGTTGCCAAGTTCATTCGACAGCACGGCTGCCCAGAAATGTGTCGGGTAGTGAGCTTTCAAATAAGCAGTCTGATAGGCAAGTATTCCATAAGCAACCGAGTGACTGCGATTGAACGCATAATCAGCAAAACCTTCCAGCCTTCCCCATAGAGCCTCGAGCTTTTCTCGATCGTGGCCAGCTAAGACCGCACGTTCAAGAAACTTTGCCTTATGTGCCTCAAGTTCCTCGCGCTTTTTCTTACCCATAGCTCGACGTACGAGATCAGCTTCTCCAAGCGAATAACCTGCCAGAATTTGAAATATGGCCATTATCTGTTCTTGATAGACAGGTACACCATAGGTATTGCCCATTACATCCCGTAGCTGAGGGATCTCATAACGCACTTGCTTTCGCCCGTGTCTGCGCTCTATGTAATCATCCACCATACCACTGTCTATTGGGCCGGGCCGATAGAGCGCGTTAAGCGCTGCCAGATCCTCTAAACTCTCAGGTTTCATTCTCCGACAAAGCTCCTTCATACCGTCGGATTCAAACTGAAATATGGCATCTGTCTCTCCCTCGGCAAACAGTCTCAGCGCTATCGGATCATCAAGTGCAATCCGCGAAAGGTCTATCCTAACACCCGTATCGCGCTCTATCATCTTCAAACAATCGTCTATGATCGTCAAAGTAGTAAGACCCAGGAAGTCCATCTTGAGCATGCCGGTCTTCTCTAGGTCCGTCATTTCGTATTGCGTAGCAAGCTCATCCTTAGGAGACTTATATACAGGCACTAACTCGTAGATAGGCTTTGGAGATATAACCACACCAGCAGCATGCAGTGACGCATGCCGCGCGCAACCCTCTAGCCTACGAGCGAGATCTATCACTTTTGCCACTCGCTCATCATTCTCGATAGCAGCACGTAGCTCTGGTACCTGTCTAATAGCCTCATCAATAGGTATGTTGCGACCTCGTACAGGCGGGGGGATCAGCTTTGCTATCCTTTCAACTTCGGCATAGGGCATCTCTAACACCCGCCCTATGTCCTTGATCACAGCCCTTGAGGCCATCGTTCCGAAGGTGATTATCTGCGAGACGTTCTCACGCCCATAAAACTCACTGACATAGTTGATCACAGCAGCTCTGCCGCGAACACAAAAGTCGATGTCTATATCCGGCATCGACACCCTTTCTGGATTAAGAAAACGCTCGAACATCAGCTCGTATTCCATAGGATCGACGTCGGTGATAAAAAGCGAGTAGGCTACGAGGCTACCAGCAGCTGACCCACGACCCGGCCCTACGGGAATGCCTTGCTGCTTTGCAAACCTAATAAAGTCCCAAACTATCAGGAAGTATCCCGCAAAGCCCATTCTCTTTATCGTCTCTATCTCATGTTCAAGACGTGTAATATACTGCTCTAAAGAGTAGCGCAGCTTGCCCTTTGCCGCAGCTTGCTTAAGTAACTCGCAGCGCTCTTGAAAGCCCTCTCTTACGACTTTCTCAAAGTAAGTGTCGACAGTATATCCCTCTGGCACGGGGTAGAGCGGCAGATAATTCTTGCCTTTTGGCAGCTGTAAGTCACACTTTTCAGCTATCTCGAGAGTACAAAGCAGAGCTTGGGGTAATTCGTCACCAAAAACACTCCACATTTGCTCAGCGCTACGTACGTAGTGGCAGCGGCTATAACGCATCCTATTCGGGTCACGTAGCGATTTGCCAGTTTGAAGACATATCAAGGCATCGTGAGCTTCATAGTCCTCTTCAGTAAGAAAATGGCAATCATTAGTCGCTACTATAGGAATACCAGTCTTCTTCGATAATTCAACCAATAGAGGATTGATCCTTTGCTGCTCGGTGAGCCCATGGTCTTGTATCTCTAGATAGTAGTTGCCTTGGCCGAAGATATCTTGAAACTCAAGAGCAGCACGAGCAGCTTCATCAAACTTCCCAGCAAGCAACAATGACTGTGGCAGCCCTCTCAAACAAGCCGACAATCCTATCAAGCCTTGAGAATGTTCAGCCAGTAACGCTCGATCTATCCTCGGTCTGTAATGATAGCCCTCTATATACCCCATAGAGGAAAGCTTAACGAGGTTATGGTAGCCCTGTAGGTCTTTTGTAAGCAGTACCAGATGATGGTATTTCTCTTGCTCAGGCCGGACCGCTTTGTCAAATCGTGACCCTGAAGCAAGATAAGCCTCCATGCCTATAATAGGCTTTATGCCAGCAGAGCGCATAGTATCGTAGAAAGAAATAGCTCCAAAGAGATTGCCATGGTCGGTAATTGCCGCGGCTTTCATTTGGAGCTCGTTTAGCCGTTTTGCCAACGGCGCATGCTGTATCGCACCGTCTAGAAGGCTAAAGTCAGTATGAAGGTGTAAGTGCACAAATTCTTTCGACATACTATAGCTGTGGTAAGGTATGCTTGCGACCTTTGTTTACCTGCTTGAGATATTCAAGCAACGGTTCAAAATACCGAACCATCGCCGCTGCACTCAAATCTTCCCCTGTATTCTCACGCAGTACTAACCGCCAGTTGCGAGAGCTGCCAGGACGCATTATCTGCTTGAGGAAATCACCTGCTGCTTTCTGACCATAATAGTTAGTAGCATGTGGGTCTTGCTTTAACATCTTCGCTATATGGTCATGTAGCTGAAACAACAAGACATACGATAAAGCATAGTCATAATACGCCGCCGGATCGTCGTTAATATGAGTTTTTGTACAAGCATCACAGTAAGCCTCCGAGCGACGCATTGGAGGTACTATACCCTGATATTTCTTCACTAGCTCCCACCACCTAGCATTATACTTGCTCTTAGGAAGGTTCTTCTCATATAGCTCATACTCAAAGTGACTCATCACGCCAGCAGAAAACGGTATAAAGACGACATAGTTTAGAGCTTCTTTGAGTAATGCTTGCATTTGATCCACGCGTGCATCCTTGCTAACAAGTCCCCTTTGCTCTAGAAAAGGTCGCTGCATTGCCGCAAGTCCCATCAAGCTGCCTATCGCCTCGTGATATGCGCGATTTGCACCCTGTCGCAACAGCAGTGGCACGTCAGGATTGGAATAAGTCAGATAATAGTATATGTGCCCCAGTTCGTGATGGGTAGTCTCATACCACTCGGCATTTGGCTCGACACTCATAAGAGAGCGCACGTCTGTATCATTATCCATGTGCCATGCACTAGCATGGGTGTTCTTCTTGTACTTAGCATCAGGTGGAAGCGGATACAGAGACGATTTTTCCCAAAAAACTTTTGGTAAAGGCTGAAAACCGAGACTTTTATAGAAATCCTCAGCTTGCTCTACTATCCACTCAGCACTTTTGTCCTTGAGTGCAGCATCTAGATTGAGCCCTTCGACCTCAAGCATAGGGCTCCAGTCTTGGCCCCATCTGTTCGGAAGCCAGTCTGCAGGTAGATATTCCGGAACGGGAGCCTTATACTTCTTTGCCAGTTCGTAGCGAGCATAAGTATGTAACTCGCGATAGAGAGGACGTAATTGCCTGTTTATGTCATCGACCAGCTTGAGCATTTGTTCGGCAGTCATGCCGTACTCGCTTACCATATAACTGAAGTAAGACCTGTAGCCGAGCGCTCTTACAGTGGCATTTCTAAGGTCCCTTAGCTCTGCCAGGCCATCTTTAAGACGAGTACCTACTTCCTTAGAAGCCAACCAAACTTCGCGACGCTCCCTTAGGTCCACTGAACGCTTGAGCAAATCATCTATCTGATTCGTAGAAATAGATTGACCTTTTAACTTGAAATCGTAACCATAGAGCTTTTCGTTCTGAGCAACCTCGGCAGCTATGCGGCGCTTCACCAGCTCTTTTACAGTCGCAGGATTATTTGCAGCGTTAAACAGTATGACTTCTAGCTGCCTTACCTGCAACTCAGTAAGTTTATCACGGTGCTTGAGAAATTTCTGAGCACGTTCGATATTCTCCTTGCTACCGGTAAACTCAGCCAGTTTTTCCTGAGCCTCGCGAGTAGCACGAGCGTTTGTATCATCGCCCTCCACTATTTTGATATTTGCTTGCCACTCAGCTTCCACAGCTATGGTACGAAGCTCGTTCCAGCGCTTGGTGTATTCGTCTATAAACTGCTGCACTTCAGCACGTATGTCCGACGACTCTACTTTAAACAGCGGAAGCATAAGTAAGATAAAAATGATTACCACGGCTATCCTCATCTGTTTCCTCCTACAAATATAGCTATCACTTCATCAAGAGACCGGATCAAAGAGCGAGCAAATAACTCTACACCAGGCTGCGTAAACATCTGAAAAGACGCCGACAAGGCCTGCCCGTAGCCCACAGCGTCTTTAACTATGACAGGAGGAAGGCCCGCACGAATCGTGTACGCTCCTGCTACCAGCAAAGCTAGCCAATCATTTAGACTTTCAAAAGGCTGCAAGTCAACCAATCGCAAGTGTACCAACCAAGCTTGCTCGACAGGGTGTAATTCGCCGAAGGCAGGCGTGGCAAACCAACTCAGCGCATTTTCTACGAGCTTCACAAGCAATGCACTCTCTACAGGTTCATGGCCTGTTGCTACAGAACGCCCTACTCCAGTTCTATAAACTCCACCATCAGATGAACTTCCTTCAGCAAGCAAGGTGTGAATTTCAAGCAAAAGCTCTTGAGTCAATCTAAAATCAGGCGAGTCGGCTTTTTTGTAAACGTAACTACAAGCATTTGTCAGTGCATTAACAGGCCGAAGGTGTTGAGGTAAATCGTCTAAAGCTGGGTCAGCACCAATAAGATAATCTATGGCCTCAATATCTTCCCAGCCACTTAATTTAAGTAAGCTCAGCACTTGTTGATTGAGGTAATATCGAGCTATCTCATTCAGAGGCAAGGGTTCAAGCGTTTTCAATGCAGCTTGTCTAGAAGCTAGCTCACTAACCCACCCGTAAGATGGACGAGATTCATTGTATATAGGTAACTTTGGCATAGCCATATGTTAGAAATTAGCTGAAGGGTGGTCAAGTATAGTAAGGCAGTATGACAGGCAAAGACTAATCTTTTAGATCCTTAAGCATTTCCTCATTAAGCGGTTGCGTTGACCGTTCGTTTGGCCAGTCTCGCCTGAAGGCTTGGTATTGTCCCGTACTGGCATTGAACAGATAAGACCTTTCAGACTTGCTAATCTCGTGCACTATGGAATCTAGCTCGATAAATCTATCTGCTACGTCGATAAGCCTAGGAGAAGTGTTTGACCTGAAGCCAGCTACCTCCACTCGCACGCCTTTATACGCCACAGCATTTACAGCATACGCAAAATCCTCGTCCCCGCTCACTAATATCGCCGTATCATATTTGTCGGCGAGCGAGAGCATATCGACCGCAATCTCAACGTCAAGATTCGCCTTTTTCGTACCATCGGGAAAAGTCTTCAGTTCCTTTTCTACGACACGATAGCCATTGCGCCGCATCCAGAGCAAGAAGCCTTGCTGCCTTTCAGCATTCTGATCGACACCAGTATAAAAAAATGCTCGCAGTAGCGGGTCATCACCACGCAACACTTCGAGCAGTTTGGCGTAATCTATCTCGACTCCTGCCGCCCGAGCTGCATGAAATAAATTATTACCGTCGATAAAAATGGCTATTCTTCCCCTCGGGCTTGCAGGTTTGTTAGTTACCACTGGATACTTACCGGTAGTGAAGGCACACACAGGCTTATTTTACCTTCCTGTAAACTAACTAGTCAAAGGGAAAGGCAGATGTAGTCACCAAGCTAAGCAATCCAAATACCTTTGGATGTGAAAGAGTAATATAAAGATCATTAACCACTAATAAGTCGTCAACGCCTCTCAAACTCGACAGCTCACTAAGCACGCTCGTAAGCCTTCTTGGCGAGCAACTGTTTCTTATGTTGACGATTACAACATCTACTTTCGGCACGAGAGCGTAGACAGAAGGTTTCCACCTAAGCCGAGAAGAAGGATCTACTACAATCATAGACAAAGTACACTCACTCGGAGGTAATATCGAGTTACTTTCTATGACGACGCCGCTTAAACCTGAAAAAAGAGCTTCTGCATCTTGCCAAGCACGAGCCATTCCACTAGACCTCGCTACTACCCAAGCAACCGAGCAAGCACCTGCTTTATGAAATCGGTCTGTATCAGTACCTTCTACAAACAATGTCTGTGGCTCAACTATTAGTTCATAGTCGCTTCCAAGCGAGCTACACACACCACAACTACGCCCGCCACGAGGGCAACCGTTGGTTTCCTCTGTAACACGCGTGACCTTGAGTGCTGCAAAGCTTGTCAAATGCCTAAGCAGTATCTCGCACATAGCTGTCTTTCCACAGTTACTTGCAGCACCAGCTACTAAAATTTTTATCAGGCCCACAGTGTCCTCCAAGAAAAATATTTTGCCCTCTGAGACATCTTATACAATAATTTAGTTATGGGCACGCTATTACTCCTGTTGCTTTTTCTTGGACAAGACAAAAAGCCTGTCTATGACCAGCCTATCAGGAGCATAGAAGAAAGTCTTTATGTCTCTAGAATCGAACGCGAACAAGAACGGTACAGAAAAATCGTCGAAAGCGCTGAAGAAATAGTTAAGCTCTGTAACTCTCTAACTGCTGAAGTTGACAGACCTCAGTTGATAAAAAAAATAGAAAAGGTAGAAAAACTGGTCAAGAAGATTCGCTCAGAACAAGGCGGCGATGACGGTGAAGAGACAGTTCTTACGCCAAATATCGACCTCAGACTCAGGATGCAGCAGCTGGCAAAGCAAATACTCGATGAAACTAAGCTGCTCAATAGACACTCGATTTCTGCTAGCTTAATAGACAAAACTAATGAAATGATCCAGATTATCAAGGCAATAAAAAGCAGTGAAAACAGATAGTTTAAATGTTAGCTTTACTCTTTCTCCTCTTCCTTCAAGATCCCCCAGAAGAAACAATACACATATCGACTGACTTAGTACTTATCAATGCCACCGTTACCGACCTGTCAGGTCGGTTCGTGCCTAATCTGAGGCGGCAAGATTTCATACTTCGCGCAGACGGCGAGAGGAAGGAAATAGCACACTTTGCAAACGAAGAAGCACCATTTGCAGCTGCTATACTGATAGATACAAGCGCAAGCATGAACACTCGACTACGACGAGCTTATCTTGCTGCAATAAACTTTGCTGAAAATCTGAGAGCAGACGACGTGATCGCAGTATACGCCTTCAACACTCAAATAACTCTTCTAACGGACTTTGTACCCGGCCATAAGCTGATACCCGACTGGCAAATGCGAGCATACGGAGTTACACGGCTCTACGATTGCCTCTATGAAGCTATAGAAAAGTTGTCAACGCGCAAAGAGCTACGCAGAGCTGTAGTACTTATCTCTGACGGTGAAGACACGCGTAGCATCCGCAGCAGCGAGTCTGTGCTCAAACTAGCCCTACAGAAAGGTGTAGTCATCTACGCCATAGATATAGCTGAAAACTCAAACTCGCCAAGACTTGAACAGCTCCGCTCGCAAGCTATACTCAAAGAATTTGCCGAAAAGACCGGTGGGCGCTATGTTCGCTCCGCCGGAGGACATCTACTTGCAAACTCGCTTGCCGAAATAGCCCAAGAACTCCGCTCACAATATACACTTGGCTTCTATCCAGATAAGAGAGACGTAAAGTGGCACACTTTGACGCTCGAAGTTATAGAACACAACGGTCCTCTAAAAGTACGTGCTCGACAAGGCTACTGAAACGGTATGATGAGATTTCTACTCCTATCTCTCTTACGCTCAAGCGCCAGCTCTATCAGTTGCTCTACCAGCTCTGGATAAGAGACACCACTTATCTGCCACAACTTAGGATACATGCTGATCGAAGTAAAACCCGGTATAGTATTTATCTCGTTTAGGTAGATCTTACCGGTCTGCCTTTCCATGAAAAGATCTACCCGAGCCATTCCAGAAGCATCTATGGCACGAAATGCCTGGAGCGCAAGCTGCTGCATACTTAAGATAACCTCATCAGGAAGTTTGGCTGGTAACTCAAAACGAGTTTTATCGTCCACATACTTATCGTTATAATCGTAGAATTCAGCCCCAGGAATAATTTCCCCTGGAAGGCTTACCTTAGGGTCATCGTTACCCAGAACGCTCAACTCAAACTCGCGGGCATCTACTCCTTGCTCAACTATTATCCTGCGGTCATACTTGCAGGCTAGCTCTATGGCAGGCACTAACTGTCCGGCAGATTTGACCTTAGATATTCCCACAGAAGAGCCTAAATTAGCCGGCTTTACAAAAACTGGATATCTCAACCTCTCCTCAATCATCCTAAGGACAGAGCCTTTGTCTCTTTCCCACTCAGAACG
This sequence comes from Blastocatellia bacterium, assembly GCA_025057015.1. Taxonomy (GTDB): domain Bacteria; phylum Acidobacteriota; class Blastocatellia; order Chloracidobacteriales; family JADJPF01; genus JANWYG01. Next base: position 79,736 of record JANWYG010000009.1, read on the forward strand.
CAAGAAATGCGCGTTTTCTACTACGGGAAGGCCATAAGCTGCGAAGACCTTCTTCATCAAAATCTTGTCCATACCGACAGCAGAAGCAAGTACCCCACAACCTACATAGGGAATGTCGGCTATCTCGAACAGGCCTTGAATAGTACCATCTTCGCCATACGTGCCATGTAGTACCGGAAAGGCAACATCAAGCTGCTTGTAAAAACTCATCTGAGCATCTATGCGCACAAGCACTGGATGTGTGGCGTCGCTCAACAAAGCTACCGGATATCCATGCCTTACTACAATTTCTGGCACCAAACTTTCTTCCGATGTCAGCCACTTGCCCTCTCGCGTAATAGCTATTGGCACTACCTCATACTTGTCTTTATTTATAGCATCTATAATTGACTGTGCAGATCTAAGCGATACTTCATGTTCGCCCGAACGGCCACCGAAAACTACGCCCACTCGAATCTTCACTTGATAAGCTCCTTACGACAAAAATAAAGTTGGATAGATACCACTTCAGAGCAAGCAAAGCAAGTTCACTTGATTGAAGTTCCCAGCTTCTCAAAATACCCAGCATAGAAGCTGATGACGAGATAGGCTATGTAGATAGCCACAGCAAGGTACAAAACAAGAGGAATTACTACGAGAGCAGCTTTGACGGCTTGTTCAACTTCAAATTCGTAGTAGCTCGCCGCCTTATCCAACATTCGATCCAGCTCACCTGTACGCTCACCAGTTGCCACCATTTCTAACAACTCTCGAGGGAAAATGCCACTCGCTGCAAAGGCTTCGCTTAGTACCAGACCTTTGTCTAACCCCTCTTGAATTACGGCTGTAGAATTTTGTAAATACCGGTTCGCCAGAGCTACTCTAGCAACCTTAATGCAGGAAGGCAGGTCTACACCGGCAGAAAATAGTACCGATAAACTTCTGCAAAAACGCGCCAAAGCAAGTGCCCGTAGATGCTTTCCAAGCACTGGTATCAGCAATATTAATCTATCAAAGTCATCTCCTAGCGCTGCTCTTGTAAGCAAATAAACAAAATAGGCAGCAGCAACCAGTATCATAATCCCTGTTACTACTCTGCTTACCTCCGCTACATAAGCGGCCAAACCTGAAGTAAAAAGCATCACTAGAGGGGGAATGAAAATAGCAGCAACCAAAAGCAAAACCGGATAAAGCAACGCTCCAGCAAACTTTTTACGGTTTATATATCCTCGCTCTCTCAACCGGGCCATTTGAAGAAAACTCTCATCTAAACGCCCCCGCATCTCACCAACTGCAATTAAAGCTAGTTCGGCTTCCGAAAACATCCAAACACCTTTAGCTGCTTGAGTTACCGTTAACCCTTGTCTCAAATAATCAACCATCTTCTTGGCATCCCGCCGTAATTCAGAACTGGACAGTTGCTCACTAGCTAGAAGTATACCCTCAACTATCGGTATGCCAGCAGAACAAAGCTGTCCCAATTTTTCATAAAATATCGACAACTCCTTACTCTTGTACATCCTTTGCCTCACTTCTTCTCAGCTCTGTAGAGCATCCACATTTTCGGGTTGCCTTACCAGAAAAATCTTGTATACTTACTGGTAAGTATCTTAAGGTTTAGCGAGAATGTCTAAAGAAGCGAGCCGTCTAAAGACACGAGAGCATATACTACAGGTAGCCAGAGAGCAGTTTTACCGCAAGGGATACTCTGGGGTTTCCATCAACGAAATAGTAGACGAGCTGGAAGTAACCAAGCCCACGGTATACTATCATTTTGGGAGCAAAGCTGGCCTCTTTGCAGCACTCGTACAAGATGCGTATGACAGGTACTACGAGCACAGGCGCCAAGCCGTAGATTCAGCAGCACCAGCTGCAGAGCAAATCTACCAAGTCATAGCAGCAGACTTTGCTTGTTGCCTGGCAGAAACTGACCTTGTGAGGTTCGTAGTGGCACTGACTTTCGCATTGCCTGAAGATCGACCCGAAGACTTCAGCAAATACCTGACCAGAGACTATGAATTCTTCCGTTCGATAATAGAGCGTGGGATAGAACGTGGCGAGCTATGCTGTAAAGATGCCGGCGAGGCCGCAATAGCGCTCCAAGGAATCATAGCAGTAAACATCTTGTCGTTTCTACAAATGGGACAAGGCAAAGAGTTTCTCTCTCCTGAACGCGCTCGTATTCTGGCCGACATTCTTCTAAACGGTATTAAAGCTTAGGAGAAGCTATGAAAAAAGATATCACGCGAGATTGGAAACAATTTATCCCCGTATATTTCTTCGGTTCTATCGTAGTCTTTATCAGTTGGGCAGCATGGTTTTCCCAAAGCATTTCGCTACTTGATGCAGTGGTGCTAATAATTTGTGGCTTTCTCAGCTGGAGCTTCGTAGAATACTGTCTACACCGGTTTATCTTCCACTACGATGCCAAGTCTGAACTAGGAAAGAAGTTCGTCTATTACCAACACTTACAGCACCACGAGTACCCGCGACAGCTAGATCGACTGTTTGCAAAGCTCAGTACAAGTACGCCGGTCTCGGCTTTATATCTGCTAGTTGCTTACTCACTCCTAGGCTCATGGGCGTCAGCCGGATGCCTCTACATAGGCCTAGTAATTGGCTATTTTCTATACGAGTTTTTGCACTATCAAGCGCACCATATGTCGCCCAAGTTAGGGATCCTGAGATATCTCAAGAAGTATCACCTACTGCACCACCATTCTCGCAGCAACTTGCGGTATGGAGTAACAAGTCCATTACTCGATATCCTGTTTGGTACTTATGCACCGCTGCCAGTTAAGAGCGTACTAACCAACAAACTCAACCCTGTAGCGTCAAAAGTAGCGCGCAAAGTGGAAAACCAGGTTGATCGCCTAGTAGAGCAAGTCTCCGAAAGCACTACCAGAGTCACCAAAGCTACAGAAGCGATAGCTGAAAAAGCTAGCTCAACGCTATTACCAAAATCAGCAAAAACTAGCTCTACTTAAACATCGGCCTTAGGCTCAAGAGAAAGAGCTCTGTTTATCAGAGCTCTAACTACTACCTCTTGCTAATCCCTCCAGCAAAGTTTTTAAGCCCGCTATGCTTTAAGCTTGCTGCAAAAAATTCTAACTTCCCCTGCTGCTTTCCTCAGACAGGAATATCTGCAGCGACCAAGCACGCCGTAAAAAGAGGCCTAGCTCACCACCCAGCCGAGCTCTATCTACTAATTCGAAAAGGTTATTTTCACTAGACTTCCCAAGCTACTGGTCTAACAGAGCATATAGTTTGATCAAAGATAACAAGTCTTGCTAGAATCTACTTTTTTAAGCTTCATTAATCCTATTAAGGTGTCGTTATGAAGATATTAGTTTGTGGAAACATATCTGAACAAGGGCTGCGGATACTGGAAGATGCCGGAGAGATAGAAGTTGACCGCAAGCCAGAACTTAATCAAGAGCAGCTTTTAGCGATCATAGCAAATTATGACGCTGTCATTGTAAGGAGCGAAACAAAGATCACTTCTTCTGTCATAGCAGCAGCCGAGAAGCTCAAGCTGATAGGACGTGCCGGATCGGGCGTAGACAACATAGACGTAAAAGCCGCAACGCAGCGCGGTATCGTAGTGATGAATACTCCTGGTGGAAACACGGTCACTACGGCCGAGCATACGATGGCGCTACTACTTTCCATAGCTAGAAACGTACCTCAAGCTACGGCTTCTGTAAAAGCAGGCAAATGGGAAAAGAAAAAGTTCCAAGGAGTTGAGTTATTTAACAAAACGCTTGGAATAATAGGCCTAGGCAAGATAGGCAGCGTCGTAGCTTCTAGAGCGCAAGGTTTTGGCATGCGTGTAATAGCTTATGATCCGTTTCTTACCCGTGAGGCTGCTGCAAAAATGAACATAGAGCTCGTCTCATTAGATGATCTCTATTCTCGCTCAGATTTCATCACCATACACACACCTCTGACTGCAGAAACAAAAGGAATGATAGGCAAGGATGCCTTTGAGAAGATGAAAAAGGGCGTCAGAATAATTAATTGCGCCCGTGGTGGCTTGGTGGATGAAGCCGCACTTTACGATGCCATACAAAGCGGTAAAGTAGCAGCTGCAGCACTCGACGTGTTTGCCCAGGAACCCGTCCCAACAGACCATCCTCTACTCAAACTTGATCAGGTCGTCTGCACGCCACATCTAGGTGCTTCTACTGAAGAAGCTCAGATAAACGTCGCTGTAGCCATAGCTGAACAGTTCGTCGATTTCTTTAAAAAAGGGACTATAAGAGGCGCTGTAAACGCCCCAACCATAGGTGCAGACCTGCTCGAACAACTAAGGCCATACCTTGAGCTTGGTGAAAAGCTCGGGCTCTTTCTTGCTCAAACCCTTGACAAAAACCTTCGTCGGGTCAAGATAGAGTATTCAGGCACCGTAACAGAATACGACATCAAGCCGGTCACTCAGTCCATTCTAGCTGGCTTGTTCTCTCAAATGAGCGATCGAGTCAACTTTGTCAATGCTGGCATAATAGCTCAAGAACGTGGTATAGACGTAAGCGAATCACTTTCCCGCCGAGCAGTCGATTTCGCTAGCTTGATAGAGGTCAGCGTAGAGGGTAGCAATAGTGTAAGCACTGTGGCAGGCACGGTCTTTGGAAAAAATGACATACGAATAGTCAAGATAAACGACTTTCATCTGGAAGCTATCCCGAAAGGTCATATGCTACTTTGTAGCAACAGAGACGTACCCGGAGTGCTTGGTAGACTTGCTACACTTCTAGGAGACAACGGGATCAATATCGGCAGGCTTTATCTCGGACGCAAAGAGATAGGTGGTGCTGCACTAGTGTTGTGCGAAATAGATACTCCGGTAACTGATGAGATCGTAGCGAAGCTTGCAGCATTACCGGATATTCTCTCAGCAAGGAAGATCTACCTTGGCTAAATCCAGTTGGGGCGCTAGTCGCCCCTAATCTTCATATGACCGTTCCGTTAGGTATCAACGTACCTTTCGGAATGATTACTATACCGTCGCGAATATAGTAGTTTTTGCCGTCATATTTTTGCAGTCCTTTTTCATTGACTATCCTAACGTTCGAGCCTATCCGCACGTTTTTATCTACTATAGCCTTGCGTATGATGGTTCGCTCACCTATACCTATCCAAGGAATGCCACTCTCCTTGTCCCGAGCAAGTTCCTCCCAAGTCTGGTAGAAATCTGCACCCATAATCAGCGACCGTTCTATGCGCGTCCCACCACCTATACGGCACCTTATTCCTATTATGCTATTTTCGATTACCGACTCGTTTATTATGCACCCTTCTGATATTATCGAATCACGTACTTCACAGCCCTGAATCTTACTACCGGGTAGATATCTCGGTCGGGTATAGATGGGAGCCTTGGCGTCGAAAAAATTAAACTTAGGTATTAAGCTCGTCATGTCCATATTCGCCTTGTAGAAGGCGCTTATAGTACCTATATCCTCCCAGTAACCAGTAAAGAGGAACGCCTGCACGTTATATTCCTTGATAGCAGCCGGAATGATCTCACGCCCAAAATCGACCTGCGACACGTCTCTGGTAAGCACGGTATCCAATACTTCTTTGTTGAAGATATATATACCCATAGAAGCTAGATAAGGTTTCCTTTCCGCTTCCTCCTTAGTTAGACCAAAGGCTGTGGTGTCTACCCACATGGACTTCAGCAGCTCACCCTTTGGTTTTTCTGCAAATTCTATTATCTTGCCCTCTGAGTCAGTCTTAAGCAGTCCAAAATCAGAAGCATTTGCTTCGGCCACAGGGGTGACCGAAATAGTTACATCTGCTTTAGTCTCCAAATGGCGCTTGAGAAAATCCCTGTAGTCCATCCTATAAAGATGGTCGCCTGAAAGAATGAGAATGTATTTCACATGCCAGTCAGCAAAATGCCTAAGGTTCTGCCTCACAGCATCAGCCGTTCCCTGAAACCAGTTTGCATTGTCAGGGGTCTGCTCTGCTGCAAGTATTTCCACAAAACCATCCGAAAAGCTGCTAAAACGATAAGTTCTTGCAATATGTCTATTTAGGGAAGCAGAGTTGAACTGTGTCAAAACGAATATCTTGATGATATCAGAATTAAGGCAGTTACTGACCGGAATATCTATCAACCTATACTTCCCACCTAGCGGAACAGCCGGCTTCGAGCGTTCGCTGGTTAGAGGAAACAGCCTAGTACCCTGTCCGCCGCCGAGGATTACCGCAAGTACGTCTTTAGTCGAGCCCATCCTAACCCTCCTTAGAAAAATAATCGAGAGATAATATAATCCGCTCTCAGCTTTTCCAAAAGACTTTCACACGAGGATACTTATGTCGACATCAGTAATCATCTCTGAGCAAGTAGCAGAATCTAAATCCCGTGCCGTAGCACTTGAGTCGGCCGTGATAGCTACGGGCCTACCCTTTCCCAAAAACCTAGAAGCAGCCTTTGGTTGCGAGGAAGTCATAGCAGCAGCCGGCGGTGTACCAGCCACGATAGCCGTACTTGAAGGTATACCTACGATAGGATGCAGTAAAGAACAAATAAAAAACTTAGCCCAGACTCCTGGTGTAAAAAAGACTAATTTAAGCAACCTAGCAGCAGTAGTCGCAGAGCGCTGCTACGGAGCTACTACAGTATCAGCTACTATGCATCTTGCTACATCCGTAGGAATTAAGGTCTTCTCCACTGGTGGGATAGGAGGGGTTCACAAAGATGCAGAGGTAACTTTCGATATATCAGCCGATCTTACAGCCCTTACACGCTATCCAATGGTAGTCGTCTGTGCTGGTGCCAAATCGATACTTGATCTTCCTCGCACGGTGGAGCTGCTAGAAACCCTAGGCATTCCCATCGTCGGTTACTGTAGCGATCGTTTCCCCGCTTTCTATTCAAGAGACAGCGGTATCAAACTCGATATAGTGGCTGAAACCCCTAGAGAAGTAGCAAACATAGCCAAGACACATTGGGAGCTTGGCCTGAATACAGCAATATTGGTTGCTTTGCCGATACCACAGGACCACGAAATACCTCAAAAAGAAGTCAATAAGCTACTTTCCCAAGCTCTCGACGATGCTAACCAACAAGGCATTCGAGGCAAAGCCCTGACACCATTCCTGCTCAGCAGACTCAAAGAGCTCTCCAGCGGCAAGACGCTAGAAGCTAACTTACTACTTCTTAAAAATAACGCTCGACTTGCAGCAGAAATAGCAGTCTGCCTATCAGAAGTTCACTGCTAGTTCACAAGCTTGTCTCTTAGCCGCCTCGAACCTCTGAGAAAAACGCTCTCCTGGAGCAGTTGTAGGATCTACCTTTATCGAATGTATCTCTTTTATGCCGATAAAACCAAGTATTAGCTCTATATAACTTGTTTGCATATCTAGGGCTTTGGTTACATCCGCGTCATACTCACCACCACGAGCGTAAATAACGGCAGCCTTCTTGCCTTCTAGCAACCCCTTATATCCAGTCTGTGGCGAGTAACTGAACGTAAGTCCTGGCTGAACTAACACATCCAGATAATGCTTCAGCTTGTAAGGTATGGAAAAGTTCCACATCGGCAAGCTTAGCAAATACTTGTCGGCCGAGCTGAACTGATTGCAAACGTCCACTACAGCTTGCCAAGCAGCGGCTTCCTCTTCAGTGTGCTCTTGTCCAGCAAGAATACGGTACTTTGCATTTATGACGTAGCCGTTAAATTCTGGCAAAGCATAGTTCCAAAGATCTATGGTCTCTATCACCTCGTTGGGATGAGCAGCACGATATGCTTGAAGAAACTCTTTTGCTACTGCTATTGAATATGAGCGCTCCTTGCGTGGGGAAGCCTCTATGTAAAGAAGATTAGACATCGAAAGCTCCTTACAGGTTAGCAGTAAGCCTTATTATAATCGTACTTTTCTCAAAACCCTAACTAACAGAGGTAACTTTGTATGAAGCGACTACCGCTAGTGGTGATAATAGGCAGGCCAAATGTCGGCAAATCAACACTTTTCAATCGATTAACGGAAAGTCGCCGGGCCTTAGTCGCAGATATTCCTGGTCTAACTAGAGATCGCATCCATGGAGTCGTCAAATGGGCAGGCCATGAATTCGAGCTGGTAGACACAGGTGGAATAATACCAGATGAAGAAGCGCTTATTCCAACAAACATTCTGAAACAAGCACGAATAGCGATAGAACAGGCAGGTTTAATCCTCTTCATAGTTGACGCAAAAGCCGGTATAACTCCTCTCGACGAACAGATGGCTAGTATGCTACGTACGGTTGGCAAGCCAGTTTTCGTCGTCGCAAACAAATCTGACAGCAACTCTTCAGAGCAACTCTCCGTGGATTTCTATAGGCTCGGCTACGAAACAGTGCTACCTGTTTCAGCCGAACAAGGCAACGGGATTGGCGAGCTACTGGATGAAATAATCAAGCTTCTTCCCTCACCAGAAACTGAGCAAGAGCACAAAGAAGAGATCAAAATAGCCATCATAGGCAGGCCTAATGTGGGCAAGTCGTCTCTAGTAAACAGGCTACTTGGCGAGGAACGTGTCATAGTCTCTCCCTTGCCCGGCACTACGCGTGATGCTGTAGACTCTTTGCTAGAGCATCAAGGCAGACACTATAGGCTGATCGACACAGCCGGGATCAGACGTAAAGGCAAGACAACAGAAGGTGCAGAAAAGCTTTCTGTAGTGATGGCCAGAAAACACATGCAGATGGCTGACGTAGCCATACTGCTAATAGACGCTGTAGAAGGTCCGACAGCGCTCGACGCTCATATAGCTGGATACGCTACGGAGGCCGGCTGTAGCATCATTCTTGCTGTCAACAAATGGGATCTTGTGAAAAAAGACAGTTTGACCGCTATAGTCTTTGAAAAATCCTTACGCGAGAAGATGAAGTTCCTCGACTACGCCCCAGTAGTTTTTATTTCAGCTACTACGGGGCTAAGAGTAGTCAAGTTACTAGAACTTGCCGAGCGCGCTTACCGAAGCAGGCATTTAAGGATAGGAACAGCCGAGCTTAACGAATTCTTCGCCCGAACTTTGGCCCAGCCGCGTGCCAGCACTCCTGCCAAACGACCCGTCAAGGTGCTCTACATCACACAAGCTTGCGTTGCTCCGCCTACCTTTGTTCTCTTTACGAACGCTCGTAGCCCGGAAGACAAGCTACACTTTTCTTATGAGCGGCACATAGAGAACAAACTGCGAGAGCACTTCGACTTTTACGGCACGCCTATCAGATTCAAACAGCGATACAAAACTAGCTGATTACACCTTGAAGTGGACTACTGGCCGAGGCATAAAGCCTACGCGGCATGCGTCCTGCAAGATAAGCTTTGCGACCAGCCTCGACGGCAAGCTTCATTGCTTCAGCCATAAGAGGTGGATCTTTAGCTTCGGCAACGGCTGTATTAAGCAATACTCCGTCCATACCCAGCTCCATAGCGATAGTCACATCCGAGGCAGTACCAACTCCCGCATCCACTATGATGGGCACCTCTGTAATCATCTCCCGCAAGATACGCATAGTAGTGAAGTTTTGTATACCGAGCCCCGAACCTATAGGAGCGGCAAGCGGCATTACTGCAGCAGCGCCGGCATCTACTAATCGCTTAGCAGTAACTATGTCGTCATTAAAGTAGGGAAGAACTATAAAACCTTCCTTTACCAGCACGTGGGTAGCTTCGACGAGGCCGGTATTGTCAGGATAGAGAGTCTTTTCGTCACCTATGACTTCGAGCTTTATCCAAGCGGTACCCAATATTTCACGTGCTAGGCGCGCTGTTCTTATAGCCTCCTGGGCAGTATAACAGCCTGCCGTATTGGGCAATATCTTTACACGCTTGCTGTCAATATAGTCGAGAAGTGTTCCGCGTCCAGCTTGACTGAGATCGATCCGCCGAACTGCTACGGTTACCATCTCAGTACCAGAACGTCGATGCGCCTCAGCCATCACTTCGTTACTAGTATACTTTCCTGTGCCAAGCATCAGCCTGGAATTAAATTCATGCCCAGCTATCACTAGCTTATCTGTCATCTAAACCCCTTTTGACGGCTACTAACCACCGCCGACAAAATGAACCACTTCCAGTGTATCACCATCTTTAAGCACAGTCGTAGCCCACTCTCCGCGTTTAACTATGTTGCGATTAAGCTCAACCGCAACCAGCTCTAGGCGCAAATTAAGGCTTTCAAGCAGCTCGAATATAGATATATTCTCTTTGACCTCCCTTTGCTCACCGTTTAGGTATATTTTCATCTTCAGCGTCGACGAATCAGGTGCTTTACTTCAGCTTCACCAAACTCTGAAGAAGTTTGAACTACTATAGCGGCACTACCAGCGTTAAACCTAGGAAGGATGACAGGAATAACTGACACTCCATCGTTTCCCGTACGACTGGTATACACCTGTGGCTTAAAGGTAGTGCCTATGACCTTAATTATCACCGGAACCCCGGCAAGTGGCTGGTCGTTACGTTTGACTTCGGCTTGAAGAACCACTGAATCCCCAGCATAGAACTCCGTACTACCTCGAAGCTTGATTTCCAGCTTTTCCTCCATGCGCTCTGCCTGTAGATACTCAAAAATAATCTTATCCAGATCAAACTCAGCAAACAGCGCTGGGACGGCTTCAGAAGCAGCAGTCTTAGCCGAGTCAATAGGTTCAGCAGGAAGAGTACCTAATTGAGCTGCAGGAACACTTGGCTGCGCTGAAGGGATAGTAGTAGAAGTAACAGCAGGCACTTCAGGCGGTACAGGCATTTGAGCAGAAGGTGCAGAAGTCTCCGTGGCTTGTTGTTGCTGTGCTTGCCTCTGCTTATTAAGCCGCTCAACTAACTCCTGTATTCGCCCTGCTTTGATTATCGCTAGTATCGTGCGATGCTGTTTCTCCAGCATCGCCTGAAGCTGCTCTTCAGTAATGCCATTCTCAAGCTCTTTCTGATAGTAAGTTCTCTTAGCAGCTAAGATAGCTCCGCGTACGTATACCAAAGACTCTATGACAGGATTATTAGCTCCTTTGTCCTCAGTCTGTACGTGATATGTCACACCACTGTAAGATATGTCGGTATTATATCCAGTAAGCATCTAGCTGTTCCCTACTAATTATTTACTGACATTCTTAGATAACGAGATACTACTACAGCAGAGAAAAAGCTGCAAGTTCCCTCTCTCATCGAGCAATAAAGAAAACTGTAGTACTCGGGTTGACTGTCAGATAGTTTAGCAGTAAACTTGCAAAAACCTCTGAAAAATGGCGTCTTATGCGAGCTTTATTCTGTGTGCTACTGCTTAGTTCCTTAGCTATAGCTCAAACTGAAGATCGAAAAAAAGTACTAGATAACTTTGATCTAGCTCCTGAAATACCTGCTTCTGAGGTCGTCGAAAAACCCAAATACGCGGTTAAGTCCTCGATAAAGAAAAGCATCAAAAGAGAATCCAAGTCAGAGGAATACAAAGAACTAAAGATTGTCGACGTACAGCAATCTGCTCAGCCCAAGATTTACGCACAGCTAAACTCAAGCATAGATGATTTTGGTCGGATAGTACTAACAAGCGAAACAATAATAGTACAACCGCTACCGACCGGGTCATCTCCTATGGGCACTACTGACACTACCGGAAGCAGCGAGCTAGACGAGCTGATTCTGAAAGCTGCCAAAAAGTACAACGTCGATCCTAGACTAATATTAGAAGTGATGAGACAAGAGTCAGGCTTCCGTAGAACAGCTCTCTCACCCAAAGGGGCGCAAGGATTAATGCAGCTAATTCCAGCCACAGCCACACGCTTTGGCGTTTATAGGCCTTATGATCCACAGGAAAATATCTTCGGTGGCACACGTTACTTGAGGTTTCTGCTCGACAAATTCAAAGGAAACGTCGAACTCGCTTTAGCAGGGTACAATGCTGGCGAGAATGCCGTTATACGATATGGATTTACCATCCCGCCATATCGAGAAACCCGCGACTACGTACGCAGCATCTTAGCTCGCTATCGAAGCAAGTACCACCAGATTACAAACGCTCAGCCAGAGCAACCAGCGGCACGTACGGCTCCCCTTATGATCTTTGCAGCCGAAGACGGAAGAGCCATCTTATCTAATAACTACTGAAACTTCCGAAAGAAGTAGGGCTATTTTATCTTTTTGACATAGTATCTATCCGTCTTTGGATCTTTAGCCAGCAAATAGGTGACAGGAACTACCTGAGAGGTCTTTTTATCTATGAGCTTCAGTACAAGAATGCCTTTCTGTTTGTTGAAATCCACAGGATAAATCCCCCTCAGTCCAGACTCAACATATATAGAGCCATAGCCGTGTATCTTATTGTCCCAAATGACCACATACAATCGATCAAAGTCTATCTCCTCGTCCCGACTAAAAGTAAACTTATCTAAAATTATGTAGTGGTATTCCTCACGCCCAGTTTGGTCATCGATGACCGAGCCGAAAGGTACCCAAGCAGCAATGCGACGACTACCACCGGGTAAAGCGGCTATAGCTTCTGGAGCTTTAATCTCCACCGAGTCTGCATACAACCAACCAGCCCGGGTCAAATACTCATTACCTAGGCGAACCTTGTACCACCTGTCAAAACGTCTTTCACCTGTATCAACTATCCTCTCAGTTCGCACACGTTCTAAAATATCAACCTCTGTTGAAGCCGGTAGCAGAGTCAAAACTTCACTGTCTCGGCTTGGGGATAGCCTCAATTTCAGCTTGTCTTTAGTGCGTCCTCGAGCCTGCACCTGAATAGAACTGCTTTCTTCAGCGAGCTTTCTCGATTCAGAAAGAAGCCTCTTACTCAAAACTTGCCTACCTTCAAGCCAACCTTCCAGAAAGTCTTCTCCGACAGGTTTATAACGCACACGCACATATTCGCGCTGATTGACCGTCTGACGCTCTAGTATCTCTACTTCCTCGCCAAGCTTGAGCTCCCTCAACGAAGTCGTTACCAAAGCTGTAGATGTAAGTAGCTTAGCTTTATCAAAGATCACTACTGCCTGTTCTAAAGGCCTGTCAGGCTTATCCGTTATGCATGAAAAAAGCAATAACATGATGGGAAATAATTTGCGCATACTACTTCCTTGCAGGCCTCTTAGACTTTACTTGCTCGAAATGTTCTTCGCTCAACATTTTTTCTGCTTTAAAGACGCTTACCAGCGCACTCTTCCAAGCTTCGTGTAGCACAGAATCCAAGAAGTAATACTCCTCGCCTGCCAAGACTAAGGTAGAACCTAGCGCATAGCGCTTTTTGACCTCTTCAAAAAGAGCAGGATCTTGCCTTCTGAACAGCTTCGAAGTAGCATCATTCCTTTTATCTAAGAGCCGACGTATAACAACTATATCATCTAGGGTAGCTGCTATATAGCTTCTAGACTTCTTGTCAGCATAGGATTCAGTCAAGGCTAGGAAGCGATTTACACTAGCTTCTGCATCGAGCAAATATTTTAGGAAATGCTCAACTGACTGTTTGTCATCAATCTTATAACTTCTCAGCTTGCGCAGTTGTCCTAAAACTTCTTCAGCAGAAGACTTGTATCTGCTCCAGTCTGACACTTCACTCTTCTTGTTACAGGCAAAAAAAAGCAAGGCGAGAAAAAGTACTAAGACAAGCTTCAACAAAAAGCTGTGAACTAGAACCAACAAGTTACAGTAAGATAGATTACAAAAAGAAAATGCTACCCTGCCCAGAAAGGTGGGCAGGGCCTGTGTTACGCCAGGCGTTCAAGTATGCCGCGCAGCCGGCGGCTGAGTATTGGATCGTTTTGTGCAAAGTCAGATATAGTATCAAGCATAGTCTCCATGTCAATACGACTACGGACTTCAGGCCCTACTAGATTGGAAACTATAGCACGAGCTGCTTTATCTATAGCTACGCGAGACATAACAGAATTATTCATATCTACAGATTTGACTATACTAGTAAGAGCAGAGCGTAGAGGCGAGACCGTCTTCAGGTCGGCTTTTTCGGCAACGGCATCAAGCGTTGCTTGAAAGTTTGCCCGATCCACACCGTGTGTATTGTCTGCAGTATAAGTTTCTATGTTAGGTATGTTAAATCTATTATCTATTTTCATGGCATCCCCCTAGGGCAGCACGTCCAATATAGCTTCTGCCATCTTGCCGAAAGCCCCTTCAGGATCGAGTTCGACGGCGCGTATTAATGCCTCACGCGCCCGATCGAACTCCTTCTTCATAAAGAAGGCTTCCCCAAGATGAGCATAAGCATAAGCGCTCTCTGGGTTCTTCTTGAGCGCTTCTTCGTAGATCTCGATACACTCGTCCAGCTTACCTTCTACAAAAAGAGTAGTTCCTATAGCGACTTGAGGGACTTCCGAGTTTGGCCTCAACAAAGAGACTCCTGTAAAAACTTCTCGTGCTTCCTCATATCTACCAGCATCTCTATAGATAAATCCTGCTTCCATAAGGAAATCTATCTCTTCCTGAGAAACCAGCGAAGTATCGAGCATGCGCTACCTCTCTTACTTGACGTTTCTTATAGCCGACATAGATGCGTCGTGACGAGATTTGAGAATATTTGTCAGCACTTCGATCGTACGTGATTGCGATTGTATGCGCTCCTGCAGACTGATGAGCGCTAACTGGTTCTGAAATTGCTGCTGCAAAGCATTCTCAGCAGCGACTGAATTGAGCGCCCTATTAGCCTGAGGATCATTCGGATTAACATTTCCAAGTCCGAGATCTCCGTTACCTATGTTGTCTACGTTACTGGTAGAAGTGGTACCACCAAGATCAAATCCTGCACCGCTTGACCTGCGCGAAGCTGGACTACTAGCAATAGAACGAATGCTGCTTAGATCAAAAAAGCTATTGTTAATACCTTGTATCGCCATTATTATCCTCCCAATCAACTTGCATTGTTTATCTTATTATCGGAAAGCTACACTGAAAGTTGCCTTTAGCTGCTCTTAAGCTTCGCTTTAACTTCAAGTAGCTCTGCTGCAAGCTGCATAGCCCGCCCGTAGGCATTCAGAATTTTCTGTGCATCTTCGGCATCTTGCCGTGTGCCACTGCGAACTACTCTATCAAATTCTATACATGAATTTTCGCACTTCCGAAAAATAGCCCCAAAGTTCTCTCGCTGCAGATATTTCTCGAAAACAGGATAGTGTCGCTCGAAAACAACTTCATCGGTTTGTTGCTGTTGCTGAGGCGCTTGCCTCATATACTGCCAGTCTCCTGCTTTAAACGCCTGAAATTTCTCACTCATAAGCTCTCTCCGCTACTTTAGTTGCCAACTTACTTCAAATGCTACCGAGTCAGTACCTTCATTTTCCACAGCCAATACTACAGTATACATATTTGCTTGAGAAGGCTGCTCTATCAACTGTATTTCAGACTTTCCTGATAACTTCCTAACTTTTGCCAATACCTCCTGATGAGGCAAACCGTCAGTGCGTACCTTGACATCTGTAGGCTTGCCGCCTGACACCTGCTCAACATCTACAAACGGCCCTTGAACTCTCACTATAGCCCTACCGGTAATCTGCCCCGACCAACTTACGATGCCCTGGCGACGCAACTCCCACTCTATCTCAAAGCTCACTTCTTCTTCCTTCTTCGTATCGAGAGCAAACACAGCTGTGAAACCGTTCGTAGCATCAGGTGCCTCAACTTGCCGAACTACAGCAGTGCCAGTTAGACGTTTAAACCGCTTTATCAAATAAGGTACTTCTGGGAGCCGCTCACTTATCGAAGCTTTGCTTACATCCCCTTCTACGACAACGTTTTTGCCGCGCAGCTTGAGTTTGGTCACACCAGGTGCAACTCTGCAAACACAAACAGTTCTTCCTCTTGCTGGCAACGGAGGCCCAAGCCGCAGAGCTATTTCTTCTAACCTTTGCTTTATTTGCCCGTCCTCAACTAGGACGTCCATAGCTGCTTTATACTCGCGCTCCGCTTCTAAATACTTACGGTTCAGATAAAGCTGTTCACCCCTCTGCTTCTGATAATGTGCCTGCGCAATACGTAGTCCTTTCTTAGCCTGCTCATTATTCGGCTCTAAAGCTAGTACTTCGCGAAACTTAACTAACGCGTCTTCATATGCTCCATCAGACAGCTTGTTTTCAGCAAATTTCAACGTCGCAGCTACATCAAGCTTAAGTAGCCCATCCAACGCTTTCTGGTTTTTAGGTTCATACTCTGTAACCCGCATAAAATATCTACGCGCAGCATCTTCGTTGCCTGCCACTAACTCCGCCTCGCCCAGTGCCAACAAGGCTCTTACCATCTTCTCGCGAGTTTCAGAATTACTAGATATCCTGAGCAGCTTTTCCAGATACTCTAACGCAACGTCATATTTTTGTTGAGACAAAGCAGCCTCTGCAAGATGCTTGTACAAAACCGGTACCTGCTCTATAGCCTTTACATCATTTGGCCTAAGCAGGAGTATCTGTTGGTACAAAGCTAATTCTTGAGCATAGGAGCCTTTCGGAAGATTTTTAACCTCTAAGTGAAGCTTAGCTACTTGCTGCTGCTTATCTAACAGTTCTATAAGCTCAGGTGTAGCAGATTTGTCCTTACGGCGACGTGCAGCTTCATCAAGGTATTGCAGAGCTAAAGTATAATTGGTCGCATCTATCAGCTCCGAGCTTTTTCTTATGTAATAGTCTAAAGGCTTGCCCTTAGGTACAACAGGCCCTCGACTCGAACTGCTGCCACTTCGCCCTCCAACTTTAGCCTTCTTATTATCAGGAACTACGTCTGCCGGCTGACTCCCTTTGCCTTTGCCCCTGCCTATTACAGGCCCTTCCTGCGCAACTGCTAGGTTACATACTACGAAAAACAACAGAAGCTGTATCTTCATAGATAGCCGTACATCCCAAAAAGAACTCTAACAACAAGTCAAAATTAAAAGCCCTCCACTCAGTCAAGGCCTCAATATCCAAAACCAGAAAAATATTCCTATCCCCAACAAAGCAGTAAATATGCTGGCTGCTAACAGAGCCTTCTCCGTAGCAGTAAGACCAAGGTGAGTCTGGGGTACGTACGTCAAGAACTTCGGAAGAACTAGCTGCTGCTGAGAGCTGCCTAGAACGCTCAAACATGTAGGCTCACCATCGGCATCCATCTCAAACAGCTTATCTAGCTTAGGCACTTCACTCAGCTTAGGCACCTCTTCTGTTGGTTCTTCCTCGCTTCCCGCAGCAGGGGCAGTACTTTCTGAAGAAGTCAGTACCGGTACTTCAGCTGTCTTTTCAAGCTCTTCTTCCTGCTGCTTTTCGAAGTCATCAAAAATCCTCTTCCGAACCGACGGCGGCAACTGCGCAGTATGCTCCAAATCACAGTCACCATTCTGAGAAAGTTCTTCCTTATCAACATCTACAGAATCCGCAGAATCCCCAGGAAAGTCTTGCACCTCAACAGACACTGACTCTGCCTTAACTTTGTCAGAAGGTGATATAGCCTCAGAACCAACCGTATCTGGTAGAACCACGGCCTCAGACTCGCTACAAAGCCCGGCCCCAAAAACAGCCATAGCTTGTTCAGCCACAACAGGTTGCAAGACAGCAGACCGTTTCGGCGGCGGTAATACTCGACCACAACTTCTGCAAAATTTTTTTCCTTCCCTATTCTGAGTACCACAGAACGGACAGAACATCTTCTTGCCTACTATCAACAAGATAGCAAGTTTATCTTACCTTACCAAAGCCAACACTTGCAAGCATGCAACTTCTGTATTCCCTACAATCTACTAAACAAGTAGAATGCACATCAAGTATGCACCTAGACCACAAGAGAAAGTACACTTTTGAACCACAAGAAGTCCTCTGCACTTGCTTGAAAGTAAGCAGATGGGAAGTAGAAAAAACAATCGACAACATAAACGTATTCACCATAGCAGAGCTGCGTAAAAAGTGCTGCGCAGGTGGCGGCTGCGGCTCTTGCCACGAAGAGCTCGCCAGATTGCTATTGAGCCGACAACTAGGCAGAAACTTAGACTTCTACACTAACTGCCCAATAGCTGGTTGTGAACCTTGTACCGCTCGTGACCTCGAAGAAGAGATCGTCTCGTTTGTAAAAGAACACATAAACCCTATGCTCGCTCCTCTAGGTTGCTTTGCCCAAATCCAGGAACTAGATGAGGAAGTGTTATTAGACATCCGTCCTGCTAACCAAGATGTAAAATATACCCTCAGCTTTCTCATAGAGGTCGAATTTACAACCAAGTTCGCCGGACGAGTAAGGCTTCTACTACTGTGATGTGAAGACCTGTTAACTTCGTTTAGTCCTTCCTAGAAACCTGGATAGTGAGATAACTTGGTCTTCTTATCCAAACCATTGTCTCCAGCTAACTGTTTCAGGGCAGCAGCCTGCGAAATATCTCCTATAACTATCAGCGTATCCCCCTCTTCAAGTAACACTTCTGAGCTAGGGTTATAGATATAGTGCTGCTCTGCTCGTTTCCTAACGGCTATTACAATCAGCCCCGTCTCATTCTTTATCTCAGATTGAGCAAGTGACTTACCCAACAGAGGAGATCCAACCTGCAAAGTTACTTCCTCTATCCTGAGAGTTTTATCTTCTCGTTGCAGCATCAGATCTAAAAAGGAAACCACCGTAGGCCTTAGCATCACAGAAGCCATCCTCATGCCGCCTATACGGTTCGGCGACACCACGCTATCAGCTCCCGCTGTAAGCAACTTCTTTTCAGACTCCTGATCCACAAGTCGTGAGACTATCTTCATCTTACTGTTGAGGGCCCTTGCCGTAAGTACTACAAACAGGTTGTCTCGATCAGTGTCAAGAGCGCTGATTAATCCAACAGCCCGCTCTATTCCAGCCTGTTGCAGAACGGCGTCCCGAGTAGCATCACCTATGATGTAGCAAAGGTCCCTGTAATCTATCCTTTCTATCGCATCCCTACGCTTTTCTATTACTACAAACGGTTTTTTGGTTTTTATAAACTCTTCTGCTACACATCTGCCTGTCTCACCGGCACCGCAGATAATATAGTGTTTAGAAAGTGCTCTTAACTTTTGTTCCATTCTGTGCCTCTTAATTACACGCCCGAGTTGACCATCGACTATAAACGCGGCAAATATACTCAGCCCGTAACCTATTATACCCAAGCCCGTAAGAATCAAAAAAACTGTAAATATGCGCCCTGCAGGAGATAAAGGATGTGTTTCACCGTATCCTATAGTAGAAAGAGTTATTACCGTCATGTATATGGCATCAAGTAACGGCCAGTCCTCTATTACGACGTAACCGCTGACACCAACTACTGAAATAAAGAGAACCACTGCTCCTACTTTGAGCAGCTTCCTCTCAAAGTACTCTTCTTCGTAAAGATTCATCTAGAAGATCAAGTTGCGAAAGATAAAATATCTACCGAAAGTATTACCTTCATCATCAAGAATAGGGGCACTGTACCGTTTCGTCCTAATAGACATCCCACGATCATTCCATACTCGTATCTCATCTTCTACCGTCAACTTCGGGTTGTTGATAAGCTCCGTAAACCTCATTAGCTGCTTTTCTGGTTGCTCATAGAATCGCTGTATCTTTTTAAGTACTGCCCTGTACCCAAACCCTACTATTTGATCCCTTTTAACTTTATGAAAGTGCTCGAACGTAGCATTAACAGCAGTCACCCAACCTGCATTGTCGAGTATCAGAATGCCGTCACTGCTTGAGTCGATAATAGTCTGAAATATCTTCTGCCTAGCCTTCTCGGCAGCCTCCAGCTCGTTACAAAGGTTTTGATTTTCAGCTTCCAGATAAGCCTGCTCGTAGCGCAGCTTCTCAAGCAGTCTTACTTTATGCACATGAGATCTGAGCTTGAGAAGCAGCTCCCGCTCATCCAGAGGAAAGACTAGACACTCATCAGCCCCACTACTTAAGCTCTCTATCACCTTAGATCTGTCAGTATGCGAGTTTGAAATCAACACTACCGGCACGTTGCGAAATCGCTCGTTGGCCTTAAGCGCCTGACACATAGCTATTCCGGTTATCTTAGGTAATTCAGTAACTGCTATGATAAGACGAGGATTCTCGGTAATAGCTTTTGCCAGTCCTTCTTCACCATCCGACGCCGTAAGCAGCTCATAGTACCCCCTCAATACTTCCTCAAGCGATTCCCTGCGATAAGGATCCCCGTCAATAAGCAAGATACGTTCCCTCGTTGCTTCGGGCTCAGGCATCTTCACGTCAGGTCCTGAAGGACGTACAAGCGCAGGAAACGTAGTATCCACCTTCTCTACACGCGCGGCAGTCGAAATTTCCGGCACTAGACCACCCTGCAAGAAACCACTATTAGCCCGCTCTACAGGCACTCCGTACTCTACTACGGCTAATATACAAGTGATGTTATCCTTACCACCGTGGTAGTTAGCTATGTCTATAAGTCCTTTGCAACCCGACTCTATGTCCGGCGCAGCTAGTATCAACTCCTCTAGCTGCTGGTCCTTGATCATATTCGACAGTCCATCTGAACAGAGCAGAAGATAATCCCCATCGTAAAGGTCTATCGTCGAAGTAACTGGATAGACCGTGGGCTCAGCGCCTAAAGACTGAAGGATGACATGTCGATAAGGATGCGTTTCTGCCTCTTCAGGTCGGATGATATTAGCATCTATGAGCGTTTGCACCATGGACTGGTCCTTAGTCAACTGGAATATCGTCTCACTTCTGACGACGTAAGCGCGGGAATCACCTATTTGAACTATATGCGCCTTGTCACCCTGTATAAGCATAGCAGTCAACGTAGCTCCCATGCCTTGCTCATCAGGGTTCTTCTGAGCACGTGTCCAGACAGCTAAGTTAGCTTTTTTTGCGATCTCAGCAAGCAACTCACAGCCTGACAACTTGTTATCAGGCTTAGTAATCTCCGAACGAAACGTCTCTACCACTATCCGACTGGCAACTTCGCCTGCATTGCGTCCTCCCATTCCGTCGGAAACAAGTAGCAGCACACCGCGCTCTTGCAAAACAAATTGACACAAGCGCCCAAGCGGAGGCTCTACCTTCGTGGTAAGATCGACCACTAACAGATTGTCTTCATTGTTATCCCGAACGCGACCTACATCCGTATTCCCGGCTACCTGTATTAGATCGACTACGGCTGAGTCACCATAACCTTGCCTTTGGTTCATAACTCGTACAGCTTAGAAAATATATCCCTAAGCACGGCTATAAGCAACTCGTATCGAGTAGATCAAATCATCGGCAGGTAAAGATAAATTTCCTCAAGAAGTATTAGGAAAAATACAAAAAAGCGCTGCTAAGTTAATAAAACGCTTCAATCACCCCAACTCGTTGACTTGCTTACTCCTCCCCATAGATTAAACGGATCTTGCTCAAACCTGATTCCATAGTTACGCTCTTGTTCCAACTTCATCAAAGCGCGCTGCAAGCGCAACCGCTGCTCTAACTTGAGCTCTCTGGCCGCTTTCGATAACAAGGTGGCGTTCTTCTCCGAAAGTTCCTTGTCAAGCAAAGCTATCTTCACCTCTATTTCCTGCCTAAGCTGTGCCTCACGTTCGCGAACTGCAGCCTCTATCAAAGCTTTGACCTGTTGTTCATCAACAGAAAGAGCAGCCGTTTCCACCTTGTTAAAAAGCCCCAGCTTTACACTAAAGCCGGTGGCATCATACCTTATCTCGGTGTTCAACGCGGCCGCTACAGTCAGCATAACCAGACAGGCAACAGCAGAAACTGCCGCATATCTCAGCATGGGAAAAACAGCAAGCATCTCCTCGAGATACTCAGCTATCGACTTACGCTTCGTTGCTTCGAGCGGCACTACTATCTGCGGCACATCACCTAATTGCCAGCTCTGCAAGCTAGTTCTTACGGCTCTAAAACTTGCCTCTTCTACTCGACAGCTGCTGCAGCTTAGCAAGTGCCTCCGAAAAGCTCGCTCTTGCTCAGCATCCATCTCGCCATAGAGATAGGTAATCAAATCTTCCTTACGGTCACAGTGTTTCATAGCGCTCCTTTGATATGACTTAAGCGCTGCCTAAGCTGCTCAAGCCCAGTATAAAGACGCGTCTTTACAGTGCTGACAGGTATACCAAGTACTTCAGCTATTTCATGAAACTTCATCTGCTGATACTCTTTCATGACAATAACTTCCCGCATCTCGGCAGGTAACCCCATCAACGCTCTCCTTACTATCTTTGATAGCTGTGCCTTCTGCATAGCTTCATCCAAAAAGTCAGACTCGACCGAAGGCTCATAACCAACCTCTTCCCGCTGACATTCCAGTGAAAGATTGTTACCTCGAGTTCTCATCACCGTATGACAACAGTTAATTGCTATACGATATAACCAAGAGGAAAACTTCGCCTCACCGCGAAACTTCGACAAGTTGCGGTATGCTAGTAAGAAAGTCTCTTGACAGACATCATAAGCATCATCTTCTCTGCCAAGTATCCGCAATGCCAAGCCATAGATCTGACGTTGCCATCTATTGACTAAAACTTCGAACGCCCGCTGCTCACCCTTGAGTACCTTTTCTACAAGCTCCTCGTCACTAAACTGCATCCCTGCCCACTTCTAGGACAACATCTGATACTATGATGGAAAACCCGAGGCGAAAGTCTGAAAACTTCAATCCTGCTTGGACTCATTCCAAGCTTGCATTATCAGTGCTTTGAGCATTGCTGCAGCCTGAGCCATACGCCGCGCCTTAAGCTCAAGCACAGTAAGCTGCTTCCCCTTAACCTGCTCAGAATAAGCAAACCACCGCTTTAAATCGAATTGACCACCCTCTAAACCAGCAGCACCTGCACGACAAAGCATAGGCAAATAGTCATAACCGCTCAACAAAGCATCTATAGTCACTTCATATGGATCAATTCGACGGCTATCTAAATCAGCTATAAGTAAAGCAGATTCAAAGTGCTTCCAAAACTTCTCTCTGAGTGCCCGATCCTGCTCGTGTAAAAAGATATCACCCTCTATAGCCCAATGCAGATTATGCTTGACAGAACGCCCCTCATTACACGGACAGCTAAAACCTTGATAGTCAACAGTAGAGTGCAAAGGCTGATAAGCATCGCTCAGATAGTGAGATAGATATCCTATCCATAAGAACGGGATCTCGTTCGTAGAAGCATCTTTAAAACTTGCTACAAGATTTCTATAGCACTCCCGAACACGAAAGGTCACATATCCAGCCGTTTTGTAGCGAATATCTTTAGGATCGTCAGGTAGATCCTTTCTAGATATCTTATTTGCGCCGTCGGGCGAAAACCGGCGCCTTTCCGGATCGCTTTGAAACAGCTCGCAATCGAGGTAATGCATTCTGTCTTCAGTACTGTCAAACACCGATACAGGAGATTTTATCAAGGCAAGCTCATCAGGTCTAAAACTATAAAGGTCAAGCCCATGGTCTGGACGCTCTGGATCTTCCAAGCTAACCACGTATTCAGCTAGCTTGTCGAGCTTCTGACTGCCGCCAAGTCCCTCCAAGAGCAGTTCTTTGAGCTGCTGAGGAGCCATAGGATCTTCAACTATCAGCTTTACTGCAGCACGTGTTATGAGAATATGTCCCTTACGAGACCAAGCAATTGAATCGCTAGTAAGTAGCAGAACAACTAAGGCTACGGCCGACAACCTCATCGAATTTCTCCAAAAGCCTTCCTTACAGCAGTAAGCGTCTTTTCTATTTCTTCATCAGCATGACAAACGCTCAAGAAAGCGGCTTCAAACTGCGAAGGAGGTAAGTAGATACCTTCTTTAAGCATAGTTCGGAAAAAGCGAGCAAAAAGCTCGGTATTCGAGGCTTTTGCGCTCGGCCAATCAGTAACAGGTTTGTCAGTAAAGAAAACAGTAAACATCGAACCAGCTTGGTTTACCTTTACAGGCACGCCTAAAGCTGCAGCAATAGAAACGATGCCTTCGCAAAGCTTTCGCGTAGCAGACTCAAGCTTGGTATAGACTGAATCATCCAACAGTCTCAAAGTAGTAAGCCCTGCGGTCACCGCTAGCGGATTACCTGAAAGCGTACCAGCCTGATACACCGGCCCTGAAGGAGCAAGCATCTGCATTATCTGCCTACGTCCACCAAATGCTCCCATCGGTAGCCCTCCACCTATTATTTTGCCAAGACAAGTAATATCTGGCTTGACGGGATAGATCCCTTGCGCTCCCGCACGAGAGAGCCTAAAGCCTGTCATCACTTCGTCGAAGATCAACAAAGCACCATAGCGCGAAGTAAGTTCGCGAAGCGCTTCTAAAAAGCCAGCTTTTGGTAGCACACACCCCATGTTGCCAGCTACTGGCTCGACTATGACACAAGCTATTTGCTCACCTAGCTGCTCGAACAGCATCCCAAGAGCTTCTTCATCGTTGTAATCGACAGCCAAAGTATGTTTGGCAAAGTCAGCAGGTACTCCCGGGGAGTCAGGTAATCCAAATGTAGCTACTCCAGAGCCAGCCCTTACCAGCAAGGAATCACCATGCCCATGGTAACAACCTACGAACTTGACTACTAGATTGCGCCCTGTGTAACCACGAGCAAGCCTTATGGCACTCATCGTGGCCTCAGTGCCTGAACTACACAACCGCAACATTTCTATAGACGGCACAGCACGGCAGATCTCTTCAGCAAGCAGCAGCTCTAGCTCCGTAGGAGCACCGTAAGATGTCCCTCGCTCAGCAGCTCGCTGTAAAGCCGATATAACCTCAGGGTGTGCATGCCCCAAGATCATCGGCCCCCAAGAACATACATAGTCTATGTAGGTTCTACCATCTACATCAGTTATATACGCGCCCTTAGCCGAAGATATAAAAAGTGGTTTCATGCCGACAGCACGAAACGCCCTTACAGGTGAATTTACTCCACCGGGAATAAGCTTTTCGGCACGCTCAAAAAGCTCTGTAGAACGTGGTCTAGTAAGATCCATAACTCAAGCCCGAAA
The DNA here is from genome assembly GCA_025057015.1 of Blastocatellia bacterium. GTDB lineage: Bacteria > Acidobacteriota > Blastocatellia > Chloracidobacteriales > JADJPF01 > JANWYG01. The sequence continues at coordinate 104,592 of JANWYG010000009.1, forward strand.
AAATTTAGCTTTAATTATAAAACAAACTCGAGAAAGATCTCGACGCAGCTACTCTGCATACCTTTTGCTCAGCTTAATTGCAAATATCCAAAGCCAAACGCTATAATCGGCTGTAGGCTAAATACAATTTGCCCTAGGAAAAAGCTATGAGCATCAAGATGTCAAACATTTTCCTGCTACGCAGACTACACTCACTTACCGGAGTAGTGCCCGTTGGCGTATTTCTAATAGTCCACCTATACACAAACTTTGCCGTAGTTAAAGGAGCGGATAATTTTAACAAAGCCGTACAGAACCTGAGAGTTACTTTGCCAGGCCCGCTGCTACCCATGGCAGAAATACTACTAATAGGGCTGCCTATACTGTTTCATGCCCTACTGGGTATTTACATAGCTCATACTATGCGCAGCAACGTCACTTCTTACTCGTACGCCAGAAACTGGCTGTATTTTTTCCAACGCGTAGCAGGTGTAGTGCTGTTCTTCTTCATAGCGGCGCATGTAGCAACGATGCGTTTTGGACTTTTTGGACATTTGTCAGTGGATCACCATGTCTATGATCCTGTAAATACCCCCTACACGATAGTCCGAGATGCACTACAAAACCCGTTTGTACTAGCTTTCTACATAATAGGCATCTTGGCAAGTGCCTACCATCTCAGTTACGGATTGTGGAGCTTTGCTATCCACTGGGGCATAACCGTAAGAGAAGAAGCCCAGAAGAACTTCCAGTGGGTCTGTGCTGCAGTCGGTGTCGGCGTCGCAACGCTCGGCGTAGTCTCTGCACTTACCTTTGTCAAATAAGTTTGGGGGGCAGCAATAGTGGCGGAGGTAAAAGATGAGTAAAGTAAACCCAAAAAGACGAATAGCTGTAGTCGGCGGTGGCTTAGCTGGCCTTATGGCTGCTATCAAGGTCGCTGAAGCAGGCTACAACGTAGACTTGTTCTCCTTAGTACCTGTCAAACGGTCACATTCGGTCTGTGCGCAAGGCGGTATAAACGGAGCGGTAAACACTAAAGGCGAAGGCGATAGTCCCGAGAAGCACTTCGAAGATACTCTCTACGGAGGAGACTATCTAGCAGATCAGAAGCCCGTTAAGGCCATGTGTGAGATGGCTCCGTCGATAATATACATGTTTGACCGAATGGGAGTACCTTTCAATCGTACCAAGGAAGGGTTGATAGACTTCAGGCGCTTTGGCGGAACACTCTACCACAGAACAGCCTTTGCCGGCGCTACTACCGGCCAACAACTGCTCTATGCATTAGACGAGCAGGTCAGACGATACGAAGCCGAAGGCCTGGTTACTAAATACGAGGGCTGGGAGTTCCTTTCGGCAGTGCTAGACGACAACGGAGTCTGTAGAGGCTTGATAGCAATGCACCTAAGCTCGCTCGAGGTGCATGCCTTTGCAGCCGACGCAGTCATCATAGCCACCGGCGGCATAGGAGCTATCTTCGGTAAGTCGACTAACTCGGTCATCTGCACCGGCAGCGCACAGTCAGCCCTATACCAACAAGGAGCAAAATACGCAAACGGCGAGTTTATACAAGTACATCCTACAGCCATTCCCGGAGAGGACAAGCTGCGCTTAATGTCTGAATCCGCCCGTGGCGAAGGTGGCAGAGTGTGGGTACCGCGTGCTAAAGGTGACAAACGCAAGCCTACTGACATCCCCGAAAACGAGCGTTGGTACTTCCTGGAAGAGAAATACCCCAAGTATGGAAACCTAGTCCCGCGAGACATAGCTACCAGAGAAATATTCCAAGTCTGCCTCGATGGTTACGGCGTCGACGGTCAGATGCAAGTCTACCTAGACCTAACTCATAAGTCCGCTGAAGAACTAGACCGCAAACTTGGCGGCATCCTAGAAATATACGAGATGTTTGTCGGTGATGATCCACGGAAAGTTCCCATGCGCGTCTTTCCAGGCATGCACTACACGATGGGTGGCCTCTACGTAGACATAAATCAAAAGACAAACATAGATGGCATATATGCTGCTGGTGAATGCGATTTCTCAATACACGGAGCTAACCGCCTTGGAGCCAACAGCCTCGTATCTTGTATTTACGGCGGAATGATAGCAGGTCCAGAAGCAGTTAAGTACTCTAAAGGTCTAGAAAAGCATGTCGACCTGTCTGATCCAATCTTCGAGCGTGAACGTAAGAAAGAGGAAGAAATTAACGAAAGGCTCAAGAACAAACGAGGTAAGGAAAATCCTCAACTCCTGCACGAAGAAATGGGCAAGTGGATGACAGAAAACGTCACGGTGATCAGGTACAACGACAAACTCAAAAAAACAGATGAAAAACTGAGGGAGCTACTTGAACGCTACGAAGACATAGACATAAACGAAAGTAACTTCTGGGCATCACAAGCGCTGCCTCATGCTCGCCATCTCAAAAACATGCTAGAACTTGCAAGAGTAATCACACTGGGAGCACTGCTTAGAAACGAAAGCCGAGGTGCACACTACAAGCCCGAATTTCCCGAACGAGATGACGAAAATTGGCTCAAGACTACTATAGCCACTTATACGCCCGAAGGCCCAGAAATAAGCTATCAGCCCGTAGATACCTCGCTCGTAAAACCGCGTCCACGTAAGTACAACTAAGGGAGGGACAAATGACTAAGTCGGTAAGACTAAAGATAAAGAGAAAAGATAATCCCGATGCTCCTTCCCGATGGGAAGAGTTTGAAATACCATACCGCCCAAGCTTAAACATCATCTCCTGCCTAATGGAAATACGCAAAAATCCGGTCACGAAAGACGGCAAAAAGACCTCACCCGTGGTTTGGGAATCTAGCTGCCTAGAGCACGTCTGCGGAGCCTGCAGTATGATCATCAATGATCAAGCTCGGCAAGCCTGTAGCACACTCGTCGATCAGCTCGAACAACCTATAACTCTAGAACCGCTCACGAAATTTCCTACTATCCGAGACTTACGAGTAGACCGTAGCAGGCTCTTCAATGATCTACGCCGGGCAAAGGCTTGGATACCGATAGACGGAACGCATAATCTCGGCCCAGGCCCACGGCTGGATGCAAAGACCCAGGAAATACGCTACAAACTGTCTACCTGCATGTCTTGTGGCGTCTGCATGGAAGTCTGCCCTCAGTATAGCTCCAAGACAGCTTTCGTCGGGCCAGCAGTCATCAATCAGGTCAGACTTATGAACCTGCATCCTACAGGCGCACTTAACAAGCATGAACGCTTAGAAGTAATGATGGGCCCAGGAGGTATACAAGACTGCGGTAATGCCCAAAACTGCGTAAAAGCTTGTCCTAAGCATATCCCGCTCACAGAGTCCATAGCTGATATAAACAGACAAACTACGTGGGAAGGTATCTTCGGCTGGCTGAAGCCATAACTCTTACATAATCAGACGCACGCCTCCTAAATCGCTTATATTGTGCGGAAAACGATCGCCCGGTGTCCCGATGAACATATAGTTCTTTGGGACACCGAGCTTCTTTGACAATCGCTCGATCAGCTCAGGCCCGAACTGACCCCTTACGCACACTAAGTCTATCCTCAGTTCAGGATAGATCCTGTCCAGTACCTCTATCTGCTGCTTCAGACTAGAGACATAATTATCTGTCTCGTAACAATGTACTACACGCAAATGCTTCGTCTGTTCATTCTGTAGTACGTATAGCGCCGCTTTGTTTAAAGTAGAGATATTGTCACCTTTGGAAAAAAACACTACAGCCTGGCTATTTATTCTCTCTATATGCTTAGTTATCCATCCTGATACCCGTTGATTCAGCTCCTTGATCTTTTTTATAGCATTGTCAAGCATCAACAAGACGAAATTGAGCAGGTGTATACGATAAAGCATTATCCAAACAGCACTGGCTGCAAAAAGGAAATAGAAGAAAAATATCTTCAAGTACTCTGGATTGATGAATATATTGCCTAGAATTCCCGCAAAAACCGCCAGTAATCCGATGAGTATGCTTATCCAACTAGCCTGCACTTCTCTTGGCAGACTGCTTCGCTTGACCTTAAGCATAGCATTCCCTAAAGCAAACAACCCCATTACGCACAAAAAGGACAAAGTATAGACACCAGCAAGAGCTTCTATACGTCCCTTCGTGACGATAAGTATCGAGCTACAAAGCAAGAAGAAGGATATAAATATCCAATGAGTCGTACCTCGAAAACGGTTTTCTATAAGCAAGAATTGCGGTAAACATCTGTCAAGTGCCATGCGCTTTACTAAGCCAGCCACACCCACGTAGCTCGTCAACACGGCACCCGACAGCACAAGCACTGCATCTACACTAACAAGTAGCTGCAGCGGTCTACCTAAGCTAAGCAAACCCATATAAGCCAGCAGATCATTCTTATGCTCAGCCAAATCGCTCAGCTTTACAAGGCCTAAGGAAAGAAAGCTGATCGTAGGATTGAAGATCGTCACTGCCAGCCACATGTTTCTCAAAGTCTTAGGAAAAACACCCTTGTCTTGCTCTTCAATAAAGTTTGCCGAGCTTTCAAAGCCGCTCAGCCCCAGCATAGCTGAAGCAAAGCCAAAGCTGATTGCCGTCCAAACGCTGCCAGGTAGTGGCTGTGTTAAATTCTCAAGTAAAATGCTGCGGTTTTGGGCTACAGCTATTCCACCAGCTACGATAAGCACCAGCAGGGTAATCATATGAATGCTAAACAGTATCAGCGCTACCATAGCTGACTCAGATATGCCCATTATGTTAAGAAACGCAAATGCCGCAAGTAAAACTATCGTCGCCCAAAAGACGTTGAGGCCCGGCCAAAGATTGTGCGCATAGTGCATCGCTTCGCTTGCACTAATCACAGCAGTGGCAAGATAAGAAAGCAAGGTAAGACAAGCAGCCAACGAGGCTTTCTGCTTGCTGGTAGTGTTCAGAAGCACATTATAAGCACCGCCGTTTAGAGGCAACGCAGAGCCAACTTCAGCGTAGATACTACGGAAGATATAAAGCACACCCGCAACTATCAACAGCGATACCGGGGCATATATACCTGCATACATCGCGCAGAGTGCAGAAACATACAGACAACTCGACGTGATATCGTTTCCACATATAGCAGTCGATTTCCATTGACCTAACTTGATTTGATGACGCGGATAGATAGCAGTCATCTCAGTTTGGAAATCTAAGTACTCAACCTTCCCCCAGCCAGCAAAATCCCTAGAAACTGCTGGGCTGTTCTCAACACTACTCATAATGATCTAGACCTTTCTTTTCTAACTCGGACAACTGGTTTTCCTGACATAACCAGTTCTGGTATATATAAATCGCGAAATGAAAAAGATACCAGAACCTACCATAGACCGTCTATCCATATATCTACGCTGCCTGTCGACGCTAGAAAAAGAAGGGGTAGAAACTATCTCTTCGCAAGAACTAGCAGCACGCTTTAACCTACACTCAGCTCAGATAAGAAAGGACCTAGCTCAATTCGGTGAGTTCGGCGTGCGTGGAACCGGCTACCACGTAAAACGCCTGCGAAGCTGCATAGAACGTATACTCGGACTAGACGTACCAAGAAACATAGGCGTTATAGGTGCAGGAAACTTAGGTCGAGCAATTGCCGACTACGAAGGATTTCTAGAAACTAACTTCACCGTTGCAGCCCTGTTTGATAATGACCCTGCTAAAATCGGCTTGAAGACTAAACTCGGCGTGCAAATATATGATGTAACCGATCTAAAACAAGTTATCAAAGACAAGTCCTTGGACATTATAGTCCTAGCTCTGCCTGCAACCGTAGCCCAGCAAGTCTTAGATCAAGTAGTCGAAGCAGGTATCAAAGCCGTGCTTAGCTTCGCTCCAACCCAGCTAAACGTCCCAGAAGACGTAAAACTCAAGGTAGTAGACCTAACGGTATCTCTTGACACGCTCTCGCAATCACTGGTAGCCCACAGATTAGAGGAAAATTTACTTGTTACTGATCTCGACCCTTAGCAGTTACGTGTTCTGTATACACTGCAGGCAAAGTATAATGTTCTCCTTATGACGATGTCGAAGGAAGCTCTAAAAGAACAAATCTGTGTTATAGGCCGGCGATTGTATGAACGCGGGCTGATAGCTGCCGGCGATGGCAACGTGAGTGTCCGCGTCGACGACACCATACTGACAACCCCACGATCGGTCTGCAAAGGATTCCTGAAACCAGATATGATCGTCAAAGTCGCCCTCGACGGAAAAAAGCTAGAAGGTCAGATGGCTCCATCTTCAGAGCTTCCTATGCATATTCTGATATATAAAGAACGTCCAGACGTACACGCCGTAGTGCATGCCCACCCGCCTGTTGCCACCGGCTTTGCTGCAGCCGGACAACCTTTAGATAAAGCCATCGTCTCGGAAGTAGTTCTAACTCTAGGCTGTATCCCACTAGCAGCATACGGTACACCATCGACAGACGAACTTACCGATACCCTGCGTCCACTTGTCAAACACCACGACGCAATACTGATGGCCAATCACGGTGCCGTTGCATACGGCGCTAACCTCGAAGTTGCTTACGGCAGAATGGAAACTATAGAACACATAGCTCGTATCAGCCTCGTTGCAAGACTTCTCGGAGGAGAAAAAGAGCTAACTCACGACGAAGTACAGAAACTTATTGAACTTCGAGAAAAAGCAGGTTATATGTCAAGTGATAAGCGGTACCAAGCTTGTGGCTTCCTTAAAGAAGTACCGCTACGACAAGAAGAAACTTTTACCCTTACTAAAAGTGAATTAATAGAACTTGCAAAACGTATAGAATTACAACTTAAGGAGCGATTATGGAAGCACTCGGAATGATTGAAACTAAAGGACTCGTCGCTAATATCGAAGCAGCAGATGCTATGGTGAAAGCCGCAAATGTCACTCTGGTAGGATACGAAAAGATAGGTGCTGGACTGGTTACCGCTATAGTCCGTGGCGATGTTGCTGCCGTTAAAGCTGCTACCGATGCTGGTGCAGCAGCCGCACGCCGCGTCGGCGAGCTCATCAGCGTACACGTCATACCGCGCCCGCATACTAGCGTCAACGAAGTACTGCCTGTATCTCACGAATCAAGAGGCAAATAGTGATAGTAGCCAGAATCATAGGTACGGTAGTCGCCACGAGGAAAGATCCGCGACTAGAGGGTAGAAAATTACTCATCGTCCGACCTGTAGATCTCAAAGGTAAAGATGAAAATACTTTCCTCGTGGCTATAGATACTGTTGGTGCAGGCTTTCGTGAAAAAGTACTAGTCGTTCAAGGTAGCTCCGCCAGACTAGCACACGGTCTCAAGGACTGCCCCGTCGATGCCGCCATTATCGGAATAATAGACACGATAAAAGTAGACGATTAGTTGCCCTTGCTGCTATCTACTCGTCGCGGCGAAGAAGCAGGCCTACCCACGCGCGGTTTACCTTTCGGAAAACTAAACCGATAGCTTACAACTTCTTCCCACCTACCTAACTGCCTACTCTCTTCAAAAGTCACCTCGGCTACTTCTGCCACTACATCAAGCAAGCCAACCACTTCTTTGCCAAAGCTCTCTTCTAAGCTACTCTCTTCGTCAGTAGTAACATCGTTGCTACTTGTAGCAACAACCGCCGCCTTATCTAGCACTTCGAAGACTTTTGCTGCTGCTTGCCGATCTGAAAGCCTCACTACTCGATAGCTAGAAAGCCTATCAAAGTGTAAGCGTGGATATACGGCTGCTACCGGAACCTTGAGCTTTTCAAAGTACTCCTTGTTGTTACTCACTATCAAAAGATCTCCGTCTAACACGTAGCTTACACCTCGGTCGATTAAGGGAAATATCAGATGCCTACCACTAACACTGTCCCCACTCCACTGAGGAGCAGCATTTTTAGAAGCAAGAAGCCGGTACTGCAGCATCTGTCTCAGAGCAGCTTCGAAGCGTTCTTCGGAAAAAACTTTCGGTTCCCTAAGCAGCATAATCAGCCCATAGTCGGTAGAAATAAACGTCCCTAAGCTACTATTTCCGAACTGTGCAGCTAAAATCGGCTTGGCTGGTTCAAGAGCTTCCCGCATCATAACCTCCACAGCCCTTCGCCTTTCTGCCAGCTTCTTTCTCAACTCTTCACTTAAAGCTACTCCTCCGCCAGCACTGACGGGATCGTCGATGTTCACCCTATAATCCTCACCTAGCGCAGCATAATGCCAGTCGTCAGTCTCCCCCAAAGAGTAATACTCATCCTTTCTAGCATACGCTAACCGATAAAAATCCTCCTCAGAAGAAGTATCTTCGTAGTAGTAAAAACCTGTTCTTCCCTTAGTTTCTTTTACCTCTGGCCTAAACAATAACCATTCAAACAGGCCTAGATAGCTCTCCGGAGTAACAGGATTAATCCGATGACTTACATATGGTACTCTCACGGCTACCTTGCGTAATTGAGCAGCTTCAAACGTTAAAACTGGCTCCGAACTTTTCAGCAAGTACGTCCTACGCTCGACTATATCGGTTATCTGATCAGCCAAAACTCTAAATTCCAGGTCTATTACTGCGGTGCGAATCTGCGAAAGCTCTTCAAAGTTGCGATACAACCAGTACCGGTGAAAATGCTTCCCACTACCAACCTTGGCAAAATCCACCCACACGGTTATATCGTGAAAGTTGCCTACCATAGCCTCCGCATAGTCCGAGCGTTTCATAAGCGAATCTTTACCTTCATTATCCAAGTTTGCCAAAGCATCAAGTAAAAGACGCTCACGACTTGCGACTATTAAAAGACCGTCTATATGCGCCCAACAAACTTGGAACTTGATTGATGGCGTGCCACAATAATAAGTACGCCCCAGTTCAGACCGCTTCTTGTCAAAGTTTGAGATAGATAATAGTTTCGCAACCGAATTCGCCCTAGCTATAAAGATAAACTGCGTGTCACCTATGTCATACACTCCCAAAACAGCCTCGCCGTCGATTGCTGCTTTGATAGCATCCAGAGTGACACTGCCAGATAAGCTACTCTCCAAGTCCGCTAAACGCTCAGCTAACTTCAGCCCAAGTCGCCGCTCTAACCAAAGCTTGCGATTGCTACTCCTATAGTAACGCTCTGCCAGTTTACTAGTTTGCCACTGTGTTATCTGCTTCGGCAGATCTTTAAATCTTACGTAAATCAAGCAATCGGCAGGAAGTAACCCTTCTAGATTCATATTGTCAGTTCCAACGCTGCGTACCCTATCGGCAGAAGTTGCTAGAGTGCTTAAGCAGACCAAGCAGAACAATACTATACGCATATGCCTCCTTTAGAGTAGCTACCACATACCCAACGGCTGGAAGTCCAACGAGTAGTTGAAAGTCTTCTTTACCTTGCCTTCAAGAAGTGAAGCACGCTGCTCATAATTCTGCCTATACTCATCACCTAACCTAGCAAGTAACTGTTTTTCATAGCGCAGTGCACGTTCATAGTAACCCTGCTTCTCAGAAGCTTCAGCCAGCAACCGCAGCAACGACACCTCATATTCCTCTAGCCTCGCAGCAGTAAGTTCACTCAAACTTGCCTCTAACCCTTTAACGGCCCGCACCTTCAACTCTTGCGGGTTTGTAAATATCGATTCTTTATCAGCCAGATAAAATGCAGCTTCTATAAGTCCGGCGGATAGATTTGCCCTTATATGCTGCCACCTAGCAGGTTCTATCGTTAGACTATAACCTCGTTCAAAATGCGAAGAAGGATCCTCGCTCTTTATCTGCGCAAACAACTGCTGAGGAACATTTCCCTGCCGCCTCTGCAAATCTATCTTCAAAACAGTTATCAGCGGATCGATAGAGTGTTCAGACAACTCTTCTAAAATATGTAATGCCTCTTTCCATCTATCGATTCTTAGCTCTATTACTCTAATAAGCCCAGCAGTCTCAGCATCCACTTGCGGATACTCTGCCAGCACCTGCGTCAAAACCGCATTTTTTGCGATACTAGGCGACATCTCTACAAATCTAGTAAGCAACATCAGAGCCGAAGTTCTATAGAAACTGTTCATATTTCCTGCTGCCAGAGCCTCTATAAGCAGCCTGACTGCAGCTTGCATGTCCCCGCTTACTGCAAACAAGCGTGCTAACTCTAACCGATGTGACGCAGTATAGGCCACTACCTTTTCATACTCTGCAGCAAGATCTAGCCTACCAGCCTTAGCTGCCATCTCAGCAGCAGCCATCAACATCTCCTGCGGCTTGAAAGTACTGCTATCAACATAGCTGCCTTCAGTAGAGGCAATTGCAGCAAAGTAGTCAGCCAACTTATAGAGTAAATACTTGCTTGGATTACGAGCAGCTTCTGCCACCATCTCAACTGCCTTTAGGGCTCTATCTCTAGCACCCCCTGCTAGTTCCGCAGACACATAACCTACAAAGTAGGCCACTTCGAGCTTGCCATTAGCAAGTAAGCCAGCATAAACCCGTGCCATCAAGTCATCGGCAGCTTCATTACTGACAAAGCTCTTCAGTAGCTTGCCAGCTTGCTGTGCCCTTTTAATCGAAGGCAGTTGACCTCGACGGCTCTGATATAGACCGCAGTAGTGCTCTATTGCTCGCATAGCCTCAGACTTGCGGCCCGTAGCCAACAGAGCTCTTATACGCAACAGCTTCACCTCGTCAGGTAACACTTCCCGCCCAAGATAAGGCTTCTCGAGGCCATTAAGTATTCCAAAAGCATCAGCAGCACTACCCTTGTCCAAAAGTAGCTCCGCCAGTTTTAGCCTTAGAGTGAGCCACCTTGGAAGATTGGTCTCCCAATGACCTTGTGACAGGTCAATATATTCATTCTCAGCCAGTTCATACTCGCTTCCATAAACATTAAAAGCTACATTTCGCGCTATCAAGAAGCCTCTAAAACCGGGGTTATAATCCGACACTACAACAGGAGTAAGCGCTACTAGTCGCTCCAGCAATACCCTTCGATCGCCTAGCTCGGCCTCTAACATAGCCGTAAGGAACTGCTCCAACCTATCCTTAGAAACTGCAGCAGCGGCATCAGCAAGTTTCGAGACAACGTCTCTATCTGTCTGAGCTATCAGTTTGATAGGTTCTACCAAGTCAGCTATAGGAGTAGCTGACGAAATGCTCTTGATAAGTCGCTCATTAACAGCAACAGCAGCTTCCTCTGCCAGTCCAAACTTGCTCATCAGCTTAAAATACTCCACAAGGGTTTTAGGCTCAGCCTCTCGGCAAGCCTCACTCCAAATTTGCTTTGCAGAATTTTTATTGCCCATCCGCCAATAAGCTTCCCCAAGTTCTAACTTCAAAGAAGGTGAGGAGGGCTCAAGCGCAAGAGCAAGTTTGAAATGTTCTACGGCACGCCCATACTCAGACGAAGACAAATAGAGACGAGCCAACTTAGCCTGCATTGAAGCATCTCTTGGTCGAGCTTCTATCTGCGCAAGTAAAAACTCACGCGAAGGACCGCGTCTGCCAGATTCTAGTAACCACCTGCCATAGAGATATGCAACCGCAAAGAAGTTGTAACCCTTAGCTGCACCACTACGTCCCTTAGCCGCAACAAGTTGGCCTATACGCACTGTGCCCAGCGCACGCTCGAATGTCTGCGCCGCTAGGTCAGAAAAGTCTCGCATCAGCAAAGCGACCTCACCAGTCCTAGATAACTGCCATTCCTCTGACAGCGACACAGATGCTATAGCCTTGTAAGCTAAGTCCCTTTCTCCACGTCTTACCAGAAACCTTATAAGCTGTAGCTTAAAAGGGCTATACTGTTCCACTAAAGCCTCAAGCTCGCTGCGATTGTTTAGCAGCAGTAACTCAAAATACCTAGCTATGTACTCATCATCAGTTGTGACTAGGTTTCCTACCATAGAACGGTAGTAGTCTCTTAGTGCTGAGAGCTCACCTTCGGTATCATTTAGGTAACGACATAACACTGCTAACCGACGAGCATAGTCAAACTTCGTCCTATAGAGATCTCGCTTGTACTCTCTCTGTAAAAGCTCCTTACATCGCTCAAATAAACCCAGATCGAAGTAGAAATCAGCACATGCTCTCAGCGCTAAATGATACTCATCAGCCTTCTCAAGTGGTGCCCGAGCAAGCCGTCTAAGTAGTACCATCTCAACTATCCTTCCTATTCCACAGCGCTGAGCCAGTCTAAATAGCACTTCCTCCCGCCGAATCGTCAGCTCGTCGGTAACTGAAGAGGGTAGGCTTGTCTCAATAAGTGACTCAAGCTGTTTGGCTTCCCCACCTCGTGCACTCTCAAATCGCAGTACTGCAATCGCATCAGGTATAGCCTCATCAATCTCAGCTAAGTTGCGTCTCACCTGTTCCTTATTCGCAGAGGTACTCAGGGCTGCTTCCGTCAATGAACGCAGTCGCCAGAGTTCTTTATAGAGTTCAATCAAACTTATACCTTTGTCAGCTAGCTCCTTTGCATAGTTACCTATTAAATAGCTCGTGATGTATCCTTGTGAAAGAGCCTTCTCGTATGCCTTTATCTGTTCAAGGTAGTACTCCGATCGTGAAATGGTGCTGTAGCTGCGCAAAAAGTCCTTTGCAACTACAACCTGAGTTTGTCGTGAAAGCTGTCTAACTTTCTGTGCAAGAAACAGATACGATTGGTTATTGCGAGCTATTTTGCTTAAGGTCTCCAGTTCAGCTAAGGCTTCACTAAACCGCCGCTGCTGCAGTAAACAGTCAGCATACGCCAAACGCAAATCCAGTCTTTGAGGTTCCTTAGAGAGTGCCCGAGCGTATTCAGTACCAGCAGTCGCCCAATCCTGCTCTTGCTCGTATATCTTCGCTAAAATGAGATTCCATCTATAGTTTCTCGGTGACTCTGTACAAGCACGCAAGTAGTAACCTTTCAATTGCTGCAGATGACCATGCCGTTTGGCATAAGCAAAAGCATCTCCCAAAATAGCATCATTGTTAGGATCAGCGTTTAACAATGCTATATAACTCTGTACTATCGCTTCAGAGTCTCCTAGAGCCAGATACTTGCTCAGCATAAGGTTTCTTATAGAGTAAAGAGTGCTGCGTAGCTTATCCTCGTCATCTATCGATGTAGTAGCGTGCCTGATTAGCTCTTCTTCTAGTTGCTTAAGCTCAGGTAACTTTTTCTGCTTAACCAAGCTTTCTGCAAGTCGCGAGTAAACCACCTCATTGAGCGGGCTTCTTGCGTACAGTAATCGCAGAGTCTCTTCCTCTTGCGCTAGTTTCGAGTCAAGTGCCTGATAAGTAGCCAGTTCTAATCCCAGTTCGTATTGAAACTTGCCCACAGCACGATCTACAGACTTCGCAAGCAGATCAAGCACTTTTGCTCGCTCATTCATCCGCCAAAAAAACCGCACAGCAGACCTAATAAGGCCATAGTTGGTAGGATATTCAGCTAGCAGGCTTTCATACTGAGCTTCAGCTTGTTTTGCCAAGCCTTTCTGCTCATATGCGTTAGCAAGGTATATCCCATAAGCAAGACGCGGTAACCCTTTTGGTGAAACTGCCACCAATCGCTCTAGAACTCGTACTTCATCTTCAACTAGACCCTCGCGAGAAAAAAACCTCCTAGCAAGATCCAGAAACTCTACGTCACTACTAGTTTGAACATACTTTCGAAAGAAAGAGGCAGAGGCAATTATATCTATTTCACCAAGTAGTAGAGCATAATTTAAAAGTAATCTGCAGAATTTCTTGCTATCATTTTGGAAATTTTTTAAGCTACTTTCTACCGTAGAATCGATCAAATTACGAAGCTGTTTACTTTTCTGAGCAAGTACCTGCAAGCGGTCTCTACCGCTGCCATACGAGCTTTCAGCAAGAGCATTTACATACTCAGCCACAGCGCGAGCATAATCTCTTTTGCCTTCATAAATCGCACCTGCTTGAAAGGCGTACAGATAGGGCTGCTTTGTCTGCTGACGCAGTTGTCCTATTACCTGCAAGGCTTCATCATAGTGATAGTAATCCCAATAAATGCTGGCAACGGTCAGATACATATCTGCATCGCCCTTGCCAAGAGCTAATAGAGAGTTCCAATATTGCCTAGCGCTGTCGAAATCGCCTAGCTCTGCATAAATCTCACCAATAGCCGTCTTCAGAGCCTCATCTGCAGGATAGATTTCAGACAAACTCTTCTTTACCTCTATAGCCTCTTCAAGCATCTTAGAATCTCTTTGACCAAGCGACCTGAGTAGTATAGCTAGATCATTGGCATACTCTTTATTCCCAGGATATGACGCAACAAGTTTACGGTAGGAAGCTACAGCAGATTCAAAGTCAGAAAGCCACATAGAGGCATCCGCGACAAACTTCTCATAAGCAAATGCTGTTGGACTATCTCCTGTAACTTTCAACCTCGCCTTTTCCCTATAAGAAGCAATCTCGCCAGACCTTGCCAGCATTTCTAAACATTCTTGTTTAGTGCCATTAAAATAGTATCTAAAGACTAATTCGCGATATTTCGGATTACTTTCACCAAACTTTCTATAGTACTTCAGTAGACCTTTTAGAAAAGACTTGTTTGCTGGAAATCGTTCGTTTGCAAGAGTGTACAGCCGTAGATAGAGTTCACGATCAGCACTTTCCTGATCGTTTAATTCGACGACCTTCTCTAAATAATCCTGCAAGTCGGCCTCATCGAGAAGTCTAGCTAGCTGCTGCGAAATTTCTAGAAACTCTTTATACCGCTGCTGTCGAATATACCAACGCGCAAGCCTCGCTTGCCAAGATTTATCCTGCCCCAAAGCCCTAAGCGCAGCATTATAGACTTCCAGCTGCTCTTCTATCAGGCCCTGTTCTGACAGCCAAGCAAGAAACTTCTCGTATAAACCTTCCTCATTAGGATGCTTCTTTATCTGCGACCAGTAAAACTGCAGTACCTTCTGAGGCTCTTCGTTCGCAACAAGCACACCAACGTATTTCTCAAAGACTTGTTGATAAGTGACCTTAGTACCAAGGCTCGTAGCAAGTACCAAATCGAGATTGACCTCAGTCGGTCTATAAGCACGTTCGATATATTCTGCATAGCTAGAATCATAACTAGCTCCGTCGGCCGCAGATTCCTGTTGGACAGAGTTATAATCTTCGTAGGTAACTTCTCCAAACTGGGTAAGCGATAGATATGTCAGGCTCGGATTCAGTAAGCGGCTGGTTTTATCAGCATACTCTTTTTCAACTCTTATGAGCGGTCTACCACGTTTACTTAGCAGATCCAGTAGTTGCTCATAAAGACTATAAGCTTTGTCCTTCTGTCCGAGTTTGACATAAACATCTGCTACCTTGCTAAGAGCGCTAGCAAAGTAAGGCGAGCGGCGAGCATCAAGAGAGAGCATCTCAGCTACTAGCTTATCTAACAGCACTTCTTGGCCTGTTTCGGCCAATACCTCACACATTTTCGCATACATTGCAGGAAGGACCGTAGAGTCAGGTTTTTCTTTCCTATAAGCTTCGAGGAGGTAGTAAGCCAGAGCCCTGTTAAAGTGCAGATCGGCTGCTCTATCTAATTTACCATACTCACGCTGCAAGTTTACGTCGGCAAGTATCAAAGAAAGTATGCCGCCAAGTGCTCCCGGTGTACGTTCACTACGAGCTATGTCTTCATAAATTCCTATGTTGCCTGACGACAAAATGCTACGCTCGTAACGGCCATCTGCTAAAGTGACAAACAAACGATAAAGTATCTCAGCAAGTTGTGTGCTACCTTGCTTGAGCCCACCTGTTATGTACAAAGTGTAGAAATAACGCGAGGCTTTGTCTGTACGGCCTGCTGCAAGCATTAGCTGTGCAAGCGTCAAAAGCTCGTCTTGCGTCCAGTTTGATTGACGCGCGCTTTCGAGCCTTTCTATGACTTTCATAGAGTTATAGCGATCGACTCGATAGTACCAAAGATGGAAAAGGCGCATCGCCAAGCGAAAATCGGCCGGATTGTTAAAGAAGCTGCGCTCAAGCTCCAGCCTATAGGCTCTTAGCCTGTTGTTAGCGCTTAGAAACTCGTAGAACTCGTAGCTTAAATCAGACGACCAGAAGACATCGAAATGGTCTATGAGAAACTTCTCTGCATCATCAATTCTGTCAGTAAGCTTTAGCAACTCAAAATTCTTGCGGACAAAGTACTCTCTATGCTGAGGATATTTCTGCTCATACTGAGCTAAAAAAGGTGGTATACGGTCATACAGCTCATTTCCCTGCAGGTACTCAATCAAGCGCTCGAAGAGGTCAAACTCGCTTTCGGTAAATACAGTTTCCCGTGGATCAAAGTAGACCTCGAGTGAATGTTGTTGAGCGAGCTGCAGTAACTCTGCAAACAGGGAAGAGCGTTCTTCTATAGGCACCTGCCCGATCAATCTCTTTAACACCCTGACTTCATCTGCATACTGCGCCCTTGAGTGATAAAACTCTGCAAGCTTTCTGAGCATCTCCGGCGAAGGAGAAGTTTCGACAAGTTTATTCATCTCTGCTTCTGCTCGAGCAAAATCTTTTATCTCAACGAGCTTATCAACAAGAGCCAGCCTGAGAGAAACATTTTCAGGATATTTTGCTAACAACTGGCTAACTTGATCGACAGTTTGCAGCGCAGGCCTAGGCATTCGTGCTAGAACACCAAAAAACTCAACCTCAGCGTAGAGAGCCTTATCTAGCTCCATATCAACCGATGAAGGCGAACTGACCGCAAGCTTTGCCCGCGTGCTATGTTCAACTTGTAAGACTAGAACTATAGACACGCACAAAAAGACAAATAATCTGCTTTTCATAAGCTCGCCCCTATGATTTCTACCTCTATTTCTACTTGAGAGTTATTGTGGGCAAAATCTTCTGCACAGACCAAGAGAAAGTATTTACCGGCAGGTATGTCGCTAGGAATTCTGATACTACCGACAGAAAGCTTTTCCTGCGGCGACCATTGCAGGCGCACCGGCTGCGCACCATAAAATCTAGCCGTCAAAAGTGCAGTATCTGGATCAGCATCAACCTTTATTTGCAACTGCTCGCCTGGCTTCAGCATGCTTCGTTCGACAAAGGCTTTAAGCCGTGGCGGATGGCTATCGATTACGAAGTTCTTCTCCTCTTCATAACCTCGGCCACTGCGGTCCGTCAGTATAAGCCTACACTTATACATCCCGTCAGGTATATTCTTGGGAGCTAGGAAACGACCCTGCCAGACACCCTCTGAAGCTAGATAAGTAAGCGGCAACACCAGTCCAAAAGGAAGAACAGCGGTAATAGCTACCACTGACGGATCAGCCTTTATCCGTATTACTGGATCTCCCGGTTGGATGATTCGCGGTCGTAACAGCGACCGCGGTGCAGCTATAAAAGCAGTGTAAGGAGTAACAAACTTGTACTTTTGCGAAAGCCTAATGATTTCCTCTATTAGATCGGCACGCTCACCTTCAAGATCTATTTTACGTAGCAAGGCATCGACCCGCGCACGTGCCCATAAACGCGGTAGGTGGTCGTGAGTAGTATCTAGCTCAGGCAACAGAATCTCACGAGTAACATCTACCTTACTTCCTCCATACATTCCGGAAATCTTAATCTGTTCAGTAGCGGGATTTTTGTACCTACCTACTATAGAAAAGCTAGACCCATCGAAAACAACCGCATTTGAGTCGTAATAGACATCATAAAGATTACTACTTGCCTCAAACTTAGGAGCATTTAGTGCCGACTGTCCTATCTTGTCAAAAAACAAGCTCAAAGCAAGAGACAGCTCTTCTGTTTCTCGATATTGTACATAATACCCTTGGCACTTTTTGACCAGCTCTTCTAGAAGAGTTTGCTGCACATCGCCACCTATGCCAAAAGCATAAAGTTTTAATTTCAGCTTGCGCTGCGCTGCTGCCGCTTCAAACTCAGTTGCTATCGGCTTGATTGAAAGTTCATCCAGCGTAGGATTAGCATCCGTAATTAGAATGATGCTAGCGTCCGACTTTAGCTGATTAATAGCAGCTCGCAAAGCAGCAACTATCGACGTACCATTCCCCAGAGGAGTTTCGCGTACGAAGGAAAGAGCAGCATCTACATTCTCAGCCGTAGCTGCCACGGCAGATACTGAAAACGACTTAGCCACTTCATTAAAAAGTATTACATTGAAAGTGTCCTGTGGGCGCAGCTTGTGCAGGAAAGCTTCCACGGCTTCATACGCACGAATTATCTTCTCGCCATGCATAGACAGCGACGTATCAAGCAAGACAATTATTTGTCGCGGAGGCAAACTATCAGCAGTACCAGCCAAACGTTGAACTGCTGACTTTCCCGATAGGTTATATATAACAGTAGCTTGAAAGTAGCCTTCGGGCTGGCGATCTATTCGCGTCGGATCGCGCAAATCATAAGCGGTTATTCGCTGCGGTGAGCGATAAGCTGCAAAACTTACATCAGAACGCTCTACTTTGATAGCATATCTAAAAGACAGATCTTCATCTAAGTAGACATCCTGAGCTGAATACTCGGCTACAAACTCGCTATCACTTATGGTCGTTATTTTCAAAGGATATCTCCTGGAAGATTCAATTAACTCGATCGGAAGATCATTGAGTACCCGTGCACGAAAAGAAAATTCTTTGACGCGCTGTTGTCGTCCTCCAGAAGGCTTGCAAGGAAAGCTAAATCCTACGGTTAGGCTGTCTACTGGCAGCATTTCGGTATACTCTAATTCGAGTCGCTTCGTACCATATCCTGGAATAGGAGCTACTTTCACGTTGAATGCCGTAGCGGTACCTTGCTCATCATCTTGCGTAAGTAGTCCTGGATCTATGCGTGGGCTTTTTATCTGCGCATATACTTCTTCTGCGCGAGCCTTTTCCATCACTACCGCAGGCAGTCGCACGAGCCCGTCCCAAACGGCAAAGTCAGCTACCGTAGCTCTTGGTGGCAAGTCAAACAGATATTTTCCTTCGAGCGTACGCCCGACATGGCTTGCAAACACTTGTGTAACAGTAACATAGGCATGCTGATTATCTATTTTTGCCTCCACTACCATCTTATCAAGCGAAAGCACCGAGTCATCAGGTCTACCGATGTCAGTAGCTATCAATATTCCTGAATCCGTTCTAGCTACAGCGGTGAAGTAAACCAACGCAGCAGTAAATAACAAGGCACTTCTTTTCATAAGGCACTCACTTCAACTTTGATTATTCCATTCATAGTACCTATATAGAGCTGAGAAGATTTTCTCGCTATAGCGGTAACGTTACCCGAAGGAAGGCCACTACGTAGCCTCTTCCACCGTCGGGTCACAAGATCCATTATCCACAGCCCATCATCGAGAGTACCTACATAAAGTCGAGCTTCATCAGATACTATAGCATTAAAGTTTACTTCACATCGGCCTAGTTCAAGCGTTTTTATTCCATTCTCATCAAGTACACTAATGCCGCCGCCATAAGTACCTATGTAGAGACGGTCTGCTACTGCAAGCAAGGCAGTTATCCAATTTGCAGCAAGTGGCGAATTAAAAGTCGAATAAGTCTTTACAATTCGCCCATACTCAAACACTGCTAGTCCGCCTAAAGTAGCTACATATAGCTTGTTGTCAAATTCACAAGCAGCATACACGCTGCTAGACGCAAGACCATTCAGTGTAGTGTAATTCCTAAAACCACTTTTCTGTCCTATACTCAAGCCTGCGGCAGTAGATAATGCTAACAGCTTTCTTGCTGCTGAGTCTGGATATGCAGCCATCACTCTTGAAGATATTAAGCCGATGCTGACAATGTTTTTAGAGATGATACCATCTGACTGGTTTAGCAAAGTACGCTGCAACTGTTCGTCAAAGATGACAAGGCCGGCAGAAGTCGCAACAAACATTCTTTTACTTTCTCTATCCCATAACAAAGCGTTTACTTCCCTCACATACTCATCCTCTATGTGCTTCACAGAGTTACCACTGAAAATGTCGAGTCCTTTTGAAAAGTAACCTATCCATATCCTTTCTTGTTCATCTACGGCAAGAGAAGTAATGGCATTATCGCTAATGGTCAAGTCAGGTAGTTGCAGTCTAGTAAAGTGCAACTTTCCTTGCGGCGTATTCGTAGCTATCCAGCTACCTTGGTTGCTTAGCAGCACAAGTTGATTGTCTAGGGCAAGCAGCTTACAGGTTGAAGTTTTTGGCCAAGGATGGTCTATCGGCGTGAAAGTCTCTACTGGTCGATCTAGCTCAAAACTGAATAGCTCTCCGGTATCTCTCAGTAGATAACCTCTATTAGCAAATATGGCAAACGAAGCTAAGCTTGGCAAGGTAACAAGTGGCACAGCGCGATTACTATCTGCAACGACTTCGGCAAGTCCCATATCAGTTGCCACAAATACCCTGTTTTCAGAGGCGATTATAGAAACGACGCGTTCTGACTGCAGTCCTTCTTGCCGACCATAGCTTAGTGTGTACCCGTGTCGTCTGACGATCAGTCCATCGGCGAAGGTGCCAAAGTAACCCGTGCCGTATGATTCGGCCACAGCTGTAAAAAGGCCTTTTACAGCTTCGCAGCGAAAATTTTCGCCATCATAAGCAAACAGGCCTGAACCAGCTATATACAGCTGGCCGTTGATTACCTGCAAGGAGTTTATGCGCTGCAATTTACGCTTGAGACGGTATTCTCGCAGCGTTTTTCTGTCATATGACATCAGGTATCCTTCGGCGCTACCGAAGAACAGCTGTGAGTTATACACTGCAAGGCAGGTAAGATCGTTGCTTGGGAGGCCATCGAGAGAAGTTACTGTTTGACGAACGGAAAAGTCCTTATCTAGTTCCAGCAGGCCGGCGGCAGTTGCTGCCCATAAACTACCGTCATACCAAGCCAGCGCTCTCACTTCCTTGCGAGCAAGTAGCCCAGCTTTGCTCAACAAGTCTGAAGGACGGAGTTCTACAATTTCGCACTCTAGGTAGTCATCCTCAACCTGAAGCTTGGTAATAGCCCTTTTTGCTTTGAAATAAGTCGCAATGGTCCAACCTAGCAAAGACAAGAGCAAGAAAAGGATAAGATAGCTTGCAAGCTTTTTGAAAGCAGGCATATACTATAGGTTTTCACGCATTTTTGCACGGCAGCTGGGACAAATTATAGTATAGTCAGGGATGACGCTTCTTCCTACTTCTATCCGACAAATTTCACACACTACCGGGTAGGTATAAGCCGAAGATTCTACCACCCATATGGGAGGACGTTTTCTCATTTCTTCGCGGGTGAGACTTAGGTCGTCGGGATCGGGGTGTTGTTGTGCCGGAGAAGGTGAATATACCTGGTCATCAGGAGTTGAGTATTCTTGTGGTGGACAAGATGGAAAGACCAGTTCGTCCGGCTCCGGGTATTGTTGTGTAGGAGCCGGTGAAGATAAAAACACCTCGGATGACTCTGCAGCGTAGGAATAGTCATCCTGCAGGGTATCTTTCTCTCTCAGAGCTGCACCAGAGAGAGAATCTTCTAAGTCTGTTTCCTGAATGAGCCGCCTAGTATCTATGACACTGCGTCCCGAAATCTCAGCTAGGTCAGAGACAGCCATCAAGGCCCCTTCAAACTCTTTAGCAAAGTCAAGCACGTTCTGCGGACGCTTGTTGGGATCCTTCTCTAGAGCATGCATCACTACTGTGTTGATCACAGCAGGCACAGAAGGTTGAAAGGTGTATATTGGCGGAGGAGGTTCGGAAACTTGTTTAGTAGCAAGTGCAAGCGTCGTAGGGGCATCAAATGGAGGCCTTCCGGCAAGCATCTCGTAGACTATTACCCCTATAGAATATATGTCCGAACGCACATCAACCTCACGACCATAAAACTGCTCCGGGGACATATAATGCGGTGTTCCGATTACTAATCCCTGACGGGTCAGCGAACTGGCTTGGTCTTTGAGTTTTGCTATACCAAAATCGAGTACCTTTACGTTTTCTTCTTCACCGAGTTGTTCAAGAAATATATTATCTGGTTTCAAGTCTCTATGTATTATCTTACGCTTGTGGGCAACGTTAACTGCTTCACAGACCTGTTGCAAAATCTTATTTGCCTCAGCTAGGGTAAGGTGTCCACACTGCTTGAGCCGCTCACGCAAAGTACAGCCTTCAAGATACTCCATTACTAAGTAGACTGTCCCATCAGGAGTATTGCCAAAATCCATAACCGCAACAGCGTTTGGGTGGCGTATTTGCATTGCCATCTTCGCTTCACGTCTAAATCTCTCTATAGCCGTTCGGTCAGAAATGAGCTCGCTGTGCATTATTTTGATAGCTACAAGTGTCTCTAGCTGCAGATGCGTTGCTCGATAGACATTTCCCATACCGCCTTCGCCTATCTTATAATCAATGTAATACTTATTGTCTATCGTCTGCTTAAGATACCGATCTCTCTGAGTTAGGCTGGTAAGCAGTGTACCGTCATACGGGCAGTAAGTCTTTTCATCTGTATACTCCCTCAAGCAAACGGTACAGCGCTTCATAAGTCTTGCGGTAGGAAATGGTTATAAAAGCAGCCAGTGAGTATTACATAATAACACGCAGTACCTTATAAAGTCAGCACTAAATGCTCCTTTCTCCGCTAGAAGTCTGGCCCTCAGAAATAAAATTAAGCAGTACCGACAGCGCTTGCTTTACTCCTTCTTCGTTAGGCTTGACAAAATTATTAAGCTTACCTGCGCTTATAGAACCAGCCAGCTCAACCAATCCTCTCTCGAAAAGGACCCTGAACACTTCCTGCGAGGTCTTACTTAGAGAAATAGCTAAATCCTCTACTGCCTGCCTCTCATTAACCGAAACCGGAAATGCAGCTTTCTCAAACGCTAACAAACGTTGGCGCTCCGTTTGCTCATCTATAGTTTGAATACTCCTTTGAAGCGTACTAATCAGCAAAGACAAAGAATTAGATATCCTTTGCACTATAAGAGACACTTCGTCCACAAACTGCTTGTCTACTACTTGCTGGTTGGCAATCACCCACTTTAGCCTTTCTACGAGATCATCTATCTGCACAGCCCTGGCCATCATTTCCACAAGCGATCCAGAAAAAGAGTTTTCGGAAATTCCCCCAATAACTTTACCCTCCTTGGCCTGTTCCATGTAGAAATGTAAGCGAGCCTGTTCGACATCATATAGTTGCTGAAAGAGGTTATGTATTGCTACGTTTACTTCCACTATCTTTGCCAAGACCTTAGGTCGAAATAAAATCTCTCCGAGCCCTGCTTTATACTCGCGGAGCCGATTGACGATCCTATTCTCCATAACTTGTCTGAAACCATCTATAGCTAATATCTCCCCATAAAACTGTTCCAAAGTATCCACTGCAGTCTCTTCATCTAGACTTGGAGAGTGTTCTATACCGATCGCAGCGTAGACATCTCGTATTCTCGACTCAAGACCTTTTGCAGGACGCAGCATTTTAGACGAAGGTACTTCATAAGATCCCCACCTAGTAGCCAAAAGGTCAATCTTATCCCTATCAGGGCTACTTCTTTCAGGTTTAGAAAAGTAGTACTGTAGCAGCAGCTCCAAAGAATAGGCACTTGGCGTCCCCGTGCTTTCGAAAACCTTCCTGAATCTTCCTGCATCTAGCTGAGCATCTATAGAGTATAGGCGTAAACGAGCTTCGTTGAGCAAAACCAAGGCTTCAGAACAGCGCTCTGTTTGTGAAAGTTCCTCTTCTTCACCGTAAAGCAAATCATTTACCCTACCTAGGTCAATCTCGCTCGCAGAGTCAGAACTTAGACCAACGTTTCGTATCTTGCCGAAGAACTCACTGACGGTCGATAGTATCTCATATTCAAGATAGACACGTCCGGCACAATCAAGCATTTGCTTCTCCTGCCAGCCTGCAGTATCTCCTTACGAAAAGAAAAAAGCAGTAAATCTCTACTCAAAGAAAACACACACTTAGAGTAGTCAAGCTGTCAGCTAGCATTCCTAATCTCTTCAGCAAGTACGAACATCCAATCGTCTACCGCAGCAGTTTGCTCTCGGCCAAAACGTAGGACTTTTCCGTCAAAAAGCAACTCCGATTGCTGTACAACCTCTACTTTAGTCCTGCCGCTTAACAAACCACTAATTATGTCCGCTGCTAAAGAGTACTCTTTCATCAACGCAGAAAGTGTACCAAAGACTCTAAGTAGTAGCTTCTTCTCCTCGTGCTCCAGAAAAGGCCGTACAGAAACAAACCGGCAAAAATCATCTACGTTACAGCCATACTTCCTAACCATATTGACAATCACTGCTTGCTCATCTGCATTCAACCTGCTTAGTTCTGGCTTTGCTGCAACAGCCGCTACTACCGCCGTAGCATCAGGAAACGGGCTAGCCACATCCAGCAACCAGGGCTGCTCGTACATTTCACTTGAGGTAATATTTGGCGACTTTCCGATGATCTCAAGCAGCATCTGCCTTAGCTCTTCCGGTTCCACTACACGTTCTTCGTCCAGCTCAGAACGAATATAGTCTACTATGCGTGCAAAATCCGGATCGGTAGCATACGTATGTCTTAGCTGCGCATACGTGCTTGAAGGTCTTGAAGATACAAGCATATCCAGCACTTGTTTCATGTAGCTAACACAAGGCTTGGCATTTGTGCGGAAAAACTCCTCTGCATATGCAGCCCTGTAGTCAGTAGCAAACATAGCTATAGTACCACCCCAAGGCGTTGAAGGACGCTCCTGCAAAGCTTGCGTCACCTCAGCAACAATTTGTACTGCGTTCTCTTGCTCACTGTCCAAGTATTTCGGGTCGATAGCGATACCTGAGCCGTCAGCTACCAGCCCTGCAGCTTCCCGCATGAAGCCTGTAAACTGTATGTCGCCGTTTATCAATCGCAAAATGGCCTGATAAGCCATATCCATCCGCTTAGGATCGGAAGAGACTTGATGTAGCACCGAAGCTATGAATCGGATAGCATGGGCTTTCTCTCGTCGACTGCTGTCACCTCGGCAGAAATCTTGTGATTCAGCAAACTTTGCAAGCAAGTCTGGGTCAACGTCCGGATAATCATCCAGTATGGAAGTTATTGTCCTACTAGTTTGAGCATCAAGCCGACGAAAGCTAGGCCTAGATTGCAGCTTCTCTGCTCTAACGTCAACATATTTCATAGCAGAAGGAGCGAACCGAGCCACAGCACTAGCAGCAAGCTTACAGTCACCCTCAAGACTACGCTTTACGCTCGGATCAGCTACGTTTAAGGCTACTTGCTTGCCTTCAGAGCTAACCTTTCGACCATCAGCAGCCTTATATATCTTCAGAGGAATATTGCCAGAAGCTATCCTTTCAATCACAGTTGCAGCCAAAGCCGCTTCTGTAGAAGAAGACGTAGGCACAGAACCAGCCTTATCGTCAGAAGAAGCAAATGATGTAGCTGAAGACTGTTTTTTAGCTTCGAGAGTCAGACTAGCTAAAAGTCTCAGCTCGGCCGCTCGATCAGAAGGCAGAGCCTTCAGAAAACTCTTGCTCGGCAAGGCTGCATACTCGACTACCTTACCAACATCTGTCTCCGGAAAAGCCTTTACCGCTCTATAAACTTGCGTCTTTACTTCGCCAAGCGTTCTAAAGTCAGGTATCGACTCCAAGCTCTGCCAAAGCACGTCCTGAGCTTGACTCTCTGAGACACTACGGCTAAAAGCAAGCAGCATCGTAACCAATGGTTGAGTATCGCCCTGTAGGGCCAAGTTAATAGCCATCTGAAGCTGCGCGTCATTTAGGTTTAACACTATTGTTGCCGGCTCAGCGCGAGACGGTCCTTCTCGGGTAACTCGCAGCTCTAGAACACCTCGCGCTAACTGTTCTACAAGCTCTTTGAGCCGAGTATCTAGCGGATCAGCATAGCGAGGCGACAAGATTAAGTTACCTAACAACTTAAGGAAAAGCTGCTTATCAGCGGCACCCAACTGGGCTGTTTCAACAAAATTGATAAGCACAATTCCTGCTTCGAGCGGTAACCGAGGTAAACTCAAATAGACGTCTACTATAAGAGATTGCGACTGCGCAGGAAGAAGTGAAAATTGAGGAAACATATGCTGCAAGGCCGCTCGTATCTGAGCTTTATCGCCGCTAAAGGTTGCTTGCCCACGAGGTTTCTCGTCTGAGTCGATCGGTGTAAGACGCCCTTTCTCAACCAAACCCGAAGCATTTCTAGAACCTAATTGTTGCGACATCAGTAACCCCTTATCCGGAGTCTCCTTCAGTGCTCGTTCAGCTCTGCCCTGCTGCTGCAAATCTAAGGTTTGCACTTGTCCTTGCTGCTGTAAGCTAGGTTGAGAGAATGTCTGTAGCCCAACGTTGGTCTGCTGATGAGTCTGAGGCTCAGCACCGCTAGCCTGTAGTCGTTGCTGAGAGGCTAGTCCTTTGTCCGGAGTTTCTTTTGGCGCCCGCTCAAACTTACTAGGCTGCTGTAATTGTATCCGTTGCTGCTGTAAGCCCAGCCTAGAAAACGACTGCGGCTCAACGTCAGCTTGCTGACGAACCCGAGGTTCAGCACTACCAGTCTGCGGTCGCTGCTGAGTTAGTAGCTTACTTAGCTGTTCCCGCATAGCCGTAGCCTCAAAGCCTCGTTGCGGCCGTAGGAACCTTGCCTCTGGTGACTTCGTTTGCGGCTCGGAGCCTTGCGTAGCCTTCTGAGTCTCGGAAAGAACTCCCTCAGATTCCTGCGGAGTTTCTTGCTTACCTAAAACGGCATCAGAATCCACTACGCTAGGCCGCTGTGGTGATGTTGGGACAGCAATCGCTGCACCTGCAGACTGTAAAGCTTCTTGCAAATTCTTAGCTTCCTCGGCCAGCGCCTCGGAATCTACACTCCCAAAAAACGAAAAATTGGTAATGTCTACCATTACGCCTCCTCTTGCTGTAGCTGACTCAATTCTATAGCAACGTCCTCACTTATCCTTATGCGGCCACCACCAGCAGGTATGTAGACCAACCACCGTTTTAGTGTTCCGCGACGCAAATGGAACGTCCAAAAAGTAAGCTTATAATCATTCTCATCGAGCTTAACCAACTGGGGCGACAGATCTTTCAGCCCGTAGACTCGCTCAAGAGCAGAGCGATTCGGCTGAGATAGCTCCTCTACACTTTCTATCAAATTTATACCATACTCAGGCCGACTCAGCATAAGAACTACTTCGGCCGTCTGCGCGGCCGTAAGCCGCAGCCGCTCATTTGCAAAGCAAACAGAAAGTAGCCTCTCTAGGCCATCCACAGAAAAAGGCGAGTAAAGAAGTCCGTCACAAAAGATGAACTGAAAGAAAATCCGTCCGTGTCTATCTCTTCTGAGTGCATGGTAGGCCTTGATTGCCTGCGGCCAAGTCTCCGGTAGCTCGAGCGGCAATATGTCATAGCTATCAGCTTTCGCTCCTGAGTTACGGCTCAGCTCGTCACGTATCGCCTCGATTTCTCGCTCGATTTGCTGCATAGCTCTTTCATTTATCGACGTGCATAGATAGAATGTTTCTTATGCTAACAGCAAAGAATTCTTCGGCTATAGTCTCTATCGTGCTGATTCTCTTTACAACAGGTTGCGATTCTCGTTTGTTTAAGTCTGAAGCAGTGAAACCCTCAACACTTGAACCAGAAACGCCGAAACAGCAAGAATCCGCAGCTTATCCTGAGTTTAAATTCGCCGACCTAGGAGGCAAAAACTACTCCCGCTCGGATCTAGCGGGTAAAGTAGTGCTGATAGTTTACTGGGCTACGTGGTGTCCAGCTTGCCGTAAAAGCATACCAATATTTAACAAACTGCGCGAGCTTTATTCAGAAAACGATCTCTTGCTTCTCTCAGTGTCACAAGATGAGTCCCTTGAGAAGCTAAACCATTTCCTTGCTACGCAAGGGCAAAATATTAAATACCCCGTAGTTTACGGCTCCAAGTACTTAAGAGAATTTGGAAGAGTAGGAGCTGTGCCTACAATAGTACTAATGAACCGCGAAGGTAAGGTGGTCATACGCCACGAAGGAGTTGTTCCGCTCGAAGCTCTCCAAAAAGCCATAGATAAAATAAAATAAAGACTTTGTTAACAAACACTCCATCTATAAAAAGTGTAAAGTACAGATGTTCAAGATCCGCGTGCCTGCATCTACAGCAAACCTAGGACCTGGTTTCGACTGCTTCGGTCTAGCACTATCGCTCTACATCGAACTTACGGCCAAGCCTTCTAGCCGATGGGAGCTTGAGCTTCAAGGCGAAGGTGCTGAGAGGCTACCTTCAGATGAAACCAACCTCATAGTGCGTGTGGCTCAGACTACGGCTGCCTCCTGCAACATTGCTTTACCACCAATGCAGCTACTAATAAACAATTCTATTCCACCAGCAAGAGGACTAGGTAGCAGTGCTGCTGCTATTACTGCCGGTATTGCTTTGGTCGAAGCTGCAAGACAAAAGGAGTTCTCTCTGCAGGAGTTTTTCAAACATGCCCGCAAGTTTGAACCGCACGTAGATAACCTCTCTGCTGCAAGACTAGGAGGATTCACGGTTTGCTGCATCAACGACTCATACAAAGTATTCGTAGCACGCCACGAGTGGCCGACCACTATAAAGGCAGTCGTTGCTATTCCAGAGTATGAACTCAATACCAAGCGCTCACGCTCAGTTCTAGCAAATCGCTATTCACGTAGTGATGCAGTATTTAACCTCCAACATGCTGCACTGCTACAGTCAGGTATACTGACAAACAGGCCCGATCTAATATCTGTAGCAATGAAAGATCGCCTACACCAGCCCTATAGAGCAGAACTGGTTCCTGGTCTAACAGAAGCACTTGAATTACGCTTGCCAGGTCTAATAGCAACTGCCCTTTCTGGCTCAGGTCCTACGGTCGTAGCTTTTATTACAGAAAACGAACTTGCCATAAGCAGCTCTTTGAAAGAGCTCTTTGCATCAAAAGGAATAGTTTCACAAACACAAACTCTCAGCATAGACACCGAAGGAAGGAAAATAGATGAAATATAGAGTAGGCATTCTTGGAGCAACTGGACTAGTAGGTCAACGTTTTGTTCAAATGCTAGAAGACCATCCGCTGTTTGAAATTACGGCACTAGCAGCCTCAGATAGATCTGAAGGCAAAGTTTATGAAGACGTATGCCCCTGGAAGCTTGCCTCTCCTATACCCGAAAAGGTCCGTAAACTGACAGTACAAGCTTGTACTCCACCTCTTGACTGTGACTTAGTATTTTCTAGCCTACCATCCTCCATGGCGGGTGCAGTAGAAGAGGCCTTTGCAGCAGCTGGCTATCCTGTAATCAGTAACTCATCTAACCATCGTATGGACGACGACGTGCCGCTGCTAGTACCTGAAATCAATTCAGCTCATCTAGCCGCCATAGAACACCAAAAGCAGCGTCGCGAATGGTCAGGTTACATAGTTACCAACCCTAACTGCACCACCATAGCGCTCGTTCTAGCACTTGCCCCCTTACATACAGCCTTTGGCATAGAAGCCGTGTCTGTAGTCAGTATGCAAGCACTCTCTGGCGCAGGTTATCCAGGTGTAGCTTCGCTTGACGCCGTAGACAACCTTATACCTTACATCGACGGAGAAGAAGAAAAAGTAGAAAACGAGCCACTTAAGATACTCGGTCAATTTGAAGATGGTAGATTCAATTTTGCTGACTTCCGCATTAGCGCACAGTGCAACCGTGTCCCAGTAACGGATGGGCACACCGAAGCCGTAGCTGTCAAACTACGGACAAAGACCGACGTTAAAAGCGTAATAGAAGTACTGCAAAACTTCCGTGCAGAGCCACAGCTACTTAAACTACATAGCGCACCCGAAAAACCAGTTGTCGTGCTAAGCGAGCAAAACAGACCGCAGCCTCGCCTCGACCGCAATATAGAGCGCGGCATGGCAACCGTCGTAGGACGCGTGCGCAAAGACAACATCCTAGATTTTAAGTTTGTCCTGCTTGGACATAACACGATACGCGGTGCAGCTGGTGCAGCACTCCTGAACGCTGAGCTGCTAGTGGCCAAAAACTTTCTTAGAAAACGCTAGTTCTGCCTAAAGAAACGAAGGAGAATTGCATGAAACAACTAGCCTTCGCAATATTAGTTTTCATTCTCCTGGCAGGATACCAAATGATCTCCACTGCAGATACACACAAAGTAGCTCCAGAACAAGCAGGAGTTAAGTTCAAGGATGAATTTCCAGTAGTAAACGAGGGTAACAAACTCAGATTGTCGATAGTTGATTCCAACGGCCAAACAGTACCAGGGTATACTTTCGAGTCAGGTAGTCCGGAAATAGCCTCAGTAGATCCAGCCACAGGTGAAGTAACTGGCGTTGCACAAGGTTATGCAACTATAACCGCAAGGTCTGGCTCAACAAGTATTTCGACGTTCGTTACGGTAACCAAAGTAGAAAATGCTGCAACAGTCCAAGTAACTGGTGCTTCAGCGACAGATCGCTCAGCCGTCGTATACCTTACCGATCCAATTAACCACGTCATCCTCAGGAAAGATCCTGGCTCACCTACCACTGCCATCTATGCAGGCAAAACAAAAGTTAGTGGACGTAGCGACGGAGCACGTACAGATGCGCTTTTTGCAGGCCCCATAGGCATAGCCGTAGATAACAGATCCGACGGTGGAGTATATATAGCTGATACGCTAAACCACAGCATCCGCCTGATAGGTTTTGATGATCAAGTTATTACCATAGCCGGTACAGGAACTCCCGGCACCATTACGGCCGATTCCGTGCCGCTCTCAGAAGCCGTTTTTAAAGGCCCCAGAGGAGTCGCAGTAGACAAGTCAGGCTTACTTTACGTTGCAGATACAGAAAACCACGCAATATACGTAATCGATCGAACTTCACAAACAGTCAAACTGCTTGCCGGCAATCCAGGAAAAAGAGGCAAAGCTGACGGCAAAGCTCGCTCAGCGCTTTTTGATCGCCCAGCCTCTATTACCATTTCCACTTCCTCTTCCTCCAGCTCAACCTTTAGCAGCAGCGCACAGTCAGGCCTACTCGTCGCCGATACAGGAAATGACCGCATCCGGTTCGTCAGCTTCACCGGCCAAGTAACCACAGTAGGTAAGGCAAACACTTCACC
Organism: Blastocatellia bacterium; assembly: GCA_025057015.1. Taxonomy (GTDB): domain Bacteria; phylum Acidobacteriota; class Blastocatellia; order Chloracidobacteriales; family JADJPF01; genus JANWYG01. The sequence continues at coordinate 135,521 of JANWYG010000009.1, forward strand.
TATGGCATCTGGAGTCAATAGCAATCAGGGAAACTACAAAGCTAGTAAAAGTGATGACGACGATGATGATAATGACGATGACAATGACGGATGCGACGATGATTTTGACGATTGTGGCGATGATGATCTGACAGGTGATGGGGACGAAGACGGAGACGGATACGACGATTTCACAGACGAACTAGTCTTTGATGATCCTATATCTATCGTCAGTGACGAGAGTGGAAACTTTTTCATTGTAGATGACTCAGAAGTAAGCCTCATACTAAACATCGCTGGACAAAATCGCATAGTTCCTCTCGCTCAAAGAGCAGTAACTTTCAACCGCCCTCGTAGCCTAGACATAATTGATAATCAAGTACTAGTACTAGACAGCAGCACACTTAACAATAACTCGCCGCAAGCACTTAAGAAAGTAACCGTGGGCGCGCCGACAATTACTTCTCTTAGCCGCAGTTTCGATAAGATAGAAGGCGGAGCAGAAGTTATAGTCAGAGGAAAAAATTTTGCCCCAGATAGCACTGTGATTTTAGGTGACCAAACACTCAACAGCTCCCAGTATCAAATACTTAGTGCTACCGAAATTCGGCTCATTGTACCGCCTCAATCGGCACCTGGCAAAAGGACCCTTACTGTGCAAACTCGTGGCGGCATCGCTCAAACCATATTCAGTATCGCCGCCCCAGCATTCACCCAAACAAACACTAGCGAAATAACTACCTTAGTTGGAGGAATTCCTTTCCTAGGAGATGGAGGCCTTGCGCTGAGTGCATCCCTTCAAGCTCCAACAGGCTTAGCATTCGATAGCGATGGGTTCCTCTATGTTGCCGATAGCCTTAATCGCCGCATACGTAGAATAGAAATCCGAGGAAAGATCACCAGCATTGCCGGAAACGGTAACCTCGGCTCAAGCGGTGATGGTGGCAGCGCCATAGCAGCCAGTTTCATACTTCCAACAAGCCTGGCTATAGGAAATAACAGCCTGTATATAGCCGATCACGAAGCGGGAAAAGTAAGAAGTGTCGATCTAAGCAACGGAGTTATAACTACGGTTGCAGGTAATGGAAATAAACTCTTTACCTCTGACTTAGTTCCTGCTCGAGAAACAGGACTAGATCCAGCCGGAATAGCCCTAGACACCATAGGTAACCTCTACATAGCTGACAAACTCAACAATCGCATACGCCGAGTCGACGCATTTACAGGCATCATCACCACAATAGCAGGTAACGGCAACAAAGGATACTCAGGCGATGGCGCCCAAGCTACCGCTGCATCCCTCAATTCACCCTCCAACTTAGCTTTTGACCGCATAGGCAGACTCTACATCGTCGATCAAGGCAACCACTCGATCCGGATGGTAGATCCGTCTACAGGAGTGATCTCAACTATAGCTGGAAATGGCAAGCCGGGATTTACCGGCGATGGCGGAGATCCAAAACAAGCTAGCCTGAACTTTCCTTCAGGTATATGCTTCGATAGACTAGGAAATTTGCTAATAGCTGACACAGGCAACGCTCGCATACGCATCGTAAATAAAGCTGGCGATAAGATTGCCACGCTAGCTGGTAACGGTAATTTCTTGTTTCAGAAAGACAATGTCCCACCTCTATCACACCTTCGGCAGTACTGACCGATGGCATGGGTAACTTGTTTATAGCCGACGAGATCAATAACCGAGTGTTTATTTTAAACAGAAACCTCTTCTTCACACTGGCCGGTGGAGGCGAGCAGCAGTTTGAGTCAAACTCTGCGCAAGAGCCTCTGCGCGTCCAACTAAGAACTCCTCAAGGTTTAGCTCTTGACGCAGATGGCAGTATCCTGATAGCCGACACAGGAAACAATCGGATTAGAAAGTTCGAAGCAACAACAGGTCTAATTTCTACGATAGCTGGTAACGGGAAACTAGATATAAGTCCAGATGGTGCTCCTGCAAACAGCCCGATAATACCTACCGATTTAGCTACGCTGAGTAATAGAATACTCTTTAGCGAGCTACATCGCGTTAGGTTCCTCGATAACAACGTGATAAGAACGCTCTCAGGTCAGCTATCAAGCGGCTTCGCAGGCGACGGAGATTTAGCCACCAAAGCACTTCTCAACTCTCCTGGAAACATAGTCGCAGACCGATCAGGCAATCTTTACATAGCCGATAACGGTAACCACTGTATACGCCGGATCGAAGCCTCTACAGGCAGGATATCGACGTACGCTGGTACCGGCAGGCCCGGTTTCTCCGGCGAAGGTGGCCCGGCCACTAGAGCCGATCTGGCAGGTCCTTTCGGCGTAGCTCTAGATAGACAAGGCAACTTATACATAGCAGATCGCCGCAATAACCGCGTTCGCAGGGTGGATGCCACTACGCAGATAATCACTACTATAGCTGGAAACGGTCTAGCAACATCTTCAGGTGACGGTGGCGATCCTAAAGCAGCCAGTTTAAATTCTCCCTCCGCCGTCCATATTGATAATGACGGTAATATCTATATAGGTGAAGTAGGAGCTATAAGACGCATATCAGCAGCTACTAAGAATATCTCTACCATAGTGGGAACAGGTATTATGGGCTACAGCGGTGACGGTGATTTTGCTACGAGCGCTTCCATTTCCGAACCCTACAAAATACTTCTAGATTCGAGAGGTAACTTACTGTTTACAGATACTCTAAACCACTCCATAAGGATCGTCAGAAACATAGCAGCACTACCAGAAAATAGTTTTAGCTTATCTGTTGATAAAACTAGTCAGACAGCAACACCAGGCAGCACAGTTACTTTCACGTTCACAACCCGCTCGATAGGCAATTTCTTTGAACCGATAAGTTTTTCTGCACACTCAGTACCTAACCTCGACCTTGGCATAGCCTTTCAGCCACAATCAGTCACGGTAGGAGCAAGCACGACCTTGGCAGTTGCCGTACCTCTGTTGCTACAACCCCCCCAGTCGTTTGAAATAATCGTTTCTGCCCGCGCAGGCAGGATTACCCGTAAGAAAGTCTTGAAGCTGACCATAGATGCAGCCAACAACGCCGACTTCAATATCAGAGTGAGTCCCACCACAGCTAACCTCAAAGCTGGCGAATCGGCCATATTCACCGTATCAGTCACCTCGGACGCACAACAGCCTGTAACTCTAACCGCTAGTAACATTCCCAATTTGAAGGTTACTTTTGACCCACAAAGTATTACCCCACAAGCTAGCGCTCGTATGACTGTCACAGCCGACCAAAGAACCACGTCAGGACAAGTGAGTCTCACTGTAGCTGGAACACGAAATCAACTGGTGCAGATAGCTACAGTGACGCTCAACATAGAAGGTAACTTACCGCCTGTCTTCACTCCCATAGAAAACCAAAGGGTTGCAATAGGACAAGTATTGACGGTTGACGTACAAGCTAACGATCCTAACGGTAACTCTGGTCTTAGACTGCTACTTCTGAGCGCTCCAAGTTATGTAACGTTACAGGATCTCGGCTCAGGTCGCGGCTTACTAAGGATAGCACCGCAAGTAGGTGATAAGGATGGTAGTGTTACTCTGCAAGCCATCGATCCCGGCGGCTTAACAGCTCAGATTAGCTTCAATATAGCCATCAGATCCGGTCCAACAATTACTACGGTCACCTACTCTAAGCCTAATCTAACGATCAATGGTACAGGGTTTGGTATTACAGGAGCTAAAGTCAGTATTAACGGCGTCGACACTTCACCAAGAATCCAATCGCAAAACGACACAACTATAATTCTGAATGGTAATAAGAAGAAACTGAACATCAAGAAAGGCACAAATACTGTCACAGTAACGACCCAAGACGGTCTATCTGCTACAGCCACGTTCTAGTTCTAAAGCCACACAAATTCCTCTCTGTGCTCTAGAGCACAGAGAGGAATTTGGCCTACTTGTAGAAAGTTACCTTAGGACTTAAAATAGGCCTTTACTACTTCAACTGGCCTAAAACAGTGAAACGTGTCGCTTCTGCTGCGATAATGCTATTGACCCTTGGCCTGGCAATCTGGGCCCCAGAACCTACTTATTTTGTCGCCCTAACGGTGTTAGTAGCACTAGCAGCCCTAAGAGAATACATCCTGCTGGCCGAAAAAGCTGGAATAAGTTTCTATAAGCTCGTAGGCTACACAGCAACAATAGCCTATGTATATGCCTTTTCGTCAAGCCAGCAGCACTTAGTATCACCTATTACTACATTACTTCTTATAGGAACAATGCTGGCAGCGCTGATAGATAACTGGAAAAAAGAGCAGCTATCGCAAGCGCTCGCATCGGCAAGCGGCACGCTGCTTGGCGTGCTCTACTTGGGTTTTCTGCCAGCACACTTAACGGCTGTACGTACATCAGGCGGTGCAGTAAAAGGAGCACAGCTATTATCTCTATTCTTTTTGGTAATAGCAGCAAGCGACTCAGGAGCTTATTTCGTAGGCCGTTTGCTAGGTCGACATAAGCTAGCACCAAAGATCAGCCCCGGTAAGACAGTTCAGGGCGCGTTTGGAAGCCTCTTTGCTTCGATTGCAGCTGCTTTGCTTTGTAGATATCTGTTTTATCAGGAGCTACCACTGACCCATGCATTAGTGCTTGGCGGAATATTCAGCCTAATAGGACAAGCAGGCGATCTGTTTGAATCTCTGCTCAAGCGTGCAGCAGGTGCAAAAGATGCAGCAAACCTAATACCAGGTCATGGCGGGATACTCGACAGGCTGGACAGCGTTGCCTTCAATGCCCCCTTACTTCTTTACTATATGATCTTTTTTACTTAGTCCGACGCTCCTTGTAATACTCAACCGTACGTCTCAAGCCCTCTTGTAAGGTAACTTCCGCTTGCCAGCCAAGCAGAACCGCCGCTTGCTTGCAGTCGAGCACGCTACGCATCTGCTCACCAGGTTTTGCCGGTCCATGTACTTGCTCTACGTCGCTACCAATAAGTTCCTTAAGCAGCTTAAAAACCGTAACTACATTGGTTTCTACTCCGGTGCCTATGTTAAACGGGCGATTAATAGCCTGCTTATTTGCAGAAAGTACGGCGAGATTCGCTCTAACTACATCGTCTATATATACATAGTCACGCGTTTGTAAACCTGTGCCATTTATTATAGGCTGCGTACCGCAAAGGATTTTCTCGCAAAAAATAGCCACTACTCCGGCTTCTCCCTTGGGATTCTGTCTTGGCCCGTACACGTTCGAATATCTAAGCGCGACATATTCAATTCCGTGCACGAGGTGGTAATAGGTCAAATATTTCTCAACAGCCAGCTTTGCTACACCATAAGGTGAAAGGGGTCGCAACGGATGTTCTTCATCTGCTGGATAGTAATCTTGCTCGCCGTAGATCGCACCTCCAGTAGAAGCGAATATCACAAACTGGGTGCCAGCAACCTTAGCGGCCTCAAGCAGCCTCAAACTGCCAAGAATGTTGACTTCTGCGTCAAAACAAGGACTAGTCACAGACTTACGCACATCAATCTGCGCTGCATGATGGTTAATGACTTCCGGCTTTTCGTCTGCTACTAGCTCATCTAGCTGCGAGTTGCAAATACTAAGCTCATAAAATCTTGCCCTAGAGTTTACGTTTTCACGTAGTCCTGTAGACAGATCGTCTACTGCAACCACCTCATGTCCAGCAGCTACATACGCATCCACTATGTGTGAGCCTATAAAGCCTGCTGCTCCTGTCACTAGGATTTTCACACTTTACCTCAAATTTAAGAAAGACGACACTAGCTATTCAGCTGCTCTACCACTTCCAAAGCTACAGCACGAGCTTTGTCCAGTTCTTCCGGTCCGTAAGAGATAGCTCCAACCACAGCATGGCCTCCTCCGCCATACTTTTCGCAAATAGAAGCCAGATTGTGCTGCCGCGGCATCTTTGCCCAAGGATTAAAGCCTACCGAAATTTTTGAACGATGAGGGCTACGGCTTACGCCGACGCTATAGAGCGTATCCGGATACAGATAGTACGGGATAAATTTGTTGTACCCTTCGACATCACGACTACTAATGTCAAAATAAACGACGCTACCCTTGCACGTTGCATGCTCGCGAATGACATCTATAGCTTTGTAATGTCTCGCAAGGTAGTTTTCAAGAACAGCAGCGATGTAATCCTGCTTCACTATCTCTTCCAACGACATCACCCTAAGATCCCTGATTATAGACTCTATAAGCCTCTCGTCTCGAGTAGACTCAATTACCAGCATCAACCTCAGAGCCGGAGCGTTTAACTCAACAGCCGTCTGAGCATCAGGATAGAGCGCACCATCGATTATGTCTGCCCAAGTGATGAGCTCAGACAGTGTAGGATTAGAATACTTAAACAAGTCTTTTACGACAGTAGCGATGTATTTAGTGCAAGAACGAAACGTAGGGTCTATGAACTTCCTACCGCAAGCCTTACCGTCTGGCGAGGTGAGATAGTGCAACTCATCATCTTTCGTCAAGAAAGCACTCTGATGATGATCAAACCACCAGGTAAGTCGAGGAGATCTACTGTACTTGAAATCAACAATGACGTTTTCATCACCGTCAAACATCCCTTCATCAAATATCTGTCCCGCCTTGTGCGCCAGTCCTTTGTAGAAAAGCTGAGCTGAAGAATTTACGCAGCTTTGATAGAAATCTGAAAACACCACCGCAGAGGCTACACCGTCAAAACAGTTATTGTGAAACATAATCTTGGTCTTCATAACCCGTATCCACCGGCCTGAAAATGTAAGAGTATACCCCAAGGATCTACATAGATAAATCTCTTCTTGCAGGTAGATCCGGTTGACTAAATAACAATAGAGGCCCAAACTCGACCCATGCCTCTAGACCGCAAAGCCAAAGCGTGGGCACTTTACGACTGGGCAAACTCTGCATATGCCACAACCATAATGGCCGGCTTCTTTCCAGTCTTCTTCAAAGACTTCTGGAGCATTGGCATCAGTCCCACCGAAAGTACCTTCTGGCTAGGCGTTTCAGTGTCAACAGCGAGCCTACTTGTAGCAGTAGTAGCACCTGTACTCGGAGCAATAGCAGACGGCGGCTCAGCACGCAAGCGATCGTTGCTACTGTTTGCTTCGGTAGGCATAGCGTGCACTGCTACGCTTTACTTCATCCCTCAAGGCTATTGGCAAGCCGCTGCTACTATCTATTGTCTAGCTAGTATCGGCTTTCTCGCGGCAAATATCTTTTATGACGCCCTACTAGTTAGTGTCAGCACAGCCGAAGAGATAGATCGTATCTCCTCACTTGGCTTCGCTTTGGGCTACTTAGGCGGAGGGTTACTGTTTAGCATCAATCTGCTAATGGCACATAAACCCGCAAGCGTTTATCTTACAAGCCAAACAGAAGCCGTAAGAGTATCATTTCTCACTGTAGCTGTCTGGTGGGCAGTTTTCACCTTACCCCTGGCCATATACGTACCTGAACCTACCAGAACCAAATCCATTTCACTTGTCGATGCTTTCAAATTAGGTATCCAAAGACTTGGCGACACTATCAGGCAGTTAACTAAACTGCGCGGTATAGTACGCTTCTTGTTCGCTTACTGGCTGTACATCGATGGCGTACACACGATCATCACCATGTCTGTAGACTATGGAAAAAACATAGGTCTTACGACAAACGAACTGATATCTGGGCTACTTCTTGTGCAGTTCATAGGCTTTCCAGGAACTTACCTGACAGGCAAACTAGCAAGACGATACGGAGCAAAAACGGTCGTCATGTTTTGTCTTTCAATATACTTATTTGTCACGATAATAGCCGCAACTATGGACTCTAAAGCTTATGAAATACTTGGGCTAAACGTCAGCAAGTTTTACCTACTAGCTACATTAATCGGCCTAGTGCAAGGTGGAGTACAGGCTCTTAGTCGATCAATGTACGCAAACTTCATACCTACAGACAAAGAAGCTGAATTCTTTGGACTATACAATATGCTCGGTAAGTTTGCGTCTATATTCGGTCCTTTGCTAATAGGTGCTACCAGTTTGCTTAGCGGTAGCCCACGCTACGGCGTGTTGTCGATTGCCGCTCTTTTCCTGACCGGTATGCTGCTACTTAGCAAAGTACGCTATTGAGGTTGCGGCGGCCAATCTTCATCGTCAGCTTCAAACTCATCTTCTTCTAACTCATCAAACTCCACAAATCTTCCCAACAGCCGCATCAGTGCTGCCGGAGTGAGTACCTGCGGCGGCACAGCCTTCTCAAACCAGATATTAAAGCGAGAGCCAGCCTGCAATGCCCGATAGCGTATCTCTTGCCTTCTTCGCTCGGTTTCTATACGGGCCTGCTCACGGTAGTAGCGCTCTTCACGCTCGCGATCCTCACGCAAGTAGTCCAACTCACGCTGCAACTGCCGCCTACGCTCCGGATCAGTCTCTTGCTTGAGCTCACGTTCTAACCTACGTTCACGATCGCTTTTATAAACCGGTTGCGGCGAAACATAGCCGCTGTCGTCACCAAGCACACCATATCCGCCGCCACCTAATTGAAATTCTATGTTTCGCTTATTCACCTTGACCTTAGTCACTAGCACCGATTCACCCTTCTGTATGGCGACACCGTGATTACGTATCCGCTGAGCATACTTGGAATAGTCTACCTGCAACTCTCTCTCAGGATAGATATCTACACCATCCTTGGTCGCAGGCATATCTATGCGAACTCGGACATATTTACCTTCAAAATACCTCTTTAGCTCAAGCTCAGATTGAGCAGGTACATATAAACAACAGAAAACAATAAATACCGGCAAAGCCAATTTCCGCATTACAAATCTCCATCTGCTAGTAAAGTTCAGGTATACTCAATATATCCTAAAAGGTAAAGGGGACTTATGCTGGCTGCAAGTCGTCTGGCAATAGCACTGTTGATTCTAGTTGCCTTCGTACCTGAACCTACAATGCCTGACCGAGATAGAGCACTTGCTAGATTGAAAAGCCTTGTAGCGGAACAATCAGGCCAACCAACGGATGAGCAGCTTCTGGAAATAGAAAGTTCAGCAAAAAGCAGCCGAGCAGCAGCTCTAGCAAAGTTCCTTCGAGCCTATATTAAATATTCTAAGGGTGATTTCGAGCAAGCAGCTAGTTTATTTGATGAAGTCTCGGCTAAAAGTGTTAATCTAGGAGACTACGCCCTATATTTCAAAGCCTTATCATTAAATAAGCAGTCTAGGTGCAAAGAAGTAGCCGAGTTAGCCAGGCGACTTGCCGAAAGCTATCCCGACTCGCTGTACGGTAAAGCAGCATTGCTTCTTTCAGGAAACTGCTTCTTGCAAGCCAAAAACTACGCAGCTGCCGTATCAGTCGTATCTAAGCTTGCAGAAGACAACGACGCTGCAGCACTGATGCTACTTGCCCGCAGCTACGAAGCCGAAGGTCGCCTTGAAGAAGCACTGCAGACTTACGAACGCATCTACTATGAAGCGCCTGCAAGCCCAGAAAGTAGCGAAGCCCAAACCTTGCTGCTAGCAAAAGGCAAAGCAGTCCCCCAAGTAGGAAGACGACTCCTTACGCGAGCAGAACGGCTATACAAAGCTGGGATGTATGCAGCTTGTGCAGAAGCTTTCTCTCTGATAGCTACCGAAATGCCTCTGCTGCTTGATAGTTCACAAAGCCGACTGATGTTCGGCGTAAGCCTCCACAATATAGGCAAACACTCGTTAGCGATTAAGTACTTGCTCAGCGTCGACGCTTCAAGCGAAGACTACCTAAAAGCTCGCTTTCTTGCGGCTATTTCAGCACAAAAAGTAGGTAATCTAGAGAAATTTACAGAACTAGCATTACAGCTACTCGATACCAACCTTCCAGAAGAGTATGCAGCCGAGCTGTTAGCTAAACTGATCGAGATAAACTCGCGTACTGCCCCCGTCCTCACCGAGAAATACAGAGCTAGATTAATAAGAGACTATCCCAACAGCAAACAAGCAGACGAGATTTCCTACAAAGAAGCCTGGAAACTGCACCTGAACAAAAAGCCCGAGCAGGCTTTAGATGCCCTGCTAAAACATATGTGCAACATACCGCAGACCAACTATCGAGGACAAGTTGCCTTCTGGGCAGGACGCAATGCTGAAGCAATAGGAAATTTAGCTCGTGCTGTAGCTATTTACCAAGCTTTACAGACACGCTACCGCTACGGCTACTACGGATTTTTAGCTGAACGCCGACTGAAACAAATACTTGGCAAGCATCCCAAGCTTAAAGCCGAGATCCCTCAACCAGACACTACGCTGGCCTGTGCTTTAGCAACCATTCAACCAGCTAAACCTCTACCAGATACCGCTGGCGAAAAGGAAATGGCTAGAGTATTACGGGCAGTAAACTTACAAATCATAGGCCTAAGCGACCTAGCACTAGCAGAGCTTGAAGAAGCTCGTCGCTTGGCAGCTACTTCGCATCGTGTCAACCTAGAAATAGCACGAATTCACTATGCCCGTGGCGAGTACCTGCAAGCTACAAGAGTACTGCAACGTGCGCATCCAGATTACCTTGCCTACCAAGGCGGCGAGGTCTCGGAAGAGGTCTTCAAGATATTCTTTCCTCTAAATCATTGGGAAACTATAAAAGAAGAAGCCCGCAAATACAGCCTGGATCCGTTTGTAATCGCAGGTCTCATTAGGCAAGAATCCCACTTCGAACCCAAGGCTCGCTCCCGTGCTAATGCCTTAGGGTTGATGCAGTTACTGCCTTCTACGGCTAAGTTAGTGGCTAAGAAAAATGGAGAACGCACGGTGACAGCAGAAGATCTTTTTCAACCAGAACTAAACATAAAACTTGGAGTGAGTTACCTTGCGGAAATGATGAACAAATACGGACGTTTGGAATATGCAGCCGCAGCATACAACGGCGGTCCGGGCCGTGTGAGCCGCTGGCTGAAGTCTCTACCACAAGACATAGACGAATGGGTCGAAGCGATCCCTATAGCCGAAACTAAAGGCTATGTCCAAGGCGTAATACGCAACAGCGCTCACTACAGAAGGCTCTATGGCGACGCTCGCTGATTCAACCGTCATTTCAAAGCGAGCAAGTCCAGAGTGACCTCTCTGCCAAGCAGCATCCTAAACAGATACAAGAGGATGCTATGTTGCAAGAACTTAATAAAACACAAACACCGAGGCTTTATGTCAACCTTAGTAGTAGTTAGAAAAGACGAATATGCAGCGATAGCAAGTGATACTCTTACCACTTTTGGTGATAGAAGACTTTCAGCAGCATACAATAAAAAAGCGCACAAGATAGTTAAGTTTGGCCATTCACACATCGGCGTTGTCGGTAGCGCCGCCCATCTGATGGTCATAGAAAGCGTCCTACAAGAGTTTTCAGATCTAACATTAGCCACCACTATAGAAATATACGAGTTTCTTAGAACGTTGCATCCCATTTTAAAGGAGAAATACTTTCTCAACCCGAAAGAAGACGAATCTGATCCCTACGAATCAACTCAAATAAATGCCCTTTTAATCAATCAACACGGCATTTTCGGCATCTATTCACTGCGCGAGGTTTACGAATACAACACATTTTGGGCCATAGGTTCCGGGGCAGAATTTGCCCTCGGAGCAATGTTCGCCATATACGATCAGCTTAAGTCGGCTGAAGAAATCGCCAAGCTTGGCGTCCGAGCTGGTTGCGAGTTTGATTGCAAGTCTAGTCCTCCAATTCGAGCTCACAGTGTCAAACTCAAGGTCGATTAGTCTTCAGCTTTTGAGTAGCTGGCTCAAAATCAAACACCACAGAAGAAATAGCTAGCCTATTTGGCTCAACAAAATGCATAAAAGCAGTTACCACTCTACCACCATAAGCGTCTATTCCTATGTAGTCACCGAAGAAAATCTCCTTGTTACAAGAAAACTTTAGGTCTATCTCATAGTTTACAAACGTCTTTCCACCATCTATGCTACGTGCTAAGGTCAGCCCAGTTTCTGTACCTTCGCCCTTTCGCCTGTCATAAAACACTATGTTCACGGCCCCGTCTACAGGATCAACAGCCATCCAACTAAAAAACTGAGGTCGCCCGTTGCCTACGGTATCGTCGTTTACTCGAACAGGAGCAGCAAAGGTACGGCCACTGTCTCTTGAGTAAGTGAGAAAAACATCTGCGTCACCATTGCGCAAGTCCACCCAGTTGACGTATAAAGTACCCCTAAACTCACTTCGGCTCAGATCAACTGCTGTAATCGGCATTCCGTTACACCTGCTAATGCCGTCTATATCAAAGTCCCACCCACCAACATGTTCAGCTATGACCTTGTCCTTGCCGAAAGTAAGTCCTCCGTCAGTAGACTTGTCCATAACCAAGCCCTTGGGTCCAGACCAAACAACATAGACTTCACCCGCAGGACCTATAGCTGGAACGGCGCCTTCTACCGTACCGTCACTGTCTACACAATCGCCAGGTTCATCAGAAATCCTGATCGGAGCAGAAAACTTGCCATCTTCAGAGCGCGAAAAGTAGATATGCGAGCGGCAGTCAGAGGCCTTACTGCCGTACTCATCAAACCTAGTCCAGGCAATATAGACCGTACCCTTGTGTTTACTATTAGACCTATCTATAGCCAGATAAGGCTTATCCTCAAACGGTGTTACGGTGTTCTCATGGTTTATTACAACTAAAGGCTGCAACCAGCTACTACCACCATCAGTCGATGAAACAACATAAATTCCATTTTCAGCCTTTTTCGGATGCTGTTGTCTTATGCCTGCAAACGAGATATAAGAATGATAAACTTTGCCGTCTGCAGAAAACCTAACAGAATCGTCGCCTTGGATTAAACCTTTAGGATTAGCTGATTTGACCGTAACCCAAGCCTTACCACCATCAGTACTGACATACACCACGTTACTAATCCCAATCGGCGGCAGGTACTGCAACGACGCAGCAACTATTCTATCTGGATTTGTAGGATCTATCGCCACGCTCACTTCCGCAGGATTAATTGCCTCCACATCAGATATTCTGACAACAGACTGTGCATAAACGAGCTGTAAAGATAGAAAAGCAAAAACTAGAACCCGCATTTGTCCTCCCAGAGGCCCAGCTTGGCACTGTCAGCGAGTGGCAGTTTAATCAAGCTAAATGTATAATTTTCGCTCAAAAGGCAACAGAAGTGAAAATAGAACTAGAAAGATCGACCAAGCAAGGTTTTCTTGAGACAATCTTCGATTTCTATTCACCGCAATTTAACAACACTCGCTCGATGGTTATCTACTTGCCCCCAAGTTACCACACCTTCCCAGAACGTCGCTATCCCGTGCTCTACATGCAAGACGGGCAGAATCTATTTGATCCGGCAACCTCTTATGCTGGCGAGTGGCAAGTAGATCGTATCTGCGATAGGTTGATAAGTGAAAAGAAGATGCGCGAGATAATAGTCGTAGGGATTTACAATACAGGTACGAAGCGACTCTACGAGTACACGTACAGTTCTAATCCCAAGCTTGGCGGCGGCGGAGCAAACAAATACCTCAATTTTGTAGTCAATACAGTAAAGCCTTTCATAGATCACCACTACAGAACCCTGCGAGACCGCATCAATACAGGTATTCTGGGATCGTCTCTCGGTGGACTCGTAGCTCTCTACTGTGGACTACGTTGCCCAGAAGTGTTTTACAACGTCGGAGCTATGTCTGGCTCTTTTTGGTGGAATGGAGGTGAACTAGCTAAACTTGTGCGTGAGCGAGGCCGTCACTATCCTATAAAAATTTATCTCGATGCAGGTACGCGTCAAGATGGCCTCAAGTTTACCCGCGAGATGCGCAACGCTCTTCTAGCAATAGGGTTTAGACAAAATCGCGATCTGATGTTCTACTGTGCAAAAGGCCATACTCACAACGAAGCCTCTTGGCGGGCAAGATTACACCGCCCGCTTACCTTCTTCTTTCCAGCTTAGTTTTTCTTCCTAATCGTGAAGTCTGAATCGCTATCATCGAAAGCACTATTGCCAGCAGCGTCAACTACTTCAACACGTACTCTTGCTAGCTTGGTCTTCTTCTGCGAAGCAGGTATCTCATAGACAAAACTGCGCACCTCTGCAGCAAGAGATGCAGCAAGCAAGACAAAGTTTTGTCCTCCATCAACAGAAATAAAGATCTTCTGCGATGCCACAGCCACATTGTCAGAAGCTTGCCAAGTAATCGTCAACTGACTGCCAGCTCGGTACTTTTCGCCTCCGTTAGGCGAAACGACGCGTACCTTTGGAGGCTCTTTATCAGCCGGTAAGACCGTCACTTTGAAGCTACAGCGACCATTTCCCACACTAGATTTAGCAACTACTTCGGTTACGCCTATAGGAAAGCGCCTGCCAATAGGTTCGTCAAGAGTTACCTGCCCGCAGTTTCCTTTAGCCGAAGGCATTGGATAGCTTACCACCTCAAAGCCATCGCCGTCAGCGTCTGTGACAGTAACGTCGCTCGGACAAGTTAGTACGCATACCTCGGCAGGCAACACCGTAACATTGAACGAACAGCGGCCATTACCTCTACTTGAGAATGCCTCTACCTTAGTGGTTCCTACCGGAAACTCCGTACCCGAAGCGAAAGTATAGACCACTTCGCCACAATCACCTTCTAGACTAGGCGGTGGGAAGTCTACTCTCTCACGTCCGTCTCCATCACTATCTTTGACGGTAATATCCTGAGGGCAAGTCAACAAACAGGGATTGCTTACCGGTTCAATTTTATAGATCGTTCCACGGTAATCCAAGACATACAGTTCTCCGTCTTCATCCTCTCCGAATGACGAGACTCTATAACCAGTGCGCATATACTGCGTGACGTTACCCGACTTATAGCCCAGCATCACGCCACTACAGTAGTCACTATAGAGATATACTCCGTCCAGTTCAGGTATCTTCTTTCCCCTGTAGACGTAGCCACCAGTAATCGAACAGCCGACATCGCGACCATATTCAGCTATCGGTAGTATCAGCCCCGTCTTATTGCAATCCGTCATAGGACTAAAGCAAAGCGAGCCTTCCATTATGTTCCAACCGTAGTTGCCACCTTTAACGATAAGGTCTACCTCTTCGAGCCTGTTTTGACCGACGTCAGCAGCATACAGCTCCCCCGTCTTACGGTCGAAAGAAAAACGCCAGGGGTTTCGTAAGCCTAAAGCGTAGATCTCATCCAAGCCAGGTATAGAACCAAAAAACGGATTATCAGCAGGAATTGAATAAGGTAGTCCTTGGTCTACATCTATCCGCAGCATCTTGCCAAGCAGTGTCTCTAAATTCTGACCAGCCCTTAAGGGATCACCAGCTCCACCACCATCACCCATGCCAATATATAGATATCCATCAGGCCCGAACTGCAGCTGCCCGCCATTGTGATTCGAAAACGGCTGCGGTATGGTCATTACAACTCTGCCGTCAGTCAATGACACGTCTGGATCACTTGACACTCTGTACTCAGCTATGATCGTAGCTCCATCACCAAATCGAGTGTAATTTACAAAATACCTGCCGTTTTCTTTGTATTTCGGATGAAATGCTATACTCAACAATCCTCGCTCACCACCAAAACTGACCAGCGAGGTGATGTCTAAAAACGGTCTGTCAAGTATTCGCCCTGACTTGTAAATTAATACTCGACCCGACTGCTCTACTATGAACAGCCGCCCACTACCATCGCCAGCATGCGTCAAGTAGACCGGACTGCGTAACCCAGAAAGCATCTGCACTAACCTGAATGGTGGCTGCTGTGACTGATGCTCCGATTGAAGCTCTACAGCCCCTGCACACCCCACAAGATAAGCTCCTATCCAAAACCAAACAAAGCATAAGGCCCTTCTCGCCAAAATACGCATACGCGAAATTTTAGCGCGACTACTGTTGTCATCTCAAACTTTATGCTAAAAATTAAGCAACATTCCTTTTACTTTACCGATATAATGAATGAAGATTCATTCAAAAGAATAAATAATTCAGGAGATAGCCATGCGCGTAGGCAACATAGGAAGTGGAAACATAAACAATGTCCAAGATAACCAACCACAAAGAACTAACCAGACACAACCACAGCAAGAGATTAATAGAGTAGAAACGCCTCAAGGTGAAGCAAGGCCTAACCAACGAGCTGCAATGCTCAGGGCAGAATCCGGCGTTGGGTCAAGCTTGCTAGCCAGCAGGATACGCGCAAATGATGCTCCTTCACTAGACCGAATAACTCAAGGAATAGCAACAAGGATGCAACGTACGCCTAGCTCTGGTGTAGGTCGCGATTCGCTTACCGCCCGCGGCACAGCTACTCCAAATGCTCCAATAAAGGATAATCAGACAACGGTATCGAAGATAAACATAACCGAAGACCTGTCGATTACAGGAGTTAAGGTAAACGTAGACATAGCACATACGTATCGCGGAGACTTGGTAGTAAAGCTG
>JANWYG010000013.1 GCA_025057015.1 Blastocatellia bacterium
CGCGCTCATTACCTTAAGACCGTACTAAGAGCAGAGCTCAGCCAAGAGCAAGAGGAAATATTAAGGCGGTATGAACAAGAGATAATAAGCCAGCGGATACTACCTCAAGCTCCACCGTCAAACGACAATTGTGGTGGGGCCATACCGCTTCAACTAAACATTCCGGTTACTTCTACCACCTTGGACGCGGTTAACGATTACCAGCTGCCTTCGGGTACTACCTGCTTTTCAGCAGGCGGAGCGATAGGTAGCGCTGCAAACACCGCTACGGGAAGAGATGTAGTCTATTCCTTCACAGCACCAGATAATGACACATACTCCTTCCGGGTAACTAGTCCTGGCGTGAGCCTTGATAGAACGCTCTTCCTATCCTCTAGCTGTCCTACGGGCGCTCCGCCAATCACGATAGCAGACGCGCAATGTATAAGAGCTGCCAACAGGCGTAGCTCAAGCGACAGAGCGGAGGAAATACACTGTGTACCCTTGCTTGCGGGACAAACAGTTTATCTGTTCATAGATGACACATTTACTTCTCCGACCACAGGCCAGCCCTTCACTGTGGAAGTAATAAGGTGCAGGCAAGAAACCGAGTCAAACGATACTCCTCCTTCAGCTAATGCTTTCTCTTGCGGCATATCAGGCAGAATCCAACCGAACACAGAAGCAGATTTCATATCGCTAGGTACTCACCCGACAAATTCAAGACTGTTCGCTATAGTAGATGGTGGACAATCAAGCCCGGCTACAACAAACCCCGACTACGACCTAAGGGTAACCACCTCAACCGATACACTAGAGTATGATCAAAATAATAACATCATTGAATTTGGCTCAGAATCGCCTAGTATTGCCGGCACACCATTACCTAACGTACCTGTGTACCTGAGGATCTCAGCCAGTCATTCTGTTTCTGTAGAACCATATAGAGTATACATAGCAGTGCGGCCACCTAGCAGCAGTGCCATACCAGAAATAGAACCAAACAACTCAATTGCTCAAGCTAATAGCCACTCATCAAACTACTTCACTGGCGTCATCCAAAATACCAGTGATGTAGACATCTTTGCATTCAACGCAACAGTAGGTACACAACTTTTCCTTAGTGCTAGTGCAGATCCAGATAGGGATAACACTCCGTTCAATATCAGACTAGAATTATTGAACTCTAGCGGAAATGTCCTATTAGACGCCCAAGATGCAGAGGCAACTTCAAATACTACTCCGGGAACCGGAAGCCTTACCTCATTCACCCCAAACTTCCCAGGCGAATCTATACTCTGGCGAGCCCAGTATACTGGTACTTATTACGCTAGAGTAAGGCGTAGTGGCGGCACGGTACCTAATAACTATCTACTCTCCATAGCAGTCACAAACTGTGGTATATCTTGTTCTACCTTCCCCGTATCTCCTGGATCACTGCCAGGTGGTATGGTAGGAATGCCATATAGTCAAACCATATCAGCAGGTTCACCAGGAACAAGTCCTTTTGTATACTATGTAACAAGCGGCTCTCTACCTCCAGGCCTCACGCTCAGTACCCTGAACTCAGTAGCCACTCTCTCAGGAACTCCAACGACTGCTGGGACTTACAACTTTACAATAACAGCTGCTGACGTAAATAACTGCCAAAGCTCGCAGACATATACGGTCACTATAACTGGCTGTCCAACGATAACGCTGTCACCAACGACGTTGCCTAATGGCACGGTAGGCACACCTTACAGTCAGAGCGTCAGTGCAAGTGGAGGCAATGCTCCATACACGTTCAGTTCCAGTGGGACGCTGCCACCAGGAATAACCCTCAACACTAGTACGGGAGCGATTTCAGGAATACCTACAGCAGCCGGCAGCTACACGTTCACGATTACAGCGACAGACGTCTTCGGCTGCACTGGTAGTAGGACGTACACAGTTACTGTAGCTTGTCCAACAATAACGATAACGCCAACAACATTGCCACCTTTTACGGTAGGTGTCTCATACAGTCAGACACTTACGGCAAGTGGAGGCACTGCTCCCTATACCTTCACACTATCAAGTGGATCGCTGCCTCCTGGAATTAGCCTGTCGCCCAGTGGAACTATCTCTGGTATCGCTACAGCAGCAGGTAGCTACACGTTTACTGTCACTGCTACTGACGTCTACGGTTGCACGGGCAGTATCACCCTCACTCTTAGCAACGGCTTAGAGCACTTAGCGATTTACGTAGCTGATACCAATAACCATCGCATACAGCGAACCACAGACGATGGAGCTACTTGGCAAGTAGTTGCCGATGGATTTGGTGCTACTGCTGGCAAGTTCAACAAACCTCAGTCGGTAAGTGCAGACAGCACAGGCAACGTCATCTTCGTAGCTGACACTGGCAATAATCGCATACAGCGAAGCACTGATGGAGGCAGTAACTGGGAGATAATCTCTGCAGGGCCTGGCGTTTGTGCCGGATGTTTCAACTCACCTCAAGGCGTAGCGTATGATGAAGCAAACAACAAGCTATACATATCAGACACAAATAACCACCGGATACAGGTACTTAGCAATGCCGCCACGGTAGCAGCAACCTCAGCCGTTTCGTCTTGGACGATAATGAGCGGAACGGGATTTGGAACAGTCATAGGTAAATTCAATCAGCCATCTGGCATAGCGGTAGACGCAAGCGGCAAAGTGTACGTAGCAGATACAAACAACCACAGGATACAAGCGTACGATGGTAACAACTGGAGCGTCTTTGCAGGTACATCGTTTGGAGCTGCTCCAGGCAAGCTCAATACTCCTAGAGGAATTTATGTAGATACACAAGGCAGGGTATGGATAGCCGATACTGAGAACAGCAGGGTACAGGTCTGGAACAGCGGTACCTGGAGCGTGTTTATGCCTCTTGGTGCTACCGCTGGTAGCGTAAATAAACCCGAAGGTTTAGCCGTAGCTGCATCTGGAAATCTGTTCGTAAGCGATGCTACTCATAGGATACAGAAGAAGCCGACGGCTGGAGGTGCAGCGACTATTGTAGGTACGTTTGGCGCTTCGCCAGGAAGCTTCCATTTACCAGGTGGAATAAGGTAGCAACAAGTGCAACTCAAACACCGGGTGAAAGCCCGGTGTTCACTGCACCGCTAGACTTAATAACTAGAGGCTGGCTGTGAAGTCTAGGCTGAACGATTAGTTGCAGCTTTTGCTAGGCTCCTCTTGATTACTCAACGAAACACCCTCTAGAACAAAGACATCCCTACCGGCAAGTTCTATCAATATGTCGCCTTCTGCAGAAGAATAAACTCTACTACCTTTCTGCTCTCTAACGAGTTTAGCTGTCGGATACCTCTTCGTTGTACGTTCACAGTAAGCTTCGAAAAACTCCTCTGCATCTTCCTCTGTATCCCACGTTGAGGACATAACGAAAGCTGTAGTGCCGTCTTTGTGTTCGTAGAACTCATAGACGTCTCCGCCCCAGCCAGCAGCAGAAGCTTGTGCCCTTTCTTTATCAAGAAACTCAGCAAGTATCAAGTACAGTCCAAATTCCCCGTTCACTTGCGTTTCTAGCTTTTTCCAGTCTCGACTCAAGAAAGCTGACACATCCCGCGGTTGAACCTTGAGAGGTTTCTCTCGATTCAGAAACTTTTCAGGATGAATTATCTGCTCCGTAGAATCAGGCAGGTCTCTGTAAGACTCGTCTATACGCTTCCAAGAGCTATTATAAACTACCTTATGGACAAACTCGGCACCATAAAAGTAGGGAAACTCTAGCGACTCACGTAGCGCCCTGGGCGCTCGAGCTAAAGCTGGATAAAGCTCTTCCCTCATACCTCCTGAAGCTTCTAGTAGTGCCCTAAGGGGAAGTTTAACAGTTGTTATATCCGTACCCGATGCTCGAAACATATAGTTGAACATTACTATTGTGGCCTCACCTTCGATGAGGGCTTGAACGGCTATTTCCTTATCCGAATTATCCTCAAAAGCCTTTTCAAAACGTCTGAGATCAAAGTTCTGATCTTGCAGGGCATGCATAAGTTCATGTGCTATGACAGGTTTCTGTTCTTCCAGTGACAACCAATCCACAAGATAGAACTCACCCTTACGAGGCTCATAAAAGCCGCCTATCTGCTCAGTAAGGAGCTTGATTATCTCAGAACGCAAATCGTAGTCACGAGGGATGAGGCCTAGTCTACGCAACAGTTTCTCTTGCACTTGCATCTCTGCTGGCTCATAGTTCTCGTCAAGCTTTTCAATAATTATCGACTCGAGCTCCTTACGCGACTTAAAGCCAAACTTCACAGATTTCTGTATCGGTAGGCCGCGCATAGCACTTATCTCTTTGATTACAGACTGTGATTCCCCTAGGATACTTGCATGTTCAACAGCTTGCCCAGCAACAACGGAGCAAAAGAATATGACCAACAAAAGAGCCTTCCACATACTCTCTCCAACGACTCATTTAGAATAGGATTGATACTAGCATGTGGAACAGCTTCGTGATACTTTTTTTGGTATGTACAAACCAGACGTAGATATCTGCAGTGTCTCAAAGACGTTTGACGAGTCTAAGGTAATAGACAACGTTTCACTACAGGTTGAGCCAGGCGAGTTTCTAACCTTACTAGGGCCTTCTGGCTGTGGAAAGACTACTCTGCTACGCCTGATAGCAGGCTTTGAAACACCCACATCAGGCCGTATCTTTCTTAGAGGGGAAGAAGTCACCTATGTTCCTCCCTACAAACGTAACGTTCACACTGTTTTTCAACAGTATGCCCTCTTTCCACACCTAACCGTAGCAAGAAACGTTGCCTTTGGCCTAGAACGGCGCAAGTTATCCAGCAGCGAAATAGCCTTTCGAGTACGTGCCGCACTTGAACTAGTACGCTTGTCAGGATTCGAGGATCGCTATCCAGCGCAACTATCAGGCGGACAACAGCAGCGCGTAGCCATAGCCCGAGCGATAGTACTTGAACCAAAAGTGCTACTTCTTGACGAACCGCTGAGTGCTCTTGACCTCAAGCTACGACGCGAGATGCAGATAGAGCTAAAGAACCTGCAACGCCGCCTTGGCATAAGTTTCATTTACGTCACCCATGATCAGCAAGAAGCACTTGCTATGTCAGACCGCATAGCAGTCATGCGAGCCGGAAAGATAGTACAAATTGGCCCAAGCGCTGAAGTTTACGACAAACCTAGGACACCTTTCGTAGCCGATTTCATAGGAGAAGCAAACATCCTCACTGCTAAGATAGTAGATTCTTGTAACAAGCGGTTAACGTTAGAAGTACACGGCAGAAAAATGGAAATTACAACTGACATTCATCCTACGGAAGCGACCGTGAAAATAGCCATAAGGCCAGAAAAGATATCTTTGTCGACACAGAACGGCTGTACAGCTATTCCAGGATTAATAGAAGAGCGACTTTATCTTGGAGACTCTACTCAGTGGCGCATCCGGCTAGACGAAGGCCACATAGTGACAGTAGTAGAGCAGGGTCAAACGAATCACCGCTGCAACAAAGGTGACAGAGTATACTTGAGCTGGAACGCAGAAGCAACCGTACTTCTAGAGGAAGATGCTTGATGACAGCTCGAACTACTGCTTACTTGCGACACTCCCTACAAGTGCTATCACTGCTTGGACCGGCGCTAGGCTGGCTATTACTTTTCTTTCTAGGCCCGCTACTAGTAATGCTAGTCTATAGCTTCGCCGAACGCGGCACATACGGCGAAGTAATTTATGCTCTAAGTCCCACAAACTACCTTCAAGCACTCAAACCGATATACTTGCTCATCTACTGGAGATCTTTCTGGCTTGCACTCACTACAACACTGCTGTGTCTCTTACTTGCCTACCCGGTAGCATATTTCATAGCCTTAAAGGCACCCAAGCAATGGAAAAGCACGCTGCTAGTGCTCTCTGTCATACCTTTTTGGACAAGTTTCCTGGTAAGAACCTACGCCTGGGTAGTGCTGCTACGTACGGAAGGCGTAATCAACTCAATCTTAGTCACGCTAGGCTTCTCACCGCTCAAGCTGCTCTATACTGACTTTGCCGTTCTGATAGGATTAGTCTATGGCGAGTTGCCTTTTATGCTGCTACCGATTTACGCTTCTATAGAACGCCTAGATCTGCAGCTACTAGAAGCAGCAAAAGATCTTGGAGCTACTCCTCTTGAAGCTTTTCTATATGTAACCTTGCCACTTACTCGAGCAGGCATAATTACCGGCATAACGCTGTGTTTCATTCCTTCGTTAGGTATGTTCATAACTTCCGACATGCTCGGTGGTGCCAAGGTGTTGATGATAGGTAACCTCATACAAAACCAGTTTGTACAACGTAATCAGCCGTTTGGAGCTGCTTTGTCTTTCCTGCTTACTGGTGTCGTACTGCTGCTACTTTGGATAAGCCTGCGTGCAGGCGCAAAGGTAAGATGACAGATCGCTTGCTGAAGATATTTACCGCTGTCACCTACGCCTTCCTCTACATTCCTATCGGTGTCCTCGTCGTCCTTTCTTTCAACGACTCGAAATACAGTAGCGCTTGGCGAGGGTTTACTTGGAAATGGTATATAGCTGCTTGGAACAACTCGGCAATAATCGATGCTTGTCGCACTAGCTTACTGGTAGCTCTCTTCTCTACGGCTATCTCCACCATAATAGGCACAGCAGCAGCAGTGGCCATAGTACGCCTGCGCTTCAGGTTCAAAGCAGCCGTAGAATCGCTCTTCTACCTTCCTGTAATAGTCCCAGAAATAGTAGTCGGATTTGCTACTGTGATAATGTTCAGCCTGCTAGGGCTAAAGCTAGGACTTTCAACAATAGTTATAGCACACGTCGCATTTACTCTCTCTTACGTGATTTTCATCATCAGAGCTAGACTTATCAGCATAGGCCAGGTGTTTGAACAAGCAGCTATGGATTTGGGAGCGACCGAGCTTCAAGCCTTTCTACTGGTCACTTTGCCGATGCTTATGCCTGCAGTAGTATCTGCAGCTCTGCTTGCGTTTACGCTTTCGCTGGATGACTACGTGATCACCAGCTTTGTCGCCGGAGGCAACTACACCACTCTTACTCTACAAATCTATTCTATGGTCAAGACAGGCGTTACGCCAGAAATAAACGCCATCTCGACCATACTACTTGTGGTAACAATCCTGCTCGTATGGGTATCAAAACAGCTTGAAAAGGAGCGTCCACCCCGTTCAGCCTACCTAGTAGCAGTGCTTACACTCTTCGCTCTGCTGGTATTTGCCGCAAGTGGCACAACTAGGAGCACCAGTCAGCGGCAGCTAAACCTCTATATTTGGTCAAACTATATCTCTAAAGAAGTCGTCAGACGTTTCGAACAACGCTATAACGTACGTGTCAATATAGAAACATACGAGTCCAACGAAGCATTACTTGCGAAACTCCAAAGCGGCATAGTCGATTATGACATAGTCGTGCCTAGCGACTACATGGTCGGCGTGTTGATAAAACAAGCGCTATTACAACCACTAGACAAAGATGTTCTTTCAAATCTATCCCACATAGATGATAAGTTTCTCTCTCCGCCATACGATCCGGACAACCGCTACTCCATACCCTACACTTGGGGCACTACAGGTATAGGCTATCGCAAAGATAAAGTAGAGGCTCCAACCAGTTGGAAAGCCATGTGGGACGTTCGTTATAAAGATCGCATCTCGATGCTAAACGACATGAGGGAAAATTTCGCTGTAGCACTCAAACAGCTAGGTGTAAGCGTAAACTCGATAGATGAAAGCAAACTAGCCGAAGCTGCAAAGCTACTCAAACAGCAAAAGGAGTTTGTGAAGACCTACGATAGCGACACATTCACAGAAGCGCTGCTATCTGGCGAAGTTTGGCTAGCACAAAGCTACAGTGGTCAAGTAGGTAAAGCAATGCTCGAAGATCCAAACATAGGCTACGTAGTGCCATCAGAGGGGTCTACCATTTGGACCGACAATCTTTGCATACCAAAGACTGCTCCGCATCCAGAGCTAGCTATGCTATTTATCAACTACTTACTAGAGCCAGAAGTCGCTGCAGAGAACTGTAACGCGATAGGTTACGCCACGCCTAACATTGCTGCTAAGGATCTGATCCGCAGAGAATTTATAAGCAATCCAGCTATATTTGCCGATGAAGATACGCTAAAAAGGTGCGAATTTATGCAGGATCTCGGCAGCAAACTACAGCTCTATGACAAGCTCTGGACTGAGATCAGATCCGACTGATTTTTTCGCTTTAGAAGGTAAGTAATGTCTATCTTCGCTGAAAATTTTTGTAGTAAACATGACAACTAAGTGTTAATCTCAG
This sequence comes from Blastocatellia bacterium, assembly GCA_025057015.1. Lineage (GTDB taxonomy): Bacteria > Acidobacteriota > Blastocatellia > Chloracidobacteriales > JADJPF01 > JANWYG01. The sequence goes on from JANWYG010000013.1 coordinate 8,296, forward strand.
ATAACACATCCATTCATCAACTTTGCAAACAGACTACGGAGGTATTTCTAATGCATAAGCCTAAGCTTCGGCGGCTATCTGTAGCCCTGCTGCTGGCCATAGGGATAAGCGGACTACTTGCCTGGAGCGGTACTCCCCTCTCAGCTAATTCTTCAGCTCAAGAAGAGACTCCAGAGATTAAGGTAAAGAAAGTCCGTAAGAGTGCCCGCAGCAACGATATCTCGCCCTATATGTCAATAGAAAACAAGCTCAAGCCGGTCAAAGAAGGCAGTATGTACATCATTTACCACACTTCATCCGGCATAGAGTGCAAGGAAGCTACTCTGGAAGAGATAGAGTATTTCAGACGCGATCCGAACCAAAAGCTCAAAGTGATTAAGCCTGTAAACCCCAATCAGTCTTCGGGCTTGAAGATAATGCTACGAGGTACACAGCAGCTAGAGTCTTTCCCTGCAGCCAAGGCGTCTTTCATCAAGGCCGCCAGCATTTGGGAACAGCTCATAGCAGATAACATCACGATAGTAATCGACGTAGACTTCGGCCCGACGCGCTTTGGTACACCTTACCCACCAGGCGTGCTTGGTTCTGCCTCGCCACAGTTACTTGGCGGAAACATTTATACTGATGTGAGAAACGCTCTGCGCTCAAACCCATCCAGTCAAGATGAGTCCACGCTCTACAACGCCTTGCCGTCAAGCAGCCTACCGATAGACGTACAGCCCGGTAATACGACCCGGATGGTTTTTGCTTCGGCAGCATTACGTGCACAAGGGCTAATAGCACCTGTAGCAGACCCAACCGGTGAACAACCAAACTTCGGGCCGCCACCTTCCATAGGTTTTAATTCAAACTTTGCGTTCGATTTCGACCCCTCTAATGGTATCGACAGAGATAAAACTGACTTTGAAGGTACTGCAGTACACGAGATAGGTCACGTTTTAGGATTCAACTCGTCAGTAGGGTTTAGCACTCCCAGCCCGTCGGTATGGGATTTGTTCCGTTTCCGTCCGGGAGTTAATTCGTCTACTTTCTCGACAGCAGCACGCCTCACGCAGCCAGGTGGCGACCACGTCTACTTCGTAGGCGGACAGAACAACTCAACTTTGCCATTATCCACTGCGCGGCCAGATGGCACAGGTGGTGACGGTTTCCAAGCCAGCCACTGGAAGGACGACAGCTTCACAGGTCAAGTTATAGGCATAATGGATCCTGCGATAGCCAACGGTGAGCTTTCTGTGATTACGCAAAACGACATCCTCGCACTAGACCGATTCGGCTATGAGATACGAAACACTAACGATCCTCCACCGCAAGTAACTGTGACTGAACCAGCAGCAGGAGCCGTGCTTGAAGGAAATTCCCAGGCAACCATCTCTTGGCAATCCACCGACAACGGTACTATCATCTCACACGAGATAGCCTTATCGACTGACTCTGGGGCTACGTTCCCGATAACTATCTCCTCAGGGGTAGCCGGCTCGGCAAGGAGCTTCAGGTGGTCCGTTCCAAACAACATCGAAACCACTAAAGCACGTATCCGAGTAACAGCAGTAGACAACTCTTTCGGGCGAGGATCAGGCGTAAATCCAGGCGACTTTACTATCAAAAAGAGCCAGATAGACGACCGTCTACCGGCACCTAAGTCGCTTACGGCCACAGCCAATGCAGGCACAGTTACGCTCAATTGGAGCAAGCCTGACGATCCGCCTCCCCCAGAACCTCCGACTACAGTCGTTAAACCTACAGGCCTTGGTACTCAAGCTTCTATAATCGATGACATTGAGTCTGGCATACTAGCAAGCCCAGAATTGGTCGTCGGTGAACAAATCACTCCTACACAGTATCCAGCTACGCTCAAGAGCGTATATTACCTGTCGCTCAACAGACTCTTTGAAGATGAAAATAAAGAAAGGTTCCCAGATCCGAGGGGTGCCAAATTTAGACTCTATGTCTTCACTGGAGCTACGGGCGCCCGGTTCTCTAGTACTCCGCCAACGAATGTGAAAACTTATGAGGTCACCATAGAGAAAGACTTCGATGGGACGGGAGACTTCAAAGAATTTGACAGTTTCAACGAATTCGTCATACCAGACAACATCACCATCACGTCGGGAAGCTTCTTCGTAGGCCTACAGTTCGTAAGCGTCGGTACGAGCAAACTCGAAAACGCCGGAGATTATGTTTTTGGTATGGACACCGACGCTCCGTCTACAGCGTTTGCTTCTGTGGATAGCGGAAGAACTTTCATAGGTGTAGGCATACAATCCAGCGGAAGGCCGCTTGACTTTATTTTCCTCGGCAAGGTAGCTTCGGGCAGCGCTGGCGAGGCTCCAAAACTTACTGGTTACAATATCTACCGCTCGACAACTAGCCCAGTAGCTATCACTTCAGCCAACAAGATAGGTTCTGTGCCAGCCACAGCCACAACCTTCACCGACAATCCTAAACCAGCAGACGGGCGAAGGTACCACTACGCAGTGACAGCAGTCTATGACAAAGGCGAAAGCCGTGGCTCGAATGAAGCTTCCGCTACGCCAAACGACGGTGGGGCGCCTACCTTCAGTATGACTGTCACACCTAGCAGCCAGAACGTCATAGCAGGTTCATCGGCAACGTTCACGATCAGCATCACTGGCTCAGGCGGATTCAACCAGCCAGTAACGCTCAGTGCGACTGCTTCGTCAAACACGGTCACTACAAGCTTCTCGCCGGCTACCGTAAATCCTGGCGGCACTTCCACGCTCACGGTCGCTACTTCAAGCAGTACTCCAGCCGGACAAGTAACAGTTACAATTACAGGCCAAGGTGGCGGTATCACTCAGACAGCCGTAGTAACGCTCAATGTCACCGTACCGGACTTCGCAATACAGCCCGTACCAGCTACTGTAAAGCAAAAGACTAGCGCCACACTTACTGTCAACATCGCTCGCACTGGCGGCTTTACGGGTAACGTTTCAGTCAGTCTAGATTCGAAACAGCTCTCCGACCTCAAGATCAAGCTCAAGTCGTCCAATCCAGTATCCACTACTGGCAATAGCGTTACCTTCTCGGTCAAGCTTAAGAAGACCCCCACCGGCACGCAGACACTCACCGTAACAGGCCGTGACGACGCTGGACGCGTAAGGACGGGAACGCTGACACTAACAGTTACCCAGTAAACAACAAAACTTCTGGCAGAGATCTTCTCGATCTCTGCCTCTTCCTCTCCTGCTGCAGAACTGAGCTTTTGAATCATCTCCTTTACGGTTTTTTGAGTTTATATACTGACAAAACTAGTCTATTATTTATCGTTTCTAAATCTTCAGACTGATGGTCGTTTTGGGTTGAATTAAAGATGCAGATTCCAAAGGTTTATGATCCTACAGAGATAGAGCGCAAGTGGTACCCTATATGGGAAGGGAAGGGCTACTATGTAGCACAAGCTGAGAGTGACAAACCCGCATTCTGCATAGCCATACCGCCACCAAACGTAACTGGATATCTACATATGGGGCACGCACTGCAACATACGTTAATGGACATACTGACGCGTTGGCGTAGGATGCAGGGCTACAATGCGCTTTGGTTGCCCGGCACCGATCATGCGGGCATATCTACGCAGATAGTAGTCGAGCGGCAGTTAGCTGAAGAAGGCCTCACACGCTATGACTTAGGTCGTGAGGAATTTGAAAAGCGCGTCTGGCAATGGAAAGAGCATGCTGGAGGAACCATCCAAAGGCAGATCCGCCGTGAGGGTGCAAGCTGCGATTGGACTCGCGAGCGCTTTACGCTCGACGAGGGCCTCTCGCAAGCTGTAAGGGAGGTCTTCGTGCGTCTTTATGAAGAAGGCCTCATCTACCGTGGCTCATACATAGTCAACTGGTGCCCCAAGGACCAAACGGCTCTCTCAGATCTAGAAGCTCCAAAAGAAGAGGTTCGAGGCAAGCTCTATTACATTAACTACAAGGTAAAAGACAGCAACGAGTTTGTAACCGTAGCGACGACACGTCCAGAGACTATGCTCGGCGACACTGCCGTAGCAGTCAATCCATCAGACGAGCGCTACCGTCATTTACATGGACGTGTGGCTATTCTACCGATAGTGGGACGCGAGCTACCGTTCATTACCGACGAGATCGTTGAACCTGACTTCGGTACAGGTGTCGTCAAAGTAACTCCAGCGCATGACCCGAATGACTTTCGCATGGGGCTCAGGCACTCTTTGGCACAAGTGGTGGTAATAGACAAGCAAGGCAAGATGACCGAAGCAGCAGGAGCTGAGTTTGCTGGGTTAGACCGCTTCGAAGCACGCAAGAAACTCGTAGCAATGCTCAAAGACCAGGGACTACTTGTCAAAGTCGAGGACTACATCCATAAGGTTGGGCATTGTCAGCGTTGTCATACAGTTATCGAGCCGCTTGTATCCACGCAGTGGTTCTGTCGGATGCGCGAGATGGCTGATGCTGCTATTGCAGCCGTCAAGGACGGACGCACTCAGTTTATCCCCGAAAGCTGGGCTAAAGTATACTTCGATTGGCTAGAAAACATTCAGGACTGGTGTATCTCACGACAGCTCTGGTGGGGACACCGCATTCCTGCCTGGTACTGCCAGGACTGCTTGAAAGTCACCGTAGCTCGTACAGATCCGCAAAACTGTTCGTCCTGCGGCAGCGAAAAAATCTTGCAGGATGAAGATGTGCTTGACACTTGGTTTTCGTCGGCACTATGGCCGTTCTCCACGCTGGGCTGGCCAGAACAGACGGCAGATCTTAAGACCTTCTATCCGACCTCAGTAATGATTACAGGCTTCGACATCATCTTCTTCTGGATAGCCCGGATGATGATGATGGGGTTGAAGTTCATGGGCGACGTACCGTTCAGGAAGGTCTTTATCACGGGTCTAGTTCGCGTCGAAGGCGAAAAGATGTCTAAAATGAAGGGAAACGTGGTCGATCCGCTAGACGTCTTTGAGCGCTATGGCACGGATGCCGTGCGTTTCACTCTAGCAAGTGCCGTAGGATCGAGCGCCGACGTAGACCTACAGATGATCAAGCGCAAAGGTGCTGACGGTGAGGAAATACGAGAGTATCCAAAAATGGAAGCGGCCCGCAACTTCGCAAACAAGATTTGGAATGCGGCTCGCTTCGTCTTGCTCAATATAGAAGGCACAAAGCACAATCCCGCTGCCTTCGAAGGCGAGTTAGGGCTATATGATCGATGGATATTGTCAAAGCTCAACCATACTATAGAGCGGTTTAATGATGCTCTGGAAAATTTCCGCTTCTTCGATGCTACTCAAACGCTATATCATTTCTTCTGGGACGACTTTTGCGACTGGTACATCGAACTTAGTAAGCCGCTAGTAACAGCAAAAGACCCATCGGCAGAATCAGTTAGGGCACGTGAGCGGATGCTGTACGTACTCGAGCGCTCGCTACGCATGCTACATCCCGTGATGCCGTACATAACAGAAGAGCTGTGGCATATGCTACCACATGAAGGCGAAACGATATCGCTTGCACCATTTCCTACAGCAGATCTTTCTGCAATAGATGAGAGTGTAGAGGCTGACATGAATTCAGTGATATCGCTTATCACGAAGATACGCAACGTCCGAGCCGAGATGAATATTCCAAACGCCGAATCGGTCAAGGTTAAACTAGCAATCAAAGACGAGCACCTAAGCAAGATAGTCGCCTCTGCCACAGAGGCTATCAAGCGGCTCGCACGCTGTTCAGAAGTAGAGATTCTCGATCAACTGCCAGAAATGAGATCATGTGCCCGTGCCGTTATTACCGGAATAGACATAGCTATTCCTCTAGAAGGGCTTATCGACCTTGATAAAGAGCGCGAGCGGCTTAAGAAGGAGCTTCTGAAGATAGAAACTGAAGCAGAGAAGCTACAGGCAAGACTTGCAAATCCTAACTTTGTTGAGCGCGCTCAGCCAGAAGTCGTAGAGCAATCACGACTGCGGCTGGCTGATTTGCACGTCCAACGGCAAACCATAACTAAAACTCTGGAGAGTCTCTAGTGCAACTCGACACCAACCTTTTGTTTGATATGATCTCCAACTTCTTAGACGAGGATATTGGTCGCGGTGACATCACTACGCAAGCGACCATACCGCCGTCCACGCAAGGCATAGGCCGCCTCTTGGCCAAGAGCGATCTGGTCGTTGCCGGACTAGAAGTCGTCGACGCCGTATTTGCTACGCTCGATCCGCAGCTTGAACTTGAAGCCTTTGTCTACGACGGCGAATATGTGCAAGCAGGCAAGGAACTAGCAAGGATAGAAGGTCCTGCATCGGTGCTCCTTGCAGGCGAACGGGTAGCACTTAATTTGATGCAACGCATGTCAGGTGTTGCAACTTTGACTCGTAAATACGTCGAAGCTATCAAAGGCACAGGAGCACAACTAGTTGATACACGCAAGACGATGCCCGGCCTACGAATGCTTGATAAATACGCTGTCGTTGTAGGTGGCGGCCGCAATCATCGCTTTGGCCTCGATGACGGTGTGCTTATCAAAGACAACCACATTGCTCTTGCAGGAGGGATACAAAAAGCAGTAAAGCGGGCTCGTGACTATGCAAGCCACCTGCTCAAAATAGAGGTTGAGGTAGGAAACCTTGCTCAGCTTAAAGAAGCAGTAGATGCAGGAGCTGACATAGTCTTGCTGGATAACATGACTATTGAGCAAGTAGCTGAATGCGTAGAGTATCTCCGCAAACATGTAAAAGGACGCAGGATACTTACGGAAGTGTCAGGCAACATCACGTTAGAAAACATAGTCGATTATGCAAAGACAGGCGTAGATCTCATCTCGAGCGGGGCTATTACCCATTCAGCTCCGGCAGTAGACATAAGCTTCAAAATAACTCCCACCAAATAACGAGATGCGAAGTCGATTACGTTACGAAGCCGTACAAAAGACGATAACGCCAGAGTCAAACATCTGCATAAGCGTTACTCTCTCTTACCGAGAACAAATCTATCAAAGCAGCGCATGTGGCAGCATTGACGGCAATGAAGTAGAGCTAGCAGCAGAAGCTTGCCTCAAGGCCGTAGAGCAATTCGTGCAAGGGCACTTCAGTTGCCAGCTTATAGAAGCAGATATGCTCCATGTCTTGGGACGCCCTACAATAGTACTGCTAGTTAGGATTCCCTTTGAGGGACGAGAGATAGAAATCTTCGGCAGTTGTAAAATCAGCAGCAACGTCCTAGAAGCTGCAGCAAGAGCTGCCCTAGATGCCACAAACAGATACGTAGAGCTAGTCATAAGCAAATGAACAGGTCTTTGACGACTCTTTTCTTGAGTAGACTAAACATTACGCTCCATCGTCTAAAGGTCGTCGATTCCACAAATACCTATCTGAAATCGGTTGCTTCAAACCTGCCTAGCAGCACAAATCTCGAAGGAATTGCTGCTACAGCCGAAATGCAAACTAGTGGTCGAGGGCGCATGGGTAGGACATGGTATTCACCCACGGGCGAAGGTTTGTATCTATCGTTACTGCTCAAGCCACGGCTAGAGATAGAGAGATTACCCTTACTTGCGCTCACTTGTGCCATCGCTGTCTACGAAACGCTACATCGGTATCTAGAGCAGGGGATAGACATAAAGTGGCCTAATGACCTATTGGTACACAATCGCAAGGTCTGCGGAATACTTTGTGAAGCCGCCTTCGAACGCAGTGAGCTCCTATATGCTATAGCTGGCATAGGCGTTAACCTCAACCAAAAAGAGTTTCCCGAAGAGCTTAACAGCGCTACTTCTCTCAGAATAGCTGTCGGTTATGAGATAGATAAAGAGGATTTTCTGCACGAGTTACTAAATCAAATAGACAGATGGTATGCCGTATTAGAAAGCAACTCAGATGAGATACGCCAAGCTTGGACAAACAGATCGAGCTACGCTTATGGAAAGAAGCTCTTGCTACCTGATGGATGCTCTGGCACAACGAGGGGACTTACGGCGTCTGGCAGCCTACTTATAGAACTAGAGGACGGAACATCGAGGACGCTACGTGATGCAGACCTATAAGGAAAACGAATTACTTTTAGCAATCGACCTAGGAAACACCAACACTGTACTAGGAGTTTACAGTAAAAGACAATTAATAGCACGTTGGCGACTGAGAACTGAAAGCGAGCGCACAGCAGACGAATATGGGATGATGTGTCGCAGCTTGTTTACCTTTGCTGGGCTAGATGCAGATAAAGTAACAGCGATAGCTATCGCTTCGGTAGTTCGAGAGCTAAACTTCACATGGCAACAGGTAGCTTTAAAGTATTTTAGGATCGAACCGTTCTTCGCAACCGCCGCAAATGCCGCAATAGATATAGACTACAACCAGCCGCAAGACGTAGGTATTGACCGGATAGTGAACGTCATTGCAGCTTATCATAAGTACGGAGGGCCATGCATAGTAATAGATTTCGGTACGGCAACAACGTTTGACGCCTGTTCTTCAGATGGTGCCTATCTAGGGGGCGTCATAGTTGCTGGGATAAAAGCTTTATCGGAAGGACTTCAAAAAATCCCTCGGTTACCACGGATCGGCTTGCAAGCACCAAGCAAAGTAGTCGGTAAATCCACCGTCGACAGCATGAATTCAGGGCTATACTTTGGCTACATCGGGTTAGTAGAGGGAATATTGAACAGGATGATGCGAGAGCTAGGGCTGCAGCGAACGATTATAGCTACCGGGGGACTGGCAAGCTTAATAGCTAAGGATATATCTCCAATAGAATTCATAGAGGAAGATCTAACGCTCGAAGGATTAAGACTTATTTACGAACGCAATTCTATAGACAAGACATGAGGTACCTTATTCCAGCACTACTTCTGCTGCTAGGCTGCCGGAGCATGGATCATAACCGAGCTGTGCTCTACAAAACCATTACAATATCGAAAAACAACTATGTGTATGAGCGTTCCGACAGGCGGTCTAACAGAATAGAGGTATTGAAAGAAGGCGAGTATGTCGCTGTAATAGCCGCTCCGGGCAATAGATGGCTACAGATAATCTCACCAAGTGGCCGGATTGGATGGGTAGAAAGCAGAGATTTGCTTTCACGTAGTGACTTTGAGGAGTGGCAAAAGCTGGCTAAAAGCGTCGAAAAGATGAGAGTACAATCTCGTGCAGAGACCTACGTCGAGGCGAATCTTAGGCTCAGGCCGGGCCGGGACAGTACGACTCTTATCAAAATACCTGAACTTTCTGAGGTGGAGATTTATGCTCTTGCGCACACGGTCAGACCTGGTAGCGAAGCAACTCGCCACCAACAAGAACAAAAAAAGCAAACCTCTAAACCACCACCTCCTAAACCAGGAAAACCTGGCATCATGAAGCCCAAAAAGCCCGAAGGCCCGTCTTATGACACTTGGTACTTAGTAAGGACTTCCAATGGGATGGTTGGATGGATCTATTCAGGACTAGCGTATCTAAAAGTTCCAGAGGAACTTGCCCTAGTTTCAGAAGGTAAGACAATAATTGCTTGGTACGCCATCAGCTTCGTCAAAGCAGAAAACGGGGAGTACAAACCCAACTACCTATCTATAGAGCGCGAGCCAGGTAGCAATCGAGATTTCGATCGTGTAAGGCTGCTTTACTGGAATCCGCGCAGAAAGCGGCTGGAGCTTGCCTACAGGATACAGAACATACAGGGTGTTCTACCTGTAGAAGTAACGCCTTTAGAACCGGGGCATATAGGCACGGCAACTTTTCGAATTAGACACATTAAATCACCTGGTACGGTGGTAGTCGACGATTACCAAATAAACGATCTCAAGGTAAGCCTGCTCAAGAGCATCTCTGAACCTTTTGGTTAGTCCGAGGGAAGTTCTATTCCTAGATTTTCTATCTTTATACGAAGCCCCCTGCGCGAAAGTCCTAGTTCTTCAGCAGCTTTTGTAAAGTTACCCTTATTGCGACGAAAAGCTTCTAGGATCAACTCACGCTCTATGGGTTGGATCACGTCACGCAGCTTACGAGGTTCTATATGTTTAAGCTTATGCTCAGGCTCGAATCGCTCGACGTGACCTTTTGAGGGCACGGGATGTATGCTACTTTGTCGAATTTCAGGAGACAAAGCAGTTGCAGATATTACTTCTCCGTCACAAGAATAGGTAAACAATCTCTCAACCTCGTTACGCAGTTGACGAACGTTTCCCGGCCAGTGATAGTTCTTCAGAACCTCCAGAGCAGCGTCGGAAAAGACTATCCTCTTCTTTCTACCGTACCGAGAACAGAAGTAATCCAGGTAATAGTTAAGTAGCATTGGTATCTCGGACGGTCTTTCTCTAAGTGGGGGAATATGAATACGGATAATATTAAGCCTGTGGTAGAGATCTTCGCGAAACCGCTTTTCTGCGACAGCTACAGCCAAGTCAGCATTCGTTGCTGCTATGACGCGCACATCAACCTTGAGAGGACGGCCTTCGCCTAGAGGTTGAATCTCACCGGCTTCTAGAAACCGCAGCAGCTTAGGCTGAACTTCCAAACTCAAGTCACCTATTTCGTCGAGAAAGAGTGTGCCTCCCTTGGCTGTACGTATCACACCCAGATAATCGCTTGTAGCGCCCGTGAAGGAGCCTCTTCTATGGCCGAAAAGTTGGCTTTCTATAAGCTCTCGTGGAGTGGCAGTGCAGTTGAAGGCCACAAAAGGTCCCTCGCGACGAGATGATTCTGCATGTATAGCCCGCGCGACTAGTTCCTTACCGGTACCTGACTCACCAGTAATGAGCACTGTCACGTCCGAAGTACGTATCTTCCTAATCTGTTCCACCACGCGGTGCATCACAGAGCTGGAGTAGACAAAGCCTTCTATCAACATACTGCAATCAGACGAGCTCAAAGCCTTTTGTGTAACGCTTGTAACTGCTGCGCTACGAAGATAACAGTTCTCCAGGGTCACTCGGAGGAACTCGACCAGCAGTTCCAACCTTTCAGACTCGATATCTGTCAATTCTCTGATAGGATCTAGACAAATCTCATAGCTCACCGAGTTAGGCAGTTCCAAGGTAAAACCAAGGGCTCCGCTCTTTGAATTTAGACTAGCACCACTGCCTCGTGCTAAGACCAGTTCAGACCCTACATCAGACTTCTGAAATATAGTCAAGCTCCTAAGCTGCAACGTTTCTTGAACTATAGAAGCAAATTCCTGCAGCAGCACCTCAGTAGTGATACAGCCCTGAGTCAGCCGGCGAAGCAGCAGTACATCCGACGTGCGGTAAGCAGCAGGCACTATTAGACCTAGTTTCGGTCGTGCTTTGAGAGCTCCTTCTAGGCGAGCCAGACGCTCTTTCTCGCCTTTTGCTTCCAAGTCACGCAGTATTTCCCTAGCTTGAACCAGGTGCGTGTTAGCTCGCTCGGTATCCGTATTAACTAGCAATTCAGCTAGTGTCAAGTGACTACGGGCAAGCTCGTATCTATCGCCCACGGTGGTGAAAATCGACACTGACGAAGTTACATGCTGCACAGCCGCTGTTAGATCACCCGCTGCAGAACGTAGCAAGCCTGTTAGGCGTTGTAAAAAGCCAGAAATATATGGCGCCGGCTTACTTGAAAGCCTCTCCTGAGCTTGTTTGAGATACACTTCCGACTGCTCATAATCCTTGCGGGTGAAGAAGTATTCTGCGAGCGCTAGCTGAGAAAAGGTTATTTCGTTGTGGTCGCCTACAGAAAGCGCTAGTTGTAAAGAGCTATTAAAATTCCTAAGCGCGGCTGGATTACTAAGTTCGTAGGTGTAGCCCAGCATGCGCTTTGCGTGAGCAAGGGCACTTTTATCATCAAGCAGCTTTATGGCAGATACGAGCAGCCTCCTTGCTTCGCTCATCTCACCGCAACGAAGCTTCAGTTCTCCGAGTGTCGTCAGAGCTAGCCCTTCACCTAGACCATGCTCGCGACAGATCCTTACTGCTTCCTGCAGCACCTGCAAAGCGCGATCCCACTTGCCAAATCTAAGCAAACTGTCGCCGAGATTGTTGTAACAGACGGCCATAGCGTCATAATTCGAGAGCTTCTCGAAATTACTTGCAGCAGCTTCATAGAGCTGCACTATCTGCTCTGCTGCTCCTCTTTCTTCAAAAAATAGAGTATTTGCCAGATCCATCTGCAACGATCCAAGTAACCGGTACTCACGGCTACCTTCGACCATCTTCAATGCCCGGCTATAGTGCACCTTCGCTTCGGCAAAGTTGCCTTCATAATGGGCAACCATACCTAAACGCAGCAGTATCTGTGCCGTCAGACGAGGATTACCCATCGCCTCGGCCTGTATGAGAGCTTTCTGCAAGTAGTCGCGGGCTATCGAGTACTCATTGATATTTATGTAAAGTCGAGAAAGTTCAAAGTAGCCTCTCGTAAAACCTTCTGTATTTCCTAGCAAGGTAAAAAGTCTTATAGCTTCGTTTATCTTAGCTATAGCCTTTGGATGCTGCCCAAGCCAGCTGCAAGTACTGCCTATGCGCAAAAGCAGCTCGGCCTTCAATCCATCGGGAAGTAGATCGAGATCTTGCTCGTGCACCAGCAAGACTTCGGCCGCTTCATCATACTTGCTTAGCTCACAAAGGGCGTCATTCAGCAAGCATTTGAGCAAGATCAGAGCTTCAAAATCAGCCACACCCTCCTTCAAAAAGTCACTCACTAGCTTAACAAGCTGATGATAGTCTCCCGATTCGAGTGCGACCTCTGCAGCAGCTACTGCAGCTAGAGAAGTCGCATCTCGCGATCTAGAATTATCTATGGCTCTGTACCAGGAGGTCATTCGTTTACCTTAAGCAGTTGCACTGTACCTGCATTGTCCTTCATAGCAGTTACAGCAACCAGTTTCACCCTCTCCTCATAGGTCAGGCTGAGGAGGCCCTCAGGAAGATACGTGACCAAAGTAAGTTGTCCCTGAATTGCGTCCAGGCAGTACAAAGCACCGCTTCGCAAGCCAATATAGGCTTTGCTGCCGTCATGGCTTACCCCAATCATCAGATCCTCGTTCTCGGAAAAGTTTTGCTTCGCAACTACAGAACCGTCACGAGAGTCAACTATGATTACCGAACTCGGTTTAAAACCGAAAGGACGGCTGATACCAAAAGGCCTGCTTATGTAGAAAAATCCTTCTTTAGGATCAAGGGTCGAGGATCTATAGACGAGTTTACGAGGGCTCTTGAGAGCAGACTGTATAGCTCCATCAGCTAGTTGTTCGATTACAGCCTTTACAACCAGTCCGCCGCCGTGGTGAATAGAATAGCTATAGATAGTCCCGCTCGAACTTGATACCACATAAAACTGCGTTGCGTTGTAATTAAACTCCACGTTGCTACCAAGGCCTATCAGTTCACCCATAGGTAGTGCAACTTCGTTCACTCGCTCAGACCACCTGTTTACCACTACGGGCTGAAGATTACCGGCAAAAAGATTCAGCTTGTAAAGCAGTATGCTGAAAGACTCGTTTGCACGCTGCCATATAACAGCTATCGTCCCAGTAGCAGCGTGGTAGTCTATTCCCATAAGCCGGTTATTCATCGCATACTCTTCAAACGGAACTATCTCTACCATGTCGACTATCTGACCGGCAGAATAACCGTTTCGTGCATGCAGCGAGATGGAGTAAAGCGCTTGTTTGTTGCAGTACAAAGCATACCCATCGCTCAACTCAACCTCGCTTGGAATCAGATCGTCCTCGCTGGCCATAGGTACGGGTATATTCACAAGCGTGCTGTCTACGAAGCGACCATCAGATCCAGCCCGTAGAATATGTAGCCGCGCATTGACGGGAAAATCAGCAGAAGAGCCAGAAACTACTAACGTGTTGGATCTTTTTTCGATAGCTACTGCTGTAGGATAAAACTGTACGTCTCGTACGTCTACTATTCGGCCAGTACGTGTATCAAAAGAATAGACCTCATCGCCGACACTGGCATCACTACGCAGGTAGCTTGCAATAAAACCATACTTACCGTCGGCAGAAAAGACGACGTTATTGTCTGCTCTAATGTGTCCAGGCAATCTGATTTCCGTGTAAGCTAAATCCTGGGCAGCTACCCAAAAAGGCATAAAAAAGACCAAAGCGAGAGATAACAGCCTAGACATTTGAACTTCCTCGCAACGCAGATATGCTTAACTATATCGCTTTTCCAGCATTTTTCAACTGATAGGACTACCAGAGAGAGTTACTAGCAAGAATTATCTCCGAGTATAGAGCAGCATCAACATTCGCACCGCTTACTACCAAGCAGACCCTCTTTCCTACAAACAATTCCGGCTTGGTAAGAACAGCGGCAAGAGATAGTGCACCCGTAGGTTCAGCTTTAAGATTCACCAAAGCATACAACATTCTCACCGATTGTTTGATGGCCTCTTCAGTCACTTCTATGATCCCAGAGACGTTGTTTTTAAGGATAGCGAAGTTACGTTCACCTAGGCTGACGGTCTTTGCACCATCAGCTATAGTTTGAGGCTCAGTACTACTCTTTACTATGTACCCTAGTTTCAAGCTAAGAGCGGCATCGTTTGCAGCAGCAGGCTCTGCCAGACAGAGCTCAGCCTCCGAACCAGATCTACGCAGTCCCAACAAGATACCTGAAGCTAACCCCCCTCCACCTACTGGAACGACAACTACATCGAAACCGAAAGCTGCAAGCTCGTCACCGAGCGTAGCATTACCCTCGATTACCCAAGGATCATCGTAAGCACTGGCCAGATACGCTCCAGGGTTTTGCCTGCAAAGTTCGGCTACGCGTTGCTCGCGACTCGTATTATGAACATCTATTAGGTCCACCTCAGCTGCAAACTCACGTACAGCATCAATCTTGACTCGAGCTGAAGTCTTCGGCATCACCACCGTGCAAGCCTTACCCACAAGGCTACAAGCATAAGCCAGTGCCTGTCCAAAATTCCCCGACGAAGCAGCTATTATATGGCTTTGCGAAACGTTGATGACTAGGTTGTAAGCCGCACGAAACTTAAAACTGCCAGTGTACTGGAATGTCTCGCTGGCGATAGTTAAATCTATACCGAGACGCTTCGATAACCTGGCAGCGTTGACTATAGTGGTAGGCCTTATAGCTTGCTTGAGAGGTTTCACTATCTTGAGCCCTTCGCTTTGAACTTTACCTGCCCTTGCTCTATCTCTACGGAAAAGTTTATGCTAGGGCACTGGAACTGCGCTTTTAACTTGTTACTTTGCGCAACAACTATCTTATGAAACTGCTCGAAGGAGAGCTTATCTGTAGGCTCACCACACTGTCGCTTCGCATCTATTACAGCATTATAAAGAGTTATGATCTTATCTACTTCCATCTGCGGGTCACTACAAGTCACAGAGTAGCCAGAAAACTGCTTGGGTTGCGGTGGCGGACTAACAACCGTCGGAGCAGCAGCCGCACCTACAGCAGACGGCCTTTCAGCGAAAGTACCAGCCAACTTCTCGTTCGGATTCACACCTTCTTCAATTGACTGTATATGGCGCCTCCAAAGCTCTTTGAAAGACGTGTAGCGCGAAACCAAGCTATTGTAGCGAAAACGCTGAGCAAACGTCATCGAGCGATCGTCGGCTAAACGCTTAATTATCGAATCGACTCGACCCTTAGTATCGTAGGGAGGGCGTTTCGAACCACCGTTGAAGAATATGTCAAACTCTATCTTCAACCTTCTTATATCGTCCTCTAGACGGTTTAAGTATTCGTCTATAGTCACAGCAGGCTACCTCGCATCTGTTTTTAACTCCCAAGACATGGTACCTTTCTTAACCTATGCCTTCGGATGAGTCTCATCGTAGACTTTTATTATACGTTCCATAGAAACATGAGTGTACTGCTGCGTAGTAGATAACCGAGCATGACCTAGAAGTTCTTGAATAGCACGCAGATCTGCACCTGCATCAAGCAAGTGCGTAGCAAAAGAATGCCTCAGCGAATGTGGGCTAATATGATGCATATCTGCACACTGCTTGACGTACTTATCTATCATCCGCCCGATAGAACGAGCGGTAATACGAGTTCCCTGGTAGTTAAGAAAAACAGCTAGCGTTTCCCGCTTATCTAGAGGTGCTTTTGCAAGCAACTTCTCACGCACAGCTAGATACATTTCAAGCGCCTTCAGAGCATGCACTCCAAAAGGCACAATACGCTCCTTTTGTCCCTTGCCCCTAACCCGCACAGTCTTGTTCTTAAGATCAATATCACCTAGATCTAGACCCACAAGTTCAGATACACGCAGCCCTGCACCATAGAGAAGCTCGTTGATAGCGCGATCGCGTCTGCCTAGCACAGTCTCCAAATCAGGCATCTCCATAAAGCACATAACTTCTTCCACCGTCAGGTGGTTAGGCCGTCTCCTTTCCAACCGCGGAGAAGACACATTCTTCGCATGATTCACTTCAACTATACCTTCCCGACAAAGATAAGCAAAGAAAGTACGAAGTGAAGCCAGCTTACGTGCTACAGACGCCTTTTTCTTATGTTGAGCATGTAAGCCAGCTACATACTCCCTGATAGAAATATGGTCTATCTGCTTGATATCTATAATCCTGTTCTCTGAACCTCTTCCTTCCTTGAGACAGAAGAAATTGTGAAACTGCTCAAGGTCTATTCTGTAGTTTCGCAGCGTATGCTCAGAAACATTTTTTTCGTACTTCAGATAGTCAAGAAATTTCTCTATCAAATCTTGCATACCTAGTCCTTTGGTGCATAGTAGCCAGCTCTCGATCTGACCTTTAGCGTAGGGTCTTTGACCTGAACTTCGATACGGCGATAGCTGCCATCATTTCGCTCGCTGTTTGAATAAAAGCTAATCAGATACTGTGCCCTCAAAACCTGCGATAACTGCTCAAAGACTTCCTCTAGAACATAACTATCCGAAGGAAAAAACACCTGTCCACCAGTACGCTCACAAAGCTGCTTCAACAAATTCTCTCCAGCCACCACGGTAGGTTCTTCCGGCAACCTGTTGACAGTATATATGCCATAGATTACGGCTTCGGCTCTCTCAGTCATTCTGAGCGCAGCGTCTAAAGTCGTCTTGCTGACAGTATTGATTCCGTCGGACAAGATGACCATAACGCGACGTCCCGAAGTACTGCGTGACAACCTCTGAGCAGCCAAGTATATCGCGTCATAGAGCGCAGTTCCTCCTCCAGACTTCAGTCTCTTCAGCGCAGAAATCAGCGCCTTCTTATCAGAAGTAAAATCCTGTTCGAGCGTCACGTCATGATTGAAGCTAAATAAAGCAGCAGTATCTGTAGGCCTTAAGACCGACTTGAAAAACTTCTCAGCCGCCTCTTTCTGAAACTTTAGTCGCGGCTTTACGCTCAGACTGAGATCTATCAATACAGCCATCCTGAGCGGCACAGTATCGCTATGCCCAAAGAGATTTATCTCTTGTCGGACACCATCTTCTAGAATCTCAAAATCATCTCTAGTAAGGCCTTTTACGAGATTGCCCCTTTGATCGACAACGGAAACCAGAACATTGACAAGCTGTGTTCTTACACGAAGAATCCTCTCCTCGACCTCATCCTGCGCTATTACAGACACCGAAACAAGTAACAAAACCAACGCTAAACGAATCATTGAGCAGCTATACCAATCTCCTTTAGCCATCTATCGAATGCTACTAACGCTACTTCTATCTGAAGCTGCTTGCGCTGCGACTTATTCTTCACCCTACTGCGGATCTCCTCAGGCAGAGGAGGCAACAGCGAGAAGGTAATGTTGGCGGGCTGATAAGGCACGACCTCACAATTAGCCACGTAATTTACAAGACTACCTATCGCCGTTTCCCTTGGTACAACCGGAGGCTCTATTCCTTTGATCGTAAGTGCAGCATTGATACCAGCAACAAAACCAGTAGCTATCGACTCGACGTATCCTTCAACCCCAGAGATCTGACCTGCAAAATAAACGTTTTGACGAGTTTTCATCTGAAGGAAAGAATTCAAAATTCTAGGCGCGTCTATATAAGTGTTACGGTGTATCTGTCCGAACTTGATAAACTCGGCGTTTTGCAGCCCAGGAATCATTCTAAAGACGCGTTTTTGCTCACCAAACTTCATATGATTTTGGAAACCGACCAAGTTGTAGCTATCTGCCATAAGGTTTTCTTGACGCAGCTGAACAACCGCATATGGCACAGTCCCAGTCCTCGGATTTACTAACCCTACGGGCTTCATCGGCCCGTAACGGAGAGTTTCTCGACCTCGACGAGCCATCTCTTCTATAGGCAAGCAAGCTTCAAAAAAAGGAGTCTTTTCAAAATCTTTGAGCGGGACAGTTTCAGCTTCGATCAGCGCGTCATAAAACGCGTCATACTCTTCCTTCGAAAGCGGACAATTTAGGTAATCTGCTCCACCTTTGTCATAACGCGCGGCGCGAAAAGCTATCGACATATCCACCGTGTCAGCATCCACTACAGGGCTGATAGCGTCATAAAAGTACAAATGCCCAGCACCAGTAATCCTAGCTATAACTTCAGAAAGCTTCTCTGAAGTAAGTGGCCCTGTAGCCAAGATAGTCGGTACATCTTCGGGAATTTCAGTAAGCTCTTGTCTGACAATCTTTATCTTTGGATGTGACAAAAGTGCCTCGGTTACTTTCATAGAAAACAGCTCGCGATCGACCGCAAGAGCAGCACCAGCTGGCACCCTTGTTTCTGCAGCTATACGTAGAAGCAAAGACCCTGCACGCCTAAGCTCCTCTTTGAGCAAGTAAGGTGCCGTGTTTGGCTCATCCGACTTGAGTGAATTGCTGCAAACTATTTCAGCAAGCCTATCAGTAGTGTGCACAGGAGTTCGCACTACAGGACGCATCTCATACAGTAAGACCGACAAGCCTAGTCTTGCAGCTTGCCAAGCAGCCTCGCTACCGGCAAGCCCACCGCCTACAACAACCAGATCATATCGTTTCATAACTAAGATCTTAGTGGTAGATTAAGTCTATAAGCAACAAGTTGATAGCAGAAGAAGACGAAGGAGTCAAAGACTTCTATACTAGACCTACGATGAAAAGCTACTCTGCAGAACACTATAAAAGCAAAGCAGTTAGAACACTAGTGTGCAGTTAACCAGCGCACGGCAGGTGTATTCGGAACGACTACGGTATCGTTGCGCTCAGCCCCTGTAGAGATCAGCCCGATGGGACAGCCTATCAGATCTTCCAGCAGCCTAACGTAGTCTTGGGCCTTCGATGGCAGCCGATCAAAGTCTCTTATGCCAGAGGTACTTACCTTCCAGCCCGGGACTGTCTTGTACACCGGCTCAACTTTTGACAGCACTGAGGCTAAAGCAGGCACTTCCTGTATCAGCTCACCGTTATACTTATATCCTATACAGACGTTGATCTCATCTAGTTCGTCGAGTACATCAAGCTTGGTAAGAGCTATAGAGTCGATACCGTTGAGCATGACGCTATAGCGAGCAATCACAGCATCAAACCAGCCCGTACGGCGAGGTCTTCCGGTTACAGAGCCATACTCATTGCCACGCTGGCGCAGATGCTCTCCCGTAGAGTCAAGCAGCTCTGTAGGAAACGGGCCGCTACCAACTCTAGTCACATATGCCTTAGACACCCCTAGCACGCCACCTATCTTGTTTGGAGCTAGGCCAGTACCGGTAGTAGCTCCTCCAGCAATCGCATTGGAAGACGTGACGTAGGGAAACGTGCCGTGATCCACATCGAGCATAGTACCTTGCGCTCCTTCAAGCAGAACGCTCTTACCGTCATCTACTGCCCTATTAAGTAGATAGGCAGTGTTACGTACCATGCTTGCCATCCGCTCGGCGCTTTGAAAGTAGCTTTCGTATTTACTTTCCAAGAGCTCGCTACCGAGACGGAAGCTAACTTCTGCAGCATTTGCAAGAGCGCGAGTTTTAAAACGCTCGAAGTCAAACAGATCGCAAGCACGCAAAGCCCTACGACCTACTTTATCTTCATAGGCAGGGCCTATTCCACGCAGCGTCGTGCCGACGCGTTCACCGCCACGAGCTTCTTCACTTGCGCGATCCGCCACCCGATGATAGGGAAGTATCAAACTAGCTCGGTCGCTCACAAAGAGTCGCCCTTCAACCTGGACACCCACCGAAGCCAACTCTTCTATTTCCTGCATCAATGCCTCTGGATCTACTACCACCCCATTGCCTATTACGCAGACCTTATCGGGATGGAGTATTCCAGAAGGAATCAAGCGCAGTATGAATCTCTTGCTGTTCACTATGACAGTGTGCCCGGCATTGTGCCCTCCTTGATAGCGCACTACGATGTCAAAGTTCGGCGTAAGTAGGTCGACGAATTTACCTTTGCCTTCGTCACCCCACTGAGTACCTACAATTACTAAGTTCCTCATTTTCGAAGGCAGGTCTCAGAGATGCTTTTGCAAGAACGCTACGATATCTTGTTTCGGTCTTGCTCCTTCAAGCCGGCCCTTTTCTACGCCATTCTTGAAAACTATCAGCAGCGGTATACTCCTTATACCAAACCTTGCAGCCATTTCCTGGTTATCGTCCACGTTCAGCTTCCCAATTTTTGCCTTGCCGGCAAATTCAGCAGCTATGGCGTTGATGCTCGGAGCTATCATCTGACACGGGCCGCACCAAGGAGCCCAAAAGTCTACTAGGACAGGTATACTGGATTTCAAAACTTCTTGCTCAAAGTTGCTGTCTGTAAATTCAACCACGTTTCCTGACATTAATAATCATCCTCCTAGAATCAATCAATCCCTACGTACAGCGTGATAGACATCCAAATATTTACGTGCGGAGCTTGCCCAAGAGAAATCTTGGCTCATTCCGTTAATTATCAGCTGATGCCAAACGTCCTTATCCGCATAGGTAAGCAGCGCCTCATATACCCGCTCGACAAACTGATTGACATCGTAGTCATAGAACTTGAAGCCATTGCCACGCATTCTTGCTCGGTCAAAGTTTTCTACCGTGTCGTCAAGTCCACCCGTAGCACGAACTATTGGCACCGTACCGTAGCGCAAGCTGTACATCTGATTAAGTCCGCAAGGCTCATAGTAAGATGGCATCAGGAAGATATCTGCTCCCGCCTCTATCTGATGAGCCAACGGATTGTTGAAACCGAAGTATACACCAACTCTATCAGGGTGACTATCACGCAACGCCTGGAAGTAGCGCTCATACTTATCAGCACCAGAGCCAAGCACAACAAGCATCGCCTTTGTTTCCAGAATCCTATCCATCGCCTTTATGATCAGGTCAAAACCTTTCTGATCGGTCATCCTGGAAACAATTGCCAACAGCGGCCTATCTAGTTCTATCGGAAGATTGAAAGTCTTAAGTAGCTCTCGCTTGCAGATTGCCTTTCCAGCTAAATTCACTATCGAATAATGTGCCGGAAGATACTTGTCACTGGTAGGATCCCACTCATCTTCATCTATCCCATTAAGGATACCTATGAGTGAATATCTTCTATAGCGAAGGATGCCGTCCATACGGAAGCCATACTCCGGCGTCTGAATCTCCTGAGCATAACGCCTACTGACGGTAGTTATGGCGTCGCAATGTAGCAGACCACCTTTTAAAGTACTAGCCACGCCGCCAAATTCTAGGCCTTTCTCCCCATAGAGCAAAGATGGGTCGAGATCGAACAAGCCAAACGAGCTAGGATCAAATAGCCCTTGAAACGCCAAGTTGTGGATAGTTAATATCGTAGCCGTTTTGAAGAAATACGGATCAGCTGCATAGTTAGAGTTCAGATACACCGGGATAAGTCCAGTCATCCAATCGTTACAATGAATCACGTCTGGCGGAGGGCCTATTCTCTTGCAAAGCTCCAGCACTGCCCTGCAGTAGAAAGCAAAGCGCTCTACATCATCGCTCTCGCCGTAAAGACCAGAACGATGAAAGTACTGAGGTGCGTCTATAAAATAGACCGGCAAACTTCCTAGCCTATCAAACCAAACTGAGCAGTAACGCCTGCCAGCAAAAGGCACAGGCATTGCGTCTATAATCAGCTGCCCAGCGTTTATAGTTCTGTAGCGCGGCATTACTATGGAGATATCACACCCTAGCGTCATCAGCGCTTTGGGCAAAGCCGCAGCCACATCGGCAAGTCCGCCGGTCTTTGCATAGGGCACAACTTCAGAAGCAGCAAATATGATCCTCATTGTCAAGACCGTGCCTAGTATACCCGAACAACGTAGCAAATGACAATCTACGTAGCTACGCACCTGCGTATCAACGCCACAAGCTTCTCAAAGAGTACCTTTCGAGGAGAGTTGCGCCTGTAAGCTACTCCTACGGTGCGAGCCGGTACAGGCTGCTTAAAACGTATATAGACCAAGTCTTTACTCGCTCTATCCACGGCCAGTTCAGGAACCAGCGTTATTCCGGCACCCACAGCAACCATATGTCTCAGTGTCTCCAGGCTTGTAGCCCTAAAGGAAGTGTTCTCGATCGCTCCAGCAAGCTTGCAGACCTCAAGAGCTTGTTCCCTCAGGCAATGCCCATCCTCAAGTAGCAGTACTAACTCACCTTCGAGATCATCCTTGCTGACCTTACGACGCCCTGCCAACGGATGATTCGGAGAAACAGCTAGGTAAAATGGCTCTCTGTAAGCTTCTACTTCGATGAAATTGTAATCGGGAATTGGCAAAGCTAGCACTACAGCATCTAATTGACCTTCATCCAATTCCTTACATATCGTCTGCGTCTGCCCCTCCTGGAGCAAAAGTCGCAGTTTTGGCATCTCTTCCGTAAGCTTTGGCAGTAGCAGCGGTAAGAGATAAGGCGCTATCGTCGGAATAATCCCAATCCTCACTTCGCCTGCAAAAGGATCCCGAGCTTGCTGCGCCATCTGACGAATATTTTCTACTTCCTGCAAAACGATCCTTGCATGTTTAGCCACTTCTTGCCCTATAGGAGTTACTATCACTTGCCTGCTGTTACGCTCAAACAGCTGAACTCCGAGCATCTCCTCGAGTTTTTTAAGTTGCATGCTCAAGGCTGGTTGGGACACAAAGCATGCTTCGGCAGCTTTACCAAAGTGCTTCTTGTCCACTACAGCTAAGAAATAAACTAGATCCCGCAGATTGATCATCTGTTTGATAAGGTTAGATTATTAAAACCATCAGAACTATCAATTGTACCTGCCACCGAAAAAGTTGTACAGTATCTAAGCAGGGCCTGGCAGCAAGCCGCCCTACAAAACTTCACAAGGAGAATACAGAATGCTAGGAGTAGGAGAAAAGTTTCCACAGTTCAGTTTGAAAGCTACAGTATCTAATGACCTGAAGACAGCATTTACAGAAGTAAACAATGACACTTACAAGGGAAAGTGGCTGGTAGTGTTTTTCTGGCCTAAGGACTTTACGTTTGTCTGTCCGACGGAGATAGTAGGCTTTGCAAAGCTGAACTCTGAATTCGCAGATCGAGATGCGCAGATTCTTGGTGCAAGCGTTGACACAGAGTTTGTGCACCTCGCCTGGCGCAAATACAACGATGAGCTAAAGGACCTACCTTTCCCGATGCTAGCTGACACCAAGCGCGAGCTAAGTTCGGCTCTCGGCATCCTAGACAAAAACGAAGGTGTCTCTCAGAGGGCGACGTTTATAGTAGATCCAAACGGCATCATCAGGTTCGTGATGGTGACTGATCTAAGCGTAGGTCGCAATCCAAACGAAGTACTTCGCGTGCTAGATGCGCTGCAGACTGACGAACTTTGCCCGTGTAACTGGCAAAAAGGAGAGGAAACAATTAAGGTAGCATAAGAAAGGAAAAAGACCGTGGGTATAGACAAGATAAAAGACTCTCTGGGAGAATTCGCAAAAGATATAAAGTTAAACCTATCAAGCGTACTGACCGAAGAAGGAGCTCCCGATCTGAAGCAGCATCAGATCTATGGTATAGCTCTTTCCTGCGCATACGCCACAAAAAACCCTGAGCTGGTAAAGGCTCTCGAAGAAGATGTTGGTGAAAAGCTGACGCCACAAGAGGTAAAAGCTGCAAAAGCCGCAGCAACCTTAATGGCGATGAATAACGTCTACTATAGGTTCGTCCACTTAGTAGGGGACGCGGAGTTTTCCAAGATGCCAGCTCGGCTGAGAATGAACTTCATCGGAAACCCCGGCATACCTAAGGTGGATTTTGAGCTTTACTCTTTGGCTGTATCAGCAATAAATGGTTGTGGCAAGTGTATAGAGGCACACTCACGCATAGTGCAAGAGCAGGGTCTTTCCAAGACTGCAGTACAATCAGCAGTACGTATAGCAGCCGTCATAAATGCTACAGCTCAGGCGTTGTCTACAAAATAGCGCTTCTCCCAGCGACCCGCGTCCTCGGTTGCAGATAGGCAGCTTTTGCTACCTAGCTGCAACCCTTAAAAAAAATACCATTAGAGTAGCAAAAGTGGTAAACTCTCAGACCACGGACAGGTATCCTTTCCGGAGGTCAGCTCTTGGACATCGACGACTGGCGCGAAGAGATAGACAGAATAGATCTAGAACTGCTAGAGCTGCTCAACAGGCGTTCGCGCTGCGCAATCGAGATAGGATACATAAAACACCGTATGGGACTGCCCATCTACTCTCCCTCGCGCGAGACTGAGATTCTAGAAAACGTCACACGTAACAACAGAGGCCCACTCGAAAATGATGCTGTAAGAAGGTTGTTCGAACGGATTATAGACGAATCTCGTCGAGCCGAGCGACTTGTAGTTGAAAGCCTAAAGGAAAACAGCAGTGATAGTAGTGATGCAGCAGAGGGCAACTGAAGAAGAGATTTCGCAAGTAATAGAAAAGCTGTTGAAGCTTGGCTTTGATCCTTATAGATCGACAGGAGCAAGTCTCTCCATCATCGCAGGTGTAGGCAATTGTTTCGTAGACGTCCGGGAGATAGAAATGATGGCTGGCGTAAGGAAAGTAATACGCGTCTCGACGCCTTACAAGCTTGCTAGCCGCGAGATACACCCTACGGACACTACTTTCGCCATAGGTAACGGAGAATTCAAGATAGGAGCTGGTTACTTTTCGGTGTTTGCCGGTCCGGCAGCAATAGAATCTGAAGTAGAACTAGAAGCCCTCTGCGACTTGGTCAAGAACTTCGGTACAGGCGTTCTAAGGTCACGAGCCACTCTACAGCTGGAAGACGGGCGCATAGTTGGTCTTGGCAAAGACAGTTGGAAGCTTCTCAGAAAATACGCTGACCGCTTTCAGCTGTACGCCGCATCTGAGGTTAACTATCCTGAAGAGCTAAGCCAAGCAGCAGAATATCTAGATGTAATAGAGATATCCGCCAGCCATAACCATGAGTTTCTCAGGCAGATTGGCATGCTAGGCAAGCCAACACTGCTTGTGCGTGCTCCTGAAACTACGATAGAGCAAACGTTGATATCAGCAGAGCAGATATTGTCGGCAGGAAACGATAGAGTTATTATCTGTGATAGAGCAGTGCGGACTGTCCAAGGGGGCAGCACAATAGACATAGACTCTATACTGAAGCTCAAGAAGATCTCCCATTTACCGCTAGCCTTGGACGCTTCGGCTGCAGCAAACAGGAAGGATCGTGTGGCAGCATATGCAGCAGCAGCTCTAGTTGCAGGCGTGGACGTGCTACTAATAGAACTATACTCTGAATCAGGCACTGGGGAAGCTGCAAGGGCTCTAGCCGCAGAAGATTTTGCAGTGTTGATAACACAGCTAAAGGGTATTGCTAAGATCTTAGGTAGACAGAATATTTGCATGTAAGTAGATTTTGTATTTGATCAAACAGCAGAATGGTTTAATATTCCTTTCTCGACTGTCGAGGCGAGAGTAAAACTAAGAACAATACGCCATCTAGGCATGATTGGCACGCAAGTCTCACATTACAAAATACTCAAAAAACTCGGCGAAGGTGGACAAGGCGAGGTTTATCAGGCCGAGGATCTGACTCTAAGGCGTACCGTAGCCATAAAATTCCTGCCAGCGGAACTAGGCGCTGATGAAAAAACCAGAAAGCGCTTTCTGAGAGAAGCTCAATTAGCCTCAGCACTGGATCACCCCAATATCTGCACCGTATATGAGATAAATGAGCACAAAGGAATGTATTACATAGTAATGCAGTTCCTAGAAGGGAAGCGCCTCAAGCAAATGGTGCGCAACAAACCCCTCGATCTGGACTCAGCCCTTTCGATAGCCAAGCAGCTTGCTGACGCTCTAGCAGCTGCGCACAGGCGGGGAGTGATACATCGCGATATAAAAGCCACGAACATAATAGTGAATAACGAAGGTGTTGCTAAGATCCTGGATTTTGGACTAGCAAAAGCCACTAACAGCAGCATAGGTGACAGAACAGTAATGGAGCTCACTCAGCGCGGAGTGCCTTTTGGTACGGCAGGTTACATGTCCCCAGAGCAAGCCAGAGGTGGCGACATAGACCACAGAACAGATATCTTCTCGCTAGGAGTCGTGTTGTACGAAATGGTAGTAGGCAGGCTCCCCTTTAGTGGCAAGTCGAGCGTCGAAGTGATGCATTCCGTACTACACGACAAGCCGGTACCAGTCACCGAAATTGATCCCTCACTACCACCCCGCCTACAGCAGATCATAGAAAAGGCGATGGCAAAAGATCCATCAGCCCGCTACCAGAGTATGGAAGATTTCTATAAGGATATCATTGAACTCAAGCGAGAGCTGAATCCGGTGCACAGTGAGGAAGAACGTCCATCGACACTTAGGCATAAGAAAAGCTCCTGGTTGCCAAGCGGAATGATGGACAGGATATACAGGTTTTTCCGCAGCTCCCGCGATATAACGGTGTCATCTCATCCTAAACCACCGATTGAAACACCTGCACCAGCTGAATCTCTGCGCTCGACCGTCGCAGACGCAGCGCAAGATGCTAGCCCGTCCACTCCATCTACTTGGAAGGCAGCTACAGATAGAAAAAGATCCATCGCTATACTGCCATTTAAGAATCTCAGTAAGGACGCGGAAAGTGATTTCTACAGCTTTTCTCTAGCAGATGGCGTCATTACAGAGCTCGCAATACTTAAATCTCTCGTCGTAAGGCCTTCTAGCTACATAGCCAAGTATATAAACTCCAACGCAGATCCTCAAGTAATAGGCAAAGAGCTGGCCGTAGATGCAGTCCTCGTAGCTACCTATCTCAAATCTGGCAACCGTTTTCGTGTCACTCCCCAGCTCATAGACATAGGTTCGGGCGAGATTATATGGAGCGATAAGATAGATATAGACCATAGCGACATCATATCCCTACAGGACAAGATCTCGCACGAGATAGTTCGCGGGCTTGCACTGCAACTAACCGAGAGCGAGGAAGACAAGCTCAAGCGCAAGAAGACTGGTAGCAGCGTAGCCTATGAACTTTATCTCAAAGGTAGAAACTCCTACTACAAGTTCGTCCAACAAACGCTCAAACGGGAAGATATAGAAGAAGCAGTCAAACTTTTCCAACAAGCTATAGCAGAAGACGAAAAGTTCGCTCTAGCCCATTCTTCGCTCGGGAACTGCTACGTGTCATACGTGCTAAAAGGCTTAGGCGGTGCAAGTTACTATGAACTTGCCAAGGATGCTTTTGAGAAAGCTTTACAACTTGACCCCTTACTAGTAGACGCCCAGCTCGGCATGATTTACATACACTTACAGCGAGGGCGTAAAGCAGAAGCAAGGGAAAAGATACGCAACTTGCTGAAAACAGCCGGTAATGACTCCAAAGTACACTCTACAGCAGCGACGCTTTTCCGCCTAGACGGCCTGTATAAGCAAGCCCTAGCAGAGTACAAAACTATGCTGCGAATAAATCCAAACGACTTGGTATTCGTAAAGTATAACTCTGCCCGCCTCTTCCTCTATCAGAAGAACTTCCAAAGCGCTCTGTCGGAACTAGAATCCGCTCTCACTATAGAACCAAATCACTGTTTAGCAAACGTCTTCCTTGGACAAGTCTTGTACCATAGAGGCGATATAGATGAAGCAATAGATGTTCTCTCAAAGACTCTAGAAAGAAATCCAGAAGTACACGCCATAAGACCCATCCTTGCTATGTGCTACAGCGCCAAAGGAGAACACGAGAAAGTACTTCCGTTGATTACTCCTCAGGTAATAGACACCGCCTCTGCAGATCATGATATTGCCTACTGGTTAGCCTCGGTATATGCCTTAGAAGGAGACAGAGACAAAGCTATCAAATGGTTTAAGAAGTCTATCTTTCTTGGCAATGAGAATTACCCGTGGTTCATAAGCGACAAAAATTGGGATGGCCTCAGAAATGACGCCGAGTACCTAAGCATACTAGAACAGCTGCGAATACAATGGGAACAGCTTAGCGCCGAGAGCTCCTAGATAGTCAATTATTTCCACAAAATCATCCTCTCGGCTATTATACTGATAAGGAACAGTAAGCACGGACTGAGTAATGAAGACATACGTTATCGGAGATGTGCATGGCAGATTGCGTCAGCTAAAAGCACTCATAGCCAGCCTAGACTACGATCCGAACCACGACAGGTTGATTTTTCTAGGCGACCTGATCGATCGCGGAGAGGACTCGCCAGGCGTAGTCGCTTACGTGCTCGAGCTACGTATAGAGAGTCCGCATCTGGTTTGCCTACGTGGCAACCATGAACAAATGCTGCTCGACCTTATCGAACACGGCGACCTATTGTGGTTGGTGCCAGAAAATGGAGGCGCTGTCACTGTAGCTCAGTACGGCTGTAAATACACCGAGGAGACCTCTACGTTGAGTATTCAAATACCTGGCTCACACTTAGAATTCTTCTACGAGATGCTGCCTTACTTCGAAGATGAATTGGCCTACTACGTGCACGCCGGCCTTACACCAGGTAAGCATCCCTCAGAATGTGACGAAGAGACTTTGCGATGGAAGCGAGATCCGATCTTCTTCAAAAACTACACCGGCAAGCTCTGCTTCTTTGGCCATACCCCTACAAAGTACCTGCCGCAGGCAGGCTTAGACCGCGAGCACGGCATTTACATAAGCGGCACAGCCATCGGCATAGACACCGGATGTGGTCCAGAAGATCCACTAAGTTGCGTACGTGTGAATGACCTCACTGTCTATCAATCATTTCCCGACGGGAGAATAGAACGGTATCAAGCAAAGTTAAAGCAATCATAAACTAACTCTAAAAAGGAAATGAGAATACTATGCTAAGGCAAGGGTTTTTTCGTATAATAGTTGACAATAAGGTTAACTAAACCGGCTACGAGAGAGTCAGCCGGGTGATTACTCCCAAAATCTCAAACAAAACTCCCAGAAGGGTAGGCATATGTTGACTCTGAAAGAAATAGAGAGGTATCTGAGTGAAGCTGTTGACAAAAATCAATTTCTCAGCAGCAAAGACCTGGACTCCAATGCGTTTGTAGAAAAAATACGCGAAGAGCTATCCAAAAAAAGGTTCATCTGGCTTGGTAACAAAGTCTACGTACCAAACAAAGTTGTCTGTCATCTTCACTCCCCTGATCCAGACAAACTCGAAGAGCTAGAAGTCATACTCAACTCTCCTATGCTCGTGAGGCTGCTCTCACAGTACATCAGCAGCGAAGGGTATTACACCTTCGGCGAGCTAAAACTAGAAATAAAAGGTGGCATCCCAGATGACTCAGGCACGGAAGTGGAATTCTGCTGGCCGTCTGAAGACGAGAAGGCTGAAGACATAACTGTCAGACTCGACGATGCTGGAGAGCGTATACTTGAAGTGAATGAACTGACTCCAGAAATACCCCGTCTGGCAAGACTTTCTGTGATAAACGGTGAAGTCTATCGAGAAAACTATCTGATCACCAAAAAAGTGACCAACATAGGCCGCCTACGCAACGTCATAGACAAGGCCAGCAGCAAAGTAGTCCGTCGGAATGACTTCATTTTTGCTCGCAATCCAGACCCGAAGTCACCAAACAGTACCGTCTCACGCCAGCACGCAAAGATAGTTTTTCGCAATGGTGATTTCTATCTCTATGACGAAGGCAGTGCAAACGGCACTTCCATAGAGAGAATAGGTTTGGATCGTCCCATAGACGTGCTTCCGGAAAACCTGCAAGGAGTAAAACTAGAGAACTTTGATATACTCCGCTTCGGCACAGCAGTCGTCCGCTTCGAGGACAATGCACAAATAGGTGCTCGCATCGACAAGGACGCCATACAGCAGTTCTTCGAATCAGAAACCTCTACTGAAGTACAGACGACTATTAGGCTGACTAGAGAACAAATAAACGAAGAAATGCGCAAGCTCTTGAACTCAGAGTAGGGGTGTCCAAGCCCGTATGAAGATCCAGGAAGGCATGGCAGTAGTGCTGAGCTTACATAGCCCTAGAGAAAAGGTTTGGGGCATATTAGCCGATTTGTCTCCTTCTGGAATACAGATTCGAGGAATAGACCTAAATACCTTTGATGATTGGGTGAGAATGGTAGCGCACAATGAACGAAACATAGGACTTACCTATGTCTTCTTCCCAATGTGGCGAGTTGAACGCGTCTCGCTCGACGAAACTGTAGGAGACATCATTTCGTTAGAGGAAACTTTCAGAATGCGAGTAGGTATCAGTATTTACGAATACCTGGGAAGTAACGAACCTAGCTCGTAACTCTAGCCCTGTATTACTTTGCCTTCCATATCCTTGGGAACTTCTATGCCCATCTGATGTAGTATAGTAGGAGCTACGTCCTTAATATCAAGATCGTCACGGTAGACGCTTTGAGACCTACCGGCCTCAGCCATAACGAATATCCCATACCAGTCATGGTTAGCATCATCTGGTCCGGTATCATTCTCAAAAGTATATATTTCGCCACTTCCCACGGAGCCTACGGAGCGCCAATTGAGATCGTCAAAGTAAACAAATAGATCCGGCGGTATGTTACGTACCTCAGGATAAACATCCTCAGGCCTCACTACCCTAGTCCGCATCTTCCTCCCATCAGGAGAAGGTATAGCCTCTAGCTTAGAAATAAGCTCGGCGCGCAAAGACTCATACTCAGCTAATGCTACAACCCCCTGCGGCTCGCGACCCTTGACATTGATCATCAGCCTAGCATAGTAGCCACCTGAACCCCAAGCTTTAGTCTTCTCCCAGTCAACCATACATTTTTCTATAGGCTGAGGCGTCGAAGGCCATTCCTTTAATACAAGATACCCCTCCTTGATAAGCCACTCGTTAATACATATGCCACCGTCCATCTTGCGAGCACCATGATCAGAAACTACCATTACAGTAGTATCTCCATCAGCAAACCTCAATAAACTTCCTATTTGCTCATCACAAAACTTATAGTAATCCTTTATTACATTTTCAAAGGGATTGCCAGGCTCATGCTTAGGATGGGTCTTATCCATGTACTTCCAAAACCCATGGTGTATCCTGTCTATGCCCATCTCTACCATGATGAAAAAGTCCCACGGCTTACTGCTAAGACAGTACTCTGCAAGACGAAAACGCTTCTGAGTCATCGCAAAGATTTGGTCCAGTATGCGCTGCTTCTCGTCAGTACGAAAATTATCGCAGTCCAGAATATATCCGCCAGTAACTTGCTCCACTTCACGCTTGAAATCCACAGGATAGGTGTAATCGTTCTTCGTACTAGGCGTCAGAAAGCAGCTTACCAAGTATCCGTTCAATGGTCTGGGCGGATAGGTCTGTGGTACTCCTATAACTATGCAACGCTTGCCACGCTCAGACAGTATCTGCCATACAGTGGGCTCCTTAACCTGCATTGAATTAGGTATAGACATCTTGGTGTAAGAATAATCAACACGGTTTCGCAAACCGTAAAAACCCAATCTTCCCGGATTCTTAGACGTAAGCATCGACATCCACGCAGGAACAGTAATAGGCGGATCTGTCGAACGTAACTTACCCCACACACCTCTTTCGACAAGCGATTTAATGTTAGGCAACTCCTCACGCCAAGCATCAAAGACTAACTGTGGAGCAGCGCAATCAAGTCCAATCACGATAACTTTCCTCATATCGCTTCTCCAAAAAGTCTCAGATCCTCTACTTCCGAGGCGCAAATCCACCCTTGCAGCAAAACACCAAAAACTTTTTCTCCGAACTGAATAAGAAGAGAAATGCCTATTCTGCCAGTCTTAGAAGTGTGCCCTAGCAATGTAGGACATTTAAAGACGACCCTCGAGCTTTTTCTTGATTAGCAGTTCTGCCAAATCTGGCACCACCTCCCACGCTATCTCACGAACCACGTTCTCTGACATTTGAGCTATTGTACGCCTAACTATCTCATCTATCAGCTGCTGAGGTATCTGATCCAAAGTCAGGTTTTTAAGATCAACAACAACCGAAGCGGCTGGCATAGGTGCAGAGGAAACATCTGTCCTTGCTGTATATCCAGGAACTGCATCAACCACACTACGCTCAGCCTCGTAGCTAGTTTCAAACCCACTGACTTGACGATCAGCAGTGGATAAAACCCCTCCCTCAAGGCCAGAACGTGTCTCAGCTACTTCCGAAGCTGCCAATTGAGCTTCGCTTGCTGCAGGCGTCTCAAACTCAGCTCGCTGCTCTTCTACTGCTGCTTGCGTCTCTAACACTTCTCCTTGCGAAACCTCTGCCTCTGCTACAGGCGCTTCAAATTCAAACTCAGCTCGCTGCTCTTCTACTGCTGCTTGCGTCTCTAACACTTCTCCTTGCGAAATCTCTGCCTCTGCTACAGGCGCTTCAAATTCAAATTCAGCTCGCTGCTCTTCTACTGCTGCGTGCGTCTCTAACACTTCTCCTTGCGAAATCTCTGC
>JANWYG010000014.1 GCA_025057015.1 Blastocatellia bacterium
CAGCTTTACTACCAAGTCTCCGCGATACGTATGTGCTATGTCTACGTTTACCTTAACTCCTGTAATCGACAGGTCTTCGGTTATGTTTATCTTCGATACCGTTGTCTGATTATCCTTTATTGGAGCATTTGGAGTAGCTGTACCGCTGGCGGTAACGGCTGTTGTAGCTTGTCGACCACGTATCCTATTAAGCAGAGAACCGACTCCCGTCTGGCGAGTAGAGCCATCAGGCATTCTACGTCCTCGAGGACGAGGAGCATCCGCTACTGCTTCACCACCTCGTAGATGAGGAGGTACAACACCGGTATTACGTCCAGTATCTACTCTGGAAGCTGCAGAAGTACCTGTAGTTGCAGCAGGTGGTTGTAGTTGCCCACTCTGCATCGCTTTACAGTGTGGACAGAGTACAGGTAGAGCATTGAAATGGTCTATCACTTGCCCGGTTTTAGCATCAACAAAGTAGTTCATCTTCGACGGGTTGCTACCGCTCAGATTCGTCAACTGCACGTGATATGCCAGCCGATAGTTACCATTGCTATCTGGATATATGACCAGCTCAGACGTCGGTGGTTGTGTCGGTGGCCCTACAAACCCGGCCGCTTTTGCGATTTCAAGCGCTCGATCAGAAGTAATAGCCGGTCTTGTGTTGAAATTTGGTGGAACAAACGAATCAGTTTGCGATCCTGATACACTCTTCACAGTACCATCCCGGCCTATGTGTGTTACTACTTGCTCACCGAAAACTTTGATACCGTTGTAGACCCGATCCATTCTTACGTGGGTCATTCCTAACTCATCGACCTCTACCGAACGAGGAGAAAGCTCACGTCCTGGCGACGCTATCCCATAATTTCTCCCTATGCCCGCAAAGTGATTTATGCTCGTTTGTATAGCACGCCGAGCTTCCTCGCTATCTAGCGGTAGCGGCCCTGGCTGCAGTCTAGGCCTAGCCGCCTCTGCTATAGGATCGCCTACTATCTGCTGCCTCCCACTTATCTCTGCTATAGGATCGCCCACTATCATTTGATTGTCTTGTACGTTTCTTATCGTCATTATTTCTCTCCTTATCCAGATAACAATCTATCTTAAAGTTTATTCCATCCTTCAAATGAATGGTTATTCATTCACCTTATCGTCATCACCGCAGAAAAGTTGTCTAGAAACACTAGTTATGTGAGAGCCAGTTGCTTATGATAAACTTGCTCACTACAGATTCATTTTGAACAGTCTATCTCTCAAAGCAAGCCCTAAAGGAGGAGTCAATGACGCGCTTTGCGATAATAGTAGGTGTAGTAATACTTGTAAGAAGCGTAGCAGCAGGACAGTTTCACGAACCGATATTGTTTGAAGCAAACCATGGACAAGCTAGTAAAGGAGTACTTTTCACGGCCAGAAGCAAGGGGTACATTATCGACCTGCTAGAAGACTCAGCCGTGTTAAAGACACATACTGCGACTATTAGACTAGATTATATAGCAAAGAAAAAGGCCGAAGTGCAGGTTCCGAAGCAACGCTCGTATGTGAACTATTTTATAGGCAACTTCGCTGCCTCGGACATTCCCACGTACGATAGTATAACCTACAAAGGGATATATGATGGAATAGACTTAGTTTACCATACAAGGCAGGGAGTCCTAGAGTACGACTTTAGGATCGCTGCTGGAGTTGACCCTTCGGTGATAGCGCTTAAGTTCAATGGAGTCTGCAGCATTCGCATAGACCAAACGGGTGCTCTCGTAATAAACACTGGCGATGGTGATATAATCCAGCCAGCACCGTATGCTTATCAAGAAGCAGCAGGACAGAAAAAGCCAGTCGACTGCTCCTATACGATAAAGGATGATATAGTAGGGTTTAAGCTTGGAGCATACGATGCTTCACTACCGTTGGTAATAGATCCTGAACTACGCTACGCAACTTATCTTGGTGGTGAGCGTAGCGATATAGCTACAGGTGTAGCAGTAGACACTGCCGGCAATGTTTACGTAGTAGGCTACACCAATTCGCTCAGATTTCCCACCCGCAACCAGCTCCAGCAAGCTGACAGTGGTGCAGGCGACGCGTTCTTGAGCCGTTTCGATGCTGAAGGTAGGCTAGCATACTCGACATATATAGGTGGTGGGCTGTTAGATCAGGCACTAGGTGTAGCTATAGCTTCTGACGGTTCGATATATATTGTTGGGCTTACTCAGTCCCTAGATTTTCCTACCAGAAATGCTTTGCAAAACAACTATTCCGGCCGCACGGATGCGTTCCTAACCAAAATATCAGCAGATGGTAGATCTATAAGCTTTTCTACTTATTTAGGAGGAACCGGAGAAGAAGAGGCAACCGCCGTAGCAATTGACACGAAGGGAGACGTATATGTGGCAGGAAGCACAAATTCGATAGAGTTTCCAGTCAGTTCAAACGCCTTTCAGAAGGAACCAAGAGGTTTTAGAGACATATTTGTAGCAAAGTTCACAAGTAGCGGCAGTAGAAGCTACGCGACATACATCGGCGGATTTGCAAACGATCTAGCTACGGCAATAAAAGTAGATTCCTTAGGCAGAGCTTATGTGGTAGGCAATACTCTGTCAGACAACTATCCTACCGTAAAAGCATTTCAAAGCTCTCGTGCTGGTGGCGGAAGTCCTAGAACAGATGGAGTAATCAGCATAGTTTCTGCAGGCGGAAACAGCCTTGACTATTCCACCTTCTTCGGTGGTGAAGAAGAGGATCTCATAAGAGACATAGCACTTGATACGCAGGGGAACTTCTACATAGTTGGCACGACTAGATCTGTAGACCTACGTGTCGTAAATGCTTTTCAACCCACAAACAAAGGCGGCTCTTTCGGAGCAGGACTGTTTCTAGGTCCTTATGATGCTTTCCTAAGTAAATTTAGCCCTGACGGCAGCAGATTGCTTATCTCAACCTACTTAGGTGGGAGCGAGTATGATGATATTACTGGTATCTCCTTAGATCCGGCGGGTAATATCTATCTTTGCGGAGTGACCAGTTCGGAAGACTTTCCGCTATCTAGGGCATTTCAGAGAGGCAATGCAAGCAGGGGTGAGCAACGTGCAGACACGTTCGTAGCTAAATTCAATCCGACGATAAAGATATTACTTTACTCTACATATTACGGTGGCAGCAGAAATGACGTTGCTCTCAGAATAGCCACTGAAAGAAGCGGCAATGCCTACGTAGTTGGTGTAAGTGCATCTACAGACTTTCCCGTTGTAAGAGCCTTTCAGAGCAACTTTGCTGGTGGTGAAGCTGGAGCAAGCAGCGGAGATGCTTTCTTAATCAGGATAGATAACACTGCTGGGTATTCTTTGACTTCAGACGTTAGCTCGATCACCCTGAAGCGCCGACAGTCAGGCAAGGTGAAGATCTCGGTAATAAGAGATGAAGACTATCTAAATCCGGTAACAATCACTGCTCCAGATCTCTCGAAGCAGTCTATTACTGTCTCTCCAGCCACAATCACGGTTACTGGTCAGGAGACAGCCGTATTTGACATAAAGCCCAAGCGCAAAGCACCGGTACGCTCTTTAGATTTGATATTTACTGGAAGGGACGCCAACGGTTTAGAGAAAACCGTCTTTCTGAAACTACGAGTAACAGAATAGCGAAGCTTTCTCAGCTCAGAAAAACTTAGGAGCTTGCCTTGACATTTGGCGCCGCAAAAGTTCCCGTTGCCCAACTTGTTTGTGCAGCAATGAGCGTAATTTTGCCGAGGATTTGAGAGCTAAGATGCCTATGCCGAACATAGCAGTAGCCACTATCGCACAGAGAACAGCAAACAACAGTCTTTGCATAAGCAACCCAAAGCCAGCAAAGGATACAAACAGCATAGCCAACGCCAGGCTTGACAGCCCAGAAATTCTATCCTGCGTCACGCGTCGCTCTAGATACTGTATCTGCTTGGTCAAAAGTCTGATATTAAACAGAAGTCTCTCGCTGTCATCATCAGTTTTGCCTGTCCTTTGTGGCGGAGTTGGATCTAGGTAGAGCATCACTACGTTTTGATAGGTATGCACAAGGTAGCATTCGCCACACATCGGACAGCTTACTTTATTCAAGTGGTCAGGAAAAGAAAACTCATGGGCGCATTTTGGACAATCATAACGCATCTTATCCGATCCAAAGCGTGATCGGCAAAAACCTTCTCCGAGGGAAAAGTGTCCATCGACGAAATACTGAGAGAACCCTCGCCGCTATCGGTGACAGAACTTACAGAGTGTATTACGGCACTGTTAGAAGACTGCCTTCAAGACATACTTGTAGAAGGCGAGGTTTCAAACTTCAAATGCCACTCCTCTGGTCATTGGTACTTTGTGTTGAAGGACGAAAGGACACAAGTTAAATGCGCGTCATTTCGCAACTCCAACATTTACATTAAGTTCAAGCCACAAGACGGAGAAAAGATTCTTGCCAGAGGAAGTATATCAGTCTACAAGCAACGAGGCGAGTACCAATTGATAGTCTACAGCATCGAGCCTACGGGCAAGGGCCAGCAACAACTGGCACTAGAAGAGCTTACAAGAAAACTTAAAGAGGAAGGACTTTTCGCTGAAGACCGCAAACGCCCACTCAAGCGCATACCTGCTAGAATAGCAATCATTACTAGCAAAAGCGGTGCAGTATTGCAAGATATCTTAAGAATCCTAGCAAGGCGTAACCCTGCCGTAGAAGTATTTATTTATCCGGTGCATGTCCAAGGCTGCGAAGCAGTCAGAGAGATAGTCGAAGCGTTCGAAGTACTCAACGAGCGTAATGATATAGACACCATAATAGTAGCTCGCGGTGGAGGCTCTCAAGAAGACTTACAGGCATTCAACCATGAGTCCGTAGTACGAGCTGTGGCTAGTTCCAAAGCTCCCGTCATCAGTGCTATAGGCCATGAAACAGACTATACTCTGACTGACTATGCTGCAGATTGCCGTGCCCCAACGCCTTCAGCAGCGGCAGAACTAGTAGCAGTAGACATAGCAGAGCTACACGCTGAACTGGAACGTAGTCTATCTAGCCTACAGCTGCAAATGCAGTGTCTACTACTACGACAGCGGTACAAACTAGAGAAGTTAATCTCCGCCCTAAGGGCGGAGAAAATGCTGAAGATAACTGGTGAATATAGCCAGACATTAGACGATTTGAGCTATCGTCTGAGAAGCTCAATGCAAGCTCGTTTAGAGGAGTTTAGAGCTAAATTCAGCAAAACTGCAAGTAAATTAGAATCCCTAAGCCCACTAGAAGTGTTATCCAGAGGATACGCTATCGCTACTAGTAGCGACGGAAACATTTTATGCCGAGCAGAAGACGCTTCGCTAGGTATGGTTATAGAAAT
The DNA here is from genome assembly GCA_025057015.1 of Blastocatellia bacterium. Taxonomy (GTDB): domain Bacteria; phylum Acidobacteriota; class Blastocatellia; order Chloracidobacteriales; family JADJPF01; genus JANWYG01. Next base: position 5,336 of record JANWYG010000014.1, read on the forward strand.
ACGTCTTAGGCAAGGGTCTCTAATATGTAGGGTAGAAAAAATATTGTCCGACTGAATAAGAGGTTAAACCCAGAGTTTCAGAAGGAACAGCATGCAGAAAAGGAACAGAGTACATATATATGCTTTTGAAATTCTGAAAGCTATAACGGACGAGATAAAGAAGGGTACATATCCGAACAAAGCAAAACTAGCACGCATTATAGGTCGGCACAAGCGCAGCATTCAGCGCTATATAGAGGCTATCCGCCGGCTAAATGCGCCTCTTGCTTACAACCCTAAGCGGAAAGGATTTTATTTTACCGATCCAAATTGGGTACTTCCGCCAGTGACATTAACAGAAGGGGAGCTGATAAGTTTCTTCACTGCTGAACGCTTCTTACGCAGGCTAGGCCTAACAGAAGAATCCATAAAGTTACGTACAGCTTTGACGCGAATGGCGGAATTGATGCCAAAAGAAGTGACAATTAACCTCGAAGCGCTAGAAAAAGTTCTCGACTTTAGTCCCGAACCGGCTTTAGAAGCTAACCCAATCATTTTACAGACCCTGACTATAGCAGCACAAAAACAGCAGACAGTCGAAATAGACTACTACACACAACGCACAGGCAAACAAAGTCGTCGCAAGGTAGATGTGCTTTGCGTACACAACCATCTAGGTGAATGGTATGCTATATGCTTTGATCATAAATCTGGCGAGATCAGAGATTTTAATATAGGCAGAATCAAAGAGATCAACAAAACCGACAAGACTTTTAAGCCTCCCGCTAACTGGAACCGTGAGCAGTATCTAAGTAGCGGTTTTGGGATGTTTCATGGTGGCAAGCCGGTTGAAGTGATAGCAGTGTTCGATTCTGATCAAGCACGTTATATAAGAGAACGCCGCTATCATCCAACTCAACATCTTGAAGAGCTAGATAACGGCAGAGCTAGAGTAACTATAGAAGTAACCGAGAACGCATTACCACAAGTAGCTCGCTGGCTGTTACAGTATGGCGAGCACGTACAAGTAATAGCTCCGCCTGCGCTACGCAGGATGCTCATAGACACCTACAGGAACGCCTTAAAAGCCTACGGCGAGCTTTAACGCCTTAATTCTAGCGCTTTGTCCAGTCTGACTTGCAGCAACATCCCGGCCGGCAGCACTACATCTTGCCCCTTAGCCAGCAGAACGCTACCCAGGGCCACACCTGCACCGACGGCTCCACCTGTAGCAGCACCTGTACCGCTGACAGCTCCTATGCCAGCGCCTATGATACCACCCGTACCTACAATCACGGCTGGACTTTGCTTCTTACTGGTATCTTTGATCTGGCCTTCATCTCTTATAAGATCTTCTCTACCGTCAGCTATAGATACAAGGGTAGCATTCAACAGATATCGCTCCCCAGTTGCTAAAACTAGTTCATCAAAGGTTACTTTTATAGAGCCGTTTTTACGGTTTCTGCCAGCCGGTTCCACACTAATTACGCGGCAGACGACAGCAGCAGTCCTCGGTATCGCTACACGACCACCAATTAGCACAGACGTGGCTAGAGGAGCCACAAAAAGCTCGCCGCGCTTACTACTTCGCGAATCGAGCGTTCTTTCCAATCTCAGTTCTAGAAGAGTTCCTTCGGGAACTACGGTCAACTCAGATACCTGCTTCGACTGCAAGCGCTTTGAGGTAGTAGTGCGTACCCTACCAGACTGAGCAAACGAAAACGCGACAAACAGTCCAACAATCAAGTTCGTCAGGCATACTATTACTTGCATTGCTACTTGCCTACTGTAAACAAGAACGGGCGCGAAACGCCGCCATCGGGATTACGCACAGTTATTAAAAAGCTGCCAACAGTTGAATGTGGCAGTTTTTTCACCAACAATTCTGTATCAGAGACATATTTGGTCTTGAGCTTGACACCATTCATTTCTACCGTACAACCTTTTACAAAACCTCTACCTTTGACTACCAAATTCACTTTCGCAACAGAGGTATATACGCTAGCGGGACGAAGTTCAGTTATTTTCGGAGCAAGGACTATACGAAAATCTCTCGTCTGTTCTGAAACTGACAAGCCACCTTGTACAGCCTCTATTTTGAGCCTAGCGGCAGCAGACACCAAGTCTTCAGGTATAATCCACTTGAAGGTATCTTCATCAGGTCTCATTCTAGAAGCAATTACATTCGGATATGACCTGCCGCCATCAGTAGACAGATAAAGATTTTGAATAATTTTGCCATTAGAATCGACCTGCCAACGTATGGCAGTCGTTTCTCCATCTGCGCTCAGTACCTCACCACCTGTAGGAAACAGCAGCTTAACGACAGGAGGCGGCTCATCGCCTAAATAAGTATAAGCATCAGGCAAGGTAGCTACCTGTCCATCAGGATTAATTACAGAAACTGCAATTTTACCGGGACTATTTTTTGGCGTAGTCACTTCAAGAAAATTCACATCTATGTACTTAGCTGGAACCTTACGACCATTCCAGATCACTGTCGTCTGCTGAGTAAAATTATCACCTCCGAGCCTTACGATTTGTCCACCAGTAGTAGGTCCAGAGTCTGGAGAAACAAAGCGGAGAACGGGTGCAGGAGGTGGAGGCGGCTCATAGGTGAAGCCGGCTTCGAGAGTCACAGAATCGCCGTTAGGATTGCTGACACGTACAGGAACAGCTCCGGCAGGATGCGGCGGCGAAATGAGATTTAAAGTAGTAGAATCGACGAAACTTGCCTTCGCGTCAAGCCCACCAAAGGTCACTCTAGCACCCTGCTTAAATCCTTGGCCACGCAAGACGACAGCTGTTCCACCGCCTTCCGGCCCGCGATTAGGGTTAAGGAAGTTAATAGCAAGTGGCCTTTCTTCAAACTGACGACTTGAAGCAGACATTCTATAGGTTTTGTCACCTCTAACAGTAGAGTCACTATTAGAAGCTACTCCTGCAGCATAAAACATCGCAGTACCAGCAGGCTGGGCAGGTGCAACCCAGTCAAAATCCCAAACTACAGGCCCAGGCCTGTCTGTGAAATTTCCGGCTATAGTACTTACAAGATAGATACGCGTCTTACCATCTATCTGTGCTGTACGAAGTTCAGTAACGGTCGTATCAACCGGTTCTATAGTTCCTAATGACGCTCCAGAAGAGCCTATAACAGTTAGCTGCATTCCCCAACTTTTAGCATCAGGGTCATCGAGCAAAAGCTGCATCCTGTACTTGTTTCCAGGAACATACTCAGTAGGCAAGTTCAACAACACTAGCCGGCCTTTGCCTGAGTTAACTGCTCCCTCATGGCAACTGTTGCAAAGTTGTTCACCAGGCGCCCCTGTATGTCCAAGCGGAGGTACCCCCGAGTTTGCTAGTACGACACAAAAAATAAAAACCAAAAATATAACTAATTTGAGTCGCCCCATAGCTACCTCTAGGGTATAGGCACTGCACGATAATTTGGCACCAGTGCTGGTAGGATAGTGAAGATGTAAGCTCTATCTGTAGACGCCAAATCTTTCAGTACTTCATAAGTCTTCATATCACGCAAGCTGACGTCAGCGTTCAGCACAAAGAGACTAGCCCTTGCAGCACCGCCTCGCACGAATATAGCAAATTTATCGACACTAAGATCAGCTTTTATTCCATCTACATCATCCGTAGAAAGAAACGCCACTGCTTTAGGATTCTCTGTAAACAACCCTTCAAATGAAAATAACTGCTGACGCGTTCCCTCTAGCAATAAAAGAAGTGCAGAAACTTGATTTGAAGTAATTACAGCAAAAGAAGGCCTATCTTCGGCAATCTGCACCTTTATAGGATTGATAATCGTGGCGTTTCGATAATAGGTAACCTTCAACACCCCACCGCGGCTATCAAACCTCATAGGCAACATTACATCAAAAAACCCATCTAGCCCGGGAATCTCGCAGTCACGGTAGTAGGCCACGGCATATCTGAGAGCCCGCTTGTTGAAATCGTTAGTCTCTGTCTCGACGAGAGGATAGAAATCTGGCGGCAAGAATTGCATATCTAGTTGCCGCTGTAATTTCAAAAGAGACTTAGGTGGCTCTATGAAGTCTGGTACTTCCTCGCTCTGATTCCGTATGCTATTAAACCCGTAAAGCAAATCAAACTTAAAAGCGGCTCTACTTTTTAATACATCTAGATTTTGCTGTGCCTGAACCGAGACTATGATGAAAAACAAAAGCATGCACCTCAGCATCCAGACTCCTTAAAAAAATGCATACTGGTATTGGGAATGATAGCCTAGCATAGCAGATATGGCTCTTCAAGATAAGCCCAGCCAATCAGATGTAGTCAGATGTTTGCCATAGTTTTCTGCCGAAGGCCCTCGAGTGACTTGCGCGAAACTGCCCGCAAAGTTTCAAGCACCCCGATTCCTTTGTCTGCTACTGCTTCTATTACTACCTCATCCTTTATGACCAGCTCTCTTTTCATTTCCTCTACGCTACAAATATTCGGCAGGTCGCGCTTGTTAAGCTGAAGCACATAAGGCAAGTTATACAAACTCAAACCATGAGCTTGCAGGTTATGCTGCAGGTTCCAAAGTGACTCTATATTCGCGTCCCTACGCTCTATCTGACTATCAGCTACAAAAACTACCCCGTCGACTACGCTTAAATTCCTTAGTATAGTCTTGCGCGTCACATCGTAAAATAACTGTCCTGGCATCGCATAAAGATTAAATCTGGTCTTGTAGTCTTCTAAAATATCGAATTCTATAGCTAAGTAGTCAAAGTACATCGTTCTGTCGGTCTGTGTAGCTAGGCTAATCAAGCTGCCTTTCGATCTATTTACTGCCAGGTGATATAGACACGCCAGGTTTGTCGTCTTTCCACCTTGACTAGGCCCGTAGTATACAAAATTGCATGTAATATGACGATTGTCGTGATCTATTATCGGCAAAGGTCTATCCTCCCGAGCGGCACAAAAAAGGTCACAAAAACGCGTCAACTATAGTAACTGAGCAGATCTATCTTGTAAAGAACTATGAAAACAAAATGTTACTACCCAAGCTCAAATCCACATAACCACTTTCCCACGTAAGTAAGATATTTTATACTGCAACGTAAACTCCCCCGCTTTGATGGCTCTAAGCAAACTACTAACGCTCGAAAAGCAAACGCTGACCCATGCACAGGCCGCTAGGAAAGCGTCATTGCGCTACCGGTTATGGGCATCCAACCCTTGTAGCCTAGACTCTGATGACATCTCTGGCTGGAGGTGTCAGTAACCCATGTGGGCTAAGAAAGCAGTCAAGGTCGGAAAGTTCATGTACATGTTTGTCTTTTTCTGTTGCCCAAGCGTAGAAGAGCGGCCACCGTAGTTGTGTCCAGGCAAGAGAACGATCTCATCGGGCAGTTTTTTAAGTGTTTGCGTCAGGCTATAGTACATGTCTTCGGGATTACTCCCCGGCAGATCAACCCTACCACAGCTACCTATAAAGAGCGTGTCACCTGACACCAAATGCCCCTCTACTAGGAAACACTGCGAGCCTGGTGTGTGCCCAGGCGTGTGAATAAAAGTTACACCTACTTCACCAACTCGCACTGTCTCACCGCCTTCTACTACAACCATATCTGAATCTTCTAAGCCTATAATTTTCTTAAGATACTTTGCCTCAGCCTTATGGGTATAGACCTTAATAGGAAGCTTTTCGAGCAGTTCTCGGACGCCTTCAATATTGAAACCTAAGAGATTACCGCCGACGTGATCCGGATGGTAGTGCGTCACGAAGACTTTTGTTATCTTCATGTCATCTGCTTGAGCAAGCCTTATCAGCTGCTCTATCTCCCAAGCAGGATCGACTATAGCGACCTCGCGGCTAAGTTGATCACCTATCAAGTAAACAAAGTTTGCCATCTGCCCAATTTCATACTGCTTTAAATACAATCTGTTGCCCACTTGTGCACCTTAAGGATCTAAAAATGCAATTATAGTTGGATAATACCAGCAAATGAGTCAGTCTTAAACATTAAGTTTACCGGGAGTTGACCCTCATGCTATGGCACGCGATAGGAATAGTGGTCCTTTCTGCTGCAATCATAAAAGTAGCCCCACATACTAAATCAAGAGTAAAGGCAGCATTAATCACATATCTCTTGTCATTATTCTTTGCAGCAGCAACAAGCCTGACTCGAAATCTGTTCGAACCTTTGCAGCAAACTTTAGACTTTCTAAGAATAATGACCTTGGCAATGTCCATACTTAATTTGCTATCCATTGTAACCTTCGAGTTGATACTCACGCGCATTAATATCAGAATTCCACGAATACTAAGCGATACTATGGTGATCATCATTTTTCTTGCGGGGTGCTTCTGGTTGCTCAAACAGCGAGGAGTTGATATCTCAGGATTAATTACCACCTCAGCAGTTCTAACAGTAATACTTGGCCTTTCTCTACAAGACACTCTCGGAAATATCATTGCAGGCCTGTCAATACAGGTGGAGAACGAAATACGTGTCGGCGACGTCGTTAAGGTAGGTGATTACACCGGTCGTGTCAAAGAGATTCGCTGGCGAAGAACCTCTATAGAAACGAAAAACTGGGAGACCGTACTCGTGCCGAACAGTCTCCTTGTTAAAGGTTCAGTAGTAATCTACGGCCGACGTGAAGGAGAACCTTTACAGACGCGCCGATGGATATATTTCAATGTAGATATAGAGCACTCACCTACAGAAGTGATAGAATGTGTGGACGAAGCCCTACAATTTACTAACATCGAGGCCGTAGCAGACAAACCTAAGATACACACAATACTGATGGATTTCAAAGAAGGTTATGCTCGCTACTGTGTCTGTTACTGGTTGACTAATCTTGCTGTAGACGACCTCACTGACTCTCTCATCCGAACAAGAATATACTTTGCACTCAAACGCGCAGGCATGTCTCTCGTCGAACCTTCTTATAGGCTAAGTATCAAAAGAGGGGAACCCATACAAAAGCAGAAAGAACATGACCTAGCTATGAAGATAGAAGCGCTAAGAAAAGTCCCGCTGTTTAAGACTATGACCGAGCAAGAGCTAAGCCAACTTGCCGAACAACTCAAGTATTCTCCATTTGCGCCAGGCGAAGTACTGACTAAGCAAGGAACAGAAGGACACTGGCTTTACATAATCACCGAAGGCGAAGTCAGCGTAAGTATCACCGTAGGAGATGTCGAGAAGGAAATAAACCGCCTGCAGCCAGGGCAATTCTTTGGCGAGATGTCCCTAATGACAGGTCAACCTAGAAGCGCCACAGTGACTGCAGTTAGCGAAGTGATCTGTTATAGACTAGACAAGGGAGCATTTCAGCAGATAGTAAAACAGAGACCAGAAATCGCAGAAGATTTGGCCGAGGTTCTTGCACTACGCAAACTTCAATATGACGCTGTCTTTGAATCTGCCGATCAGGAGTCTAAGTCTGCTAGAATTAGCGAAACGAGAATGGGTATACTAAATGATATAAGAGGCTTTTTCGGTCTATAAGCTTAAGGAGGTTAAAGCTTTGATTAAGACAATTCTACTTTCATTGCTAGTCTGCAGCGTCGTCGCAGCACAATCTGTCGCAACACAGAACCCCGCTGACGAGATTGAAAAGGTAACCGTCGAACAGCTCAAAGCGATGATGGATAAAAAAGAAAAGGTCCTCGTTGTAGACGTAAGGAATAACCCCGCCAACATAATCAAGGGAGCACAAGTTATCCCGCTACACGAACTAGAACAGAAAGCCGATCAACTACCCAAAAACAGCTTCATTGTCACCGTTTGCGCGTGTCCTTCAGAAGGTACAAGTGGCCAAGCCGTGAGAATACTAAAGGCTAAAGGATTCACTAAGGTAGCGGCCTTAAAAGGTGGCCAGCGCGCTTGGGAGTCGGCTAATTATCCTACTGAAGAATACAAACATTAAATCTTCTTGGCTATCCTTAGTATTTCTTGCTCGAGGGAATGCTCGTCCACGGTAGTCATGGCTCCGTGTCTATAAACCTCACGACCTGCCACTACCGTAAGCTTAACCCTTCGAGTAGTTGCTGCAAACAGCACAGCAGCTTCTATGTCATAGATAGGTACTAAGTCGAGTTCTATAGCGATCATATCTGCCTGTTTACCTACCTCCAAAGAACCTATCTCAGAAGCTAAGCCTAATGCCTCGGCCGAACGAATCGTTATAAGTTCAAGCAAAGTAGCAGCATCTATCCAGCTACTATCCCTCAGAGCACAAGCGTGCAACATGTAGGCAAAACGAGCTTCTTCTAACATGTCCATAGAATTGTTACTGGCAACGCTGTCACTACCCAGAGCTACTCTCAGACCAGCTTTTAACATGCGCTCTATAGGTGCTCTACCGTGGCCAAATTTTGCGTTTGACTTAGGACAATGCGCTACGCTGCACCCGTAGCGCCCAGCAAGAGCTATGTCTTCATCGTCGACCTGCACCATATGGATAAGTAGCGGAGAGCAATGAAGTATTCCGGTCGATTCAAGATACTTTAGTACAGAGGTGTTTTTCGCCTCAGGCACTATGCCCCTCGACTGTAGCGATTTGGCAAAGTTTCCAGTAGCAGTGCGCACCAGTGCTGCTTCGTCGATTGATTCAGCTGCGTGCAGAGCCACTTTCAAGCCTTCACTCATAGCATAGTTCGCAACAACTGAGTACAGCTTAGCAGACACGCTGTAAGGTGCGTGTGGGGATACACCTATTTCTATCAGCTTGGTTGAACGAGCCCTTAGTTCACCCACTTTGGACTGCAAAGTCTCGAATGATTGTTCTAAATGTTGTGGATCAGGCCCGAAGACTTCTTGAAAGAAGATACCGCGCAAACCTGATTCATATAGACCATATACCGTCGCACCACTTTGACCTGTATCTGCCAGCGTAGTGACGCCGTGTCTAGCAGCTTCTACAGCTCCATAAAGAGCTGATATTTGCAAATCAGTCTGCGTAAGCTTTCTAAAAGTAGAGACAAGTTTTTCTATCCAACGATGAAACTTACGCTCCTCTAGATAACCTCTCAGCAGAGTCAGTTCTAGATGCGAATGGACATTGACGAATCCCGGCAAGATGACAGCTCGACCAAGATCGACAACAGCATAAGGAGCTGTAATAACCTTGTCAGCCGGCCCTACAGCCACAATACGATCGCCCCGCAAAGCTACAGCACCGTTTGTGATAGCTGACGAAGTGATCGGTAACACGTACTCAGCACGGTAGGCAATCAAGCTTTCAGGTGTTCCAATCGTCGGTGCCTTACTCATCAACTCAAAACAAACCAAACGACAACGACAATCAGCACCATTACTATGGCCACACTAACCACATAGAGGACGATCTTTAGTTTATCAGGGCTGGTAGTAACGATGGCTGAAATATAGGTCTCTAGTGGTTTCGACGTCAGAGAAATAGATTTTTGCCCGCCACTTTCAAGCGCTACTCGAGGCGGAATACTAGCTGGGTTACTAGAAAGGGAATCCTCTCTAGGGAGTGGATTAGAAAGCGCTGTTACTAGCTCGTCAGCCAGTTGTTTTGCGCTTTGCTGGCGATCTTCACGCTTCTTGGCGAGGGCCTTGAGTACCACAGCTTCTATTGCAGGTGGAACTTGCGGATTGAGCTCTCTGAGTGGTTTTGGTAGGGAATGTATGTGATTAAGCACCAAGGCGATGGGAGAAGAGCCTTTAAACGGCAGATGTCCAGTAAGCAATTCGTAGAGGATAACCCCCAGGCTATAGATATCCGAGCGGTGGTCTAACTCTCTTCCTTCCCCCTGCTCAGGAGACATGTACTGCGGCGTACCAACTACCATGCCTTGCTGAGTTAGCACAGCTCCTTCAGCAGTTTTCAGCTTAGCTATCGAAAAATCAAGCACCTTGATTACTTCCTGCGGAGTATTCGGATTAATCAGGATGACGTTATCGGGTTTGATATCCCTATGAATAATACCTTTTGCATGTGCTGAATCGAGAGCTGCGCAGATCTGTTGCGCTATTTCCACGACGCGAGCGGCAGGCAAAGCCCCTTGCTGGCTTATTATCTGACGTAAACTCTGTCCCTCGAGAAACTCCATAACCAGATAAACAGTCTGCCTGCCACTTACGCCAAAGTCCATTACTTTGATGGCATTAGGATGGTCAACAGCAAGAGCGACTCGCGCCTCACGTCGGAAACGCTCCACAGCAACACTATCGCTGACAAGATGCGGATGGAGAATCTTCACGGCCACCTTAGTGTCCATGTGTATGTGGCGAGCCCTATACACCTTGCCCATCCCTCCCTGCCCTACAACTTCCTCTATCAGGTACTTACTGTCTATGATCTGTCCCACAAAGGAATCTTGGTCTTCGGAAGAAATTTTCTTGCCGCAAAAAGGACAAAAGGTGCTCGTGTCTCTACATTCTTTCCCGCAGGAAGAGCATAGCTTCATTGGCAGTTCACCAAGTCTTCTATTTCATGCTGGTAAGGGGATTATAGTCTACTACGTACCAATCAACAACGAGTATATCTGCTGTCAGGGCAAGCTAGTTTCCACTTCATCAGCAAGTAGTCGTCCGCAAAGCAATTCTGATAGCAAAGTTCTTAACCTATCTAGCAATTGTTTGCTTCTGTCATCACAACAGTGCTTCTCAACAGGAGCTAATACCAGTCGCTCAAATGTGCCTTCACCAAGCAAATCCATCATTCCCTTCATAGCAGCAAGAAAAGAGAGCCTTTCAGAGTTAAGCTCAAAACCATCGATCTGCACGATATTTCTTGCTATCTCATAAGCTTTTTCATACCGCTCTAGATGTACTTTCACGGCTTGCCGAAGAGGTTCACTCCCAAAGCAATCAACAACAGCATTAGAAACACCCTCCAAAAGCTCACCGAAAAAGCCATAGTTATTTTCGAAAGCGCTGAGTCGCTTGCAGAATAATTCGATAAGTTCTTCGCCTGTAAGTCCCTCGGTTTGCTTTTCAAGAAGCATCTCCAAAAAACGCTTAGCGTCTTGCACGTACTCAGGTAGCTCTATCTTAGGCACGTCAGTCGCCAAACTATCTAATTGATCAAATACTACGAGGGGCAAACCCCGCTTCCTAGCCAGATCTCTAAGCCCTACACGCTTAAGCTGAAAGGTTTCTTGTTCTTTCTCATCCTTAGGATATAGACTCAGCAGCTCCTTGTATTCTTGTATAAGCTTTCTATTACTCGGGTGGTACTTGTACAATGTATCGCATTCGATTCTGTCAGCATCTTCGCAAGAAATACCAAGTTCGCTAGCTAAAACGGAAAGCCGTTCTCTTTCCTGCTGAGGAATAGTTCCTTTAGCAGAGCTTTGCAAGACCTGCTCTTTATACTTCACAGCAAACCTATCTATAATCTTCAGCAGCACTAATTTCCATCGCTTGACGCCTATTTCCTCGTACAGGTCTACAGCTATGCGGCTACCATCGACGTCATCGTAAAGCGGAGTACGCTTTAAAAACTTACCGACGTGCTTGATAATAGTCTCCTGCACGTTTCTAAGCTCGCCTTGTATGTCTCCAGAAATAAAAAAGAAGTAATTACAAAGGAGGTTGCCTTCCCGGAAGACTCTTTCGAACCGTTCTCTAGCAGCAGTTTCGTTCGTAAACACGATATTCTCTTCATCATAGCGGGCACCAAACATCACAAGTCGGTTCTGCACTTCCGGGCGCAAATAGTCTCTGCTAGGCTTAGTCTGGCCTAGCATATATTCACAAAAACTACCACCATTGCCTTGGTGATAAATATGTTCCTGATAAAGTGCTAGCTCGTTCCCACCATGAAAAAATCGGTCGCATTTACCATGCTGATCTTCGTCTTGTTCATAGAAGACATTGAAGAAAGAACTACCTCCTACTACGTTAACGTAGTACTCATATCTGTCCTTATCTCCTACAAATCCCCTAATCCTGATATCGTATATCATTCCACGTTGTCCAACCTACTGTGCTTCCAGCGATAAGGCAATGCTCCTTATTTCTCCTTCTGCTAACTCTACAACTTGCCTTGCTTCGCGAAAACCCTTCGCTGAAGCACGCACCTCGTACTTTCCTCCGTCTGGCGGTAGCCTAAAAGCAAATGAGCCAGCTTCAGAAGTGATATATTCCTTCTTATACTTCTGGCCATCGAGTCGCGAGATGGTTACCTTCGCTCCAGGCAGAGAGTAACCCGAAGATGTAAAGACAGCTCCCCTCAGAAGGACATACTCCGTTGGCAGCTCTATTTTTGCCAGCTTTATAGTCCTTCCTGCATCAACTCGTTGCCTGCGAACCAGCTCGACCCGCTTGTACCCCTTAGCTTCGACCGTAACAAGATAGTCGCCTGGTGGCAACTCTTCGAGCATAAACTCGCCTTTTTCATTCGTAGTAGCTAAAAACTCTTTGTCATCACAGCTAGCTTTAACCGTAGCTTTAGCTACCGCCCTGCCAGCTTCATCGACCACCTTACCAGCTATGGCACCGGTAGAAGAAAGAAGAAACAATAGCAGAAGTATCATACACTTAGCAGAAAGATTTACTTTTTCAACAACTTACCGAATAAAGAACCCATGTCTTGATTCCAAATAGAGCCCTTCTTAACTTTTGTAGAGGCTATCGGGTGATTAGGTTGGATGGAAAGTACGCTCTTATACATCTGCTCAGCTTCGTCAGAACGACCCATATTCTCATACATCAACGCTAGTTGCAGTCTAGGTTCTAGGGAATTCGGGTCAAGCTCACAACATTTAAGCAGCAATCCTTCAGCCTCGCTACGGTCACTCGGCCTCTTTACTATTATCATAGCAAGCGCCAGAAGGTACTTAGCCTTGTCGGGTACTAGCTCTACAGCTTGCCTAAAAAGCGTTTCGGCACGTCTTATATCGCCTACGCGCAACGATTGCTTGCCCTGCACAAACCACTGCTCAGCGCGCATCTCTTCTTCTGAAACCTGTTTCGCTGTAGAAAACTCACGCTGCGAAGAAGAACGTATCTTGACTCCAGCTATGGCCTCCAATCTAGCCGTATCTATACGTTTCTTCTTGGGAGGAGCAGCAGGTGCTGGTGCTTCCCGTCTTACAGCATCGAGCGTTGAATACTCTCGATCGAGCGGCGAGAGTTTCTTAAACGCACCTGTAATTCTAGGGTTAGAAGCCGTAGGAGCAGTAGGAACGGCCATAACCGGCGAGGCCATCAAAACTTCCTGCTCAGCAGACTTAGCTTCAGCTGAACTCTCTTTAGCTACAGCCTCCGTTCCTATATCCGCTTCAAAGACAAATTCCACCTGTGGAGCCAAAAACTGAGGTGGTGTATCCCCACCAGGCAAAGCTTCCTCTAAAGGATCCAGTATGCCAGCAGCAAGCAAAGCGTATAGAGCTCTCAGACCATCTATTTCAGGAATTCCGCTTTCCTTGAGCAAAGTGGACACAGATTTGGTCTTGTCTATCAGCGTAAGTATGAACGCTTCTAACTGTGTGAGATTAGCCCTCCTTGCCCTAATCATTATGTCCGGCACAGGATGAATCACTTGCGACAAATCGCCTATAGAACTCCTTATGTAATCCTCATCTGCTATTGAGCGAATACCATCCATCAGAATGTCTAGGGCGCGAATCTGTACTTTGAACTCATGATCGGCAGTCTTGCTTCCGTCAAAAGTATATTCCCCTTCTAAGTTGAAACAAGAAAGCGCTATCTTTCTTATTATTTCTTGCTCAAAGCAAATCAGCTCTTCGTGTGTCACCAACCTATAGTGAAGCAACAGGAAAGTAAGGGGATGTTCACGGCTTACATACTGCCTAACTTGCTGCAAGTAGTCAGCCGAAACTTTGCCCTTGTTCACTAAATGTTGACCTAGCTCCTCATCAGGCATGTTGCTTAGAGCAAACACCAAATGGCCGGCTTCAAAAAACAACACTTTTATTACCCTGTTTTGCCGCAACCTCAAAATTCCACTTAGCTCAGCCTCATCTATATCCCGTAGGAAGTCTATAAAAAACTGTCTGTTGAACTTACCTAGCATAGCAATTACCCATTAAGATATGATGCGCTTCAGTTTATTTGTCCATCTAAAATAAATCAAGGCTACTTGCTCTTGCGAAAGACCTTACCACCATTATCTACTCTATGGATACCATTAACATCAGCGTAGAAAGAATGCTTTCCAGTCCTACCGTAAACCAACGGTTCAGCATGTATCCAGTAACTTTTCTTATCTTCAGACAGTTCCATTCCGATTTTATAGCCAGATATCTCGAGGGAACGTTGGCTAGCAAACCAAAAGTTAGCTTCTATTAGTTCGTCTATGTTAGCGTACCGACCCCTTGAATCGACATACAGCTTCTGCGCTCCGATCAACTTGCCAACTTGCCGTTCAACATTCTGCTCGTTTACATACATCTTGGCCTCGAAGAAAAACCTATTTCCTGCTGCCTTAACCATCTCATAAGTCTGCTCATCGCCTACTCGCCAACGTCCATCCACCTTGAGCAAAGTAACTTCTTCTACTCTCATGTCAGCCGGATCGTCAGAAGACTTCATAAATACAGTAGCTACATTGCCGCTAGTTTGCTCACCGTAAAGCTTTATCTCTTTAGGTATCTCAGAAAATGTCTGCTCGAAGTCAGGCACCAGTTCTGCAAGCTCTTCTTCAGAAAGCCCTTCTATAGCACTAGCATAAACCGATAGTGCAAAACCTTCTCTGTACTGTTTTTCTCTGAGCAACCGGTAGAACTCCCGCACTGTATCAGAAGGCCCTAAGACTTTCGGCTTTGCTTGTTCAGATTCTTGACTATAAATAACAAATGGTAGCAAAAGAAGCATTAACACTCGCCAAACTCTCCGTCCAGTCATAGCTCAAGATTTTATCAAAGCTCGTTAAGAAGAAAAGCCAAAACCTCATACCGGCGGTCTCAACCTACACTCGAGGCAATCCAGCAAGCAGCAAGCAAATAAATCTAAATATTTGGAGAAAAATTTTAATATTTGGATTTATTCAAGGACAGTAAGTTAAGTCAGCGTAAAATCTTTATCACACCAAGTGCTAATATTAGCTTAACTTAGCAAAATACCAGCAGAGTCCACCGACAAGTCGTACTGAATGGAATAGCATTTGCTTACCACTTTTTAGTCTCGCATGTATTCGCTTTTAATCTAAGCGAAAGTCAGTTAGGAGGAAAAATGAAAGTCTTACAGAATGCAAGGTATTTGTTCCTTGTATCAGCTATGCTGGCTTGTGCAGCCATAACAGGATATGCACAGTCGGCTACAGGAGGAATACGAGGAACAATCACTGATCAGACAGGCGCAGTTATTGCCGGCGCCGAAGTGAGCATAAGAAACAATGCCACGGGAGCCGAAGCAAATGCTGTCACTAATCAAGAAGGCATCTACCGTATACCTTCACTACCGCCCGGCCAGTACACTATGACAATCACTGCGGCAGGATTCAAGAAAGCTGAACTAAAGGATCTAGCCGTAAGACTCGGTGTAGAGTCCACTTATGACGTGCAGTTGCAGCCTGGTGGAAGTGAAGAAATAGTGGAAGTCTCCGCCGGCGAGGTCTACATAGAGAAGGCACAAGCGCAGATATCAAGCAGTTTCGATTCAGCAAAGATAACAGAGCTGCCGAACAACGTCGCTGGCGGCGGTATTGACGCCGTAGCATTGCTTACGCCCGGCGTAGTCGCTCCTGACGCAGGTGCAAGCTTCGGCAATACGAACGGTGCCACGATTTCAGCTAACGGCGCACGCGCCAGGAGCAACAACTTCAACATAGACGGTCAAGATAACAACGACATCTCTGTAACAGGCCCTTCGGTTGCAGTAAATAACACTGACATGGTACAGGAGTTTCAGATCATCACGAGCAACTTCTCGGCAGAGTATGGCCAGGCATCTGGAGCTATAGTAAATATCGTAACCAAAGGTGGCTCTAACGAGCTACATGGTACGGCATTCCTATATCACAGAAATCAAAAGACTCTCGATACGCTTACCTCACAAGAACGTCGTTCGGGACTAAAAGATCCACCTCCTCAAATCAACAATATTTTTGGTTTCACCGTCGGTGGACCTATAAAGAAGGACAAAGTCTTCTTCTTTGGCTCATTCCAGGGCATAGAGGAGCGCTCCAGCTTCTTACAGCAATCTCTAGCAAGCGGTCTGATTACGCCTACGCCAGCCGGGCTTGCAGCGCTGAACTCCGTGCTACCCGCTGACATTAGGAACGTACTGAACACACTAGCACCCTTCAACCAGCCGCTCGGGAATCCAACTATTCAAGAAGGTACGACACGTATAATAAACGTAAACGTAGCTGGCCGAACAGTACCAGTACAGTTTGCTGGTATTCAACGTCTTATCCCGACACCTAGTGAAGAGCGAGAGTACTCAGTTAGAATAGATTGGAACGTAAGCGACAAGATGAGAGTCTTCGGGCGATACCTAATCGAGCAGTCACTCTCAGAGAACGTGTTTGGTAACTTCAATAACGGTCTCGTTATAGATGTTGGCAGCCGTAACCAACAGTTAGGCTTCACAGCAGTATACACGTTCTCACCAAACGCTGTAAATGAATTCCGGTTCAACTATAGCCGTCTACGTGCCGATTTCGGTGGCGGCACTCTACCATCCGCTACGGAAGCAAACCAAGCTCCAGCATTCTTCAATCTACCTACTCCATTCGTAGATCTTGGTGCTGCTGTTAACCTGCCGCAGGGACGCTTGAATCAGAACTATCAGTTCTACAACCTCTTCTCTTATACGGCTGGCAGACACTCACTCAAGATGGGGCTCGATTTCAAACGTCGCTTGACTCGCTCCAACTTCTTGCCAAACCAGAACGGTACGTTTAACTTCTCTACCTTTGACCGGTTTGCCAACGATAATCCAAATTCAGCAGTTATCGCTTTTGGCAACAACACGGTCAACTTCTCCGAGTTCAACCAGTACTACTTCTTCCAAGACGACTGGCGAGTTCGCGACAACTTGACGTTTAACATCGGTATCCGTTACGAAAATAGCGGTCAGCCGATTAACGTCTTCAACGACATAACCACCAAACGTGAATCTGACCCTTCGACTGCATTCTTCAACACGAACGTTCCGTTAGAAGATCGCGTCGTACGACGTATCGACACGGACATGAATAACTTCGCTCCGCGCATAGGCTTTGCCTACACACCGCGCTTTTGGAAATCCATCTTCGGCGAAGATAAGACAGTCTTCCGAGGTGGTTATGGTATTGCCTACGACGTAGCTTTCTACAACATACTGCTTAACGTATCGACTTCGACTCCAGTAGTGCTTCTAGCAACTCTGCCCGGTACTCCCGGACTTGTACCAGGTAATCCCTTTGGCCCTGCAGTACGTAATACACTGCAACCACTAGTACCACTGAGGACGCTCGATCCTAGACTGCTTACACGCACGCGCGTAGCCGATGACTTCCATTCACCTTACACGCAGCACTTCTCGTTCGGCATTCAGCGTGAGATTACGCCTCGCCAAGTGCTCGAAGTACGCTACGTAGGTTCTGTAACAACTGGCCAGTTCCAATCTATAAACGCCAACCCTCTAATCAGCGCCATAGCCAGAGACTTCCCGTCGTTTCTGCCGCCTGGAGTAACGCCAGCAGCTAACGGACGCAGGCTCAATCAAGGCCTGATACGGGAGCGCATAAACGGCGCCTCGGCTAATTACCACGGCCTGCAGGTACGTTATGATGCCCGCTATTCTGACCTCTTCTACGGCGTAAGCTATACATTCTCGAAGCAGATAGACAACGCTTCGGACATATTCTTTAGCAACGGCTCAGCTTTCCCACAGAACCCGTTCGATCCTGGTCGTGGCGAGAGAGCTCTTGGCGATTTTGACGTGCGACACAACCTAGCTATCAACTTTAACTACAACATACCGGTCTTTAAGTCACAGCAAGGCCTAGTTGGCAAGCTACTAGGCGGCTGGCAGTGGAGCGGTACTTACCTAGCTCGCCCCGGCAGCAGGTATACGCCAACGCAGTTCTTCTTTGGCAGCCCCTATGCCGACAACCCCTTCAACGCCACATTTATCGGCATATTGGATAACCTGCGACCATTCCTAAGCAATCCAAACGCTCCACCTACCAAGGTCGGTATAGACGCAACTACAGCAGGAGTAAAGTCGCCCACTGGTTTTGTTGATCTAGGTGCACTCAACAAAGGAAAAGTAGTTCCGGTAACGCCAAATGACGTAAGATTCATCGTCAACACGCCTGTAACAGCCAAGTTGTTTGGCTCGCCTTTTGGCACAGCAGGACGTAACTCTCTTCAAGGTGACCTCGTATCTTTAGGAAATATGGGACTGTTTAAGAACACCAAAGTTGGTGAGAAGCTCAACATTCAGTTCCGCTTCGAGATGTTCAATGTGTTCAACACGCAGAACTTTGGAGTGCCCGATGAGTTCGTAGACAATGCAGGTACCTCTTTCGCTGACTTTACGCAAAACGCTGGTAGCAGACGCTCCTTGCAGTTCGGCATCAAGCTGATCTTTTAATTTTTCCCGGGAGAAGGGTACTCCTTCTCCCTATCAATTCAGAAATTGTTTGAAGAACGGCAAGATATTTCACAGTACAAGCATTCTAAATAATAAGAATTGTTAAGACTAACTATTGCTTTAGAAGATTTTTTTTGGTCTAATTCTTGCTTCCATATTCTCAGTAAAAATAACTCAAAACTCGATTCTTGGCCCTTATGCACAGCCAAGAGTTGCTAACTTCAAGAGGAGGAACACATGACCAACTTACGTCTAGCACGTCTAGGGCTACAGGTTCTGTTAATGCTCGGACTAGTGCTATGCCTACCGTTTGGTATGTCGGAAGCATCTGCACAGACAACCAACGGACGCTTTGTAATTACGGTCAAAGACGAAACTGGAGCAGTAGTGCCCGGTGCTACCGTGACCGTAGTAAATCAGGGAACGTTACAAGAGGTAACGGGTACAACTGGTGAGAATGGTGTCTACACAACCCAGCTCTTACCAATAGGCTTTTACAAAGTAACCATAGAAGCTGCAGGCTTTAAGAAGTTCGTCAGTGAAGGCCTCAAGCTCGATGTCGGCCAGGAATACGGCTATAGCGCAAGCTTGCAGGTAGGCGGTGCTGATGACATAGTAGTCGTCTCTGCTGGTGGAGAAGCTCTAGTAAACACAACTACTGGAGAGATTCGTAACACGGTATCAGCAAAGCAGACACAAGAACTGCCATTGCCGACCAGAAACCCGCTGAACTTGATCCAGCTACAAGCCGGAGTAAATGGCAACTTAACACGTGGCTTTACCACAATTAATGGTCAGCGACAGTCGACTATACAGGTTACCAAAGATGGCATCAATATCCAGGATAACTTCATTAGAGCAAACGCAGCTGACTTTTCACCAAACTCGCCGACAGTAGCAGGCGTAGGTGAAGTAACTATAGTCACCCAAAATGCAGGCGCTGACGTCGCCGGTTCCGCTGCTATTCGCTTTGTCACTCCGTCAGGAACAAACGAATATCACGGCGAAGTCTTCGAGTTTCACCGCAACCGTGTCTTGAACGCAAATGACTTCTTCAACAACGCAGTCAAACCGCGTATAGAAAGGCCTCCGTTCATACGCAATCAGTTTGGCTATCGCATCGGCGGGCCTATTTTCAAGAACAAACTCTTCTTCTTCAACGCCCTCGAAGGAACTAAACAAGTTACCGGATCTCAGTTGACTACTACCGTCCTGTTACCTAATGCCCGTCGGGGAATATTTACGTACCGTGACAACAGCGGCCAGATAAGGACGTTGAATCTACTGTCAGCCCGAAACTTCTCAATTGACCCATTCATAGCTGGTCTGATAGCTCGCATACCCAGCGAAAGTAACATCCGCACTGTAGGTGACCAATTGAATACTTCTGGGCTGCTCATCCAGAAGACCGTTCGCAACTCAAGTTATACAAGTACCACTAGAATAGACTACATTATTAACTCCAATCACAGCGTCAACGGTGTGTACGAGTATAACCGCCGTAGCGACGATCGGCCTGACATCGACACCAGCTTCAATAAGAGACCGCTGGTAGTCTCTCAAGGCTCCACGCATTTCGTCAAAGGTGGTTGGAACTGGGCTGTAAATAACCGCCTAAGCAATGAAGTCATCGTAGGCCACAACTTTACCAACCCAGTGTTTATAAGCTCCGAAGATCGTTCAGCAGGCTTCTTCGTGACCGGCTTACCGACTACAAATCCAGTAGTTACGTTCCTAAATCAAGGCCGTACGACACGTCTTACGAGCTTCATCGATCGGGCGCAACTCTCAGTTGGTGCTCATAATATAAGCTTCGGCGCACAGTACGACCGGATACGGGTAACACCTTTCAATGATGCTGGTATTATCCCAAATCTCGGCTTAGGTCAGGCTACTTTCCCATCAGGTTTTGCACTCCGTGGTAGTGACTTCCCCGGTGGTATAGACGCTACACAGCTACTTACGGCGAACAACTTCCTCGCTTTCTACTCCGGTAGCATAGCCAGTGCCAGCGTGACCTATAATGCTGTCAATCAGACTTCAGGATTCGTCAGAGGAGCTACACAAAAGCGCAACCTAGAGATCGATCAATATAGCTGGTATGTAACAGACCAGTGGAGATTCCACCCGCGCCTAACTATCAACGCAGGTCTAAGGTATGACTACGTTACGCCCTTACGCGAGCGCGACAACTTCGTGCTACTGCCCGAACGTGGCAATGCTACTACAGGTAAGGCCATAGTACTCAACCCAAACGGTGTAGTTAATTTCGCTCGTGGTAAACTGTTTAACTCCGACTTCAACAATTTTGCTCCAAACATCAGCGTAGCTTGGGACATCCCAGGTCTAGGCCGTCAGACAGTGTTGCGAGGCGGTTACTCTTTCGCCTACGTAAACGATGAAGCCGTCCGTGCAGTAGATAACAGTGCTCTGACCAACGCCGGTCTACAGCAGACACGTACAGCAACGCTAGCCGAGCTACAAGCCCTAGGTTCGCCAAGAGTAAGTACCTCCGCCGCTGCAGTCATAGCTGGTCCGCTTGCACCACCACAGTTTAGAATACCGATCACCTTCGCACAGCAGTTTGCAATTAACGCACAATCCGCCTTTGGTACGCCTGACCCCAACCTGCAGACTCCAAATTACCAACAGTACAACATAGGTATCGAGCGCGAGCTAACAAAAGATATGGTCTTCACGGTTCGCTACGTGGGCAACAGGTCTACTAACTTGATCCGTGGCATTGACTATAACCAGATCGACGTAATCGGCACTGGTTTCGCTGCAGATGTAAGAAGAGCTCAGCAGAACGGTTTCCTGGCTCTACGTGCTACTGGAGTTTTTGATCCCAGATTCAACCCGAATATCCCAGGCAGTCAACAGCTTACCGTCTTTCCGCTCCTCACAGCAGGAGGTTTGCTCACTAATCCTACCATCCGTTCCTTCATTCAGACAGGCGAAGCAGGCCAACTGGCGCTTATTTACATAATCAACCGCCTGACCGGTTCTGTACGCTTTTCTCCTAATCCAAATGCCCTTGCAGCCAACGTGCTCGAGAACTTTGGCCGTTCTAACTACAACGCTCTACAAGTGGAAGTCCGCCGTCGCTTTGCAGATTCCAAGATAGGTAGTTACTTCTTCCAGGCTAACTACACCTTCGGTAAGGTATTAGGCAATATTGAAGGCTTCAACTCCAACGGCAACGGTGGTGCTACTCAGACTCGTTTCGACGCACTGCTCGACAACAACAGGCCTGAACTAGAGTATGCTCGTGCTTCTTTCGACGTAAGACACCAGTTCAAGGCTAACTTCCTGTACGAGCTGCCGTTCGGACCTGGCAAGACCTTCAATTCCGACAACAAGATCATCCAGAAGCTCATCGGCGGATACCAACTAAGCGGTATCTTCGAAATGCAGTCTGGCTTCCCGTTCTCGTTCATCTCTGGTCGTGGTACTTTCAATCGCGTCGGTCGCGGCATAAACACTGCCAACACGAGCCTCACTGTCGAACAAATTAAGAAGCTGTTCGGCATCAGAAAGACCCCGAACGGTATCTTCTATATCGATCCAAAAGTGATAGGCCCAGACGGCCGCGCCGTAGCACCAGACGGAGCCCCACCGTTTGCCGGACAGATCTTCTTCAATCCCGGCCCAGGCGAAGTCGGTTCACTACAGAAACTGCAGTTTGATGGCCCGCGGCTTCACAACTTTAGCCTAAGCATTATGAAACGTACTCCAATCACTGAGCGGATCAACACCGAGTTTAGAGCTGAAATGTTCAACGTCTTCAACAGACCAGTCTTCTTCTTCAGCGATCAAAACATCAACAGCACCACGTTCGGTCAGATCACTAGCACCTTCAACAGCCCGCGCATCATCCAGCTAGCACTTAAGGTCAGCTTCTAGTGAAACTTGCGGTAGGGTACAACTTTTCCCTACCGCAAACTTCCCTCCTTCCCCACCAGACAACAGACAAAACTGCAAACCTGGAAGATGGGACGCTACTTGAATGACCTAATCTGTTTGCCTCACACGTGAGCAGCAAAGCAAGCTCTAGCCTAAGCACTAGGTGACTACAAGCTGCACTGTCATTACCCGCTAAACTAGACTTCAGCTGCATCATCTGAAATACTTCTAGCTATGCATAGAGAGCTTCTAAAACAGCTACTAGCAGAAGTACAAAGCGGCGAGTTAAGCGTTGAGCAGGCTCTGGAAAAGCTTAAACTACTGCCTTACGAAGACTTAAGCTTTGCCAAAGTCGACCACCACCGCTCGTTGAGACAAGATCTACCAGAAGTCATCTTCGCAATGGGCAAAACTACCGATCAAGTAGTATCGATAGCAGAACGTATAGTCGCCAGTGGAACTAACCTGCTCATTACAAGGGTAACTCCAGAAACCGCTGAAGCCGTACAGAAGGTATTGCCCAAAGCCTGCTACCACAAGCTAGCTCGTGTCATCACGCTCAGAACCGCTGACCTTACACCCGCAACACGAGGCACGATAGGCATAGTTGCTGCCGGTACTGCAGACCTAGCTGTAGCCGAAGAAGCTGCCGTAACCGCAGAATTCGCCGGCAATAGCGTCGAACGGTTCTATGATGTAGGAGTAGCCGGACTACACCGACTACTGAGCATTACTGCAAAGCTACAGCAGATGCAAGTAATAGTTTGTGTAGCAGGCATGGAAGCAGCTCTTCCATCAGTAGTAGGTGGGCTTGTCGCTGTGCCTGTAATAGCTGTCCCAACAAGCATAGGCTACGGAGCACACTTCTCAGGCCTCGCAGCACTACTTGGAGCACTTAACAGTTGTTCATCAAACGTAACAGTAGTTAATATAGATAATGGCTTCGGTGCAGGATTCGTCGCTACTCTCATAAACCGTAAATAAATACATAACGACATAAAAGGAGAAATCTTATGAAAATCTGTCGTGCAGCCGGACTGATGGTAGCATTGATGATAGCTTCAGGAAATGCTGCTGCTCAGACACCTATAAAATTTGAGACTATAGAGAAAAATAATGTAAGCGGCTACCGCTATGCTGAAGCTAACTTTAAGGGAGCTGATTTTCTAATCAAAGATAAGGGTGCTTGGAAGAAGTTTTGGAACGCCCATAGCAAGCAACTACAGCCGTTACCGTCACCGCCAAAGATCAACTTCAAAGAAGAGATGGTAGTAGTAACTATCTTAGGAACTCAACCTACCGGCGGACCTAGTACAGAAATATCAGAGGTGCTCAGCGATGAGAAATGCGACTGTCTGATCGTCAGGATAAAAGATGACGAAAGACAGGGCTTTTTAACCGTAATAACGAATCCATTTCATATCATCAAGTTACCGAAAAGCGAAAAATCTCTACTCTTCGAGCATGAAAAGGTGGAAGGCTCAGGCAGCTTGCCTTGAGATGCGCTGACGACGCGCTAACAGATACTTAACCCCAATCGTAGCGGCTATTACAACAACCACTACCAGCAGTACGCTCGACCCATGCTGCCTCACAAGCTGCAAGGTGGCTTGCCCAAAGCTTCTAGCAAGCAGCGCTAGAATCGTATACCTAAGCGTACGGCCTATTAATAGGCCTACTACTAGCCGTTTCAAATTAAAACCAAACACGCCAGAACAAAGTATAAACGGTTTAAACGGAAACGGCGGAGGCATAACGCAAGCTCCCACTACAGCCAGCAGGTCATACTTGCCAAGCAGTTTGCGAATATATTCTCGACGCTGCTCGCTTACACGCCGTAACGCCTTTGTACCGGCCTGCTTGGCAAGACCATAAAGTATGATGCAGCCAAGCGTAGAACCCAAAGTAGCAGCAAGCACAAACTTGAGGATGTTCCAAAGAGAAGAATCTAACACCACACCTGCAACAAGCAATACGTCCGGCCCGCTTGGCATAGGCACAAAGGTCGAATCCAGCACGCCTATCACAAACAGCCCTATCCAACCGTAGCTCAGCAAAGCTTGCGACAGAGAAGAAAAAAAGGCTCCCCAGCCAAATAGATAAATCCTGTTCACGAAACTTCCTTATGATGAGCTTAACACGAGCTGCTTCGGATCGAAGAAGCCGTATGTCCTAAACCGAGTATATTAAACTTCCAACTTCAAGCCAAGTAGACTGGTCTTGCAAGGAACAAGCTAGCTAGGTTATAGCACGAAAACTAATGCCAAGTTTATCAAAAAACCTGATATCTTCCTGAGCAGAAGGATTTGGAGTTGTCAACAATTTCTCACCTATGAAAATAGAGTTAGCTCCGGCAAGTATGCAAAGCGCCTGTGCTTCCTCGCTCATAGTGAGTCTACCAGCACTTAGACGTACCATAGACTTCGGCATCAGAATCCTAGCCGTGGCTATCATACGCACTAGCTCAAACACATCTACCGGCTCTTGTTTAGCAAGAGGCGTCCCTTCAACTCTAACAAGCAAATTAATAGGTACGCTTTCCGGATGTGGCTGCTGTATCGCTAGTTGATGCAACAAGGAATATCGGTCATTTCTACTTTCACCAAGACCGATTATGCCACCGCAACAGACCGAAATACCGGCCTTTCTGACTCTGTCTAGAGTGTCTAATCTGTCTTGATAGGTTCTGGTAGAAATTATCTCACCATAAAATTCAGGCGAAGTGTCCAGATTGTGGTTATACGCCGTAAGACCAGCTTCAGCAAGCTTCTGAGCCTGCTCGTCAGTAAGCATTCCCAAAGTGCAACAAGCTTCTAGACCAAGCTCTCTTACTCCCCGCACAGCCTCCAGTACTCGTTCAAATTCTGCACCCAAGGGCGCACTGCGCCAAGCAGCCCCCATGCAAAAGCGCGTAGCTCCAGCCGATCGAGCAGACCGCGCTGCATCAAGTATTTGTTGAACATCCAAGAGAGGTGCCGGCTGAACTGCCGTCTTGTAGTGTGCAGACTGCGGACAGTATGCACAGTCCTCTGGACAGCGACCCGTTTTGATACTAAGCAGCATGCAAGCCTGTACTTCAGAGGGCTTGTGATACCTTCGGTGAACAGACTGCGCACGGAAGATTAACTCCGGCAAAGGTAATTCATATATTTGAGCTATTTCTTCTACCGTCCAATCATAACGGAGAGCTTCCATACTCCTACCCCTATTTTGAGACTTGCTAATCTTAGCGAAACTTCCCGAAGATATTCAAATAGTCTTGGAGAAACTTAGACCGTACAAGCCCTCTATCTAGACAGCCTGTAACTCAGTTTTCAGTCCTCAATACTTGCCGAGGCAGCTCAGTCAAGCTAAAGTCATTGTAAACTCTACACGAGGTCTCAGATGCCATTAAGAACGTTAATCCTTGTAGGCTTTCTTCTCTTGACAGCTCTTATATTTGAATCCGTCTCACAATCTCAAAACTACTTGCAGCCTCAGCTGGATGACCTAGCGACTAACCACTCAGACTACTATCCAAACTTCGATATCCGCTCAAAGCAGATTCTGAGCTCTATAAAGCCAACTCTAGACCAACAGTGGCTCCAGCTTAAGGAGATACCAAATGCAGAAATTCGTTGGCAAGCTCATGAACCCACGCCAAGAATCATATACAGTCTCAGCGAAGGGCTAAGCGCTCCCAGCAAGCTTGCAGCCGAATATATCGCACGCAGGTTCTTGAAAAAACACCGTACTTTCTACAAAGTTGACGATTCCGATCTAAAACTCGTAGCAAACTATCGAAGCAAAAGCTCCTCTCTACGGCACTTAATCTTCAAGCAGCAGGTCGGTAGCTTAGAAGTATTTGGTGCCGACTTGAAAATAGCCCTTGACGAACAAGGTCGCGTCATGTATGCGGCAAGTGGTCTTATGCCAGCTGCAGAAAAGCTAACTGAGACGCAGCCTAAACTGAACGTTCAGGAAGCAGTAGAGCTCGCTGCGCAAAGCATACAACGCAGCGTTTCAGAAATAGACTGCTCGGAACGTCTCCCAACACTCGTTATCTTTATGCTCACGCCAGATGAACCTAGGCTTGCTTGGCGGATTCGACTATTAGATAAGCTTACCGGAAATAGATATGACATCTGCATAGACGATGTTAAGGGAAGCCTGCTGCTGCGTCATAGTCTAACTTGGTACGCAGATCAGCCGTCCTACAGAGTATTCACTAGGAACTCACCACAACCAAACATGCCGTTTCTTTCACTCAATCCGCCTCTAATAGAGCGAGAACTAGTTACGACGAGCGGTGATAAGAATGCCTCACCTGCTGGCTGGATAGACCTTGGCAATCCAATAACCGAAGGCAATAACGTCATAGCGCGCGAAGATCGTTCTGGTAACAATAACGGCAGAAGTGCTAGAGCAACAAGCTTGTCCTTTGACTTCCCTTTGATACTAAACACTCCAGGCGAAGAGCCGGAAAAATTCACTGATGCATCGATTACCAACCTGTTCTATAGATGTAACTGGACGCATGATTATCTCTACAAGCTGGGATTTGATGAACAAGCAGGGAATTTCCAACGCAGCAATTTTGGCCGAGGAGGAAAAGAAAACGATCCTGTACTTGCTGATGCTCAAGACGGAGCACGATTTAACAATGCTTCCTTTGGCGTCTCTGAAGATGGATTCCCTAGCAGAATGCAAATGCATCTCTGGACCACAGCACAACCCAAAATAGACAGTTCGTTCGACGCTGAAGTTATCATCCACGAATACATACACGGGCTAACTACAAGACTTGTCGGCGGTCCTCAAGAAGCAACCTCGCTGTTTGGCATACAATCTGGCGGTATGGGCGAAGGATGGTCTGATTGGTATGCTATGAGCCTACTAAGCCGTCCCGGTGATGATCCTGATGCCAAGTATCCGTTCGGCAGCTACGTATCGAGAAATTTCGAGCGCGGTATACGCCGCTTCCCATACAGTACGAACTTAGAAATCAATCCTCTAACATACGCCGATATCGATCCTACTACTACGCGATTTAATCCTGATGACACAAATTCAGTACATCGTACCGGCGAAGTTTGGGCATTGGCGCTTTGGACTGCTCGCTCGGAGTTTATCAAAGCCTACGGGTTTGAACGTGGAAAAGAGCTTATCGAAAGATTGGTTACTGACGCTCTAAAACTTACTCCTTCGAACCCTACTTTTATAGATGGAAGAGATGCGATACTGGCTGCCGACAGGCTAACAAATGCTGGAACAAACGAATGTCTTTTGTGGGCCGCTTTTGCTCGCCGTGGAATAGGCTTTGGTGCAGCTGCACTCAACGGCAGCAGCAATTCCGTCCGGCAGTCTTTTGCTATCGCTCCATATTGTAGCCGTGAAGGCAGCTTACTTTTAGATCGTACGGCATACGTTGATGGCTCTACCATCAAGCTTCAATTTGGCGATCTCGACTTAGTAGGACAAGGTGCAGTCCGAATTACCATAAGCAGTACTTCAGGGGACACAGAAACGCTAATGCTTAGAGAACACGCTTTCATACCCGGCCTGTTCGAAGGCTCTATTACTACTACCGTTTCCGCTCCTAATCCAGGAGATGGGCAGCTACAAGCAAGTATCGGCGATACCGTTACAGCCAGCTATGATACGAACGTCACTGCTCAGGCTCGAATAGTAAGAGAAGTAGTCCTGCTTGAAGATCCAGTAAACAACGGCAAGAACTTCGTGCTAGTATCCGACTGGAAGCTGACCAAAACGATCTACGCAAGCGCTCCTAAATCTCTCACAGACAGCAAAAAAGGTAACTACCCAAACAATGCTAACTCCATAGTCGAACTAAAGAGCGAACTCGATTTTACCAACACCTTAGGCAGCCGCCTCATTTTCAAACACAAGTTCTCGCTAGAGAAAGGCTTCGACTACGGATACGTAGACGTTAAAGTAGGCAATGGGCTATGGACTCCAGTAGCAGCCTTTACTGGCTTTCAAGCAGAGTTTGCCGACACAAGCGTGGATCTAAGTCACTTCGATGGCCGCAAAGTCTCTGTGCGCTTCAGATTAACTTCTGACGGCGGTGTTACTGCCGACGGTTGGTACATAGATGATATAAAGGTAGTGACCGGCAGTACCAAACCGTAGGCCTACCATATATAGTCTCCAGCATAATCTCTCACAGATTTATTTGAGAGGATATGAAACGTGCGAATCTTTTGCAACATCACTGGCGACAGTTGTGACAAAGGGATGTATATGATCCGTTTCCCATATCTACCAGCAAGCACCTGAAAGTAGGATCTTGGCGGAGTAGGAGCGGCATAGATGACAAATTTCTCTAGACTGTAGTCTATCGCTGCCATCAGAAGCCGCTCAGCATGATTAGCTGCATGCCTATAGTACGGGTCATGGAAAACGTCATAGAGTCTGCCTGGAGGCATGGTCATCAAGAACCCACCATAAATAGCCTTGCGAATGCCAGGCCCTACAACCCGTTCGTTCGGATCTGTAGCATAAAATGCCATATCCGACTCCTGATTATGCTCACCCAACCAAGTCATCGTATAGGAGTACTTGCTAGTATCTTCGTCAAAGATCACGACCAATGAGTCTACTTCACCTTTAACAATCTGACATTCTTGCACATACAGTTTACCCGTGTGCCAGTTGCGTATCGTCTCTCGAATGTCTATACCGTCAAGTAAGGAAGTCTCAAAAGGGCGGACCCGCTTACGCTCTTCACTCAGCATACCCTTGCCTTTACTACGCAAGTATCTGCCATAGTTTTCTATTATCACATCCTCCGGCGGATAAGAGCATATGCTGCTGGGATCCATCCTATCGCTGGGATCAGCGTTCATACGCTTCTTACGCTCTAAGAACCGCGGTAAACGTCTGGGCTTGAGCGGCGCCTGAGGATTCATAGAAACCTTGTTGATGAACGGAAAGATATCTGCTGCTCGCAAAGTGATTTCTGGAAGCTCTGAAGGTAAGTTCTGCACAGGATAAGTGGTGCCAATTTCCCACATCCTGAAGCAAAAATGGGGATTTATAGTGCTACGACCAGATACAAGAAGCTCGTAAAAGCCAGGTAGTAGCAAGTTCTTGACGAAGGCATACTTGCGAGCAAACTTCTTAAGCAGCAGCATCTGCTGCGCACTTATCTTGTCTCCCACTTCCTGCTCGTAATAGTTTCGGCACCATAAAACATACCTTGTGAGAATCTCGCTTCGGTCAGAAGAAATAACCTCTACAGCAGTTTCTTCGTGCGCTCTTTTAGCCACTTCTTCTACGCTTTCAAGCTTGCCACCCTTTATGACACGAAAACCTGAGCGTACCTCCTCAGTTATAGCTAGTGATTGAGCTCTCACAGTCCTTATGCCAGAGCGCTGAATCTCATAAACCGAAGTCAAAAAAGGAAATGTACCCATTATTTCGCCGAGAGACTGCGGGCTAAGATGGTAAAGTGTAGCCCGTATGGACTCTTCTTCAGGTTGCACACACTCGCTTTGCAAACACTTGACGAGCCCTCGCAAGTGCGCAAACCCACAGAGCACTAAGATAGTGCTGGAAGCATCATCAAGCTTACCGCTCCATTCAAGCTTGCGCTCAAACTCTTTCAGGCGAAACGCCATAGCCTGTTCTCGCTGCTCGTCTTGCGGAAGGTGTACCCAGGTCGGCTTTGCAAGGACCATCTGACAGTACTTACGATGTCCTATTGACTGCAGCGCATATGAGTCTGGCAAAGGATCGTTCACTAAAGGATAATCGCAGGCTAGATCAATACATCTGGTTTCTATACTTTTCTCGCGTGCTCTGCGTAATGCCTCAAAAAACGCATCTACTGGCTCCATACGTATGACAGTCTGTCGATAAAGGAGTACTGAGACCTTAGGCAGCCTAGCTACACCCTGCATGATCTCCTTTTGAAAAACGAAAGGCAGCTCTACCGCTACACCTACCGGCCGTAATTCATCCACTGCTTGCCGAGCTACGAGAGCAAACTCATACGAGTAATGCAGTACAGGCAAGATCAGAAACCGCCCTACCTTTTCTACCATCAGATCACTTCTCATGTATTCCACCCCATAGAATCTAAAAGTAAATTATAACCCCGCTAATACTCCTAAAAACATTGGACAAAAATTGAACAAGTAAGGCAAAAGTTCCGTTATTTTTCTTGACAATACTTAGACACATGAAAACAATTACCTAATGAACTATGAGTGGAAGCAGTTAAGTTGGCTAAGTAAATTGTCATGTCTAATTCGCAGCATTTGGCAAAAAGGAGGATAGATGTCTAGAGCAAATAACTTCTTGGATTCGCTAGACGTAACCACACGGCGCAATTTCTTCAAAGCGGCAGCTCTCGCTGGAATAGGAAGTGCGGCCATACTGAAAACCAGCAGCGTTGCTGCTTCAGAAGGCGATGTGAAGATAATGAACATAGCACTTTCTCTGGAGCATCAAGCTATAGCCGCATACAAAGCCGGAGCAGCCCTACTGAAAGACCCTGTACTTAAAGTTGCCGTGGGATTTATGAAACAACATGAATCACACAGAGACGCTTTGATTTCTACGATCAAGCAGTTTGGAGGCAAGCCTGTAGAGCCAGCAGCAAAATACGATGTTGCCAAGTTAGCAGCAGAAAACGGAATTAAGGAACTCAAAACCGAAAAAGACGTACTTGAGCTTGCCCTAAAGCTAGAAGATGGTGCTGCTCGAGCGTATTTTTCAGTACTACCAAAGTTAGAAAGCAAGGAAGTCCTCAAGGCTGCCGTGTCGATCATGGCTGACGAAGCGATGCATACGGCGGTACTGCGCAGCGCGCTTGGCCAAGATCCTAGTCCCAAGGCGTTCTTTTTTGGAGGCTAATTACACGGAGCTACAAAGCAACTCCGCTTTGTAAGCTCCAAACTCAAACAGTGGTTACTTCTAGTTCAACAAGATTTTTCAGTTGCCTTTGACTAAAACTTTAGGCAAGCAAGCCCGTTTGCAAAATGTTGGGCGGTCTGAGTCGCCCTGTATTGCCGATCGAACTAAGTACAAAAGCTTTCGCAACTAGGCTGCTGGCCACTTAGTAGACATCGCAATATGTAGCGGTATAATTGGTCTGTCAGATTACAAGAGTGACGACTATGAGGTTTACTAGAACCAAGCATGAAGGATGAACAATACGAAGAAAGTGATTTTGTAGTAGTACCTATAGAAGATAGCATTGACTTGCACACTTACTCCCCTAAAGACATAAAAGAGCTTATACCCGAGTACCTGGAAGAATGCAGCAAGCGCGGCTTCACTTTCGTACGCATCATTCACGGCAAGGGAATAGGAATTCAGCGTGAGATAGTACGTAGCATACTTGCCAAGAGCCCGCTTGTGGAAAGCTACGAGGACGCTCCACTTTATGCTGGACATTGGGGGGCTACCGTAGTTTATCTCAAAACCACAGATGACAAGACTAGTTGATGCTCAGTTGGAAGCTGAGTAAAACCAAGCCTACTTTTTCAGGATAGATCCTGTATATCAACCAGCCCGAGCAATCGTCTTTCGGCATCTACTACAGGCAAGGCATTCACGTGCTTTTCTGCCATGAGCTTTTTGGCCGCGCGTACCATAGTTCCTGTCTGTACATACAAACAAGGTGAGGTCATTATCTCTCCAACGGCCCGATCACCTACTGCAGCATCTTTGCTCCAATGCCTTCTAAAGTCTCCGTCAGTAAACACTCCGACGAGGTGCCGCTCGTTATCGACTATGCAGACCAGGCCAGCCCGAGCACGCGTAATTGCCGTCAGAGCATCGCGTACAGAAGTTGTAGGTAAGACTGCTGGACAGCGATCTCCTGTGCGCATCAATTCATCTACGCGTCTCATGCTTCGCCCTAGCGAGCCAGCTGGATGCAATTTAGCATAGTCTTCAGAAGTAAAGCCGCGCATCTCCAGTACGGTCAGCGCAAGAGCATCTCCAAGAGCAAGCAGAGCAGTTGTTGAACTTGAAGGAGCAAGTCGTAGCGGACAGGCTTCCTCTACAACTCCCATCTCTAAGACCACATCTGCACTGCGACCAAGCGACGACGAAGCAAGAGCCGTAATGGCTATCAGGGTCACTCCCCGTGACTTGAGGTAAGGCAACAAACGCAGTACTTCCTCGCTCTCGCCCGAGTTAGAGAAAAGGACAGCCACATCCCCATCAGCAACTAGTCCGAGATCTCCGTGCAGTGCTTCCGAAGGATGTATGAAAACAGCAGGTATTCCAGTAGAAGCAAAAGTTGCGGCAACTTTTTGTGCTATTAACCCCGCCTTGCCCATCCCAGAACAAACCACTTTGCCGTTGCAGTCGACTATCAACTTTACAGCTTCGGCAAACCTACGGTCCAGACGTCCCTCTAAGCTCGCAACTGCTGCTGCCTCTAAGCGAATTACCCTACGTCCACACGCAATTATGGAAATATCTTCTTGTACCATAGAGCTTACCAAATTATTATCAGAGGCCGTGCAGATTCAAGCTATGGAAGCAGTATGAAAGTACTAGTGACTGGAGGTGCAGGCTTTATAGGAAGTCACATAGTAGACAGGCTTCTCTTAGAAGGCCACAAAGTACGTATTCTCGATAACTTCAGCACAGGTAGCAGAAATAACTTCCCTCTCGAAAAAGTGGAACTAATAGAAGGTGACATAAGGGATCGGAAAATTGTCTATGAAGCTGTAGAAGGCGTAGATGCCGTGCTGCATCAAGCGGCACTAGGCTCAGTACCTCGCTCGATAGTCGATCCAGCTACGACTCACGAGATCAACGTTACTGGTACGCTCAACCTGCTTATAGCAGCAAAAGAAGCAAAGGTAAAGCGCTTTGTTTATGCCTCGAGTTCTTCTGTATATGGCAACAGTGAGTACTTGCCCAAGGAAGAATCTATGTCTGCAAGGCCACTGTCTCCTTATGCCCTATCGAAACTTGCTGGTGAGAGCTATACTATTCTCTTTTATAAACTCTACGGCTTCAGCACCATTGCTTTAAGATATTTCAACGTCTTCGGTCCGCGGCAAGAGGCAAACTCGGAGTATGCTGCTGTCATCCCGCGTTTCACGGAAGCCTTACTTGCAGGCAATCCTATCACAATCTATGGAGATGGCTTACAGACTCGCGATTTCACATATGTAGACAATGTCGTAGAGGCTAATCTGCTGGCTTTAAACTCAACAGTATCTGGAGAAATCTGCAACATAGCCTGTGGTCAAAGCTACTCAATTCTCGAGCTAATAGCTAATTTGAGCGATCTAACACAAACCTGTCCGAAGATTATCTATAAAAAACCCCGCCCTGGCGATGTACGTAACTCCTTTGCGTCGATAAGTAAAGCAATCAGACTACTAGGATTCCGCCCAAGGGTCACTTTTATTGAGGGACTTAAGCTCACAGTAGATTGGTTTAGACAAAAAAAGGTAGCCGAACAGCTTACTGTTGGAACATTTTAAGATGTGTCATCACTTTCTTGATGTCCTCCCAAACTTCACGCTTTTTATCAGGCGAACGAAGTAGATATGCAGGATGGAAAGTAGGCATTACGGGTATGCCTTTATACTCGTACCAATTGCCGCGCACACGTGAGATACCATCTTTGATGCGCAGCAAAGAAAACAGCGGCGTCGCACCTAAAGTAACTATCACTCGAGGTTTGACTACTGCTATCTCTCTAAAAAGAAACCCCTCGCAAGCCTCTATTTCTTCCTTCTCTGGCTTACGATTCTCTGGCGGACGACACTTTACGACATTAGTAATGTAAACATCCTGACGCTTGAGTGCCATTGCCTCGATTATCTTATCGAGGAGCTTGCCAGCTTGCCCCACAAACGGCCTTCCTTGAAGGTCTTCCTCCGCACCAGGAGCTTCACCTATAAACATTAGCTGCGCATTCGGATTTCCCTCACCAAAAACGGCCTGCGTACAACCCTTACAGAGATGGCAACAATTACCTATCTCCGCTTTTATATCTTCCAAGGTTTCCTCTCTCTGAGATACTTCTTGCTGAGCAAACAAAGAGAACTGTGCTGGTGCTTGAGGCAATGCCTTACTGCTTTCCCCTGCCAGTACTTCCTTTACAACTTTCGTCTCTGAAATTGGCTCTACAGCAGCTGACTTACTCTCAACAACGACACCTCTGACCGATTGCTGCCTATTACCAAAGCGAACTCCTGCCTCATACTGCGTAATACCTATCCCCTGCAGGTAATCGATATAGTCTCGTAGTGCCGCTGCTATAATCTTTAGTTCATCAATAGCATCTATCATTAGGCTTCTCTTTCAAGCTCTCCTTTGCAGTACCTGCTAGTACTTAGAAGCTACTGTCTATTTT
Source organism: Blastocatellia bacterium (assembly GCA_025057015.1). Lineage (GTDB taxonomy): Bacteria > Acidobacteriota > Blastocatellia > Chloracidobacteriales > JADJPF01 > JANWYG01. Next base: position 40,061 of record JANWYG010000014.1, read on the forward strand.
CAAGCACAAAGTAGTGCGTGGCATTTCTATAAACGCGCTTCAGAAACTTCCATTTCTCACCTACAGAATCTCCCCGGCGCAAGCGCTTCAATCGTTTCTTATCAGGTACGAAGTCAAGCATTTCTTCCTGCGTAACTACGTACAGCTCAGGCAGTGGCTGGCCACTCCGCCCGTAGCCTTCCACTAGCCGCTTGAGTATAGCTATTTTATCCTGAGCCAACCGGTAATCTTTCCACGTTAACTCGTCACGAGCAAGCTGAAAGCGTAGTTCTCGCTCTTCCTCTTGAAGAAACTCTAGGTATCTAATCACCTGCTCGCTTGGCTGCTGAAACAAGCAAAACAGAAATAACAGGATCATCTAGTTCTCACAGGTTTAGATATAGGCCTAGAAATGGACTCGCGCTTTTTAACTCCCACAGAATTAGGCAGTAGAAAGTAAAAAGTAGCGACAACAAGCAATCCTAAGGCAAGCATCCACAACAGTACCTTGAAAAGCAGCTTCGCTAACTTATACCCTAAATACAAAAGAAGTACAGCAACTATGGCCGCCACTATTCCAACCATAGCCATTATTTTAGTTAGCTAAGGACAAAAAATAAACTTTTGTCATCGAGTCAGAAACTATGCAACAATTTATAAAACTGCACCTTGGCTCTCGCTGATTAGCAAAAAAAATGAACCGAGTCTTTTTATTAGCCGCGCTAATCTCTCTTTCTACAACGGCACTGTCAAGTGGCAGCTATTTGAATGTACGTCCTTCAGATAAGCTACGGCTACGCTACTGGCAAGCTATGGCAAAAGCCGAAGATTTGCACAAAAACTATGCTTGGGTGCTTACGAGCGAAGCAGAAAGGCACGTCTCGGTATCAGCTCATCGTTACTTGTCGCTCCTTCATAGCCTACTATCAGAAGACAGTTCATCTACTGAGCTTCAAGCAGTTCTGCCACCAAGTAACCGCAACCGGCTGGTCAATAACTTCGACGTAAGTGGCACGGCACAGCAGCAATCCTCCAGCGCCGCTTCTGAAAACAACATAGTCATTCTCTACAACGACTATGAAAGTGCAACCGCTGTAGTTGCTTACAGCCTTGATGGGGGAATTAGCTGGCAACAGTCCAGCATACCAAGTATTCGCGGCGGTATAAATATCGGCGAAGGCAATGTCACAGTCAGCCGGCAAAGAACGTTCTTTGCAGCAACTATGGCGATAAACACTCTTGATGAGTCAACCATAGCGGTCTCTAAGTCTACCGATGGTGGGCGCAGTTGGAGTGTGGCAACCGATGGTGTAGTCAATACGTCACCTAATTTCTTCCATGATAAACCCTGGATTGCTGTAGATGAAACTGGTCAGAACGTTTTCTTAGCTTGGATCAGATTCGAAACTTCACAAAACCGAATAATGTTTAACCGCTCGACAGATGCGGGACGTAGCTTTTTGCGACCCATAGAACTTACGCCTTCAACTAAAGGTTTCTCCGTCGGCAGCGTCCGTGTAGCTGCCAGTGCCGGCCGAATTTATGTATCTTGGTTCGATTCTTCGGACAATTCCATTCGGCTAGTACGTTCGACAGACGGGGGACGCACGTTCGGTAACATTCAAACAGCAATACGGCTTGGCAGAAGAGTGCTGCCTACGATGCTGAACGGCTCTGTACTGACTGAAACAGTTGCATCTCTAGCAATAGCTCCTAACGGCAACGTTTACCTTTGTTTCAGTGCTAAACCAAGCGAGACCTCGGTTGATCACAGCGACGTTTTTATTATACGGTCTACTGACGGTGGTGAGACGTTTTCCACTGCTACGAGAGTCAACGATGATGCCACTATCACCGCTCAATTCAGGCCGTCAATAGCGGTAACTTCCTCAGGTGCGTTAGTAGCCCAGTGGTATGATCGACGAAACGACCAAGCAAACAACGCTCTGACCGGCATATACGCCGCCGTGTCTACTGATGGTGGTGCTACCTTTAGCAGGAACACGCTAATAAGCGACCATGTTTGGCCATTTGCTCCCACACCGCGGGGTGTACGCTTTGGCTCTCACGGCGACTATGATCAGATTTCCACAGATGGTGAAGCTGTTTACTTTCATTGGACAGACTACCGCAACGGTCGCGATAGCAACATTTATTTTGCGACGGCTCGCTCCGATAAGCTGTTAGATCCTGGCTTTACGCTAGGTGCTCGTACTATAGCAGCAGAAATCGTAGGTACTCAAGCAAAGTTCTTTTTAGAAAGCTCCACGCTCGCCGGCAACCCCCGCTCAGTACTGAAGCTTGACGCTACCTCCTCCATAAATCCAGTCTTTTTGTTTTCTGCTCACCAGGTACCGACTGGCAGTAGTTTTGAGCTCCTTGTAACGCTTCGCGAAGATAGAGTACGTCCGGGGACTTATCCGATTATCATCACGGCTACAGATATACGTTCCGGAATAACGCAGAGTCTGACTGTAAGACTCGTTTTACTGCAAGATCCTGTCAAAGTTGCTAAGGTTCAGATTACCGAAAACGCCGGAAACAGCAGCAGTCCCAAGCTAGTACTAGATAGCTCAGGGATACTGCACCTTTGCTGGCAGGACGACAAAGATGGTCCACAGCAGATTTACTATTCCCGATCTATCGACGGAACTGACTTTTCGCCTACAGTAAACGTCTCGCATAGCTATCAAGACGCTACTCGTCCTCGCATAGCAGTAGATGCAAGGGGAGGAGTGCATATAGTTTGGCAAGAGCGCTACGACTTAGGCAGTGTTATCGTCTACAGCAGCTCACAAGATGGAAGGACTTTCAATGCTAAACGCGTCATATCTACAGGCGAGTTTGTCAACGATGCAAACATTTGTGTAGGCACAGATGACAGCATAAACATCGTTTGGAGCGAAGAGCAGCTAAATATGTCGAGGCTAATGCTTTCTAGATCGTTCGACGCGGGCAGAAGCTTCACTCAACCACAGATTATCCGTTCGTCCAGCAGACAAGTCTTGTTTGAGCCAGTAGTAGAAGTAAAAAATGGGATCATTCATCTGGCATATACGTTCCTGACAGTGACTGGCGAACGTTTCGGCAATCCCATTTTCACTGCTTCAGTACACTACACTAGGTCAAGTGATAGCGGCAAAACTTTCTCGGAACCTTTTCAAATAGTACCTTCCATCAATCTTAGCGATTCACCTGTGATGAAGGTCACAGACGACGGACAGGTAATTCTTATGTATGCTGGGCTTGACAACAGGCTGCCATTTCCAAGTCGTGAGATTTACCTTGCTCGATCATTCGACAACGGACTGAGTTTTGCTACGCCACAGCTTATAGCCTTTGGCAACGGTGACTCCACAAAGGTAGATGCAGCATTCGACCCAGCAGGAAACATCGTAGCCGTATGGCGAGATACTCAAGATCTGAACTATGAGATCTACTTGAGCCGACTTTTTGTAGGAGAGACTGCTTTTACCGGGCCTATCAATATCTCTCAAAATCTTGGAGTCAGCGAGCATCCAGCACTGGCTATAGATCGGCAAGGCAACATAACTATAGTCTGGCAAGACGATACAAACGGCAGTAACGAACTTTTCAGCCGTCGACTTACAGCAGACAACTTTCCCACACCGATGATAGAGGACTTTGAACCAAAGCTTGCAGCCATAGGAGATAATTTTGTAATAAGAGGTAAGAATTTAGCTGGAGTAACGGAAGTCAAAGTCGGTCAGCTCAGTGCCCGTATCTTCAGAAAATCGGCTACTGGCATCGAAGCACAAGTGCCTTCAGGAGCAGCCACAGGCAGGATTCTAGCAGTTAGTCCTACTGGGATTTCGCGCAGCAACTCCGATCTGCAGATAAAAGGCCGTATAGGAGTCTCAAACACCCGCGTCAGTTTTCCAGCTACTGGGACGGCGTCTTCTTCTGAAACTCAAATCTCAATAATCAACAACTCTTCCTTAACGCGACAAGTAAGAATTAGCTCAAACAATCCTTCTTTTATCGTCTCAGTTGCGGTAATTAATCTTGCCCCGGCACAGGAAGTACCAATCAAGTTGACCTTTAAACCACAGCGCGCAGGTTTAATAGTAGGCGGAATACTGCTACAGGCTGACGAATCGACGATGCTACCGTTACAACCAGTACTTGTTACTTTGTCCGGCGTTGGATTAGACGAAGAGCGTCCTCGTATAAGCCTTCTCAGTCCCAGAGGCGGTGAGAAACTCGTTGCAGGGCAAACAGCTCAAATAATCTGGCAGGCTCAAGATAATACCGCTATAGCTTTGCAAGAACTCTTATTCTCGTCAGATGGCGGCCGAAACTACGTATCTATAGCTCGACCTGAAGGCGTAAGGAGCTACTTATGGCAAGTACCAGCAACGAAAACTAGAAGAGCCAGAATCCAGCTGATTGTTACCGACGTTGCTGGTAACAAGTCCTCGGTTGAAAGCGGAGACTTTACTATCAGCTTCAAATAATTTGCTTCTCACAAAGAGTAGACTCAACCAGAAGTCGTGCTCTCTGAGTCTACTGCTGCCAGACATTTGAGCCGAAGAGCTTGTCGTAAAGCGCTTGTTTGTCTTTATCTATCAAAGGATAAAGAAATAACAAGAAGCAGATTTGCCCAATCAGGCCTTTTACTATCTCTCTTGCTAGAGCTTTACCAAAGCCTAAGGGATATCCATCTTGTCCAAGGACGCATATTTTCATCATCTTTTTGCCTATCGTAGCACCCTCCTTGCCCAGTTTATAAACCTGATAGATTAATATGCCTATCATACCAGCAAAGATAAGCAAATAACCCAGCACTGTCATAAGTGTTCCTAAAGCAGCAACATCAGTGTCAGCAAGAAAAGCACCGAGAAAAGTCAGGACAAAGCCTGGGAGAGACGCTAGAAAGTTCACTACACCATCTATAAGTTGTGCAAGAAACCTTGTACCTATAGAAGCATGAATGCGCCCACCGCCCATCATCATCCCTGCTCCCCCATAACCTTGGGGTACATAGCCTGCAGGTTGTTGAAAGCCCTGTTGAAAAGCTTGCTGAGCAGTCCCCACGCCCCTAAGAACTGCGCCACACTGCCTACAAACCTGTGCCCAATCATCATTTTGCGCCCCACAAGCAGGACAAAATATAGCCATTATATTGCCTCCTTTTGAACTCTTAATTCACAATCTGACTCAAAAAGCTTGAGCCTGCGTTCAGACTAAGCCCGAAAATCTCTGCTACTGTCTGTCCTATATCGGCAAGAGAGGTACGTATGCCAAGGTTAACTCCGCGTTGCGCTTTACTACCATAAGCTACTATTGGCACATACTCCCGAGTATGGTCGGTAGATCTGTCGGTAGGGTCACAGCCGTGATCAGCAGTTATAAGCAGTAAATCGTCCTGCTTCATCGCTGCAAAAACATCCCCGAGCCTAGCATCAAATTCTTCAAGTGCCGCCGCATAACCTGCTACGTCATTTCTATGTCCGTAGAGCATGTCAAAATCGACCAAGTTAGTAAAAATGAGCCCTCTAGACTCAGCACGAATGGCATCCACAGTTCTATCCATCAATTCAGCATTATTTTTGCCTTTGAGCTTTTGTGTTACCCCCCGCTCACAGTAAATGGAGCTAATCTTGCCTATGCAGACAGTATCAAGCCCTGCTTCTGAAAGCACATCTAAGAGAGTACTTTGAGGAGGAGCTATAGCATAATCTTGACGGTTAGGCGTACGAACAAATTTGCCGGGTGTGCCAACAAATGGGCGGGCTATAATACGGCTGACTTCGTGCTCGCCGCGCATTATCCCTCGAGCTATTTCACACATCCTGTATAATTCTTCTAGCGGTATGACTTCCTCATGAGCAGCTATCTGAAAAACGCTATCAGCAGAGGTATAGACTATAGGTGAACCAGTCTCGATATGTTGCTTACCTAGTTCAGCGATTATCTCAGTACCAGAAGCAGGTTTATTGCCAAGTACTTTGCGGCCTATTGCCGTCTCAAAAGCCTCTATTATTTCCTTAGGAAAGCCATTTGGGTAGGTAGGAAACGGTCTATCGATTATTATCCCCGCCATTTCCCAATGACCAGTAGTAGTATCCTTGCCACGTGAAGCCAACGCAGCTTTTCCATAGCATCCCTTGGGTTCATCCACCGGAGGGACAGGCAGATCCCGGATGTTACATAGCCCTAGGCTACGTAAGTTAGAAATATCTACGTCTCGAAATTCTAAGATATGCCGTAGCGTGTCACTGCCTACATCACCATACTCAGCAGCATCAGGCATTTCACCTATACCGAGGGAATCGCAAACTATGATAATAACTCTATTGAAGCTCATTTTATTTTGACCCAAAAACTAGAACGCAGACTATTTTCTAAAAAAACCGGTAACAGTACAAGCTTTTTCTATGCCTCTACAACTTTTGTAGTTCAACCAGCATTGTGATATATAAATCAACCTATGTTCGCCGAAGTTGCTATTCCGGTCTATGTCAATCAGACGTTTACCTATCTTGTGCCGCTAGAACTACAGCAAAAAGTCCAATCAGGCCATAGGTGCTTAGTTTCGTTTAGTAACAGGCTTCTAGTTGGCTACATAGTAAATATTAGCCCATCTCTACCAGAGGGTTTGGACGAAAAAGACCTTAAGTGTCTAATATGCCTGATAGACGAACAGCCGCTGATTACGACCGAGATACTAGAGCTAACCCGTTGGATGGCAGATTATTACCATGCTCCATGGGGCGAAGTGTTAAAAGCAGCGCTACCTGTAGGCATAAACACTCCTGTAGAAGTAATGCTATCGGCGACAGAGGCTGGGCAAGAGCTGCTCAGGTCAGAAAAAGCAAAGAGCTCGAAGAAATGGCAGTTACTTAGCAAACTCAACGAATCTGGCCAAATTAGTTTAAGGCAGCTACAGAAAGAGCTTTCCATTTCACACATAATGTCGACGGCGAGAGTACTCGAACGTGAGGGATTAGTGACGATTCAGCAGCAGCTCGGTCAGCCAGTAGTAAACCCGAAGAGACAACTGATGGTCAGGCCTACTGAAGGATTATCAGCTCAAAAACTGACCGAACAGCAGCGTCGAGTGGTAGAAGCTTTGAAATCACCGCTACCGCACAGCACCTTACTAAAGCAAGCCGGAGTTTCTGCTTCTGTCATACGCACCATGCAGAAAAAGGGCTATCTAGAAGTCTATGAATGCGACACATACCGCGATCCACTAGCACACTTACCCTCCTCTCCTATTTTGGATTTAAGTCTATGCCCGCTTACAGCAGAACAATCCAGCGTCTTATCAGCTATTTGCAGTCATCTCGAAAAAGGTGAGTATGCAACGTTCCTACTGTACGGAGTGACAGGCGCAGGTAAGACTGAGGTCTACTTACGAGCGATGCGGCGAGCAGTTGAACTTGGTCGCACGGCAATGATGCTGGTACCTGAAATCGCTCTCGCTCCTATGTTTTCACGAAGACTTAGGGAACACTTCGGACAAACTGTGGCCATACTGCATTCGTCACTTTCCGAAGGCGAGCGATTGGACGAATGGCAACGATTAAGAAATGGTCAGGCAAAGGTCGTAATAGGTGCCCGTTCGGCTATCTTTGCTCCCATTAAAGACCTAGGTCTGATAGTCGTCGACGAAGAGCACGATCCTAGTTACAAACAACAAGAAACCCCTCGCTACAATGCCCGTGACAGTGCAGTAATCCGTGCTTTGAAATCAAAGGCTGTAGCCATACTAGGCAGTGCTACACCTTCGCTTGAGTCGTACTACAACGCTCAGTCTGGCAAGTATGGTTACCTGCACCTCCCTACAAGGATTGGCGGCCGGCCACTTGCTGAGGTCGAAATAATAGACATGCGAGCTGTTTTCAAACGCCACGGTAAGGTACAAGTCATCTCGCAAGAATTACAGACTGCCGTAGGAGAAACTTTAGCTCGCGGCGAGCAAGCAATCATACTGCTTAACCGCCGCGGCTACTCTTCATTTCTGCTTTGCCGTAGTTGCGGACTTGCTATCAAATGCAGAGACTGTGAGGTAACGCTCACTTATCACCGCGAGACAGCCCCCCGTCTAGTCTGTCATTACTGTAACTTCCAGCGTCCTGTGCCTACCTCGTGCCCACAATGTAGTAGCAGATACCTCCACTACGTAGGAGAAGGAACTGAACAGTTAGAAGCAATATTCAAAGATCTTTTTCCCACAGCGAGGATAGCACGACTTGATCGTGATAGTGCTCGCAGGCGCGGCGCATACGAGCAGTTAATAAGCGCTTTTGCCGCTGGAGAGATAGATCTGATGATAGGCACGCAAATGGTTGCTAAAGGGCATGATTTCCACAACGTAACGCTTGTCGGCGTTGTCTCTGTAGATGCTGGGCTAGGCATACCAGACTTCAGGGCAGCAGAACGTACTTTCCAACTTCTGACCCAAGTAGCCGGTCGCGCCGGCCGAGGTAACATTCCTGGAAAGGTGTTGATACAGTCCTATCATCCGGAACACTATGCATTGAAGTATGCTGCTGAGCAAGATTACAAGAGTTTCTACGAGCACGAGATAAAGTTCCGCCGGGCTATGTATTATCCCCCTTTTAGCGTCTTAGTCAACCTCATAGTTCGGCATAAGCAACTAACCGAAGCTCAGACTATTGCTGCAGAGTTATATAAACAGCTACGAACCGCAGCTCAGATAGAACCGACGACTAGGATACTCGGCCCGGCACCGGCTCCGATAGCTCGATTGAAAGGTAACTACAGGATACAAATAATGATAAAGGCTCGCTCCCGAGTACGAGCAAAGGAAGTACTAGAACTAGCAATCGCAAATTCTACAACTAAGGCTCTCGAAGCCATCACTATAGATGTAGACCCGGTTGACCTCATTTAGCCGGTTTATTCTTGAGATGAACCGCTCTTTGAATGATGACTAGATTGGTGGGAATGTCTGCGCTTATGACTCATCTTTTTAGGCGCGCTAGCAGGCTTAAGTTGCTTCGTAGCTGCTTTTTGCATTCCTTTCTTTGCTATCTGCCTTTTCTTCTTGCTTGATTTCTTAACCTCGAGCCTTTTAACTACCGTCTTGCCATTCTCGTTGACAAAAGTAAACTTCGTATGTTGACCGCGAGGCAACTGAATGACCGATATGGCTTGCTTGCTAATCAGCTGCTGTCTGCCCTGAAAGTCGACAGTCACGGAATATCTGTCATAGTCTTTGATTTTGCCTACGAGTTTCAACTTACCTAAGTACAAAGTGACAGAACATTGAGCTACCTTTGCGTGCTCCAAAAATACGTCTTGAACGTTAACGTCGTTCATATCCTTCCTCGTCCAGCAATTTTAACGTCGCTCCTTGATGTAAGGTTGCCCAAGAGCCTTAGGCGGCGACACTCTTCCAACGAAGCCAGAAAGTACCACCATAGTCAACACATAAGGTATGATCTGTATAAACTGGTTAGGTATAGAGCTTACGCCCTGCATTCTAATAGAGACAGCTTCAGCAAAACCAAATAGAAGGCAGGCAGCTAGCGTCTTAAGCGGATGCCAATTACCCAGGATCACTGCTGCAAGAGCTATAAAACCACGGCCTGCCGTCATATTTCTCGTAAAGAGCGAGTTTTGCCCTATAGATAAATACGCTCCGCCGAGGCCAGCAAGTAATCCTGAAGCAAGCACGCCGTAGTATCGCATAGCAGTCACACTTACCCCTGCAGTATCGGCTGCCTCGGGTTTCTCTCCTGAAGCACGAAGTCGCAATCCGAACGGTGTCTTGAACAGAAGATACCAACTAAGCGGCACCGCTAAGAAGGCAGCATAGACGAGCGGCGTAGCCAGTGTTTCCTCTCTAGCTAATTGCGGCGTAGAGCCAGTTGAATCAAACAGTGCTCCTGAAAGTAACCCTGGCACTGCTACGAACATGATGTTAATAGCTGTGCCTATAACAACTTGATTAGCCTTCAGATTAATACAGGCGACAGCATGTACCAAGGCAACTAGGATGCCTGCTAGAGCTGCCGCTAATACTCCTAGCCAAGGATTATGTAGCTTTGCCGTAACGGCGGCAGCCGTAAACGCTCCAGCTAACATCATCCCTTCCAATGCTATATTGACTACTCCGCTACGCTCCGAATATATCCCCCCAAGAGAAGCAAATACGAGCGGGACAGCTGTCCTTATAGTAGAGCCTAGTATAGAAATGAGCTCCATATCCCTCTAGGCAGGCTTTGCCCACCTCCTTTTGAGTTGTCTGAACAATTCCTCACATCCGACAAAAAGAATTATCGTAGCCTGAAGTATTACGGTCAGATCCTTAGACACGCGATCAGTAAAGATATCTATGAACAACCCAGCGCGCTGCAAAGCTCCAAACAATAAAGCAGCAAGCACTATCCCTAACGGATGGTTGCGGCCAAGCAATGCCACAGCTATACCAGTAAAGCCATATCCAGCGGAAAAACCTTCGTAGTAGCGGTATCTGTAACCTTGGACTTCGCCTATAGCAACCATTCCAGCTAAGGCTCCGCTTATACACATAGCCAGTACGATATTACGAGCCACATTGACGCCGCCATACTGAGCAGCAGCCGGATTTGCACCTACAGCGCGTAGGTCATAGCCCCACCTCGTATGCCAAAGAAAGAAGTAAGTGCCACCAGCAGCTGCTAAAGCAATTAATAAACTCAAGTTCAGCGGTAGCCGCTGAGGAAGATCTACACCAAGCGGGCTCAGCAGCTTTGCAATACGAGCTATATGTGCTTGCTCGTATATATGCTTGGTCTGCAAGATAGGATCGCCCGGCTCACGATAGAAATACTGCGTGAGGTAGCTGGTAATGCCCGCTGCTATAAAGTTCATCATTATAGTGTTGATGACCTCATGCGAACCAAAACGTGCTTTGAGCAGGCCCGGAATACCTGCCCAGATAGCACCAGCAAGTACCGCACCGAGCATACACATAGGAACCAGTAACAGCCCAGGTAGGTTGAAGGTAAATCCTATCCAAGCACAGACAAACGCCGCTACCTGAAGCTGCCCTTCTGCACCTATGTTGAGTAGACCGCAGTGAAACGCTAGCGCTACAGCCAAGCCAGTAAAGATAAGCGGTGTAGCATAGAACAAAGTGTAAGACAGCCCATCTATCGTACCGAAGACACTGGAAAAGAAAAGACCGTAAACAAAGAGCGGATCGTCACCCACGGCTGCTATCACGATCGCACCAACTATGAATGCAGCAACTACGGCTAGTAAGGGAAAAAACACATTTTGTAGCTTTGACATCGTTAGAACCTGACGACTACGTCCGGGCCGCCTTCAAGTTTGATAGTATCGACAAACCGTACATAACGCGACTCTGTAGTCATTATAAGAGACTGAGTTCTTATTCCAGAACCAAAGAAACGCACTCCTTTCAGTATAGTGCCATCAGTCACGCCGCAAGCAGCGAAGATGATTTTCCTACCAGGTGCAAGGTCTGTAGTCGTGTAAACTTGGTTTGGATCTTTTATTCCCATAGCTTTCATCCGCTCTATCACTTCGCTATCGTCGGCAACTTTTTCGAGGTCCTCTTTAGCAAGTTGGTCCTTAAGCACAAATCGGGCTTGTATTTCACCGTTAAGGCAACGCATAGCGGCAGCCGTAAGCACACCTTCAGGAGCACCTCCTATTCCCATTAGGGCATGCACACCTGATCCACCCACAGCAGCACTTATTCCTGCTGAAAGATCACCATCGGAAATCAGTTTGATACGTGCTCCGGTGTTACGTATCTCCTCGATGAGCTTTTGATGTCGAGGTCTATCTAGCACAGTTATTACCAAATCCCCTATATCACGGCTGAGTCGCCGAGCAAGTATCTTCAGGTTGTCCTTTACCGGAGCATCTATATCTAGGTGGCCTTTGGCAGCAGGTCCTACTACCAGCTTGTTCATGTATATGTCAGGAGCATTTAGCAGGCCACCCCGCTCAGCGGCAGCAAGCACCGATATAGCATTCGGGCCACCGGTAGCACACAAATTCGTACCTTCTAGCGGATCTACGGCCAGGTCCATCTCGGGATACTGATGTTTGTTTTCCTCATCGTCTCCTAAACCTACTCGCTCACCTATATACAGCATAGGAGCTTTGTCACGCTCACCCTCACCTATCACTACTTTTCCTGCTATCGGCACATACTTGAGCGCCTCTCGCATAGCCTCTACAGCAACATGGTCAGAATACTTGCGCTTGCCCTGCCCCATAGTACGAGCAGAAGCTATAGCTGCTGATTCGACGACATGCAGAAAGTCTAACGCCAACTGCTGACTCTTTATCTGCCGCATATGAACTCCTCGAAAAACTAGAAAATGTTTTGGCTTTTATCTGATATATCTCAAAAGAAAGCAAGCAGAAAAATCTAAAGGCAAAGGCTAAAAGCCAAGCGTACTGCACATATCACAGCGATCGCAAGGTTTACCTTTTTCGATTATGCACTGGCGATCTTCTAGAAACTCTAAAAACTCCTCCACAGGAGCACGAGCTATCTGTAACCTAGACGGATGGATGTCATTACGAGGAGTCTGTAAGAGAGACAAACTCTCGAGTCGCTGTGCCTTTATTTCCCTATCAATCGAGCTATTTGCAGCAGGATTATCTGTAACAGGATTTATGATCTCAATACCAAAGGACTTAAGCCGGTCTCGCATCTCGGCGATTGCTTTGAAAAGCCCTACGTTGCCATTTCCTCCAGCAAGCATGCCACCGAGCATCGCACGCACAGGTTTGCCATCATAAAGCAACTTGACGATAAAATCGACGATAGGGTGCTCGGTCTGAAGCTGCACAAGCCGCGAGACAAAATCCAATGAAGGGGCAACCAGTATTACCTCGCTATAACCTGATTTAGCTTCAAACTTGTCAGAACAGGCGAAATCAGCCCTAGGAAACATCGACTGAGCCTTCTGCTTAAGCGCCTCATTGGCCTCAGGAAACACAAGCACTACTTGCTTTCTTGCCAAAAAGTTGCGCGCTATCTCAGAAGCTATCTGCCTGACTGCTAACTCGTCCATCGTAAAAGCCCACAATTTCAGTCTAGGTCTATGGTATCTACCACAGCCACGATAGCGGCATCTATAGCTCTACCTTCGACAGAAGTAGCAGCTGTAGAAGCTGACCACCCCTCCTGCACTACGACTACCAGATCACCTACACCAGCATCTAAGGCATCTAGTGCTAAAAACGAGCTACCTTGCTGTTCACCTTCCAAGCCCACAGGTTGAACCAGCATGATTTTACTGCCCACAAGCCCTTTTTCCTTTTGCGTAGCTATAACGTTACCTATTACGCGAGCCAATATCATACTCTACATTAACTCGGTCTACTATGCCAGTAATAGTGCAGTCCGTGGGCACTTCTCTAGGGCTGAAAGGAAAAGAAGACTCTTTCCCTCTACACCAGAAGACCAGTTCACCTACACCAGCACCTACGGCGTCTATCGATACCATAGGCTTACCAGAGGGCCTGTGCTGCCCGTCCAGAGGTTGAATTACGAGCAGCTTAGCCCCCTGTAACTCAGGATCTTTTATAGTAGCTACAAGCGTACCTATTACTTTGGCTAACCTCATAACTATGCTGTCTGAGAGCTGGCTTTTGCTACACCAAGAGCAGCTTGTGCCGCTGCAAGCCTTGCTATCGGCACGCGATAAGGCGAGCAGCTTACATAGTCTAAACCTATGCGATGACAAAAAGCTACGCTCGACGGTTCGCCTCCATGTTCACCGCAGATACCTATCTTGAGGTTAGGTTTCGTGCTGCGTCCGAGTCTTACGGCCATCTCTATCAGCTTGCCAACCCCGGTCTGATCTAGCACTTGAAACGGATCTTCTTTGTAAATCTTCTGCTCGATGTAGAAAGGTAAAAAACGCCCTGAATCATCTCGACTGAGACCATAGGTAGTCTGTGTCAAATCGTTAGTCCCAAACGAGAAAAACTCAGCTTCACGAGCTATCTCGTCAGCAGTCAGTGCCGCTCGCGGCAGCTCTATCATCGTGCCTACGAGATAGTCTACGCTATCTCCCATTTCAGCAAAGACTTTAGCAGCTACATCACGCACTATCTCAGCTTGAAGTCGAAGCTCATTTACATCACTGACAAGCGGGATCATAACCTCTGGAAAGACTTTGAAACCCGCCTTCTTTGCCTGCACGGCAGCTTCAAAGATAGCTCGTGCTTGCATAGCAGTGATTTCAGGATAAAGTATGCCAAGACGACAACCACGGTGGCCCAGCATAGGATTCATCTCGTGCAAAGCATCTATCTTGCGCTTGAGTTGAGCGACCGTGATATGAAGTTTTGCGGCAAGAGCCTCTATTTCAGCCTCATCGCGCGGTAAGAACTCGTGCAGCGGCGGATCAAGAGTACGAATAGTCACCGGAAAGCCGTCCATCGCTTTGAATATTCCGAAGAAATCTTCTCTTTGAAGCGGTTCTATCTTCGCCAGTGCTTTCTCCCGCTCGGCTTTGCTTTCGGCAACTATCATCTCCCGTACGGCGTCTATCCGGTCTCCCTCAAAGAACATATGCTCAGTGCGGCACAAACCTATTCCTTCAGCACCAAAGCTGCGAGCTACAGAAGCATCGTTCGGCGTATCAGCATTCGTCCTGACTTTGAGTTTTCGGAAATCATCTACCCAGCCCATAAATTCGGCAAACGCCTCATCCATCTTCGGCTCAACTAACGGCACTTGCCCGAAAATAACCCTGCCTGAGCTACCATCGACCGTAATATAGTCCCCCTTATTTATCACATATTCACCAACACTGAAGTTTTCAGAAGCATAGTCTATGTGCAGCGCACCACAGCCTACGACACAACACTTACCCATACCACGGGCTACTACAGCAGCATGAGAAGTCATGCCTCCGCGGGCAGTAACTATAGCCTGAGCTGCTACCATGCCATGAAAATCATCCGGCGAAGTTTCAACCCGCACAAGTATGACTTTCTCGCCAGCTTCTGCCATCTTCACTGCCTCATCTGGGGAAAAAACGACCTTGCCACAAGCAGCGCCAGGACTGGCAGGAAGCCCTGTAGCTATCACTTTCACTTCAGCCTTAGGATCTACCATAGGGTGCAGCAATTGGTCTAAATGGCCGGGCTCGACGCGCAAGACCGCCGTAGCTTTGTCAATTAACCCTTCGTGCACCATATCGACGGCGATCCTCACAGCAGCAGCTCCCGTGCGCTTAGCATTGCGCGTCTGCAACATCCAAAGTTTGCCTCGCTCTATGGTAAACTCCAGATCCTGCACATCTTTGTAATGGCGTTCGAGCATCTCGGCAACTTTGACAAATTGCTCGTATACTTCGGGCATATCTTGTTGTAACTGCGAGATCTTCTTAGGTGTTCGAATTCCCGCTACTACATCTTCGCCTTGTGCATTCGGCAAATACTCGCCAAAGATGACCTTCTCACCTGTAGACGGATCACGGGTAAAAGCAACGCCAGTCCCCGAATCGTTGCCCATGTTACCAAATACCATAGCAACTACGTTGACTGCAGTACCAAGATCATCCGGTATTTTATGTACTCGACGATAATCTACGGCACGACGACCATTCCACGAAGCAAATACAGCCCTTATAGCACGCTCAAGCTGTTGCAGCGGATCGGAAGGAAAGTCCTCCCCTGTAGCTTCTTTGACTATCTGCTTGAACTCGGCACAGATCTGCTTGAGCGAGTCGACGTCCAAATCTGTATCAAGCACAGCACCAACTTTCTTCTTATAATCCTCGAAAGCATGCTCAAAGCGCTCTGCATCAACGCCTAAGACTATTTTTCCAAACATATTTATAAATCTACGGTAGGCATCATAAGCAAAGCGCTCATTGCCAGTAAGCTCTGCAAGGCCTTGTAAGGTCTCTTCATTGAGGCCAAGGTTTAGCACAGTATCCATCATACCCGGCATGCTAAACTTAGCGCCCGACCGCACCGAGACAAGAAGTGGATTGTTTCTATCCCCAAAACCCTTGCCGGTAGCTTCTTCAACCTTTTTGAGCGCATCAAGCGTCTGCTGCCACATCCCTTCCGGAAACTGTTGACCAGACCTGTAGTAAGCCATGCAAGCTTGGGTAGTAATGGTAAAACCTGGAGGAACTGGTAAACCCGCATTAGTCATCTCAGCCAAACCTGCACCTTTTCCTCCCAACAGGTCTTTCATACTTGCGTCACCTTCGGCCTTGCCGTTTGCGTAAAGATATACGTATTTCATCTCCTCACCTCTTGGTGTTGATAATGTCAGCTCGCAACTGAACCATCAGTCCGTATGACTTCAAATCGCGTTCCAACGATCTTCGAATAAGCTTATAGCAGTAGTTACCTATACCAACAAGATGCTCATGTGGCTTGTCCAACCTAGCAAAAGCTGCAGGAGCCAATTTGAAAATAGCGTCAACGGTGCCTCCGAGCGACGGTTCTATGTGCGTTCCCCGGCCTTCACTACAACTGTAGCACAGCGGCGTACCATCGTTTGCTACCCACACCCCACTAGTAGGATCTATCCGTGAGTCACAGCCAGCACAAATCCTCAAGTCAGGAAAAAAACCTGAGAGTTTGAGTAACCACACCTCGAAATATCTTAGCAAGCTGTCCAGATCAGCATCAGCCGCCAAAGCATTGACTACGGCCGATACTAAACGGTAGACCTTCTCGTTAGGATCATTGGCAGGAAGAAACGCGCATAGTAGCTCAGTAACATAAGACAAAGCAGCTGCTTTCTCCGGTTGAGAAACCTGCTCGAAGTACGACCTGAGTATGTCGCAGCCTTCTAGCCTGACTAGCTCGCGGCCCTCTTTCTCAAAGTAAGTCACTTGTACTTCGGTGAAAGGCTCAAGACTCGACCCAAATCGGCTCCTTATCCGTCTTGCACCATGCGCCACAGCACGCACTATACCACTGTTGCGCGTAAACAAGACGCAAATCTTGTGAGTTTCAGCTAACGGATAAGTCAGCAAAACAAAAGCTTCCGTTTTCTTGAGCCCCATCTCCGCCTTAATTTACTTGTCGTAAAACGGCTTGTCTCTAACCTCTACGTCCTTAACAGGTATCTCTATCACACCACCGGTCGGCTCTTCAATGTAGTAGACCTTAGCCGAAATCTTAGCAGACCTGCCTATACCTCTAATCTTGCCCATGTAGCTACCGTTGCTGAGCATGTATGCATACCTACCAACATTTTTGTCAGGCGTCTCTGTGTTGACTATATTGAGATATACCCACAAGACTACAGCAGCAGCGATCGTTGCAAGCAGCAAATGCTTGAGTATACCAAGAAGCTGTGAAGATTTTTTTTCTTCCACCATAAATATATCTCCCTTGGTGGATAGGCCCGATGCCCTTAACATAGCATGTACTTACCGCCGCTCTCCGTTACTTTACCTTCAGCTATTAGCTTCTCTAGGTGAGAAAGTACCGAGCGCTCGGCCAACGAATAGAGCGTTTGTGGAGTATCAGTATAAACCTTTTTTACTATGTCGGGGATATTAAATATTCCTTCGCATAGCGCTGACAATATAGCAGCTTCCCGTTCAAGTCTATGTGAAATGTAAAAGCTTATGCGTTCACGTGCTCCACCCGTAGGTGGTCCATGTGAAGGAAACAGCGCGTCAACATCCAGAACAGCTACTCTATCAAGCGAAGCAAGATAGGCCTGCAGGTTACCCTCCGGCGGATCTATGACAACCGTACCGAAACCAGCCATGAGGTCACCACATAGCAGCGATCGAGTTTTATGCTCGTAGAACGAAATGTGATCTTGCGTATGCCCAGGTGTATATAAACTTTCTAGCAGCCAGCCACCTGATAGCTGCCATCGCTCACCATCCGCTATTTTCCGGTCAACAACAAAAGCATTACCAACACGCTGCTGTGTAAGCGGATGAGCTGCAACTTGCAGCCCATAACGCGCTCTAAGAGCAGCTACCCCTCCTACATGGTCAGGATGAAAATGTGTAACAAGTATCTCCTCAAGCTTTGCTCCCTCTGCAATCAAGGTATCTAGGAAATTCTCCAGTCGTTGCTGTTCTTCCTCATAAGGCGATGCTGGATCTATTATCAGCAACTGTTTGTTACCAACTATGTAACAATTCGTATGCGTTGCCGGCGCAATAGTAGGAGTTCTCAACGGAAAAAGAAATATCCCGCGCTTAATCTCTATCCGCTCAACGCGGCCTGCGTTCGCTTCTGGTACAGAGTGCAGCCTTTCAAAAAGACCGTCCTTACCTGCTGCAAGCGATTGCAAGATATACAGCGTCGGCGGTGCAAGCATTCTGCGCCCAAGCTGCCAGTCTAGAAGCGCGTCTTTAGGCCGCATCCACCTACCATCAGCTAATTCTCCCCCAGAGACTACTTTCGGCAACTGACCCTCAGGCAAATAAACTAGGAAGAATCTTGTATCAAAACGCCGCGGAGCAAACTCCGGTGTGATCCAACGGCCAGCAGGCAGAAAATCAGAAGCATGTATTACTAACTCATACCGCTCGAGCAGTTCGACAAACGATTCGCAAGTAGACACCTCGCCAACAACACCGCGAGCTACGACTACTCTCGTTTCTTCGAAAAGCTCCCTAGCAGCACAAGCAATAGCAGCCTTCTGCTCGGCATCCGTAGCACCAACGACAGGGATCTGAAAGTCTGCTGCGTCACACTGACCACCAGGAAATGCAGAGAAGCCTCCCATAAAGGCCAAATGCCTTGCCCTCTCAACGAGGTATACTTCGAGTTGCCCATCAACTGCTTCCCTCAGTAAAACAGCCGAAGCAGCCTTTTTCACTGTCGACATAATTTATCCAAGATAGGTGTAACCTTCGTAATGCTTCATGTACTCCGTACGCAGCTCTTCAGCAGCAGCTGCATCCAAGTTGCCTTGCTTGACCTGTTCCTCAAGATGCATGTTGAAGTTTTCGAGAAGGAAGTTCTTGTCGTACCTAGCCATCATCAGCACATCGGAAATGTGACTACCAGGCAGAATCTTCTTTATCAAGTAGCCATTTTTGTTGATTATGACGTGCGCTTCATTGAGCGTACCGAAGAGATTATGGAAATTGCCCATCACCTCTTGATACGCACCTATCATGAAAAATCCTAGATAATAAGGCTCCCCTGGCTTGAAATGATGAAGTTCTAGCGTCTCTTTCACATCCTTCAGGTCAATAAATTTTTCTATTATCCCATCAGAGTCGCATGTTAAATCGACAAGCGTAGCATGTTCTGAAGGCGTAGTGTTGAGCTTATGTATAGGCATTATGGGAAACAATTGTTCGATAGCCCAGTTGTCGGGCAGGCAGCGAAAGACACTGAAATTACACAAATACTTTGCAGATAGCAACTTTTTAAGCTCGTCAAACTCTTCGGTGACGATTTTGCTCTGCTGAGAAAACTTGCTAGCTCGCTCGCAGACTTCCCAAAAAAGTGCCTCGCCCTTAGCTCTGTCTTCGAGATTTATAAGCCCGAGATTAAACAGCGTAAACAACTCCTCTTTGTGCTCCAACGCGTCATGATAGTACTCGCGGTAATTCTTAGAGTTGATATTCTCAACCAGATCTTTTAGCTCTATTACTACTTGAGGATCATCCTCGTTCGTAGTCACAGCGGAAATATCGTCGAGCACGGTTTCGATCTCGTCCTGTATGTTGGTCACTATCATAGCGTGAAAGGCTGCAAGTATCCTGCCTGACTCCGTTACTATGGTTGGTTCAGGAACATCTTCTTCATCGCACACACTCTTGATGGTATAGACGACATCGTTTGCGAACTCCTGCATAGTATAATTAGCCGAAGAGTCAAAACTTGTCTTGGAGCCGTCATAGTCAACTCCCATACCGCCACCTACGTTGAGAAATTCTATATCTACGCGCATCTGCCGCATCTTGCAGTAGACTCTAGCAGCTTCTTTCATCGCATTTTTGATGCGCTTAATATCGGTAATCTGCGAACCTATGTGAAAATGCAGCATCTTTAGGCAGTCCAGCATGTTGTGCTGACGTAACACTCGAACTACTTCTAACATCTCGCTCGTGGTCAGTCCAAACTTCGCCGTCTCACCACCTGATTTTTCCCAACGTCCGGAACCTCGCGAGTAAAGCCTAGCACGAATGCCCAATTCAGGCTTTACACCGGTCTGCTGAACCTGCCTAAGTACTATATGCAACTCCTCTACCTTCTCTATGACTATTATCAAACGCTTACCTATCTGCCTAGCTATGAAAGCCAAACGGATATATGCTTCATCCTTGAAACCATTGCAAACTATCAAAGACTGTGGTGCTTGCTCCAAAGCTAGCGCAGCAAACAGTTCGGGCTTAGAGCCACACTCTATGCCAAAGTTGTAGCGTCGCCCTTCACGAAGTACCTCTTCGAGAACGTCACGGCGAGGATTTACCTTCATAGGAAAAACAGCCCGATGTGCCCCTTTGTAGTCGTACTCTCGCATCGCCGTTTGATAAGAATTGTAAAGCTTTCTCACTTGATAAGAGAGTATTTGAGGAAACCTCAAAATCACTGGCAGTTTAACCCCACGCTTGAGCAGGTCATTTACGATCTCAAATATGTCCGCTTCTGCAGCTTCACCTTCACCCGGCCTAACGACCAAGTTCCCCTTTTTGTTTACGTCAAAAAATCCCGCTCCCCAATTCTCTATTCCATAAGTCTGAATGGTTTCCTCAAGTATGTTTTTCATCTCACTCTCCTAGAGAAAATATGAAAAGAAACAGCAAAATCTAGCAGATCAAAAGACTGATGTCAAAACAAAAATCTTGTCCCTTCAGAGCATTTATCTACCGATTAATAAATAACTTACAGACAATTTGTAAATCTAGGAGCTACCGTGTGTCACCTGCCTTTCGAGTGCAACAACTACACGTCT
This sequence comes from Blastocatellia bacterium, assembly GCA_025057015.1. GTDB lineage: Bacteria > Acidobacteriota > Blastocatellia > Chloracidobacteriales > JADJPF01 > JANWYG01. Next base: position 60,930 of record JANWYG010000014.1, read on the forward strand.
GTACTGACGAGAAATCTCTTCTAGAAGGGCTTCCGCGTTCTCAAGACAACCGTTTCTGGAACAACGCTCTAACTCAGCACAAGGGTTCATCAGCAAAGTAGCTTCAAATATACTGCTAGCTGACTTAAGGCTATGAGAATAGAACTCTATATCGCGAGGATTTCTTTCTCTGACAGCAGTAACTAAGGCAGAGAAAGTTTGCTGGGAATTGTTCAGATAATTCTTGATGATCTCTAGAACTACATCCGGTTCATCAAGCTGCTGCATCTGCCTAAGCAGCATAAGCGAATCTAGATTCACTACTTCCTGCTCTTGCAAGTCTATTACTTTATGAACACCAGTAACAGCAGCAGTTTTTTCACAAGCAAGTATTCTTTCTACTGCACGTTCTATCGCTCTACACAACTCATCCTTCCTGACCGGCTTGCTGATATAGTCATCCATACCAGCATCCAAACACAGCTCGCGGTCACCTTTCATAGCATGCGCCGTCACGGCTATCACGTAAGGTCGATATTGCCCATGCTCAAAACACCTTATCCTGCGTGTGGCCTCTAGACCGTCCATCACCGGCATCTGTACGTCCATCAACACTAAGTCATAGCGTACCTTCCTAAGCATCTCTAGCGCCTCTTGCCCATTTGCAGCAAGATCTGCGCGATAGCCCAAACGCTCCAGCATAAGCAACATGACCTTCTGATTAACTACATTGTCCTCTACAAGCAGTATCCGCAAATTTATCCCTTCTTTCGAAGAAACTCCTTCTTCATGTCTGACAGCGTCCTTCACTTGCTCAGCTTTTTCATAAAATACCTCCTTTATGCGCTCATATAGCTGCAGGGGTCTAAACGGTTTGCCAAGATAAGAAGCAGTAAAGGGGTATCTTTCAGACTTAATATAGTCAGAGTTGCAAAGTAAAAGTGGTTGTTTGACCGAGGCTTTCTCAGTACGCTCTATCAAATCCCAATCAAGCTGGCTAGTAGAATTTATGATAACCAGGTCAAAAGTTTCGCCCGAAGCAAGACGTTTGATCGCCTGTAGAAACAAATCTCTAGCAACCCTTATTCCCCACCGCTTAAGAAATTTCTCCACCACCAGACTAGAAGCCTCATTGTCCGACACTAGGAGTACTCGCTTGCCAGCAAACTGATCTTTTGCAGCTAGATATTCCGGCAGTACCCCCTGCGTAAGCTTGCAAGGTATTACAAAGTGGAAACTGCTGCCCTTGCCCAACTCGCTTTCTACCCAAATACGCCCCCCTAATAAGTCAACTAATCTCTTGCTTATAGCCAGCCCAAGTCCTATCCCACCACGCTTACGCGATATAGAACTGTCTATCTGGGTAAAAGGATGAAACAACTTGCCGAGATCCTCAGCAGCTATACCTACGCCTGTATCCCTTACAGAGAAATGTAGCTCACAGATGTCGCTCTCCAATAACCGAGCATCCAGCAGCACCGCTACTTCCCCTGCTTCAGTAAACTTGATAGCATTGCTCAACAGATTTACAAGTATCTGACGTATTCTCGTAACATCTGATACCACTTGATACGGTACAGAATCACTTGCGTCATAGTAAAGCTCTATACCTTTAAAGAAAGCTTTTTCGTGAAGTAGTAAGAGAGTGCTCTCGACTAACTCCCGTACCTCAAATACTACCGACTCAAGCTCCAATTCGCTGGATTCTAGTTTCGAAAAATCCAGTATGTCATTTACTATTGTAAGCAGTGCCTCACTACTTGAGCGAATTGTCTCGACATAGTCGCGTTGCTGAGCAGTAAGCTGCGTCTCGTTGAGCAAGCCAGTAAGACCTATTATAGCATTCATCGGCGTACGTATTTCGTGGCTCATGTTCATCAGAAACTGCGACTTAGCTCGAGAAGCTTCTTCAGCCCGCTTGTTTGCCAGACGCAGTTCTTCAACTATTAACTCCAATCTGTAAGTGTTGTCCTGCTGTAACTTCTGGCTTCGCTCAAGCTCCTTTGCATATCTGAGCAGTTCGCTCTGAGAGTGCTTCTGTTCGGTCACGTCCATCGACATAGTACAAATAGCCCATGGCTGCCCATCGTCATAAAGCAAGAACTTGGTCGATAGATAACTTCTAGGCTCGCCAGTCCTAGCACATACCTCTTCGATCTGCACTACCCGATGCCCTTGTAGCAGCTTCTCGTCACTACTAATTACCATCTTCACTACGTCTTCAGGGAAAAGCTCATAAAGCGTCTTTCCTATAACTTGTGACCTATCCAAACCTATAGCTTGCTCCCACAACTTGTTGACAAACAAATAACGCTGCTCCAAATCACGAATGTAGATCGCTAAAGGTGCGTCATCTATTATCGCCGTGCAGGGATTGTCACTAGTAAATGACCGCTCATAGGCAGCAACCTGACGGAACGAATGCACATACCCTATCGCCTTTCCGTCAGCACCACATATTTCAGATATCCAATCTAAGGCTGCCTTTTCCTTGGTCTTCGCTCTTATTCGAACCTTTCGCTCAGCTTGCCTCTCTCTAATAAATTCATCTAACCTTTTGCCTAAAAGCTCCTCCCGCACGTGCTCAAACAACTTCATAGCATACTCGTTCACTGCAACTATACGACCACCCCTATCGACTACTATCGCTGCATCTTCTTTTCCAAAAAGCAACTCCAAAAGATCTGACATGCTCTCCTCTAGAAAGTGCTCGCAATAAGTATATAACAATACTGAAACGAAATCTTTATACTGGTTAAGAATCCTTAAATAGGCACTAGCAAACTACAGTAATAGATTACCTTTCTGTCCTAATGCCAACAGGTCTTGGTTAGACGAGAAACACACTCAATTTGCTTCCTTCGTATGTCGGATAATGCGACCTTCAACCATAAAGACTACCATCTCGCAAAGATTGGTAGCATAGTCAGCTATGCGCTCAAGATGCTTGATTATGAAAAGTAGCTCCGTGCCTTTTCTTATATCCTGTGGGTGACGTTCCATATATGAGACCAGATCTTTGTATATTAGCTTGTAGATCTCATCCACCAGATCATCCTTTCTCAATGTCTGGCGAGCTCGCTTGATGTCAGCAGCTATAAGCGCAGCTATGCTTTCACGAACCATATCCAACGTCGCTGACATCAGCTCATTCAACCGCTCATGATAAAAAGGCTGCGGCTCTGCATTCAGCACCAGCGCATGCTTAGCAATGTTAGTAGCATGATCGGCTATGCGCTCTATCACGGGCGCAGCATGTATAACAGTCACCGCTCTTCTAAGAACTAGCTGCGAAGGCCGCTCAGAAACCAAAAATTCCCTAACAGCGGTCTCTACTTCGTTTTCAAGACGGTCTATCTCATCATCGGATGAAATAATACGCACTGCCGCCTCATTGCTGCGACCAAGCACCGCACTTACGGTCAACGCCAGCGCTTCTTCTGCAAGTACTCCCATTCTGCTCAACCCGTCAACCAGACATTCTACGTTCATAGCTATCTAAACACCCGCAACAAACCGTTTTACAATACTTAACCATAAATTAGAACTCAAACTAACTAAGATTAGCCTACTGTAAAATCAATGTAAATTAAACAAATAATCTGCCAATCTTGGATGTAAGAAAATAAAAAATAAGGGTATCCTAACTTGTTAAGAAGTGCTGGAGAAGCTGAAAATGCAACTAAGTAGTCCCAAACTAGACCTGCTGCGAGACCGTATACTGCTACTTGGTGGAGCCACCGAAGCTGCCATCGCCCGTGCAATCAAAGCGCTTATAGAACGTGATGCCGACTTGGCAACCGCCGTGGTTGAGGAAGATAATGAGATAGACCTGCTAGAAAACCAGATAGACTTAGAATGCACCGAAATGCTCCTATCTGGCGCATACTCAGAAGCAGAACTTAGGTTTATTCTAGCGGTGTATGAAACTGCTCCTATAATCGAGCGCATAGCTGATCATGCAGTGAACATAGCTAAACACGCACAAGTTTTGATCAACGAACCTCAACTAAAACCATATATCGATCTGCCAAGAATGGCCGAAGTCGCCCAAGAGATGCTACTAAGTAGCCTAGATGCGCTTACCCGTCAAGACTGTAACTTAGCACTGAGCACCATCCGAGAAGATGATCTTGTCGACCAGTATTACAAACGTATTTACTCAGAACTTATAGGTATAATGCAAACAAATCCAAAAACAGTAGTCCGAGCAGTTGAATTGTTGTTCGTAATCAAACATCTTGAACGCATAGCAGACTATGCAACTAATATTTGCGAAATTGTAGTTTATATGGCTGAGGGGCGAGTAATTAAACATACCAAAGAGGCTATGTGACTATGTTAAATAAATACCGCATTCTCATCGTGGAAGACGATGAAGATATCGCAGATAACATCAAGTACAATCTAGACAAAATAGAAAACTATGAAGCTGTAATAGCCACTTCCGGAGAGCAGTCCCTGGAACTTGCCGAGGAAGAAAACTTTGCGCTCATCATCCTAGATTTAAATTTGCCCGGTATGACAGGCTATGAAATCTGCCGTAGGCTTCGTAAAAATGAACGTACGGCACGTATACCAATACTGATGCTTTCGGCCCGCACTAGCGAGGATGATAAAGTACAAGGTTTCGACTACGGCGCAGACGACTACGTTACTAAACCTTTCAGCATGCGCGAGCTAAAGGCCCGCGTCAGCGCACTGCTCAAACGTAGCTCAGACTCAATTACCTCTAAGCCATTCAACGATGGTAGACTGTTTATAGATTTCGATCAGATGAAAGTGAAGTTCGAGTCAAAACCAGTTACTCTTACACGAAAAGAATTCCAACTGTTACGCTTGCTCATAGAAAATCGAGGACGAATACTTACCAGAGAGACATTGCTAGAAAGAGTCTGGGGATTAAACTACCTGGGTGAGTCCCGTACTATAGACGTGCACGTGTCTAGATTACGACAAAAACTCGGCGGAGATACCTATATCGAAACTGTCGTCGGTTTAGGCTACCGCTTCAAAGAAGAGGAAGGAAAATGATAGAACCAGAACAAACTGCAGAAATCTACGAGGAAAACCTCGACCTACAACACTGCGTAGTTGAAGCACTACTTGCCGTTGCCCACGACGCCGTACTGATAGTAGCTCCAGACATGCGCATACTAGCTGCAAATAAGGTTGCCCGCGAACTGTTTCCTTTCCCACCAGAAGATAGCTGCCCTCGATTGGTAGATATTACCCGCAACCGAGATATCTATTACTGCGTGCACCAAGCACTGGCAGCAGAACGAAGTTTCGAACGTAGAATTATATTTAACAGAGGCCCCAAAGAACGTAGCTTCGACCTTCGAGTCGAATCTATAGTCGACCGACAGAAAGAATCACCGCAAATAGTAGGTGCAGTAGCTACACTGTTCGACCTCACTAAAATCGAACAACTAGAGCGCAGCAGACGTGAGTTTTTTGCAAACCTCTCGCACGAGCTTCGTACTCCTCTTACCGCAATTCAAACTTACATCGAGACGTTACTTAATGGTGCACTATACGATGAAGAAAATAACTTAAAATTTCTCGAAATAATATCAAAACAAGCCCAGCGAATGCAGCAACTAGCGAAAGACATCTCTGACCTCTCCGCTATAGAATCAGGCCAGATAACACTAAGACCCAAACACCTCAAACTAGCAGAACAAGTAGAAGAAATAGCTGAACTACTGAAAGATGAATTTGCACAAAAGCAGGTAAATTTTGAATGTAAAGTTGATTCAGATTTTCTCGTCTTTGCAGATCCTAAAGCATTAGAACAAATATTATTTAACTTAGTACAGAATGCAATCAATTTTAACCGGCCCGGCGGTCAGATCATCGTCGACGCCGCCGTCTCCGGTAGCTATAAAGTCATCCAAGTAATAGATACCGGAATAGGCATAGAACGAAAGTATTTTGATAGGATCTTCGAACGCCTCTTCCGTATCGACGACTCACGCTCCAGCAAGGTCAAAGGAACAGGCCTTGGTCTAGCTATAGTCAAGCACCTTGTCAAAGCCCACGGCGGCTCAATCACCGTAGAAAGTCAACCCGGCAAAGGTAGCACTTTCTCAGTGTACCTCCCGCCGCTTGCAAAGATCTCCTAACGGCCACTCTCCGACCGTGCGGCCACTTCCATAAATGCCGACATAACAGCGTCAGGATTGGAATAAATCCGTATGAAGTCCGAACCGGCTAAATAATCTGCTAGATCCTGCACTCTTGCGCCAGGATGCCGAGAAAGCGCCACTATCATAAATTGCTGGTAGTCATGACGCATATCTCTGAAATCAAGGTTATTGATGAGCTGTCGGAACTTTCTGTCTAGCTCGCGATCTCCTTCATGAGCATTTAACTCTTCGATGATAGTATTGAGAGTGCCACCATCCAAATTCTTAAAACTCTTGTCGTTGAGAACACTCTCGGGATTTGCCGCCGCCAGAACCGATAGGTCAGCTATAAACGATAGTTCAAAGCTCTTCTGCTCTTCTGTGTAGTTGGGATCGGCCAGAAAGGTCTGGAAACACCGCCCACGCATAAAGTCAAGCATATAAGCCACGTTAGCTTCAGCATTCCACACCAAAGTATCAACAAACGCCTTCTGAAGCCCAAGACTCAGCCCTTTGAACAAATCATCGGCAATGAGCGTCCGTATCTGCTCAACCAGCGCGGTATCTTCCGGATTAGCATTGACTATGGCTAGTATGTGTTCCTGCAGAGTCGGAGTAAGCAACCGGAAATCACGCTCAGCTTCAAGCCCCTGTGGCGCAGGCCCGCTTGTATCTTCTACGGGCTGCTGTTTGACTGGGTTTAAGGCTTGACGTAGTTTCTCTGCCAACTTTCCTTGCAGATGTGTACTGCCGACGCTTAGCCGCGAGCGAGTAAATTGCAACATCATCCGTTCTTCTAATTCCGGATCAGGTGGCTCCATCGGCGGTAACTGGCTTGCAAATTCCAAAGCCAGGATATGAGATTTGATCTTTATCTCTCGCTTTATATCTAACTTTTGTCTTTGCATACCGTTCAAAACTGCCCATAAAGTTATAGCAAAATTCTACACCGAAGACCATTCAAAAATAAAACAGGGTCGAGGTAATACTCGACCCTGAGAGTTAGTGAAGGAAGTAAGAACAGTTTACCTGATGCCACAAGGACCTTGGAAGCGCCCTACAGCTGCACCAAACGGACCTACCACCGTAACCGAATCACTTAAATCAGC
>JANWYG010000022.1 GCA_025057015.1 Blastocatellia bacterium
GCTAGTGTGAGTGGTTTTAAGAGGTGTGATCTTCCGTTGTTTCAAATTCAAACTCAGCTCGCTGCTCTTCTACCGCTGCTTGCGTCTCTAACACTTCTCCTTGCGAAATCTCTGCCTCTGCTACAGGCGCCTCAAACTCAAACTTCTGTTCTGGTATCGACGCAGCAGACTCTTGGACATCCCAGGCAGTAGGTGTTGGTACAAACTCATACTCCTGCACCTTCTGTGACACTGGTGGAACTTCTAAGATAGGAGTTGACACCTCAAACGAAGGCTGAGGTGCTTCTACAGAAGAAGTATCAGAGATCTCCAGAAGGGACTCAGAATCAGCCTGAAAAGAGTATTCTTCCAGCGGCTCCAGCTCGAGAGGAGCTTCATCATAGTCTACTGACTCAGCAGTGTGGCCTACGGGTTCTTGAGAAATTTGCGGCTGCAGCTTTGGCAGTTCTGAGACACCTATGCTGATAGTCTGTTCAAACATATCCTCCGTTTCGAAGTGAGCGGAGAAATCAGCAAGTTTTCTCTGAGGAACTTTTATAGGAGGAGTTTGCTGTACTTGCTGAGGCACCTCTTCAGACACGTTGAAATCTAAGGCAAAGCTTGGTGGCTCTGGAGCTTCGGGCCGCAACATCCCTGGAAATCCTTCGGTTTTTGTCACAGGCGGCTTACCCTCGACAGGTGTACTAAAGCCAAACTGCGAGGTAGGAAAATTAGACACACCGGCAGGCGGCGTGGTCCCTGGCCTGCTTTGCATAGGAGGAGGCTCAGGAGATAGATACTGGGATGGCACGGTAGTAGGATTTGGCCTAATCACAGTTCCGGCTGGAGGTAGATGTTGTTGACGGACAGGTGGCGCAGTACTCTCGGTTTGCTGCGGTGGTGGAGCTTGTGCCAGCAAACGATTCACCGTAGCTATCAAAGTACGCGATTCGAACGGCTTTGTCAGATGACCATCAGCCTTAACTCGTGCAGCCTCGGCCTGATCAAAGGGCTCAAAGGCTCCCACTAATAGCAACACAGGCAGCCTAGAAAACTGAGGATTCGTTTTAATATACTCGCATACTTCGTAACCGTTTTTGCCTGGCATGTAGACATCGGCTAGCACGAGGTCAGGCTTGACATCGTTGAGCTTTCTGATAGCCACCTCGCCGTTACCGACGGCAACTACGTCTATACCTTCACCGGAAAAAGTCAAGTTGACTACCTTCTGTATGGTAATGCTATCGTCAGCAAGCAGGATTTTGCGTCCCATTCGCTCCTCCCACGCGAAGTAGAACCCTGCGCTTAATCGAGCTATTCGAAGGCTCTAAGAAGCAAACGAGGTTCAAAATGTATTTTCTAAGGGGTTGAGGATTTTACGGTATAACCTATCATCCACATCCTCAGATGTCAAGCTCAGTCCTAACTCAAATATTTGAAAAAAATGATTTTCTAGTCCTTTTGAAGAACCTTTCTAGGTCGCTTTGTCCTTTCCTTCATTGTAGGAGCGTTTTCAGCATCCTTCCTAGCCTCTGTTGCCGAGACTGCTTGCGGTTGTTGTCTTACTACCTCCGCTCTAGTAGTAGTAGGAGTAGAAATAGAAGTACCCATAGCCTGTTCTAGCAAGCGGGCGACTTCTTGATCTAACTGATCATCCTGCTTAAGCAGTATGCCGTCTTTAGAAACGGCAAGCGAAGGTCCAAACAAAGCCTCCATGGCTCTAGTGAGCATTGATTTCCTCTGTATTACACGCTCTTCTATGTATCCTTCAGGATCAGGAACTGGTTTACCAAAGCGCTCGAGCCTTTCAGCCGCAGCATCTCTGTACCTGCTACGAGGGAACTCTCGAACTATTCTGGCATAGTGCTTAGCGGCATCCTCAGTATTTTCTTCTTCCTCCTGTGCCCTTGCTAGGTACCAAAGCGCTACGTCCATTTCTGTAAAGTGGGGATACTTTTTAACTATCTCTAAGCAGCGCGACTCGGTTGCCTTCCATGCGTTGCGTCGTTCGAAATAAAACTTAGCCACCAACAAATCGTGCTTTGCAAGCAGCTCTTGTACCAGCTCTATATACTCCTGAACTTTCATATTCTTTGCAGCTTCGGGAAAGCGACGCTGAAGTTCCAGCAGCTGCTTCTCTGCCAGAAAGGCATGCTCTTTCTCCCGGTCAGGAGTCTGAACTTGGCGCATGTGAATTTCCGCCATCTTAAGCATTACTTGAGGTGCAAGCTCGTGATTCGGGAAAAACTGCAACCAGTCCTTGTACTCAGCTTCAGCTTGAACAAGGTTCGACGTTCCACCCTCCCTATAGTAAGAGTCTGCAATAGTAAGCTTAGCAATCGGAAGAAGCGGACTGTCAGCATAGGTAGTTATCATCGTGTTGATTAACAGCCTACCTTGCTCATAGCGCTTCTTCTTCATTTCCTTTAGAGCATCCTGGAACAACTCTCGGTCACGTCCTTCTCTAGGCTCATCAGAAACTTCCGAAGCGGTGAGCTTCTTCCTTCCTCTGCCGCCACAAGCAAAGTTTATAAACACAGACAAAACAACAAGCACTAAAACAAAACTCTTAACACACCTCTTCATAGACCCAAATCATTCCTTAACAATGGCTTGTAGTACTGAGCGCATCTCTTTTACAGCCTGCGCCGGAGACTCAGCCCCAAAAATAGCGCTACCAGCTACCAGCCAGTCAGCTCCTGCTTCTACAACCAAAGGCGCAGTAGTAAGGTCTATACCTCCATCAACCTCTATAGCTACTCTCAGCTGACGAGTAGTTATCATAGACTTCAGTCGGCGGATCTTATCTATAGACGTGGGGATAAACTTTTGTCCACCAAAACCAGGATTGACAGACATAACAAGCACATAATCAACATAAGGCAATATTTCGTCGAGTACATAGAGTGAAGTTGCAGGATTAACTACTACACCAGCCTTGCAATCCAGCCGATGAATATGCTCTACCACTCTGTGCAAATGAACTACTGCTTCCACATGTACTGATATCATATCCGCTCCGGCCCTCGCAAAGCTGTCTATGTACCTCTCGGGATTAGATATCATCAGATGAGCGTCTATAGGAAGCGCAGTAAAAGGCCGCAAGGACTCTATCACCGGAAGACCTATAGATATGTTTGGAACAAAATGCCCGTCCATAATGTCAAAATGTATGATGTCTGCACCCGCTTCTTCTACCTGCTTAACCTGCTCTCCCAGCCTAGTAAAATCTGCAGAGAGTATAGAGGGAGCAATCTTCATAAGCTATCTTCCTTGACTTCTTTCCGCAAGAGCAAGTCTCCATTAGCCTTGTTGAGGTATATTCTCACGGTGAATCCCTTTTTTACTATCATTCCAGCCTTAGGGTCCTGCCTCAATACCACACCTAACTTCTCTTTCTCATCAGAAACCTCTATGACTTCAACCTTAAGCCCATGCTGCCTTGCCAAAATGAGGGCGTCCTTCGCCGACCTACCTACTAGCTTCGGTACTGGCACTTCCTTGGTTCTGGAAAAATATAAAGCCACTAGAACACTAGATAAAAAGGTCAGCAGCAATACGAGAAAGATTAATAGACGCCTAGTTATCGTCCAAATGAACCTCACAAAGCCCAAGACACTGTGCTCCCTGCCGAGAAGCTATCCTCCAATTAAACCCATAAAGCAGGTCCTACAGCATCTTAGCCTTAGAAGTCTCTTCTATACGCTTTTGACCGTCAATTTGTTCAGGCTCTTCGTTTAAGGCCTTCTTAAAAGTCCTTATTCCCTGTCCTAGTCCCGCCGCCAGTTCAGGTATTCGGCGAGCACCGAAGAGAACGAGCAGTATTATGAAAACTACTAGAAGCTCCGGCAAACCTAGACCAAACATGCCCTCTCCTTCTAAACTAGTAATAGGAAATTCTAGTCTTCAGATCAAAGCTAAGTCAAACGAAACTTTCCCCGCTAAACGACATAGTCATTCAACACAATCATATACGACACTACCAAACACAACTATCACCCTGCCTTGGAGCTTGAAGTACTCCTCCAAAACAGGGTGCTTCTCTATAGCCCTTCTGTAAGCCTCGTCGCCTCGCTTAAACCTTATCCTTTCCATGCGAATATCCTCAGAGTACTGCTCGTCAACCCACTTACCTTGCACCCAATAAAAAACCTTATCTGCCACTCTGTAGGCAGTTGATGCCAAATTCTCGGATTCAATTGCAATCTTTGTCTTCTGAGCAGTCGCCATAGACGCTTCACGTCTTGCAGGAGCCATACCAGCCCCGCCTGAAAGAGAGGAAGGTGTAGCAGTAGCTGGCGCCTCGGCTAACTCGCTATCCTCCATCGGATGAAATCTCCTTTCCTCTGCCAGCTCTAGTCTTTCAGTTTCTTTAGAATCTGCCAAACTCGCTCGATGTTTCGCATTATCTACTGAACGTCTATCACTATGACTGGCACGGCTCGCACCCTCTGCAGCAGTCTTGACTTCACTCCGAACCTCAGCATCAGCCTTTTCTAAAGAGGTATGCGCAAGCTCAGCGACCTTGGTCATGTTAGGCACGTCCAGCCGATTGCCTGTTACTAACTCAGGATCCTGCTTACGAAGAAGCAGAATAATAGGAGCACTCACAAGAATAACTAGCAGAAGAGCATACCTCAGTACAGCCCAGTTACTCCACAGCGCAAACATATCGGAAAAGTTGAAGAATATCGACCCTACAGACTTACTCTTCTCGCTTGACGCCATCATAGCAAGCTCAGTGGTCATCCTGCGGCAGGATTGACATTGAGCAAGATGTGCTTGATAAGCTGCCTCCTTTTCTACAGTCAACTTTTTCTCTAAGTACGCCGTAGCAAGGTCAGCATCGAAGCCGCTGCATTCCGTAGGAAGCTCCAGCAGCACTTTCCTTAGCACCGCATCCATATCCCTGCGCATAAATAAAACCATTCTCCCTAAGTCGCAAACGCAAATAAAAAGCGGTCAGATACTTCCACCCCTACATTATGAACGTTTTCAACTCAGACCCTTGCAAGATCAGTCTTTCCTCAACTCAACTTTTACATCCAAAACACCTTCCGCAGCCAATTCAAAGCACTCTTCTATTTGATCAACCTTCATACCTGTCCCGATTAGTACTTTCATTACCTCTTTACGCATGCACTTTTGTAGCTTCTGTAACCAACGACTCACTGTTGCCTCGTGCACATTAAATAAAAGACCTATCTGCTTGAGAGTAAGGCCGTCATAATAGTAGTAGCTTAAAAGCAGCCTCTCTTGGGCATTTCGTTTTGTTAAAACCTCGATCAAAGCCCTAGACAGACACTCAGCACAAGCACTTAACTTCTCATTCGAAGCCGCAGGCCTCTCAGAAGTATCCAAAGTAGGCTTGATTTCTTCAGCAGGTTGTACAAACCGCCTGCTAGCTCGCCTCATGTTCACCGAGACCTGATACACTACCGCCCTCAACCACCCCTTGAACGATCCCCTACCGGAATAGTTCTCAAACTTGCTCCTTCTTATTCCTTCCTGTCCAACCCCATAGAGTTCTGCCAACACCGCTTCCAGAAGATCTTCTTCATTCAAGTCCACACCTGCCACCTGCTTAGCTATCGACTGTAAAAACCCGCGATAGTCTCTGAGGAAATCCTCCCAAGCTCGCTCACTACCCTGCGCACAAGCACGAGCCAGGATTAGCTCGCCAACGTTCAGCTCGCTCAGAAAACGATTAACTTCACGCTCACTAGTAGCATTAAGGTACTTCAACACGACAACATAGAGTAAACTCGCAACCCTTTCATAATCGAAATCATACTTACTCTTGCAACAAGAGAGAACATTAGAGATCTGCTTGCGGTATACAGCTTTAAAGTTCTCAAAATCCAAGCCTCCACCTCCACGCCCAAACTAGCTTCAAGCGTAGAGTCTGCTACCTACTCTCAGGTCCACAGACTTACTTCCTCAGAGCTCTCCACCAATCGACCGATCTTCTCCAGATCTATTAGACTTATTCTACTAAATACTTCCACTCCAAGACCGATCTCTTTGATTCCATTGGACTTATCCCGCCAGCTATCTCCTATCTCATTCATCCACTTGGACTTACCTTACCAGATTCCTTTCGTTTACTACCGATCTCTTTGATTCCATTGGACTTATCCCGCCGGCTATCTCCTATCTCATTCATCCACTTGGACTTACCTTACTAGATTCCTTTCGTTTACTACCGATCTCTTTGATTCTATTGGACTTATCTCGTACTGCGACCAAAAATGACGGTCACAGCGAGCAACTCATCTCGACCGACCTCTTTTAATATAAGCAATACTACTAGATAAAGTGTTATCTGGATAAGTACAGCACCTACAACGAGATACAGCTCATCAGCTGCTATAAACTTACCGATCGCATAAGTTACTGTAGTAGCTAGTGATATCCTAAAAATTGAAGTCGGAGAAACCAACGACGAAAACTTTGTATAAACATAGACTCCAGCCAATATCAATCCACAGAACATCGCTACAGTTGTGCCTACTGAAGCCCCAAGAAGTTGTAGTTTTGGTATGAGAAGAAAATTTACAAAACAACTAATTGCTAAAGTAATAGAATTTATTGCAAAAGAAATTTTAGGTTTGCCGCTACTAGAAATAATTGCAGAAAGTATATATAAAATTCCATAACACATTGCTCCATAGGTGGCCACGCTGAGCGCTGGCGCGCCCACTAAATAAGATTCCCCAAAGACGAGCCTGAGCACTGAGCGCGAATTAGAAGAAAGAACCGTAGCTACCAAAGCCATTATCATCAGCGAGTATTTGACAGTTTGAGTTACGTAGGTAGCCACATCTTCTTTCTTATCTTCAAAGCTCGCCCTTGAAATCATAGGGAAGATGACAAAAGCTACAGACACGACAGATTGATAGGTAACGTTTGCTACTGCCATCAAAGCAGTGTAGTAACCTGCCATTCGATTTGCTTCATCTGTGAAATCTGAGCCCAGGGCTTTAAGTAGCAGCAAGTCAGCCTTCTGTAGGCAATTACTGACCAATACAGAACCTAAGAGGGCAAACTGAAAACGTAGATAGTCGGCAGTCTTTAAGAATGAGGTCTTTTCCTTTTCCACAGAGCCACGGCCTGCCGCAAAAATGGGCGATACTCCTAGTGCAACCGTTGCTGCTAATCCAAAGCCTAGAATAGCGGCAGCCGTACTTTTGAGAAAAAAAGCCAGTGTACATATCAAGCCCAGTTTCAGCGTTGAATAGGTAACATCCAAACCAGACTGTCTAAAGAACTTCCGCTGGCCGTTAAGATAACCTAAATAAACGGCATAGAACGAGTAAGCGGCAGTAATCAGCGTAGAAATCCTCAAATATGGAAGCAAATCTGGATCATTTTCCAGTTTTGCGATCAAAGGTTGAGACACGAAGTACCCCAACGCTATCGTACCGCCTATTACCAACTGCAATTTGAGCGCCTTGTCCTTAACTGCCTCGGCTCTTTTGTCGTCTTCAGAGACAAACTTGGAAACCGTTTGCTGCGTTCCGACCACGACTATAGCGTTTATTATGGAAACAATGCCCGTAACTACCCCGTAGATGCCAAACTGCTCTGGCGTAAGCACCCTGGATAGCACCAGATAAATGCAGTATCCAGAAAAAATGAAGTACGCTTTAGAGATAGTGATAAACAGAGTTCCTCGTCCGGCTAGTCTCAGCGACTCTTCGTTATTCATCTCTCAAAACACTTTTGATCAACCTTACATATCTTGCGATTATGACTTCCCAGTCGTACGAGGCAGCTGTAGATACGGCGTTGATTGCTACATCTGTTAAGTCCTTTCCCGGAAGCTCGGCAAGCAGTTTGCGTAAGGCAAGTGAATTTTCAGGTTCAAATAAGAAGCCATTTACGGCATGTCGTATTACCTCTTGTAAGCCACCCACTCGAGCTGCTACTACTATGCGACCAGCAGCCATTGCTTCTAGGCAAACTACTGGAAGGCCTTCCGACCTTCCATCTTTCAATCTCCGCGAGGGTATGACGACTATGTCGTTTTCCGCTAGAAGCTCCCGTCGCTTGTCAGCTTCCACACTACCTAGAAAAGAAGCCCATCTGCATTTTGCCTCTATCTTACTTCGCTCCGGACCATCTCCTGCCACAGTCAGCTCAAAACCTTCTAGGCCTGCCAATGCCTCGACAAGCACGTCCAGCCCTTTCACCCTAGCTATTCTGCCGAGAAAAAGTACTTTTTTACCAACCTTCCGCCTAATAGGAACGGCAAATGAGCTGCAATCTACCCCCATAGGGATAACCGTGGCGTCAAGGTTTTGGACAATAGATTTAAACCTTCCAAGCAGTTCGTTGCTTACAAAGACTACCTTGTCAGTAGCTCTAGAGATAGCCCTAAGCAGTACCCTTCCAGGAAAAGATCTCCTAAGAAGGTGAAGGCCAGCCGAATGTTCTATCAGCAAGTGAGGTATGCGAAGAAACCTACAGGCTAGAGCAGCTACTAGGCCGCAGGGAACAAACCAATGCGAGCATATAAGATCTGCCCTCCTGCCAAGTTCTACGGCTTTACAAAAGAGAGCAGCAAGCAAGGCAGGAATTTGCAGTTTTGCTGATAAGCTAGAGTCAAACAGTGTCGGAAGATCAGCAGCAGCATCAAGGCACTGCATACTGTTTGGATACAAATAGTTACAGCGACGTACGGTTATTCCAGATAAGATCTGCAAAGAATCTACGCCGTACGAAGGCAAGGTAAGAACTTCGACTTCGTAAAAACGAGAGAGCCGCACCACAAAGTCTTCTACGAACCGGCCCGAAAAGTCGCCCTCCGCTTTAGGATAGGAACTCGTTAAAACAAGGATCCGCATGAAAACCCTAGCAGCGGCGAGGCTTTGGCAGCAGCCCTAGTACGCCACTACGAAACCAGCCATAGAAGATTATCCACAGTATGGTTGGAACGGTTACAAAAGGGTTTATACCAGAGATCTCTTTGCCATATATCGTCTTTACTGGAGCGCTGCCTACACTAGCTCCGTGTTCTACTATCTGAAAGAGAAGTGAGTTTAGGTAGCCATACCTTGGATAGATCTCGTCCAGGCTAAGCTTTTGCAACAGATGCCGATCTATAGCCGTATAACCACACTGTGAATCAACCTCCAGCCCAGTCGCCAACCGCATCAGCAAGCTAAGCACTCTGTTACCGAAGTATCTTATCCTCGGCATCTTATCGATACTCTCATCCAGAAAACGGTTACCCTTAACATAGTCGAATCCATCACAGACACCGTCGAGCAACTTTTGCAAGTCGTCAGGATGCATCTGACCATCGCCATCCATCACAGCAACTATATCTGCTCCCAGTTCCAAAGCGCGCTTGTACCCGTCCTTTACAGAAGCTCCCACACCCAGATTCTCGCCATGCCTTATGATCTCTACTCGCTCCGCCGAGAGCCCAAAGAGCTCGTCAACACTGCCATCAGTACTGAAGTCATCGACTACTACTACCCAGTCCACAAAATCAGGCACCGATGCAAGAGCTGCAAGTACCAAGCTGCGTTCGTTATGCACTGGCATCACCACTGCTATTTTCCGCCCCCTGTACATCAAAACCCACTCCAATACTTGTAGTCTGGCCGCCTGGATTCCAAATCCATCCAGACTGCGAGCTTCTCCTTCAAACTTTCAGCTAGATCCTGCCTGGAACTTACTAGATTCTTTCTAGCGAGAGGATCGGTGAGCTCGTCGTAAAGCTCCCAGGTATTCCCAAAGCGATCATAGATGAGCCGCCACCTGTCGTCTATGACTGCCCAAGCAAAGAAGTCAGGATCCGGTACATTACGAGGTGTTTCGCAGAAAACTACCCGACCCTTAGCCTTGCCATCAGCAATCAAACGCAGATCCAATCCAAGATAGCCAGCCGGTAGACTTATCCCTGCAACTTTGAGCAGCGTAGGTGCTATATCTATACTGCTTACCGGTTGACTCACTCGCTGCGGCTGCACACCGGGATACCACAAAATCAGCGGCACATGCGTCTGAACCTTTGACGGACGGCCGTTATGAAACTTTTGCCCATTCTCGCCAAACTCTTCCCCATGGTCAGCACTGATTATTACAGCTGTGGTGTTCAGAAGGCCCGAGTTAAGTAAGTACTCAAAGAGTCGGCCTAAGTGTTCATCAGTAAATCTCAGATTTGCATCGTATATATCTACATCAGAACTACCAAACATTCCTTCAGCTTGAAGTACGTATCTTTCGCTCTTTGCATGCAGATCGTTATAATGTAGCCACAGATAAAAAGGCTTTGATGAGTTAGCTTGCAAAAAACCCAAAGCTTCGTCTGTAAGCTTTCTGGAGTTCCAGTAGCCACCTTGCCTATGCAGTACCACCTGAAAGCCTCTAGTCATTATTTCCTTATATTTCTTCCAGTCCCTCTTGTTCAGCCATTTCTCAGTCCCAGGACTAGTAATAGCAACCGTTAGGTAGCCGCTAGTAGCAAAGCTTTCCGCTAAGGTAGGCAAACTATCATCGAAGATAGCCTCTCCCACAGCCGAGCGTGCTATCGATGAGAAAGTATGGCCAGTGTTCGTGCCTGCAGAAAAAGCCCTCTCGAAAATGACAGCTCGTGCTGCAAACTCGTCTATCTTTGGACTAGTAGCCCTGCTATAGCCGTAAGAGCCAAGATGATCTGCCCTCAGACAGTCTATAGTGACTAATATAGCATTGCGTGCAACTGCCGGCAGCGGTTCAGCAGGCACAGCAAACAGATCCCTAGCCATAGCTTCAATTCCGTTGCAGTTTTCGTCAATGCCGTTTAGAGGATCTCGTGCCAGCGGGTTGATGTCCGACTTAATACCGCTGCAATCTCCACCAGATAAGATTGCCGAGAAACCATCATCATCTCTATCAAAGACGCTGTGTACAATGTAGACATACTTCTTTGCTAGCACTCCCCTTGTCCAAAAAAGCGATTTGACTACTGGGTCAGAGTCAAATCTTGCTACAGCATAAGCAGTAATGCATACTTGCAAAGCCAGCAAAGTTACTGTAAGTACGGCATAAGACAGCCAACAAACTAGCAATATCCCAAAAAGTAAAGCAAAGAAAGTAGCACATAACGCTGCTGGAAAGTGAAACAAGTGAAAGTATCTACCTACTGATATTTTGGCATCAGCAAAGTAGAAAGCAGCCGATATGAGGGCGCAAGCTATTGCAAGACTTGCTGCCGTGGGGCCTGCCGTATACTTAGTGGCCTCCAGTTGGCCTTCTACCCAAACCAAAGTAAGAAACGCAATATACAGGCAAGCTGCAAAAAGCACTGAAGATGCCTGTAGAAGATAGCCCAAAGGAATTAGCTTCTCGCTTATGTTTTCAACCAAAAGATGAAACGTTCTTATGACAGCAGGGAATCCAGAAAGAATAAGGAGTGCTGTAAAAGTCATCACGGCAGCAGATACGAACGGTTTTAGGCGTTTCGAGAGGTGCCTTTCGACCGTCCTACCTACAAGTCTAAGTAATCCAATAACTAAGGCAAGTACTACCGTACCACAGACCGTAAGAGAAAAGTCTATTACGAGATGAAGTCTTTGCCAGAAAGATATGGCAAAATCATGCAGGGCTGCAGATCTTTCTATCGACTCTAGAGTCGCTAGCAGTAGACCAGCATAGAGCCCAGCCGTGGGATAGAGTAATTGTCTACCTTTGCTAGCCCATATAGCCAAGTTCGTGGAGCCTCTGACGAACCTCATCGCTCTCTTCTTGAGAGAAATCTGCACCGAAGTTGCTACTGTTATCGGAAGATTTTGCGGCACAGTAGCTGACCGAGCGAATCTTGCGAAAATCCTCTGTGAATATTTCTTCGATCACTTTGCCGTCCATATCGTCTGGTATCGATAACCCCGCTAGGTGAAGTATGGTCGGTGCTACGTCTAGTATGCGGACCTCATCGCAGCAGTATCCCTTTCTGAACTCCTCAGCTCGTCCGACAAAGACACCGTGCATTCTGTGCGTACCTGAGTTACCAAACGAGTCTACTATGAAGCGATTCGACATAAAGTCCATATTTCCAAGAGCAACATAACTCATATCATCAGGAAGAAAGCAGATATCGGGTGCCTCGCCCAAGTGACTACCGCTGTAGATTTCCTCACGACGATAGATCTTTCCTATCAGAGGTTTCCCCTCTACTTCTATCTTTCTAAGAGCTTCTATGACTTCCTCTCGAACCGTTTCGTAATCAGCCGGATTTACCGATCCCTGAGCTTCGCGCCCCTTGAGGTTGATGTATATTTGCCCATAATTACCCTTAGAAAAAGCTTTCGTCTGCTGCCAATCGACGTCCTCAAAAGAGAGAAACAGCTTGTTAAGCATGCCAACCTTAGCCTTTTGAGAACTCAAACCTCGCGAGGGACGAAATCTCGCTAGCAGGCCACTCCTGGAGAGTTTGTAGGCCAGTTCCGGTGTAAGACCAAGCCCGAAAAGCAGCCTCTTCAATCGGGTCTTTGCAGACGGCTTTAGACACAAAAAACCTTGCTGCATCAGCCAAATGTTGAAAGAGCAGTACTTATATGCCGGTCCAAAGCCATGGTCAGAAACTACAAAAACAGCGGTATCGCTGCCAGAAGCCCGAATCATCCGTCCAACCTCTTCGTCGACACTCTGCCAGTAACCCAGGATCTTTTCTCTATACTCACCTGCCTCAGCCCTGTCATGGCGTGGGTGAGTTCGGTCGACCACGTGCCAAAGTTCGTGCTGACACCTATCTGTACCCCAAATGTGAGTTACAAAAAGCTGCCAATCATAACTCCCCATAAGGTAGCAGTTGACCTTAGACTTGTAGTCTAGCTCCTCATGGAGTTCCTCGAGGAGTTTGTCTATTTTGCCAGGAGCATAGGTCTGCGTCATATAAAGCTTATAGGGACCGAACTTTGCTTCAAGCTCGTCGAGCAGGTTTGAAGGATAAGTTATATCTCTACGTCCTCGTGGAGTCATGAAGTCAGAAATCATCAATCCGTTGACTGCAGAAGGTGGATAGGTGACGGGAAAATTTGTAACTATCACTTTGCGACCTGAGTCAGAAAAAATATCCCAGAGAGCTTTACCGCTACGCTGTGAGGCATTCGCAGCTATCTCTCTGTGACCCTTGCGCTGTATAAACTCTAATATTCCATGCTTTCCGGGATTTTTGCCAGTTATGAACGATGTCCAAGCCACAGAAGTTATAGGGGGAAAGACGGTCTCGAGGCGACTTTTCACGCCCATAGATATCATCTCAGCCAGATTCGGCAAACGGCCTTCTTCGAGCAGCGGATCTATGAAGTCAAAAGTCAGTCCGTCTAGACCTATCACAAGTATCCTGCGCGGCATACAGCAGCTCCTGATCTCAGAAACGAGCTGATCCTAGCTTGCAAAATCGACAAAGGCAAGGAAAGGTGCCCCTCTGCAGGAAAGGCAAAATGTTGAAATAAGAAGCTAAAACGAACACTCCGGCCGAGCCTGAAGATGGACATTGGGCCCTGCGATTGCAAAACT
Source organism: Blastocatellia bacterium (assembly GCA_025057015.1). Lineage (GTDB taxonomy): Bacteria > Acidobacteriota > Blastocatellia > Chloracidobacteriales > JADJPF01 > JANWYG01. Next base: position 13,492 of record JANWYG010000022.1, read on the forward strand.
GAGATCTATGTGTTACTCTCGATCTACTTGGAGCGTTTTAATGATTAAGTTATTGAAATCACAGCACTTATAAGCCCATCTCGATCTTGATCTAATTTTTCAACATTGTGAAAATTCTGTGGAAATTTTGTCTGTAGGATTATCAGGGATGGGATTTTTGTCAAAAAGGGGCAGGGAAAATGGAAGCGGTATTAGTTTGGGAAAGATTCCTTAGAGAAATGAAAAGCAGAGTCGGAACACAAAATTTCGGTATGTGGTTTGAGCCCCTAACATTTGTCTCGATAGCTGGGGATCAGATCTACGTAACTGCGCCGAATGAAATATTCAGAACCTGGATACAGGAGCAATTCTCCGCAGAAGTATCCGACGTTTTGAAGGGAATTGGAATACCTAACAAGCGACTTCACATTATGATAGAAGGGCAAGAGCTACCACTTCAGACAGAAGAAAGCGTAGATTTATTGGATTATGACGGAGAAGATGCTGCTTCTCGGCTGCTAGAGTTAGATCCGACAGAAGCTCCGCTTAACCCTAAGTACCTGTTCGAAACCTTCGTCGTAGGCTCAAGCAACCAGTTTGCTCACGCTGCAGCACAAGCCGTAGCAGACGCTCCGGCAAAGACCTACAATCCGCTGTATATCTATGGCGGCGTTGGACTTGGAAAAACTCACTTGATGCATGCCATAGGCCACTTCATCAGGGAGCGCAATAAGACCGTCAAGCTCGTCTATCTGTCCTCAGAAAAGTTCATGAACGAACTCATTAATGCCATCAGATATGACAAGACCCTGACTTTTCGCGAAAAATACCGCTCAATAGACGTACTGCTCATAGACGACATACAATTCATAGCTGGTAAAGAACGCACTCAAGAAGAGTTTTTCCACACTTTTAATGCCCTTTACGATGCTCAAAAACAAATAGTTATTTCCTCAGACTGTCCTCCCAAGGAGATCCCAACTCTCGAAGAACGCCTACACTCACGTTTTGAGTGGGGACTAATTGCCGATATTCAGCCACCGGACTTGGAAACAAAAGTCGCTATCCTGCGTCGCAAGGCAGAAATGGACAACATAAACCTCAGTGACGAAGTAGCCCTTTTTATAGCTAGCAAGATAAAGTCGAACATCCGCGAACTAGAGGGCTCTCTAGTGCGTTTGGTGGCCTATTCATCACTAAAAAAGCATCCCATAGACCTAAATCTAGCAAGAGAAGTACTACGAAATATTCTTGAAGAAGATAACAGCCACACAACTATCGAAGAAATACAAAAAGTTGTAGCTGCACACTACGGACTTAAGGTCTCAGATCTTAAGGCAAAAAATAACTCTAGAAACATCGCTGTTCCAAGGCAAATAGCCATGTATTTATGCAAGATACTAACCAAGGCAAGCCTACCGGAAATAGGTCGCGAATTTGGTGGAAAACATCACACCACCGTGCTGCATAGTATCAACAAAATAGCAGCTATGTGCGAGAGTGATAAAAATTTCCACAAGTTTATCAACAAGCTAATTGATTCTCTGCGTTAGACTTATTGGAGTTTTCCACAACCCCCTCATCCACAGGCTGTGAATATCTGTGGAAAACTCGAAAAAATGATGCAACGCGGCAAAATTTTCCACAGACATTAAACTTTTTTCCACAGAGATATCCACAGGATCTAAAGCAGTAAACTCCATTATTTGCGAGACTTAGCTGACTTTTCCACTTTTCCACAGGCCCTATTTATTCTAATTGTATATATATATCTATATATATAAATAATATAATTAGTAGTAGTAGCCTGCGTCAAAAAGATCGACAGTCAGCCAGCAAGCAAAAAACCGCTCTGTTGGAAGGGAGCCTTGTCAAACGGTAGTAAGAAAGTGTAGCTTAGGAAGCGCCGAAAATCGAAAGCTGTAGAGGTGAGTTAGTGACGACAAAGGGCATGGACTTCAGCATAAAGAGGGGCATTTTGCAAAAGGAGTTGCAACTACTTCAGGGAGTGGTAGATAGAAAGTCCACCATACCAGCGCTACAGAATATCTATTGTAGGGCAGTTGGAGATAGGTTAGAGCTGACGGCGACAGACTACGACATCACTCTTCGGACAGGTTGCGAGGCGTCCGTGAAAGTAGCTGGGGAGACTCTCTTGCCTGCAAGGAAGCTCGCAGAGATTCTGCGTAACCTGCCAGACATGGAAGTAAGTATCAGGAAAGGCTCAGATACTTCCGTTGTAGTTGAATGTGGGCGTACTCGTTTCCGTTTACCAGTCGAATCGGTCGAAGATTTTCCGAGAATGCCAGAGGTAAGCACCAAGGAGCATTCGGTGCCGGGGCAAGTGCTAAGGGTGCTTTTGCGGTCAACGCTCTTTACTATTACCCAAGATGAAGCGCGTTCTGGAGCAGGGCGCTATGCACTAAGCAGCCTACAGCTTTCTACTTCCGGAGAAAATATTCGTGCCGTAGCTACCGACGGGCATCGTCTTGCTTATGCTGCGGTTCGAGGAAACCTAGGGTTAGACTCAGTCCTAATTCCTAGGAAGGCGGTAGTGGAAATGGAGCGGCTGCTGCTTGCCGATGCTGAAGAAAATGTAGGTGTAGCAAAGGCTGAAAATCAACTAGCCTTTGTTGTGGGCAGTCGTCGGTTGCTTGTAAAACTTTTTGCAGGTACATTTCCCAACTGGGAATTAGTAATGCCGAAGCAGCTTCAATACTCCGTGGAATTTTCTAGAGAAGAGCTAAAAGGAGCCATTCGGCGTGCAGCGCTCTGTGCAGATGCAAACAGCAAAGCCGTACGGCTTATGTTCACTCGGGGACTACTTACTGCTACTTCTGAGTCTAGCGATGCAGGAGAGTCTACAGATCAGATAGATTGCAATTTTGAAGGGCCTGATTTGCAGATAGCCTTTAATTCGGAATACCTGCTCGATTTCCTAGAGGCTATAGACAGCGAGCGGGTGCTTTTTGAGTTCAAAGATCCTACAAGCCAGGCACTGCTTCGGCCTATTGCTGAAACTGCTGCTGACGCGGTTGAGGTAAAGTATGTCGTAATGCCGATGAGGCTATGAAGGCTTTTGGGTCAAAATCCTTACCATATCCGAGTGTATCAGCCCGTTACTGGCTACTATTTCAGGCAAGTAATGGTCGAAAGGCTCACCGTTAAAGCGGGTTACTTCCCCGCCAGCTTCCTTGACTATCAAGGCTCCGGCGGCCATGTCCCAAGGCTTGAGCTTAAGTTCCCAAAAACCTTCGATACGCCCGCAAGCAACATAGCAGAGATCTAATGCTGCTGAACCAAGCCTTCGAACGGCTTGCGCGGTTTTAATGAATCGTACGAAGTTGTCGATATTATCAAGTTTGTCGGTGTGTATGTCGTAGGGAAAGCCGGTGACGAGCAGCGATTTTGAGACGTTATCTATTTTCGAGACGGTTATCTTACGGCCATTCAACGTAGCTCCAGAACCTCTTTCTGCAGAGAACAGCTCGTCATGTATAGGATCGTAGATAACACCGAGCACTATTTTTCCTTCCTTTTCCAAAGCTATAGAGACAGAGAAAAACGGCACACCATGGGCGTAGTTGGTCGTTCCGTCTAGAGGATCTACTATCCAGCAATACTCCGATGAGCGGACAAGAGGTTCGCTTTCTTCGGCAAGTATGCGATGCTTTGGGTAGTGCGAAGTGATAAGTTCTTTAATTAGTCTTTCAGAAGCTATGTCTATCTCCGTAACCAAGTCTGTCTTACCTTTATGGGCTACATCTATCTTCTTGCCGAAATTTGCGCGTAGCACCGACCCGGCCTGTCGGGCTACGCTCACTGCAAAATCGAGCATATTATTCCTTCCATCGGTTATAAGTTTAGTTCAATGTTGTGTCTGCGGCAGAGATCCTTAAAACCAGACTTGTCAACTGCCTTGACATACGCTTCTTCTGCTGCCACAGTGCCGTTTTTTACATGCTCTATCAGGGCATCGTTGAGCGTAACCATGCCTATGCCGCGAGCAGTTTGCATGACTGAAGGTATTTGAAACGTCTTTCCTTCGCGTATAAGGTTTGAGATAGCGGGCGTTACTAGCAGTATTTCAAGCGCAGCGACCCGTCCGCCGCCCTTCTTCTTGAGTAGTGTCTGCGCTATAACTCCTTTGAGGGACTCTGATAGCATGGTGCGTATTTGCGCTTGTCTGTCCGAAGGGAATTGATCAATCAGTCGGTCTACTGTAGATGCTGCAGTAGTGGTATGTAATGTTCCAAAGACGAGGTGGCCAGTTTCTGCCGTCTCTATAGCTATTGCGATCGTTTCTAGGTCGCGCATCTCGCCGACAAGGATTATGTCCGGGTCCTCGCGCAGTGCTGCTCTCAGAGCGTCCTTGAAGGAATCGGTGTGCGTATGCACTTCGCGTTGGTTAATCAGGCAGTTTTTATTCTCATGCACGAACTCTATCGGGTCCTCTATCGTGATGACATGATCCTTGCGGTGGCGGTTCAGGTAGTCGATCATGGCAGCGAGCGTCGTGGACTTACCTGAGCCCGTAGGACCAGTTACAACTACAAGACCCTTGCTGAGAAAACAAAGATCGGTTACAGCCTTGGGCAGGTTTAACTGCTCTGCGGTCAGTATTTTTGACGGTATGACGCGAAAGACCGCTCCTATGCCGTTTCTATCCATGAAGATGTTTGAACGAAACCTGGCAAGGCCCTTTATCTCGTACGCAAAATCAGTGTCGTGTCTACGGGCAAACTCTTCTTTGTTGCGTTCTGGCATTATTTGCTTGAGCAGCCGTTCATTGTCAGCTTCGGTGAGCACTGGATAGCCTGGCAGTGGCTTCATCTCGCCGTCGTGTCTAACCATCGGTGGCATAGAGACGGACATGTGCAAATCCGAAGCCCCCATCTGTACCATTTTGTAAAACAGCTCGTCTATTTCTGCACCACTACCAACTTTAGCGCGAGCAGTTGATGCTGCAGCGGTAGCTTGTGACTGAGCTGTTACCGGTGCAGGTATAGGCTGCGGGGATGTAGCAGCAGTCTGTGGTTGGGCTGGCCTTGCCATAGGCGGCGGCGGTGCAGCGCCTACGTTTAGTGGAGAGGCCTGAAGGGGAGCAGCTTGTGGCAGTGGGGCCGGCTGTGGTGCTGGCCGTACCGTTGCTCCGCTAGGTGCCGAAGGAGTAGCAGATGCCGACAAGGATGAGCGTATACTTACGTTAAAACCCAAGCTTGACTTTCTTATCGATATGTTAAATGTCCCGGAAGAACCGTTGTAAGTGAAGTCGGTACCGGGTTTTGACATCAGATCGGCTTTTGCTGAAGGTGGCATTATAGGCGATAACATCTGCACTATATCCCTGTGTTGCAACGGCGTTGGACTTAGATCAAAGGCTCCTGAAGATGTAACTAACTGTGGTTTCTGTCCGGTTTCCAGCCGAATTTCCGTCGCCTCATATTCCTTGAACCTGGCCAGATATTGCTCTATTTCCATTGTCTCCTCCTGAAATAATATGGGCAGAATAGATTTAGCAGTTTAGTCTAGGGCCTCTTTGACCCTGATGACGTATCTTTTGTTTACGTTTATTTCGGTTTCACCCTTTATAATACTGAAAAACTGGCCAGGCTGATTGAGAAAATCAAGTACTCTGGCATTTTCTTTAGAAACTAAAGTAACGTTGCCAGTTAATATCAGGTTTTGCTTGTTGTTCATTATTTCTACCGATATTTGCTCATGAGGTGATGTTTGATCCAGATTGCGCTCCAAAGCGGGTAGGTCTCTTTCACAAGTTGTGCAAACGACCAGGTCTTTATTTATAAGCTGAGTATTCGGGATGTCTTTTTCACAGAACGGTAGAAACTGTTCGTGACTGTTAAGAAACTTAAGCAGTGACATGTGGGAATCTGAAATTATTGGCAGAAAAAGCATACCTTGTACGGTGCTTCCGTCGCAAAGTAGCAGTTCAACGTTGACTGAATAGGTCGGTACGTACAGTGAAGGGTTACCTTTCATGTATTTGGTCCTCAGGATGAGATAAGTTTAATATTACAGTTTTGCCCCAACTGCTAACAAGCCATAATGCGTCGTATTTTTGGTACGAAACATGGACTCTGGAATGACATGTTGTTAAAATTACCTCATAACAGTCGTGCTGGAAAATTAAGACATGCTCATCTATGAGTTACATGCCGAAGGTTTTAGGAACTTAAGCGGCGGGATGGAGTGCTCTGCACGAACTAATCTATTGTACGGTGAAAATGCTCAAGGTAAAACTGCTTGGCTTGAGGCTATCTATGTACTTGCATGCACTAAGTCGTTCCGTACTTCGAATTTAAAGGAAGTGATATCGCTTGCGTCACAAAGAGCTGTTTTAAGAGGAGAAATAGGCTGTGGCCGGATTACAAAGCAGCTTCAGATACAGATAGATGGTGGCGGGAAGAGTATTTTTGTTAATTCTAAGCGCGAGAGCCTAGAGAATTACCTAGGCAACTTGAGTGTGGTTGCTTTCTCTTCTCAAGAAATGGGAATAGTTAGAGGTGAACCTTCAGAGCGAAGGCGCTTCCTCGACCGCGGGATAGTGACTCTTTATCCTTCTTATCTGTCTATTTTGGCAGCTTATAACAACGTCATAAAGCAGAAGAACGCTCTTCTTAAGACGTCATTAGCAAGGAACCGTCTTATCGAACAAATAGAGATTTGGAACGAGCAGCTAGTAGCATATGCAGCACAGATCTACTCGATGCGGAAGAAATATACGGAAAACTTGCGCCAAGCACTAGAAAAAAGACTGTTTGACGCTCGCCCTGTGGATGTTCGCTATAAGCCCTCGCTGCAGTCGCAAGGTTTAACTGATGAAGCCGATGAGGCTGAGTATGCTACATTTCTTAGGCAGCAGCTGGAGCTACGTCTAGAAAGCGAGCTTGCTTCTGGGCATGCACTGATAGGGCCGCACAGGGATGAGCTTGAGATATTTGTAGACGGGCTTGAAGCTAGCCGCTTTGCGAGCGCAGGTGAGCAGCGTAGCGCTCTGCTGACACTTGATCTGGCGCAAATTTCGGTCTATAGTTCTCGTTTTGGAGAATATCCTGTTTTCCTCATAGACGATATAGATGCCGAGCTTGACCTGCGGCGCATTCGTCTCCTACTTGAGCACGTCGAAGGTAAAATGCAGATTTTCGCTTCTACTTCGAAGTATACCCTTGCTGAGATGTATCGCAAGAGGGCTAGGTGTATGACTGTTTTGCAGGGGCGAGTACTAAATGCCCTGCAAGAGAAGAACTCTTTACTGCCTGCTACTGAACCAGAGGAAGCATCTTTAGAGAAAGTGAGCTATGGACAACACACTTAGTATAGTTGAAACAAAAGACAAAGGGTATACCGCAGACGAGTATACCGGAGAAAAGATCCAGATACTTTCTGGGAGAGATGCAGTACGTAAGCGTCCGGCAATGTATATAGGCTCTTCTGATGAGATGGGCCTGCACCACCTCGTCTACGAGATAGTTGATAACAGCGTTGACGAAGCGCTGGCTGGTTTTTGTAAAAACATAGAGGTGGTAATACACGTCGACAATTCGGTGACTGTGACTGATGACGGTCGTGGCATACCGGTAGACATACATCCTAAGGATGAGAAGAAGCGCTCCTCTGCCGAGGTTGTGATGACAGAGCTGCATGCAGGTGGCAAATTCGGCGACAGCGCTTATAAAGTCTCAGGAGGTTTGCATGGTGTAGGGGCAAGCGTAGTGAACTTTTTGTCGGAATGGCTGAAACTTGAAATAAGGCGTGGCGGGTACGTCTATGAGCAAAAATATGAGCGGGGGATACCTGTTACTCCCCTACAGAAGACAGGCGTAACAAGACGTACCGGAACGAAGATCACTTTTAAGCCAGATCCTGAGATATTTACTACTACGGAGTTTAATTTTGACACGCTGTCTCAACGCCTGCGCGAGAAGTCCTTTCTCAACAAAGGATTAAATATAACCATTAAAGACGAGCGTACTGACCCTGAGGGCTTTCATCAGTTTTACTACAAAGGGGGAATAGCCGAGTTTGTAAAACACCTAAACAAAAACAAAAACACGCTTCATCCCGAGCCTATGTATTTCGAAAAACTTCCTCAGGGTTCCGATGCTCTAGCTATAGAAGTGGCTATTCAGTACAATGACGGTTACACTGAGACGGTATTCTCGTTTGCAAACAACATAAATACTAAGGACGGAGGGACACATCTTTCAGGCTTTCGGGCTGCCTTGACGCGTACTATCAACACCTATGCACAGAACGAAGGGCTGCTTAAGAATTTAGGCAATCTTACCGGTGACGATATCAGAGAAGGATTAGTTGCGGTAATCAGTGTGAAATTGCCGCAGCCGCAGTTCGAAGGTCAGACGAAAGGAAAACTCAACAGCGACATAAGCGGTCAGGTGCAGTCGTTTCTTAACGAGCAGCTATCGGCTTATTTCGAGGAGAACCCTGCCGTAGCGAGGAAAATAATAACTAAGGCCGTAGAGGCAGCTCGGGCTCGTGAGGCGGCAAGGAAGGCAAGAGAACTAGTCAGACGCAAGAGCTTGCTCGATGGTAGCAGCCTTCCCGGTAAATTAGCAGATTGTTCTGAGCGTGATCCGCAGCTTTGTGAACTCTACATAGTAGAAGGAGATAGCGCTGGTGGCAGTGCAAAACAAGGGCGAGATAGGCGCTTTCAGGCGGTGCTTCCTCTTAAAGGGAAGATACTCAATGTCGAGAAAGCCAGATACGATAAGATGCTAAGTCACGGCGAGATAAGCGCTATGATAGTTGCTCTTGGCACTGGTATCGGCAAAGAAGATTTCGACATAAGCAAGCTTCGCTATCACAAGATAATCATCATGACGGACGCCGATGTCGATGGTAGTCACATCAGAACGCTGCTTCTTACTTTCTTCTACAGACAAATGCCGGAACTGATAGAGCGTGGGCATGTTTATATAGCACAACCACCGCTTTTTAAAGTCAAGAAAGGTAAGACGGAAAAGTACATAAAGAACGAGAGAGAGCTTAACAGATACCTCCTGGAGAGGGCCGTAGAAGATGTCAAGTTTTCTGCCGACGACAGGATAGTGCGAGGAGATGAACTAGCGAGGGTTTTGGAAAAATACGCCGAGCTAGCTTCATACTGCAACCGGCTTGAGCGGCGTCTGCACGATAGGAAGCTGATGGAAATTCTGCTTGAACTATTTTCAAGGTTTAGTGACAGCCAGCGTGCTTATGACCTGCACGAAGTCTTCACAAATGCTGACCTCTTTTCAGAAGTTAGAAATGCTATCCAATCGGCAGGTTTTCGCACCGAACTCAAGCAGGAAGATGAACGAGGTTTTTACGAGCTTCTAGTTTATGCTGAGGGCAAGTTTGCTGCTAACACGCTTATAGACTGGGACCTTGCTACTCATCCAGAGTTTGACAACGCTGTAAAACTCTATCAAGAACTGTCTTTTTTAAGACCGCCGTTCGAGGTAACCGCAAGCGGTACGAGAACGACGGTTCTCTCGCTAGACCAGCTGTATGAGCATGTACTCAGCACCGCAAAAAAGGATGTTCAGATACAGCGCTACAAAGGGCTTGGAGAAATGAACCCAGAGCAGCTGTGGGAGACTACTATGAATCCAGAGAAGCGTACCTTGCTACAGGTACGTATAGAGGACGTCGTAGAGACGGATGAGATCTTTACGGTGCTGATGGGTGACGCGGTGGAGCCGAGACGTAAGTTTATAGAGGACTTCGCTCTCGATGTACGTAATCTTGACATCTAGGCTACTATGAAAACTATAAGGTGGCTCTTTGCTTTTTTGCTTTCAATCTGTTTCTGCTGGCACCCAAAGCCGCTGCTTGCAAAAAAGTCAGTCGAAGTTATCGATCTAGCCGTCATAGGTGGTACGCTCGTCACCATGGACAGCGACTATCGCGTGATAGAAGACGGATATTTAGCTATACGTGGCGAGCGGATAGTTGACGTGGGGAGCAAAGCTGAGCTACTCAGAAAGTACTCGCCAAGACGCGTAATTGACGCAAGTGGCAAGGCTGTCCTACCTGGCTTAATCAACTCGCATACCCACGCGCCGATGGTAGTCTTTCGCGGCATAGCTGACGATATGCTCCTACAAGAGTGGCTCGAAAAGTACATTTTTCCTGCCGAAGCGAAGAATGTCTCTAGCGAAATGTGCTACTGGGGTGCTCTCGCTGGCTGCTACGAGATGATACAGTCTGGAATCACTACCTACGTTGACATGTACTACTTCGAGGATGCTTGTGCTGAAGCTACTGCGGCCGCGGGAATGCGTGCTATTCTCGGGGAGACGATACTAGATTTTCCCGCTCCTGATAATAAAACTCCTGAAGAGGCTATAGCCTACACAGAGCGGTTTGTGGACAAGTGGAAGGGACATCCGCTAATAACTCCCGCAATAGCGCCGCATGCTCCATATACCGTCAGTCCGGAAGTTTTAGTCAAGGTCAGAGAGTTCGCCCAACGGAAAGACGTGCCTGTATTGATACACCTAGCCGAGACGGACAAAGAAGTCCAAGAAATACTCAAGCGCTATGGTGCACGTCCAATAGCTCATCTGGATAAGCTGGGACTTACCAGCAATAGGCTGATAGCGGCACATGTAGTAGTAGCTAATGACGACGAAATAGCTCTGCTTGCTCGGCGTGGCGTTGGAGTAGCTCATAATCCGCAAAGCAATATGAAGCTAGCTTCGGGAGTGGCACCTGTGGCAAAAATGCTCAAGGCTGGCCTTGCTGTAGGTCTTGGTACGGACGGAGCGGCTTCGAATAATGACCTGAACCTTTTTGAAGAGATGGATACAGCGGCAAAACTTCACAAACTGCATAACGCCGATCCTACAGCGCTAAGCGCTCGTGATGCGTTGACTATGGCTACGATTGGTGGTGCAAGAGCTATACATATGGCTGACGAAATAGGTTCACTGGAAAAAGGTAAGCGCGCAGATGTCATACTTGTAGACCTCAGCAGGATGTCTATGCAACCCGTCTACAACATCTATTCGCACCTTGTTTATGCTGCTAAGGCTTCGGATGTGCATACGAGTATAATTAACGGTCAGGTGGTAATGTCAGCTCGTCGCGTTCTTCGTATAGACGAAGGCAAATTGCGGATGAAGATAAAAGCATTGGCACGGCAGATTTCTTCTAGCCTAGCAAGATGAGGCTCTTAGAGCTTTTGTTCTTCGCTATCACTAATCCTATCTACAACGCTTGGCTGCTGGTTCTTGAAGTCTGTACCTTTGCTGGGCACTGGTGGTGGTGGAAGCTAAGGCTTAAACTGTTGCTGCTGTATCTACCTGAGGGACCTTATAGGCTGGCGATGAGAGAAGCGTCTAAAGTAGGGCTAGCTCAGGAGAATCTGATTTACGGCGAGACTCCTTGCCTTACGGTGAAGAAAATCCTGGAAAGGATATCGCCGTCGGCTAAGGATGTCTTGTTGGACTTAGGTTGTGGACGCGGTCTGGTCGTACTTACTTCATACTACTGCTTCGGGATGAGTGCCGTAGGTATTGATATACTGCCTTCATTCGTAGAGCGTGGGCGCAAACTAGTCGGTTGGTTGGCGGACACGAAGGTTGAGTTTATTGAAGCAGATATAAGAAACCTGCCAGACGAGATGTTGGATGCTGCTACGGTGGTTTATCTAGCAAGTACGACTTTTGACGACGAGCAGATGCAGAGGATAGTTACTTGCTTAGAGCGTGCAAAAGCTGGCACTAGGTTAATCACGCTCTCGGAAGCGTTTCCTAGTCCGGCGTATAGATTGATATATAGCGAAGAGTTTTATTTTAGCTGGGGCAAGACAGAAGTCTATTTTCACGAGAAAATATGACATACTTCTTGTAGGAATAGCGGAAGGAGTTTGGATGTTATCTCCGCAAATACTCAGTGTTTTGCCAGAAAAGGCTGTTCCAGGAGGAGAGGTGATAATCACCTGCAGTGACTTTGATACTTCTTCCTTCTCAAGGTGTGCAGTCTACTTTGGATCTGTGTCCGGCAGGATAATAGGGGCTTCGCAAGAGCGGGTCATAGCTTCTGTGCCCTTTGTACCGGCTGCGAAAGGGCAGTCTGGAATACAGCTTGCCGTAGGTGACAAAAAAAGCAATGTTCATCCTTTTGTTGTTGCTGAAAGGCTTGCAGAGAATCTTCATCCGGTAAGTAATCCTGCTATTGACTATGATACCGGGAGCATATACGTGACGCTTTCAGGACAAATGGGACAGAAGGTGCCAGTTTCAGTCTGGAAAATTTCAGCAGACGGAATGCTGAATCCCTTCTTGGGCGACTTGGTAAACCCTACTGCTATCGCCTTTGACAGTGAAGGGATTATGTATATTTCCAGCAGGCATGATGGATGTGTTTACAAAATATCGCCCCTCAAAGACGTTGAACCATATGCCCGTAATCTAGGAGTCGCTACAGGTATAGCATTTGATTCTGAAGATAATCTCTATGTGGGCGACAGGCAAGGCACTATATTTGTCATAGACCGTAGCAGCAAAAAGGTTAGCAAGTTTGCTAGCCTAGAGCCTAGCGTTTCAGCCTATCATCTAGCTTTTGATAGAGATGGTAATCTATATGTTGCTGGCCCTACGACTTCTTCTTTTGACAGCATAGTTCGAATAGATCAGAACGGAAAGGTGTCGAAGTTCTTCACTGGTTTTGGTCGTCCTCAAGGGCTTGCCTTTGATGAGGACGGGAACCTCTATGTGGTGGCAAGCTATCGTGGTCGTAGGGGAGTCTATCGGCTTACGCCTTATGGGGAGGCAACCATCGTAGTTGCTGGAAATTCGCTCGTAGGGCTTGCGTTTGATAACCGTGGCAACATGATTTTGGCTTCTACGCGAGAGGTCTTCAGACTCAAGTGCGATATCCGCGGGATATTAGGTTCGCTCTAAAGAAGCTGTGTCTGTCGTGATATAATTATCTACGCACCCCAGTGTGCTAGCTTCGAAAGGAGAACCATCTTTGTCAGATGTGGCAGAAATAATACTCAGTTTTGTGGTCTTCCTTTTTTCTCTAACGTTACATGAGGCCGCACATGCTTGGACCTCAGACTTGTTTGGGGATTCTACTGGTAGATACCTGGGAAGAATCTCGCTCAACCCAATGGTGCATATAGATCCCATAGGAACGATCTTGTTGCCACTAATAGGTGCGTTCACCGGAGTATCGATAATAGGCTGGGCAAAGCCTGTTCCGGTCAATCCAAACTTGTGGCGTGACAAAGTAAAAGCAAACATACTGGTTTCAGCTGCAGGACCAGCAGCTAACCTGTTGATAGCTATAGTGGCAGCGGCTATAGTCAGGCTAATCTCCTTCATAGGCAGCAATCATCTAGGTGCGTTTGAAAAGCCAGTTCTTACTTTGCTGTCCATAGCTGTAATGGTGAACGTGATGCTAGCAGTCTTCAATATGCTGCCCATTCCGCCATTGGATGGTAGCCACGTGCTTTCTAGCGTGCTGAGTTTAGTTTCGACTCGCCTGATGGAAGCTTATGAGACTACAAGGCCTTATGGATTTCTCGTCTTGCTGCTGCTTATTTATACCGGTGTGCTGAGAAGCTTGCTTCAACCTGTGGTGTATCTCGTGATGTTTTTGCTACTTGCCTAGGGAACGGTGGTGAGCGAAGTAGCATACCAGATAAAACTCGACGTTTTCGAAGGACCGCTTGACTTACTGCTCTACCTCATACAAAAGGACAAGATAGACATCTGCGATATACCTATATCGCATGTCACTGAGCAGTACCTTGAACATATTCGCCTGCTGCAGGATTTGGACATGGAAGCTGCAGGTGAGTTTTTGCTGATGGCGGCAACGCTCATACACATCAAGTCGAAGATGTTGCTTCCAACAACCAAAGAAGGTAAGGCTGAAGAGCCCGATCCTCGTTCCGAACTGGTACAACAACTTTCTGAGCACAAGAAGTTCAAAGCAGCCGCTGAGATGCTCCTTCTTCGGTCTGTTGTGCAACAGGAAGTCTTCACTCGTGCTTCCCTTGAGAATGATGAAAAGAATACTGAAGTGGCAGCTACGGTAATTGACTTGATAGAGGCATTCAAGAGGGTGTTAGATAGAAGGAAAACGTCGCCTGTGATTGAAATAGCTCTAGAAGAAATGAGTCTCGAGCAGAAAATCGAGCAGATAAAAACTATGTTTGTTAGCACTGACCGAGTCAACTTAACCCAACTTTTTGATGCTTGTAGTAGCAAGCGAGAGCTCGTAGTGACGTTACTTGCCGTGCTTGAACTAGCAAAAGAAGATGTGATAGCTTTGTTGCAAGAAGTACATTTTGGTGTCATCTATGCTCTGAAGCGTTAGAGATGGAGCTGAGCAAACTCAAGTCGATAGTTGAGGTGTTAGTCTTTGTCTCAAATGAACCTATTAGGCTAGAGCAACTGGAGGCAGTGCTGCCGCAAGTGTCACGTGAGCAGATCCTTGCTGCCCTAAATGAGTTAGCAGGCGACTATGATGCTCGTGGAAGTGGTCTTGAAGTGTGTGAGATAGCCGGTGGTTGGCGAATTTCAACTCGACCTGAGTATCATGAATACCTACGTAGCTATCTGAAGAAAAAACCGTCTGCCAGACTGAGCCCTGCAGCACTAGAAACTCTTGCCATAATAGCTTACAAACAGCCTATCACTATACCGGAGATACTTGAGCTTCGAGGTGTTTCCTCGTCATCTGCAATAAAGACGCTGCTTGATAAGCGGCTCATAGTTCCTAAAGGCAGAAAGGAATGTGTAGGTAGGCCGATAATGTACGGCACTTCAAGGGAGTTTTTGATACAGTTTGGACTGAAAGATCTCTCAGAGCTTCCGAGCATAGAGGAATTTGAAGAGTTGGTGTCAAGCTAATATGCAACAACGTCTACAAAAGCTGATAGCTGCTGCTGGTATGGCTTCTCGGCGCAAAGCTGAGCAGATGATACTGGCGGGCGAGGTGACGGTAAACGGGCACGTAGTGACTGAACTTGGTACGAAAGCCGATCCGGAGCAGGACCATATCAAAGTCAAAGGCAAACTGATCAATCCTAAGCTGGCGGGATTGAAGAAACAGTATGTGCTGTTAAATAAACCCAAGGGCTATCTTTCAAGTCGGAGTGATCCAAAGAATCGTCCTCTGGTGATCGACTTGTTGCCTGCAAATTTACGGCACTTGCACCCTGTTGGTCGACTGGACTTCAACAGCGAGGGAATAATCTTGCTGACTAACGACGGAGAACTTACTAGGGTTGTTACTTCTGCTGCTGCGCAGGTGGAGAAAGTGTATGAAGTGAAGGTCAAAGGTGAGGTACCTGAACAGGCACTCAGCAGGTTGCGCAATGGGATAGTTATAGACGGCAGGAGGACACTGCCGGTAAGCATCCGTCAGATGAAAATTACTGATGCTGGGAATGCTTGGTATCAAGTCACGCTCTATGAGGGTAGGAACAATCAAATAAGAAGAATGTTCGACGCAGTTGGACACTCTGTAGTGAAACTTCGGCGGGTGCGGATAGGGCATCTGACTTGTCAAGGGCTCGCCGTAGGCGCTTATCGCTTGCTTAGCCCTGCTGAAGTTGCGCCGTTTTTGGACCAACGATCGGGAGAGTAGGTTTGAATGAGACGTTTAGTAGGAGAGCTTCGTGAGCTGGAAGAACGTCTAAAGCTGGGCGGAGGAGTTGATAAGATAGAGCGTTTGCGCGCGCAGGGTAGGATGAGTGTGCGCGAGCGAGTTCAGGCTTTGTTCGATGCAGACAGCTATTTTCAGGAAATAGGCCTACTTGTAGCATATGACCAGTACGATGGGCAAGCTCCTGCGGCAGGCGTAGTTACGGGTATCGGGACTATCTGTGGTAGAGAGTGCGTTGTCGTGGCAAACGATCCTACGGTTAAGGCTGGCTCGTGGTGGCCTGAGACGATAAAAAAGATCCTAAGAGCACAAGAGATTGCCATGCGTTGTCGCGTCCCGATAATCTATCTTGTTGACTCGGCCGGAGTTAATTTGCCATACCAAGGAGGAGTCTTTCCTGGTCAGTATGGAGCGGCGAGGATATTTTTCTACAATTCTGTGATGCGTCGCTACCTGAAAGTGCCTCAACTAGCAGCGGTAATGGGTCAGTGTGTTGCCGGTGGAGCATATCTTCCGGCTTTGAGCGACTCGATCATCATGGTTGAGAAGACAAGCTTTATGGGTTTGGGCGGACCGAATCTGGTTAAAGGAGCTACTGGGCAAACCGTAGACTCAGAGAGCTTAGGTGGTGCCACAATGCACAATGAGATAAGCGGAGTAGCCCACTATCGAGTACCAAACGACGCGGCAGCTATAGCCAAGCTTCGCGATCTGGTTTCGCTGTTGCCACCAAAGCCCGTGCCTAAGACTGGAGTTTGTCCTCCGAAGCAGCCAGCCCGTCCCGAGACCGACATCTATGAAATAGTGCCTGAAGATCATCGCCTGCCATATGACATGCGGGCTGTACTAGACTGCATACTTGATGAAGGTAGCCTGATAGAGTTTCAGGCAGATTACGCCAAAGAGGTAATCACAGGGCACGCTTATATAGCCGGCCTAGCCATTGGTGTCATAGCTAATCAAAGAGGACTAATTAAAGGAGCTAAGGGTAAACCAACGAAGTTCGGGGGAATAATCTACACTGATAGCGCGGAGAAAGTGGCGTACTTTATAGAGACCTGTAACAGGCAAGGAACGCCGCTTTTGTTTATTCAAGACGTCTCGGGTTTCATGGTGGGCGTCGAGGCTGAGCAATCCGGGATAATCCGTGCTGGAGCTCGCTTTGTCGAGGCTATGGCTACGGCTACTGTACCGAAGTTAGTGCTTACGGTAAACCATGCTTCCGGTGCGGGGTACTATGCTATGGCCGGACAGGGTTTTGATCCTGACTTTATTTTCACCTTACCCACCGGCAGAATGGGCGTAATGGAAGGTGAATCTGCAGTGATGGCGCTGTTTAGTGCACAGCTAGAAAAGCTAAAGCGCGAAGGCAAGGAGCCGGACCAAGAGCTTAAATCGGCTATGGAGAGCGTCCGAGCCGACTATGAGCATCAACTAGACGCTCGCTTTGCTGCAGCGCGGGGATTCGTAGATGCCGTCATTATTCCGGAACAGATCCGAAACTGCTTGGAGCTTGCTCTTAAGACGGCGCTCAACAATCCTGGGCCTCATTTGGGACCGTTTGCTATGTAAGTGTGGCCTAAGAAGTATCTCGGCCGGAGGCGAGTAGCGTCAAGTAGGAGCAGTAACTAGGCTTGGACAAGCCTAGAGGGGATTGCAGGCAGCTTAGCAAGCTGTTGGAGCTCTACCTTGCATTGCCGCAAATCACGCAGAAGAGGTCGTTTTTGTCAGTGAACTTGCCACAGATTTTGCATATCACCCAATCGGAAGTTTGAGCGGCCAGGCTAGAGATAGGCGAGCCACATCCAAGACAGACTAAATCTTCCGGGCTGATGGCGTGCCCGCACTCTTTACAGGTTTGCGTGTAATGCTGGTTACTGAATACACCTAGAGGATCGCTTTCTAGGTCCGATGTGGCAGGAGTGGATTCTACTGCTATTTGAAAAACATAATGCGTACCTGTCAGACTGTTGACACTCACAGTGCAGGCAAGTATTTTTGGTAGCTTTTGGTCTTCTTCATCGAGCGGCTCTATTTCATCGATGACGGTTGGCTCATCAACTTTATCTACTATGGCCAAGGTATCGAGTACGGCGGCTAGAGTGTTCCTATCGATGAGCTTAGGAATACAGCGCGAGGCACCGGAGCGTTTTGCTCGTGCCGGATCGAAAGGCTCGTCCTCGCTAAAGGTTAGTATGATAGGAGTCTGCAGATATTCTGAGGATTTTCTCAGCAAGCTACATATTTCATAGCCGGTTCTTCCCGGCATAAACAGGTCGAGAACTATCAGGTGAGGCTTGAAGGTGTGAGTTTCTTGTAGGACAGCGTCTCCGTTAGCCACTGTGCGTACTAGGTATCCTAGGCTAGAAAACAGCCCTGCAAGGCTTCCCAACGTTTGCGGGTTGTCATCGGCTATCAACACCTTGCGAGTCATATGTGAAAGGTTTATTGAGGCGGTTTTATTGATAGTTTACAAATTATAAGCTATTTTCGTTTGGCATGGGCAACTAAAAGTGAAGTGACGAAGTTGAAGAGGCAAGCTATAGTAGGACTTGGGTCAAACTGTGGCGATCGGGCAGGGTATTTGCTGGCTGCCATCAGCGAAATGATGGCCCTAGGACTTAAGATAGAGCGACTTTCTGCTATATACGAGACTGAGCCGGTAGACTATATCGATCAACCTAGTTTTTTAAACATGGCAGCCCTCATAGGTGGGAGGATGCCTTCGCCTGAAAAGTTGTTGTTGATGCTTCTAGAACTAGAGAGTCGCCTTGGAAGAAGTAGGTCTGTTCCAAAGGGTCCTAGGACGATAGATCTGGATTTGTTGGTTTATGGTGATGTGGTAATAAGTGATAGGCAAGCAGAGCTAGAAATACCTCATCCTAGAATGCATCTGCGCAGGTTTGTTATGGTGCCGGTAGTAGATGTTTGCCCGCATGGCATACATCCGGTGTTAGGTAGGAGTTTCGAACAAATCTTATTCACTTTACCGCTTAGTCCACGGGTGGTTAAATATAGGCTTTAGGAGAGGGGAAATGAGTCATCTTGGTAGTGCTGAGGGAAAGGTTACTACGCGCCTCATACGCGAGAGTAAGGGTAAGAAGATAGTTGCGATCACGGCATATGACTATCCCTCTGCGAGGCTTGTAGACGAAGCTGGTGTAGACATAGTACTTGTTGGGGATTCTGCAGCGAATGTAGTCTTCGGGTATGATAACACTCTGCCCGTGACACTCGATGAGATGTTGTTACTTGCAAGGGGAGTGACTAGGGCGGTAAAGCGCGCTCTTGTCGTGGGAGATATGCCTTTTGGGACATATCATAGTGGGAGAAAGCAGGCGCTCAGATCTGCTGTAAGGTTTCTCAAAGAAGGTGGTGTAGAGGCAGTCAAGCTTGAAGGTGGTGCTCGACGTGCATCGCTTGTAGAAGAGCTTTGCGAAGCTGGGATACCAGTGATGGGGCATATAGGTCTGACTCCGCAATCTTTACATCAGATGGGTGGCTATCGTGTGCAGGGTCGCACGGCAGCAGCAGCGCACAAGCTTATAGAGGATGCGCTTGCGCTGCAACAAGCGGGTGCTTTTAGTATAGTTTTGGAAGGAATGCCGGCCGAGATAGCGGGTATGATTACCGAGCGGGTCTCGATCCCGACCATAGGTATAGGAGCTGGCAGTAAGTGTGACGGTCAGATCTTAGTCTATCATGACCTTCTTGGTCTCAGTTTTGGTCATCAGCCGAAATTTGTGCGTAGATACGTGCAGTTAAGAGATATCATCTCAAAAGCACTTACGGCATACGTAGATGACGTAAGAAGCGGGAGATTTCCTTCTGAAGAGGAGTCTTATCATCTCTCTGCTGAAGTGAGAGAGCAGCTGGAGAAGTAAATGGAGATAGTAAACCGCATACCGAGAATGCAGGCCATATCGCGCAGGCTTCGCA
Source organism: Blastocatellia bacterium (assembly GCA_025057015.1). Lineage (GTDB taxonomy): Bacteria > Acidobacteriota > Blastocatellia > Chloracidobacteriales > JADJPF01 > JANWYG01. Next base: position 33,061 of record JANWYG010000022.1, read on the forward strand.
AAGAGGGTAAGAAGATAGGTTTCGTCCCTACCATGGGAGCATTGCATGAAGGGCACCTGAGTCTTATAAGTCGCGCTCGCACCATGTCGGATGTAGTTGTAGTCTCAATCTTCGTCAATCCCATACAGTTTGGCAAGGGAGAGGATTTTGACAAGTACCCGCGCGACTTAGCTAAAGATGCAGAACTTGTGACAGATCGTGGGGTAGATTACCTGTTTGCACCAAACAGGGATGAGGTTTATCCAAAAGATTATTCTACGTATGTGCTAGTAGAGGATCTAAGCGACAAGCTATGTGGTTTATCTCGGCCGGGTCATTTTCGAGGTGTGACCACTGTAGTGATGAAGTTGTTAAACATAGTTCGTCCTAACTTTTGTTTCTTCGGGCAGAAGGACGGGCAGCAGGCTGTAATCATAAAGAGGATGATACGTGATTTGTGCGTCGATACGGAGATGGTAGTTTGCCCAATAGTTAGGGACTCGGATGGCCTGGCACTTTCCTCGCGCAACATATATTTGAACAAAGAAGAACGCTCAGCGGCTACCGTGCTGTTTAGGGCTTTGAATAAGGGCAAACAGTTGTTTGAAGAAGGGGAAACGGAAGCTGCGAGGATAATTGCTGCTATGCAACAGGTTATAGAAGCTGAACCGCTTGCGAGGATAGATTACGTTGCGCTGGTAGATCCGGAGACTCTAGAAGATGTGTACGTGTTGGAGGAAGATCGCAAAGTTATGGCAGCAGTTGCGGTTTACATAGGAAGCACACGGCTAATAGACAATATGATCTTTGGAGAGAAGCCAACATTTACCTACAGCGAAGAAGATTTATAGCTTCTTCTTTGAGTCAAGCAACAGCTTGTTAAATCTAGCCCTGTCAGCAGCAGACATGTTTATCATTTTGACGCCGAGCAAGTAATTATAGTCTGACCTGTCTATGCTCAGATATCTACACGTCTGGCCTAGAAGTGAGATATCTCCTTCTGGAACATGCAGCAGCACTTGTAGGAGATTTTTGTCCATCATGTCGCTGCTAAAGTAAGCGTGCAGTCCGTCGGCGCTTATAGTGTCAGTTAGCAGAGCTAGGCCCGTCTCGCTTATATCTTGAGTTATGCCGCTCAAAAATCTTGACATCCGTCGGGCGCGTCCAGTGTCAATTATTCGAAAGCTTACCGGGATGGAAACTTCGTATCTTTGGCTCGTTCCCCATTCAAGTACCAACCGGCTAAAAGTAGTTCGCAGCCGTTCTGTAATGCTTATCAACGTAGTGTTCCTCGCTTGAGATTTTTGAGGGAGGGCAAGTACTCTTTTTCCAAATTCTACCCCAAACACGCTTACAAATCTAGACTTTATTGCTACTTCTGTTATTTGCGATCAGTAGGTCGTAGATCCTGATGAGCTCTTCTTCGGTGTGGAAGTCTATTTGAATTTTTCCACCTTTGCCAGAGCGTAATATCCTTACTTTAGTTCCTAGGTATTTCTGTAATCGCTGTTCGGCTGCCCTCACGTTTGGATCTATAATTTCTTCATATTCTTTCTTTGGTTTGCGCAGGCGTTCTACGAGTCGTTCGACGTCTCTTACGGAGAGGCCTTCGGATGCTATTCGGTGTGCAAGACTAAGCTGAATAGTTTTGTCGCTTATACTAAGCAGGACTTTTGCGTGTCCTGTTGAGACAAGGCCATCTACTATCAGAGAGTGTATCTCTGTCGGTAGTTTAAGCAACCGCAAGGAGTTGGCTACCGAGGATCTATCTTTTCCAACTTTGCAAGCAACCTGCTCCTGAGTGAGTTTGTGCTGTTCGATCAGGCGTTGATAAGCCAGAGCTTCTTCTATAGGGTTTAGCTCTTCTCTGGCTATATTCTCTACTAGGGCAAGTTCTAACAGCTTGTCATCTGGTACTGTACGCACTACGGCAGGGATTTTCTGCAGACCTGCGAGTTTAGCGGCGCGCCAGCGACGCTCGCCGGCGACTATCTGGTATCTGCCGTCGTCTATTTTTCTTACTACTATGGGTTGTACCAAGCCGTTTTCCTTTATCGACTCAGCTAGTTCTTGTATTTTCTTTTCGTCGAATCTGGAGCGGGGCTGTGACTGATTTGCCTCTAGGAGACTCAAATCTAGCTCTAGTAACTCTTCCGTAGTGCTTAGTTCGGGGAGCAGAGCTGCTAATCCCTTACCTAAGGCCCTTTTTACCATTTCCGATCACCTCTTTTGCGAGGCGCAAGTAGCTATCTGCGCCTTTAGATTTAATGTCGTAAAGTATTATCGGTTTTCCGTGGCTCGGAGCTTCTGCGAGCTTGACATTTCTCGGTATAGCTGTCTCGAACACTTGTCCGCCTAGGAAGTCCCTGAGGTCCGACATCACTTGTGCCGAGAGTTTAGTCCGCTCGTCGTACATGGTTAGCAGAAATCCTTCTACGGAGAGATTAGGATTTAACGTCCTTCTGACTCTTACGAGGGTGTCCCATATGGCTGAAACTCCTTCTAGGGCAAAGTACTCACACTGCACTGGCACCAACACTGAGTCTGCAGCTGCAAGAGCGTTTACGGTAAGCAATCCTAACGATGGAGGACAGTCTATTATGAGGAAATCATAGTCGGCTTTAACCGGCTGGAGTATTTCTCTTAGCCGCAGCTCTCTTCTTTCGAATTCTATCAGTTCTATTTCGGCTCCGGCGAGATTGCGGTCTGATGGAGCTAGATGTAGCTTGCTTAGTTCTGTCTCTCGAATGATGCTCTTTATGTCATCGCCCAGTATGAGGGTGTGGTAGAAGCTTCGTCTTAACTGCTCGCGGTGCACCCCGAGGCCAGAAGTAGAATTTGCCTGCGGATCTATATCTACTAGCAGCGTGCGCTTATTTGTTACTGCAAGGCATGCTGCCAGGTTAATTGCTGTGGTCGTCTTTCCGACGCCACCTTTTTGATTGGCAATCGCTATGATCTTACCCATGTCGGGCCTCACTCAGCTTGGGCTTTTAGGTCGAAAAAATACCATACCTCCTGCTGGAAGTCTATTGTTCTACGTGGAACATTCTTGGGCAACACCTTCTGTTCCACGTGGAACATCTTGGTGTTTTTCAAGCAGCAAGATGGCCCTGTTACGGCAATACGGTACGGCTTGGATCCTTTTGGCTAATCTTTCCGAAGAGATGCTCTTGGCTGCATCTGTGCTTAGAAAAAGCATTACCTGCTCTGCTTGCGAAGCTAGTTCAAGTATCTGCTCGACGCGTTGACGAAATTTCTCGATGGCTCGACAAGTGTATACTTCGTAGCTTTGCTCGAGATCTTGAAATCTAGACCTGACGACATGGAGGTTCTTTAGTCCTAATCGGCGGCGGCATTCTTTTAAAAACTCGACCTTCTTCCTGTCAGAGTCGACCACTGTTACTTGTATCTTGGGAAGGGCTATGGCCATAGGCACGCCAGGGAAACCTGCCCCGCTACCTATGTCAACTAAGGAAGTAGCGGCTGAGAATACAAACGTAGAAGCAAAGATTGACTCGAAGTAATGTAGTAAGGCCGCATCCTTCGGCGAAGTTATGGTCGTAAGCGATGTGGCAGAGTTCCATTTGAGAACTAGCTGGTAGTGTTTTTCAAGAAGGTCTATTTGGCCCTCGTCTAGGTTTATCCTTTGTCCAGCAAGCAGTTGTCGCAGATAGTCTTTCATCTAGCGGCGCATTAGCTCTATCTGTAAGTTTATTATGGCAATAGCGGCAGGCGTCACACCTGGAATCCGTGCTGCTTGTCCGAGAGTTTCAGGACGAATACGTGAAAGTTTCTCTACCATCTCGCGTGAAAGACCCGGCAAGTCGGCATAGTCTAAATCAGCCGGGATCTTCTTTGACTGAGCTCGCAAAACTCTCTCGGCTTGTACTCGGCTTGCGTCTACATATCCGGCATACTTCAGGTCGTTTACAGCTACGGACAATTCGTCCGGATCGCAGTTGTCTGCTACCTCCCGAGGTAGGAGCATCCTCAGGTGTTCTGGAGCAACTTCCGGGCGCTTAGCTAGCTGTGAAAGGTAAGTGGATTCGGTCAGTTTGATGCCGAGAACCTCGCAAAAGGCATCTGTGCTACTGTGGCCGAGCACGGCCTTGTGCCGTTGCATCAGTCGCTTGAGTTCTTTTATGCGATCTTGCTTGGCTAAAAATGCAGAGTATGCCTCATCTGAAACAAGACCTAGTTTTCTGCCTATAGGTGTGAGCCTCTCGTCGGCGTTATCTATCCTCAGAAGTAACCGCATTTCTGATCGCGAGGTAAACATTCTGTAAGGCTCGTCTACACCCCGCGATACTAAGTCGTCTATTAAAACTCCTATGTAGCTCGATACTCTAGGAAGGACTAGTGGTTCTCTATCGAGACAAAACAGAGCTGCATTGATGCCGGCGATCAGTCCCTGACAGGCAGCTTCTTCATACCCAGTGGTGCCGTTGATCTGCCCAGCATGAAATAGGCCTCGGACTCGCTTAGTCTCTAGAGAAGACTTCAGTTCTGTAGGGTCAACCATGTCGTACTCTATAGCGTATCCAGGGCGTATCATCTCGACGTGCTCTAGACCTGGTATGGCTCTTACCGCTTGTTCTTGTACGTCTAGCGGCAAGCTTGTGGAGAAGCCGTTCAGGTAGACTTCGTTCGTATCATAGCCTTCCGGTTCGAGGAAAAGTTGGTGACGAGGTTTGTCAGAGAACTTGACCACTTTGTCTTCTATGGAAGGACAGTAGCGCGGCCCTATCGACTGTATTTGCCCGCTGTAGAGCGGAGAACGGTCTATGTTTCGTCGTATCACTTCGTGTACACGCTCGTCGGTGTAGGCTATGTAGCAAGAAAGTTGTTTTTGAGTAATCTTCTTTGTGCGAAATGAAAAGGGAACAGGGGGTTCATCGCCAGGTTGCTCTTCAAACAAAGAGAAATCTATAGTGCGTCCATCAAGTCTTGGTGGAGTGCCGGTCTTTAACCTACCCATTCGAAATCCGAGGCTGCGAATAGATTGTCCAAGCAGTATCGAGGCTATTTCTCCTGACCGGCCTGCACTGAACGTGCGAGTACCTATATGAATCGTGCCGTTTAAGAATGTTCCCGTGGCTATCACTACGGCCTTAGCAGCTAGACGCCTTCCATCCATGAGCTCTACGCCGATAATTCTGCCTTGTTCCACGAGCAGCGAAGTTACTTCACCTTGCCTTAGAAAGAGCTTAGGTACTCGTTCCAGTAATTGGCGCATCTCTTTACGATAGATGGCTCTGTCGGTCTGGGCGCGTGGAGACTGTACGGCAGGCCCGCGGCTACGGTTAAGTAGCCTAAACTGTATGCCAGCTTTGTCTGTGACTTTACCCATTAGGCCCCCCAACGCGTCTATCTCGCGCACTAAGTGCCCCTTGGCTATGCCTCCTACAGCAGGATTGCAGGACATCTGGGCTACGAGGTCTAGATTGAGAGTGACCATAGCTGTTCTACAACCCATAACTGCAGATGCATTGGCTGCCTCACAACCAGCATGGCCCGCACCTATGACTATCACGTCAAACTTCTCGTTGAAGTTCATAACTATCCTCGTACTAACAACCACAGCTTGGAATTATTTCAGATACTGTGACTGCTTGCAATACGGAGAAGCCTTTGATGGATTTTCGCTCTTTGCTAGAATGTCACCAAACACCGACAACTTGAGGAAGATAGAATGGAAGCGGCACTCGTCTTTTTGTTTATCGGCTTCATAGGGTACGGTCTATGCATTCTCTATCGTGTAGACCAGTTAATTAAGCGGGAAATGACTCTTGAGCGTCTGGAACAGGACAGAGAGCTGCGCGCTGAAATTGACGCTTTGTGCGATAAGATAGAGGAAGCTTTGAAGATCACCACTAAGAGGCGCTAGGGGTATGACCTATTTCGCTCAGGCGTCTGCCTGTCGCCAATGCTTTGAAGATCACCACTAAGAGGCGCTAGGGGTATGACTGTCGACAGACTAAAGTATTTCGTGTTTATTTTCTTCGTGTTAAACAGTGCCTATCTTGCTGCAACTGCCACACCGTCGATGTTTTATATGAGTAACCTGTTGCTGCACTTGCTGATAGGTGCAGCCCTGCTTGCTGTTTTACTCTTTGTAGTCAGAAAGAAAATCAAAGACCTCAGACTTGATGACAGTTGGTGGATAGTCACTCTGGTAGCAGGTATCTGCGGTGTGGCCTTACTTTACTTGGGAAATTCAGCAAAGACCAAATGGATTCTCTACCTACATATAGTACTTTCTGTCGTAGGGCTGCTGCTGTTTGCTCTACGCAAACAGGAAGGCCGCAGGTATCTGCTGTTTATGCTCTTTGCTGCAGGGCTTGCCGCTATAAGCTTTCGTATCTATGAAGAAAAGTACTATGTTCCGAAGAGGATAGTTAATCCCGAGCAAGTACCGCTGTCGATGCAAGAGGAAGGAGACGGAGTTGGTTCACCGTTCTTTCCTTCTTCGGCTACCACTAATACCCGTGGCATAATACCGGCAAACTTTTTCCTCACCTCTGCCAGATGTGGCGAGTGCCACAAGGATATCTACGAGCAATGGAACTCCTCTGCACATCATTTCTCGTCATTCAATAACCAATGGTACAGAAAGTCGATAGAGTACATGCAGGAAGTAGTAGGCACGCAACCTTCGAAGTGGTGTGCTGGTTGTCATGATCACGCTGTTTTTTTCAACGGTCGCTTTGATCGGCCTATAAAAGAACAGATAAATACGCCAGAAGCTCAGGCTGGTCTTGCGTGTACCTCCTGCCATTCGATAGTGCATGTGCGTAGTACCATGGGGCAGGGAGATTTCGAAATAGAGTATCCGCCGCTGCATGATTTGGCGGTAAGTGACAATCCGATACTTAGGTTTACGCATGACCTGCTGCTAAGAGCAGATCCTGAACCGCACAAAAGGGCGTTTATGCGACCTTTTTACCGTCTAGACTCAGCACAGTTTTGCTCTGCCTGCCATAAAGTACATCTGGATAAGCCCGTCAATAGCTACCGTTGGCTGCGAGGATTCAACGAGTACGACAACTGGCAAGCGAGCGGCGTATCTGGCGAAGGCGGTAGATCGTTTTACAGCCCGCCCGAGCCACGCAAGTGTATAGACTGTCATATGCCACTTGTACCCTCTAACGATCCGGCTGCTAAGAATGGCATGGTTCGCTCGCATCGATTTCCAGGAGCAAATACCGCTTTACCATACGTCAACGGTGACGCCGAGCAGTTGAAAGTAGTAACTGATTTTCTGCAATCCAAGCAGGTGACTATCGATATCTTCGCTTTGAGCACCGGTAAGTCAGAGCATAAAGCCTTGTCTTCTCAAGAGGGAAGTTTAAGAATGAGCACTAGTTTTGCTGTTGGCGAAGAGTCGCTCGAAACGCCTGCTGCAGTGGTGATTTCTGAGCCTCAGCAAGTGACTGCTCCGCTTGATAAAGTAGATGCTGTTGTAAGGCGTGGCGACTCAGTTCGGATAGACGTGGTCGTGAGGACACGCAACGTAGGACATTTCTTTCCCGGCGGTACAGTCGACGCTTTTGACGTCTGGGTAGAACTGCAAGCAGTGGATAGCAAGGGCAGAATAATCTTCTGGAGCGGTATGGTAGAAGATGGGGGTCGGGGACCTGTAGAGCCGGGAGCGCACTTTTATAGATCGTTGATGCTAGACGAGCATGGTAATCGTATCAACAAGCGCAATGCTTGGGCAGCTCGTTCGGTGGCTTATGTGCGACTTGTGCCTCCAGGTGCTGCGGATACTGTCCGATATAGATTGAACGTGCCCAATGACTGCGGAGACGAGATTATTCTTAAAGCGAAGCTTAACTATCGCAAGTTTAGCTGGTGGAACACTCAGTGGGCGTATGCCGGTATACGAGATCCGCAACAGAAAAATTACTCGGTTGCTCCTGGACACGACGATGGTAACTGGGTATTTACGGGAGATACCTCGCAAGTCTCCGGCAAACTAAAGTCTATACCTGACCTGCCGATAGTGACTATGGCGTCGAGTGAAGTAAAACTCAGAGTAATAAACGCAAACTCCCCGCTACCAGCTCCTAAAGTCTATCTCGATGAGTCAGTTCGTGAGCGCTGGAATGACTATGGTATAGGTCTGCTGCTACAAGGTGACATAAGAGCTGCCGAGGAGGCTTTCTTAAAGGTAACGCAGATGGATCCAGAGTATGCCGATGGGTGGGTAAATGTGGCTCGTGCTAGACTGCAGGAGGGAAGACTTGAGGCTGCACGAGAGATGCTTCTTAAGGCGCTGCAGCTTGAGCCCGAACTTGCAAAAGCACACTTCTTCCTAGGTCAAGTATTAAAAGCCGACGGACAGTACGATGAGGCTTTAAAACATCTCCGACTTGCCTTAGCTAAGTTTCCTCGTGATCGGGTTATGATAAACGAAACCGGTCGCGTGCTATTTCTCAAACGGCAGTATCGCGAAGCAGTAGAAATGTTTAAACGGACGCTGGCGATCGATCCTGAAGACCTGCAAGCACATTATAACTTGATGCTCTGCTACCGTGGTCTCGGAGAGACTGCTCTAGCTGAACGTGAAGAAAAGCTCTACCGAAGGTTCAAAGCCGATGAGTCAGCTCAATCGATTACGGGGGAGTTCAGGAGGCTCAACCCAGAGGATAATAACGAACGCCAGAGCATTCATGAGCATAAGTCTGTACCTGCCGAAAAAATAGCCAACTGGAGTAAAGAAGAAAGGTATAACATTGCACAGAGATGAGGTTTCTATCTTTTGCACTTGTCGCTATCTGCACACTTACCTCTTGCAAGAGTAAGCAGGAGGGTATTTCTCAGGAAGTGGCACGAGAAGAGCGCAGAAGTGCAGCTACGGTTGAAGTTGCTGCCTCTGCATCAACTTCTACAACTACGCAGCATTCTCTTGCGCCCGTGACTTTTGTTGATGTGACTGCCGAGGCTGGGTTGAACTTTCGCCATGTAAGTGGCGCCTTTGGCAAGAAGTACCTGCCAGAAACTATGGGCTCAGGCTGTGCTTTTCTAGACTACAACGGCGATGGCTGGCAAGACATATTCCTCGTGAACTCCACTTCTTGGCCTGAGCGCAAAGGCCTTAGGGGATATCTAGCACTTTACAGAAACGATCGCAACGGTCGGTTCACAGATGTGACTGAAGAAACAGGCCTGAAGGTGGAGCTCTATGGCATGGGTGTAGCTGCTGGCGATTATGATAACGACGGTGACGTCGACATTTACGTCACAGCTCTAGGTCAAGACAGGCTATTTCGCAACAATGGGGGTAGCTTCGAGGATGTAACCTTAGCGGCAGGTATAGTGGAGTCCGATTTTGGTACCAGTGCTGCTTGGCTCGATTATGATCGAGATGGCTTGCTAGACCTATTTGTTTGTAACTACGTCGAGTGGTCTGTAGATAAAGACCTGTTTTGCACGCTCGACGGTAAGACTAAGTCGTACTGTAAACCTGAATCCTACAAGGGTCAATCACCGAGGCTTTATCGAAATCTTGGTGAAGGGCGCTTTCAAGATGTAACCGCTGCGGCGGGTCTGAAAGATGCTACCTGTAAGGCGCTGGGCGTGACCGTCCTTGATTACGACAGGGACGGCTGGCCAGATATCTTCGTGGCGAATGACACAGAGCCTAACAAGCTTTATCACAACGAGCGAGACGGCAAGTTTTCCGAACAAGGCGTGGCAGCAGGCGTAGCGTTTAGCGAGGCTGGTCTTGCCCGTGCGGGGATGGGTACTGATGCAGCTGACTATGACGCCTCGGGCTATCCAAGCCTCATAGTGGGAAATTTTTCAAACGAGATGTTGGCTGTTTACCATAATGAGGGTACCGGACTATTTATAGATGAGGCTCCAACGTCGAATATAGGCCGGGCGACGCTTCTTTCGCTTACTTTCGGCTGCTTTTTCTTCGACTACGATTTGGATGGACGGGAAGATATCTTCTTAGCAAATGGGCATGTTGCCGATGATATCAACAAAGTGCAACCCAAGATAACCTATGCTCAGCCTCCGAAGCTGTTTCGTAACCTGGGTAGAAGACAGTTCGAGGATAAATCAAGGAGCGTGGGCGAGGATTTTAGCCGGCCTTTGGTAGCGCGAGGTGCTGCTTATGGCGACTATGATAATGATGGAGACCTGGACATTCTGATAAGCTGTAATAATGGTCGTGCTAGGCTCTACCGAAATGAGTTTGGCAACCAGAACAATTCTATCAAGGTGAAGACCATAGGGACCAAAAGCACGAGGGATGGTATAGGAGCAGTAGTTACGGTGAAGCTTGAGGATGGAACTTTACAGTGGAAGACGGTAAAAACTGGATCAAGCTACTGTTCACAGAGTGAGTTACCCGTGACCTTTGGTCTAGGTCGAGCCGAACGTGTGGCGCTTGTGGAAGTAAAATGGCCTAGCGGTAGGGTGGACCAGTTTCTGGATTTAACCGCAGGCCGAATGTTAGTAATCAAAGAGGGCGAAGGAATAGTAAGTACCATAGGTTTTACAAAGGGGTAATAATCTCTCGCTCGTCAAAAATCTACCGAGAACCCTAGCTGCAGCCCTACTCGTGGGCTAGACGGAAAATTACCACCGACTATTAGTCCAAAGTCGAGGGAAAGGTTGTCCCGTAGGAAGTAATTGCCTCCAAACTGCAGTTGTAATTGTCCTTTGCCTAGGTTGGCGTTGCGAGCAACGGCCCCAAATACTTCTCCGCCTAGTTGGAGCTTAGGGGTTATTTCTTTGACTAAAGATGAGCCGCCTGTGAGAACCAGACCTCTTGTGTTTATCCCTATGACGCCGGTGAGAGTATTGCCTGATAAGATTACACCTGAATTAGCTCGTAGCGTAAGGGTCTCACTAAGTGACTTTTGTAATATGTAATTTAGAAAGAAATCTTCCACACCAGAGCCTAATTGTTTACTGACGTCGCCTGTAGGTATTTCTAAGTTGAAACTGAGAGACATTGCTGGATGGCGTTTGCCTTCTTGTTCTTTGAGGAAATTATATTTGATAGAGAAATTGGTATCTCCTATTCCGAAGGGAGTTTGGGGCATAGTTCCTTTTTCGTTGAAGATAGTTATTAGCGGGCACTCTATACCTATCTCAACATTCTTAAAGATGCCGTAGTTTAGTTCAAAACTCGAAGTGTTTTGCCTTAAGTTGGGGGAAGCTGAAGGGTTTAGAAAGTCGAATTCGTTACTGAACTCGAAGTGTAATTTGCGGTGTTCTGTAACGTCTGCATCGTCTGTAAGAAAGGGTTGTTGAGCCAGTGCCACCGTTTGCCATAGTAGAAGCAATATGAGTGAGTACCTATGACGCATATATGGATAATAAGTCGGAATTTTACACCTAAAAAGCAAAGATTCAAGTTGACGTTTACGAGAGACTAGCTTACAACAAAAACTTCTTTGGCATGCGTTAGGAATGGAGGTAGTACGAGGTGGTAGAGCAGAAAGCAAAATCGACGGTAACACCGGAGTTACTCGATCGCCTGAGGATGCAGGTCAGATCTAATCCGCAGACTGCTACCGAGGTGATAGACCAGCTCAAGGCACCCGATGCTGCAGAAGTAATAAATGATCTCCCGCTTGAAGATGCTGCGCTGACTATAAGTATGTTGCCAGTGGAAGAAGCGGTTGCGCTTTTCAACGAGCCCAGTCTAGAGCGTCGTCATGAAATCCTGGCAAAGTTTGAGCTAGAGCGTGCGGCTGCTATTCTTAGTGAAATGTCTTCGGACGAGCGAGCCGATGTAGTCCGTAGACTGGAGATGAAATACCGGGAGCAGGTATTACCGCTTCTGCCTGAGAGTGTCCAGAACGAAATAAAGTTTCTACTTCAGTTCCCTCCAACAACCGCTGGTGGGATCATGTCGACGGAGTTCATCCGTATAGGGCCTGATATCTCTGTGTCAGAGGCGCTTAATCATATACGGGCTGTCAGTAAGCGGCGGCTGCATTTTTACTCTATCTATGTGTTAGACGAAGATGGGAGCTTGCTAGGTGCTTTGTCGGTACGGGATCTCTTGGTTGCTAATCCACATAGCTCGATAAAGCAAGTAATGCGTCGCTATCCTATATCTGTAAATTGTATGGATGATCAGGAGCTTGTGGCCCGCAAGCTGGCTAAGTATAACCTGCTTGCGGTCCCAGTGGTAGATGACAAGGGTCGCGTGCTCGGATACGTCACGGTGGATGATGCACTAGATGTGCTCGTAGAAGAACACACTGAAGATGTGCAAAAGATGGGCGGTATGGAGGCACTAGACGAGCCTTATATGACCACACCACTTTTCAGTTTAATAAGAAAGCGGGCAGGTTGGTTAGTGGTGCTATTTTTAAGTGAGATGCTCACGGCTACAGCCATGGGGTATTTTGAAGATGAGATAGCAAAGGCTGTAGTGCTTGCTCTTTTTGTACCGCTAATTATTTCTAGCGGGGGTAATTCTGGCTCGCAGGCGGCTACCTTGATCATCAGAGCGCTCGCTCTGGGCGAAGTCACGCTGAGAGATTGGTGGGTCGTTATGAGGCGTGAGATATTTTCAGGACTCACATTAGGCACTATTCTTGGCTCCATCGGTTTCTTGCGAGTGGCCATGTGGTCAGTCTTCACGGACGTCTACGGGCCACACTGGTTGTTTATAGGAGTTACTATCTTTCTCTCGCTTATAGGTGTTGTTTTGTGGGGTACGCTTTCTGGTTCGATGTTGCCATTTATTCTGAAAAAATTAGGTTTTGATCCAGCTACTTCATCTGCACCGTTTGTCGCCACGCTAGTTGATGTCACTGGTATAGTTATTTACTTTACCGTTGCTGCTTTCGTGTTAAGCGGTAAGCTTTTGTAGCCTAGTCTTGAGAGTCTATAAGCCTCGTAGTACTTCCCAGGAGTTACCCCGACGAGTTTTTTAAAGTGTCTAGTAAAGTGACTCTGATCTGCAAATCCCGTGGAGTAAGCAGCTTCTGCTATTGAGGCCCCGTTTCTGATCAACTGTTTGGCGTGATGAATCCGTATTTGCTCCAGATACGCGTGAGGCGGCAAGCCTACCTGCCTATGAAAAACCCGCGTTAAGTGATATGGACTCAAACCGGAAAGCTGTGACAATTCCTTTAGAGAGACGTTGTAGTCATAATGCTCATTAAGAAAGTCTTTCACTAGTTTGACAGCAGCTATTTCCTTGACTAGGGGGACAGAAATTTTTTTGCTTTCCGAATACTTTAGAAGCTCGGCCATAGTGACTGTAAACACCGACTGACGTTGAAGAATAGAGTTACTGCCTATGAGTACCAGGTGGAGGTATCTGAGCTTGTTAGCAAGCTTTGAGTCATATATAACCGGTTGAGAAAAGAACGGTAGGGTGGGAAGCTCTGGGAGTGTGTCATTCAGGGTACTAGGATCTATATAGAAAACGCGAAACACCCACCCTTGCTCAGTGGCTCCTTGTCCAGTATGTACTTCTTCGGGGTTAAAGACTATTACCGTTCCTGCTGGAGCTATATGATTAGCTCTCCTATAGAAAAACTTTTCTGCTCCGCTTTCTATCACTCCTACAGTGAATCCCGTGTGAGTGTGCTTGGAGAATGAGAAGGTAACGTATTTTGCATATAGCAGTTCTAAGTTACCTATGTCATTTGCAGAGAAATATTCAGATATTTCGGTTGGTTTGTCCGAGATCTTCATACTGTAAAAAAACAGCAAAAACGTACAAGACGGATAAGTTCATAGAGCTTATCATAGAAGAGATGAGGTGAAAATTTAATTTAGGGAGAAACAGATGCCTTTTCCTAATATCGATCCTATACCTTTACCTGCTCCGGTTTGGCTTTTTAAAGTACTACATATGGTCACTCTATCTTTGCACTTCGTGGCCGTGAATTTGCTGATAGGAGGGCTGCTGTTAGCTACGGTGTGGAATCTTGTGGCCAAGAGCAAAAAAGCCCAAGCAGAAGCTGCAAAAGCAATAGCGATCAGACTGCCTATAGTTATGACCTACGTGATAAATCTCGGGGTACCTCCGCTGCTGTTTGCACAGGTACTCTATGGGCGGGCGCTTTATACAAGCAGCATACTGATAGGGCTTTACTGGATAGGGGTAATACTTCTGCTGATGTTTGGCTACTACTTATTGTACCAAGTTGCGAAGAGGGCTGAGGAAGGGAAGACTTGGTGGTGGTTATCGCTCGTATCTCTGCTCGTTATTTCTTACATAGCTAGGATATATACTGCGAACATGACTTTGATGTTACGTCCTGAAGTATGGCTGGAAATGTATCGCAGCAGTGCCATAGGAGCGCAGATGCCCACCGGGGATCCTACAGTGCTGCCGCGCTGGTTGATGATGATGGTTAGTTCGTTGACCTTAACAGGAGTTGCCGTAACAGTACTTGCTGCATCTTCGAAGAGTCTATCGCTTGAAGCAAAGAATTTGTTAAGGAGTTGGGGTGCGGCGGTAGCACTGATCTGCCTAATTGCAGAAGCTGCTATAGGCTTATGGTTATGGCAGGTGCAACCGGCCAAGGTAGTCGAGTTGCTTTTAGGCTCAAAGTATCTTTATGGAGTCTATCTTTGGTGGGGAAGCCTGCTTTTACTAGCTTTGTTAGTTATATGGACAAAGTTAAGAGAAGGAGCTTTACCTGCAGCGGTATCTGCTTTAGCGGCTGTTGTCAGTGTTAGCGCTGCGGTGGTTCTTAGAGATGGTATACGAGATATGACGTTGCTGGTGAAGGGTCTTGACGTGTGGCAGCAGCCAGTGGTGTCTAGTTGGTCAGTAGTGGCGTTGTTTTTAGGACTATTTATTGCGGGACTAGCTGTCGTGGGTTGGATGATCAGTCTTGCCATAGGAGTGGCTAGGAAAGGAGTTGAACAAAATGTCTGAGTTTGTTAAGGAGCAAGAGGCTATCGAGCAAGAAACTGTTATGCGCCGCACGTTTATCAGACTTGGCATAGGTGCTATGGCTACTGGATATGCTGCGGCGATAGGCTATCCGATATATGCATATCTTTCGACACCAGCTAAGCGGGCTGCTGAAGCTGGTTCTATAACAGAAGTCAGGCTTGAAGGAGCTGCAAAATTGCCTGCTGGTTCGGCTATGGTTTTTAAGTTTGGTCACAAGCCAGCGTTGCTGATACACCATAGGGATGGCAGGTGGGTAGCGATGGATGCTGTCTGTACTCATCTAGGATGTACTGTTCAGTATGAAACTGACAATAACAGGGTGTTCTGCGCTTGTCATGGTGGAGTATATGACGCTGTGACGGGAGAGAACATCTCAGGGCCGCCGCCCAAACCTTTATCGGTATACAGAGTGGAGGTGAAAGATGCAAACGTCGTTGTGGCGAAGTCGTAAGGTCTTGGTTTGGCTGGATGAACGATTAGCGCTAACAGAGCTGCTTGAATATGCACGACACAAGACCGTTCCCGAGCACAAGCATTCGTTTTGGTACTATTGGGGTGGTATATCGATGTTTTTCTTTCTGATACAGGTCTTTACGGGCGTGTTGCTGATGGTTTATTACCGTCCTGGAGCCGAGAGCTACGAATCGGTGCGTGAGATAACTTATGACATACGTTTTGGTTGGTTGATACGCTCAGCGCATTCTTGGTCGGCAAATCTGATGGTACTGGCAGTATTCATACATATGTTTTCTGTGTTTTTCATGAAAGCATATCGCAAGCCGCGTGAGTTTGGTTGGTGGAGCGGACTAGCACTACTTGCACTGACAATGACGTTTGGTTTCAGCGGATATTTGCTGCCTATGGATGAGTTAGCTTATTTTGCAACCAAGGTAGGTCTGGAGCTACCGGCATCTTTACCTCTGGTAGGCAAGTTCATAAACGACGTGGTACGTGGAGGGCCGGAAGTTGGTTCGGTGACGATACAGAGATTTTTTGCGCTGCATGTAGTCGTATTGCCGCTAATTTTTATACCTGTACTGGCGTTTCATCTATGGCTGGTACAAAAACATGGCAATGCCCTACCACCTAGCGAGGAACAAAAGCCGATAGCTGAGCGTAGGTCTATACCTTTTTTTCCGGACTTCTTCTCGAAGGATTTAGCTATGTGGTTAGTAGCGTTGAATGTATTAGCGATACTTGCGTCGCTTTACCCTTGGCAGCTTGGCCCTCAGGCTGATCCGCTAGCACCTGCTCCGGCTGGCATACATCCCGAATGGTACTTTATGAGCCAGTTCCAACTGCTAAAGCTCTTCGGACGATGGTTTCCTGGAGTCACGGGCGAAGTACTAGGTCTAGTGTTTTTCACATTGATTCTGCTGCTATGGGCGATTGTTCCTCTATATGACACAGGCACCGCTGCTGGCCGCCGTGCTAAAGTTGCAACTTGGTTCGGCATAACGGTACTTGCTTTGTTGATCGTCACTACAATCTGGGGTTATTGGGAGGTGTTATGAACTATCCGTTTTGGGATGTACCTTTAATAGGCAGTGGCTGGGTAATCGGAACTATAGCGATATTCCATGTAGTGATATCTCATTTTGCGATAGGAGGAGGTTTTTATCTTCCTATTGCTGAACGTAAGGCTTTAGCTGAAGGCCGAGCTGACTGGATGGAGATCTTACGCAATCACTCTAGATTTTTTCTGATACTAACAGGAGTGTTTGGAGCGGTTTCTGGGGTTGGTATATGGTTTTCGATAGGGCTAGCACATCCTGAAGCCACAAGCACGCTGATACACAACTTCGTCTTCGCTTGGGCGATAGAATGGGTCTTTTTCGTAGTTGAGCTTACAGCTGCTGCGGTCTACTACTATACTTGGGGCAAGCTTGACAGTAGGACGCACTTAAAGGTAGGTTGGGTTTATGCTCTCTCTTCTTGGATGAGTTTAGTCATAATCAATGGCATACTTACATTTATGCTGACACCTGGTGAGCGATGGCTGTCAGTTGCTGGTAGCGGCAATGAGGCTAGTGCTTTCTGGAGTGCTTTTTTCAACCCTACCTACTGGCCGAGTTTATTTTTACGTACCTTGGTTATGATATCGCTTGCTGGCATATTTGCGTTGTTTACAGCTGCTGCAATAGATGGTTATGAGCGACCTCAGTTGAAAACTGAGATAGTGCGATGGTCTAGCCGGTGGTTGGTGCCGTCTTTCGTTCTAATGCCGTTTTTCTTTGCTTGGTATTTGTTCAGTGTACCGGAGAGTCAGCGGCAGCTGCTCCAGCTTGGAATTTCGACGATAGGCCAAGGGACGTTCACACAAGTAACGAGGGCGGCTTTAGTTTCGGTGATGACTTCGGCAACGATAGTAGCTATAGTCTATTTTGTGGCTTACAAGCAGGCACGTAGCTTTAGCAGGGGTTGGGCTTGGACGATATTGCTTTTGGCGGTAGCGGCGACTGCTGCTACCGAGCAGGCTAGGGAAATGCTGCGCAAGCCATACGTGATCGGCAACCATATGTACTCGAACGGGATACGTACGAGCGAGGTTGCCAGTTTCAATGAGGCTGGGTATCTGACCAACTCGATATGGTTGCGTGAGGATGAACGCAGGAGCCTGCAAGATGGTGGGAGTAGGCTTGCTGCCGGTGAACTGATCTTTAG
The DNA here is from genome assembly GCA_025057015.1 of Blastocatellia bacterium. Lineage (GTDB taxonomy): Bacteria > Acidobacteriota > Blastocatellia > Chloracidobacteriales > JADJPF01 > JANWYG01. Next base: position 50,606 of record JANWYG010000022.1, read on the forward strand.
AGGCCAGTGCGCTTCGTGCCACACTAGAGATGGCTATCGCAGCATGCGGCGGCTGTTGCAGGGTCGGAACAGACAAGCGATAGAAAACCTGCTCGGAGTATTGCATAGGAGCGAAGCTAATTCTACGTATCGTTTCATGCCGCCGCTAGTAGGTAGCAAGCAAGAGATAGAAGCTCTAGCGGACTATTTGGAAAATATGGTAACTGAACCGGTGCGTACGGCGGGGCTTTAGAGCTTTGTCGAAGTAGGCTAGATCGGCGCAGTAGATTGCGCCGATATTTTTTCAAGGCGGTAACAACTGCCTGTGAGAGCTTTGTTAGGACGGGCAAAGACTTCATTATACTCTGGTTTGAGGCAGGAGTGGTAGGTGTCTGGGGTATTTTTTCTGTTGTTGCTTTTTATGCCGACAGGTAGCTATGTTGAGCAACTGCTGAGTGACTCGTTGGGAGGCATAGCGCCTAAGAGCAAACCTCAAAAGCTCGACGAGATGCCTGACGCTGAGATATTTTCTGAGTTCGGCGCGATCGAGGGCTACAGGCAGTCTTTTGGGTCAACGGAAGTTCGCATCTATCTTATGGAGAATGCTAGTAAAGCTTATGGCCTTTATACTTTCTATCGTAATCCCAAAGCTGACGAACCAGGATTTACCTTACACGGTGACCTTGCTCCTACTATGGCGAAGTATACGTTAGGCCGGTGGTACGTAGAAGTAGAAGGTGTGCGAGCGAAGGGCATAGCTGAAGAGCTCTATGAAAAGTTGAACAGGCATTACCGAGCACATATGTCCCAAGAACAACTAGAGGCCGAGCGAAAGCTGCCTATGGTGGTACGCAGCTTACCTTTTGAAGGATTGAAGCCGCGCACCATAAGATACGTGCTAGGACCTAAGGCGCTTGAGCGGCTTCTGGGAGACTCTGTTTCGCAGTATGATTTCTATCCGGATTCAGGATCTGAGTTTGCTCTTGCAGAATACGAGTCGGATTCGGGGAAAGGTAGGTTGCTTCTGATAGAGTATCACACACCGCAGCAGGCAAAAGCTGCGTTTGAGCGGTTGAAGGATTACCGAAGAGGCAGCGAATTTCTCGTTGAGCGTGAGGGCAACTACGTGATAGAACTCTCTGGGCCTGTTGGCAAAAGTGTCGCTGATGCTGTCGAGTACAATTATACGATAAAGTGGTTGGACTATAGGCAACCTGGGCCAAGTTGGGCTTCAGAAGCTGCTAAGACGGCTCAGATACTGGTCAGCGTTGTCAGCATTATCGGCATAGGTCTTCTGGTGTCAGTGATCTGTGGCGTAGGGTTAGGGTTTGTCATATTTCAGATACGGCGACGTCGACCGAGCTACGCGCATACGTTTTCTGATGCTGGTGGTATGATACGTTTGAACATAGTTGATGAGCTGGTGATGGAGCGCAGGCAAAGACAGCAATGAATGATTTGGCGGAACTGAAGTCGGTAGTAGAGCAGCAGTCAGCTATAGTTGCGCAGTTGATGGCACAGATTCGGCGGCGGATTATTGGTCAGGCTACGTTGTTGGAGAGAATGTTGATTGGTGTACTGACCGGCGGACATATCCTGCTTGAAGGAGTTCCGGGGCTTGCCAAGACTTTAGCCGTAAAGACGTTGGCAGAGTCTTTAGACCTAAGCTTTAGAAGGGTACAGTTTACACCGGACTTACTACCTGCTGACCTGATAGGGACTATGGTCTATGACCGCAGGACGGGTGACTTTGTAGCTAGAAAAGGTCCGATTTTCGCAAACATTATACTTGCCGATGAGATCAACCGTGCCCCGGCAAAGGTGCAGAGTGCTTTGTTAGAGGCGATGCAGGAGCGACAAGTGACGATAGGCGATAGCAGCTACATCTTACCCGAACCATTCCTAGTATTAGCTACTCAGAATCCTATAGAGCAAGAGGGGACATATCAACTACCGGAAGCCCAGGTAGATCGTTTTATGCTGAAAGTGCGAGTGGACTATCCTGCACGTCACGAAGAGCGCAAGATGATGGATCTTCTGCTAGTTCAGGAAAGCGCCAGTGGAGAGGCAGCCGTGGCTGAGGCGATAAATGTCGAGCGGGTACTGTCGTGGCAGCAGCTGAGGCAGTTACGCTCTACGGTGAACAGGATATATGTTGACGAGCGGATTAGGGATTACTGTTTGGATTTGGTTATGGCGACGCGTAAGCCAGCTGAGTATAAGATGAAGGAATTGGCCCAGTTTATACGCTATGGGGCTTCGCCACGGGCTAGTGTATATCTGGTGGTTGCTTCTAGAACGCTTGCTTATCTCAGGAGTAGGGCGTACGTTATTCCGGAAGACGTGAAGGCGATATGTGCAGACGTACTGCGACATCGCATATGTCTGTCTTATGAGGCCGAAGCGGAACAAGTGACTCAAGACGACATTATCAAAAAACTGCTAGAACGTGTACCGGTGCCGTAGGTGCTCTCTTCAGAAATCATTAGTAAGATAAGGTTATTTGAGGTGCGTAGTCGCCGTTTGATGAAAGCAGGTTTTGCTGGCGAATATCGCAGCGTCTTTCGCGGTCGCGGAATAGAGTTTGACGAGGTTAGGCCTTATGAGCCGGGTGATGATGTGCGGTTGATAGACTGGAATGTTTCGGCGCGTACGGGTGAACTTTATATTAAGAAGCACGTAGAGGAACGTGAGCAAACCGTACTGCTAGTTGTAGATCTTTCTGGTTCACAGGAGTTTGCCTCCTTTGCTCGTACGAAGCGCGAGGTTGCAGCTGAGATATGTTGTGTTTTGGGTATAGCTGCGGCATCTAATAACGACCGTGTCGGACTTTTGATTTTCACAGACTTAGTCGAGCACTATGTGCCTCCGCAAAGAGGCATAAGGCATGCCCTTCGGGCAGTGAGAGACCTTATTTTAGCGACACCGAAGAGCCGCAAGACGAATTTAAGTGTGGCTTTAGGATACATAAGGCGTGTACTGCGCCGAACGGCGGTCATATTTATCTTGTCAGACTTTCTTTGTGCTGGTTTTGAGAAGGAGCTAAGGGTGCTGGCCAGACACCATGACGTAGTAGCTATAAGACTGCAAGATCCAATAGAAAAATTGTTTCCAAAAGCTGGAATCGTGGCGATAGAAGACGCTGAGACAGGAGAGGCAGTGTTTATCGACAGTTCTGACAAGGGATTTCGCAGCCGTTTAGCTGAAGAGTTAGAAAAGCAGGAAGGTTACCTTAGAAGACTTTTTGCCGGCTTGTCAATAGACTATCTATCCCTTTCCACGGCTGAGTCTTATGAGTCGGCACTTAGGCGGCTGCTTTTGCTAAGGTCGCAAAAAATGTCACATTAGTGTTAATATTCTTGTATGTTTTGTCCAAACTGTGGAGTAGAAAACGAGCGGGCGGACTATTGCCGCAAGTGCAACACAAATCTTGCTCTCGTCTCTAAGTTTATACGTAGCAACGACTCGGTCTTGCAACGCAGCCGGCTACTTACTAGGACTGGTCTTGTAGGCATAGTGATTTCTGAAGGCGTTGCATGGACGTTAGCGGCCTTGCTACTGTTTGTGGTTCTAATACTTACTGGCACGGTGCTCTTGCCAAGGGAACCTTCTACTACGAGAGATATAGTCTATGCGTCGGTCATTTTGGTTCTGCTTATTCTTCTGTGCGGAGTTCCGTTGCTGCTCGGCCTGGTGCTGATACTAAAGGACCTGACATATACGCCAAAGTCTCCTAATGCCAGGGGATTACAGAATAAGCCCGAATGAAAAGGCTAGTTATTGCCTGGATTCTGCTTGCAAGCAACTCGATTTTTGCTGCGGAGCTAGTCTCTACGAGGCTGTTGCATGGCGAAAGAGTTTTAATAGGTGACCTCGTAGTGCTTGAAGTATTGGTACGGCACGAATGGGATAAGCAGTATACGCTACATATAGACCGACGAGGACTGGTCGGACTAGAGATAGGAAGAGACCTAGAGGTAAAAATTGTTTCTGATGAAGGTCGGTATATCGTTACTAGCTATCGTCTTAGGCTAATTCCTTTTGTTACTGGGCAGGTACCGTTGCCACCGTTTGTCATAGAAGGTCAAGGCGAGAGGTTGCAGACACCTGCACTTAAGCTCGAAGTCTCTGCTGTTACAGAACCCCAGGCGTTCGAGATAAAGGATGTCAGATTGCTGCCGTCGCCACCTACAGAAAGCAAGCTAGGAGTCAGTATCGCAGTACCAGTGTTTTTCTCAATACTGCTATATTTGGCGCTGCATTATACAACTCGGCTGCCGAATAGACCGCTTGCAGATTCCGTTTTGCCAGCTTCAGACTTGAAACCCGAGGATGAGGCTATAAGTAGGATACGTGCTTTGTTATCTACTGAGACTGATGTCAAGATGTTCCACGTGGAACTTTCTGCTGTGATGAGTTGGTACGTGGCCAAACGCTTTTCATGCCCGGCACAGGAGTGGACTACTACGGAAATTTTGCACTATTCTGAGGGTATGGGACTACCGCCGCTTTTGCGTGACGTGTATTCCGAAGTATTGCCGCAGTGTGATCTAGTGAAGTTTGCCTGCGTACGTCCAGAACGTTCTGTCTATGAAGGTATGGCCTATCGGGTCATCGATCTATTTACCGCACTAGGAGTGCTGCGTGAAGGTGAGTAGGGATGCGCTTCGAGTATCCATGGGTACTGCTACTGCTTACGTTGAACTTTCCGCTAGCGTTTCTTCTAGGTTCAAAGGCTAGATTACGTCTTCCTAGTACTACGGCTATTTCTAGAACTGTAGGCAAGAGCCTCAGGTTAAAACTCGCCCGTTACAGGCCGTTTCTTCAGTTGCTCGTGTTTAGCTTGATAGTAATAGCTCTTGCTAGGCCACAGACGCTGCGGCAAGTCGAACAGGTCAAAGCAGAGGTGATAGACATCATCATAACCTTAGACATCTCGCTGAGCATGGGAGCGCGAGACTTTGGCACAGAAACAAGGCTAGAAGTTGCAAAGCGCTTGCTTGATGATTTTGTAGCAAGGCGCAAAGGTGACAGGTTAGGTCTGATAACTTTCGCCGCTTATAGTCAACTGCGCTGCCCATTGACGCTCGATCATGAGGTGCTCCGGCAAGTGCTTTCTGAAGTGGAGCTAGTTGATCGCGAGGATCTGGAGGCCAACGGTACTGCTATAGGACTGGCTATATCGAGCGGGGTGGATCACCTAAGGCATTCTGCCACGAAGAGTCGCATTCTAGTCTTGTTGACCGATGGAGACAACAACATTTCTACCGTAGAGCCAGAAACAGCTGCTGAGGTTGCACGCGTCATGGGTGTGAAAGTCTATGCCGTAGGCATAGGAAGCCAAGATTTTGTAGAGATGCCAAGCACTGATCCTGCCGATCCAGTCGGAACTTATAAGTTACAGCGAGCAGGCTTTAATGAGGAGCTGCTTAAGACAATAGCGGCTATCACTTCTGGAAAATATTTTCCAGCAGCCGATTCTAACTCGCTTGAGGGCGTGCTTGCTGAAATAGATAATCTCGAACGAACGAAAATGGAGCTCGAGCGGTACGAACATTACGGCGAACGGTATACCGTATTTGTTTTCCTGGCTACCGGGTTATTGCTGCTGGATCTGCTGCTTGAACACACCTACTTGAGGGTACTGCCGTAGTGGAAGATTTTCGTTTCAAACACCCGGAGTACTTGTATCTGATATTGCTGCTACCGCTGCTGGCACTAGTGATACATCTGCTAATAGCTCGCAGACGCAAAGCTATGGAGCTGTTCTGTAGGAACGCAGACCGTTCCCTAGCTCTGAGAATTCACTTATATAGGGCGCGAGCAGGACTGACGATCTTGGTATTTCTGTCTCTGCTTCTTGCTCTTGCTCGCCCACAGTGGGGAGCTGCAGAAGGAGTCAAAGCTCAGGGCGTAGACATGATCTTGGCTGTAGATGTTTCACTTAGCATGTTGGCAGACGACGAACTACCTTCTAGACTGGACAGAGCCCGCCGAGTTGCTAGGGATGTTGTCGATCACTTCAAGTCGGGCCGTATCGGAGTGATAGCCTTTGCCGGTAGCAGTAGTGCTACTGTGCCGCTTACTTTTGACGTTGCTGCAGTACATAGTTTCTTGAAAGACCTGAACGTCAGACTGGCAGATGTTCCCGGCACATCTGTAGCAGGAGCCATTCGCCGGGCAGTCAAAAGCTTAAAGGACCTGCAGCGAAGCTCTAAGCTTGTAATAGTAGTTTCTGACGGTGAAGACCAGGATGATGCTCCACTAAGAGCAGTCGCTGCAGCTGCAAAAGAAGCTGCCGAGTATAATGTGGTGATAGTTACCGTGGGTATAGGCTCTACGCAAGGCAGCACAATACCGCTAGGATCTTTGGGGCTACTTGGAGTAAAGCGCGACTCGGAAGGGAAGGTAGTAATCACTCGGCTGGAAGAAGAAACTTTAAAAGTGGCAGCGGAAACTACAGGAGGCATTTATCTACGTGCTGAGCCAAACGGTAGTGAAGTCAACGAGATAATCAAGTTTGTCGAGCGCATGAAAAAAGGCGAAATCGAGGTCAATGCTCGAGATCGCAAAGATCGGTATCATTATCCCCTCTGTGCAGCTCTGGTCTTATTGCTTGTGGAAATGCTGATTCTACGAAAAACTTAAATTTTTGTGGCAACAGTTAGGCTAATTCGGACGATGACTTGAGTAGGAGAAGTTGGAATGCAGCACCAAGGGAATCTTGAAATAGCTCTTACTCTTGAGATTTTAGAGAAAATAGGTATAGAAAGGGCAACCGCTATTTGGAAATGGCTTGTGGATCCTGAAGGTAATCCTGTTCCTGAAGGACTGAAAGGCGAAGAAGTGATGGGGATTTATCTTCGCAATACCAAGTTGCTCGAACGTTTGAGGGAAATAGTCGCCAGTCTAGAGAGCCTACGTGGCGGTATAGCAAACAAGCCGCAATTGAATAAAGGACCTATGCGCATCTGAGTTGAAAACATAGGAGGGATGTATGGGTTTCAATATAGGTAATGTCGCAAATAATGTTGTAAATAATGTTCGAAATACACTCGATCAAATAGGCAGCCTGGTAAGAGATGTAGCGCAAAATGTTACCATTCAGAGTTTGTCCAGGCTTAGGGACATAGCAGATTTTGCGTCAAATCTGACGGGAGCGCGTATAGGAAGTGGGCTGCTGGCGCCGCGAGGAGGTTTTCCTATAAGTCCGCTTGGCTACTCGGATAAGGTAGTAGAAGCTGGTGTAAAACTTGCGAAAGCACTCTTCTCGAAATCACCTGATGCTGAATATGATGGTAGAATTGAAACTTATCCGAAGGGACAGAATCTTGGATCAGAGCCCAAAGTATATATCATAAACGGAATACAGACGGATCTAGCCGGCCGTGAGGCTTTGGCTGTGGAGACGGCTAACAAGCTGGGGGTAAACGTCAACCTGATACATAACTCTACGGGTGGTAGTGGTCTAATAGGCGCTGCTAAAGATTTAGCTGAGTGCATAGGTCAGCTTGTGTTGGGAATACCCAGCAAACCTTCTCAAACGCTAGCAAACGAGATTTTTAAGAATCTTACTGCGAATCCTCCTAAGAAAATGGAGTTGATAGGCTACAGTCAGGGCAGCATAATGGTGGCACATGCTGTCTCAATGGCGATAGAGAGGCTCAAGAGAGCCGGTTATAGCGACGAGCAGATCCGCTCGTTGATGAGCCAAAGCGTCAAGGTCAAGTTGGTAGGGACACCTATAGACATAAGCAATCCGATGCACACCATCTTAAACGTACCGGGAGGCAAGCATTTAAGCTGGTATTTTACCATGGAAGACCGGTTGATTTCTGGGCGAGGAGTGCCGTTTAATGAGGTAGTAAATAGCGAAGCTGGTCGACGCGGCGAACTTGCTGAGGCGAACTTCCACACTATCCGTCATGAAAAGGATCTAGTAGCTACTGTGGTTCGAGACCTTGGTATTGATGATCTCGCCAGGTTGGCAAGTCCTGCGACCAGGGGGCTGTATTTAGCAGAGTTAGGTGCTAGAATAGCATACTCGCTGATCGGCTCGGCCGTAGAGGGAGGTGATCCCTTTGCCTATCATGGTTACTACAACGTCTACTTGCCTTATATGTTGAGTGAAGGGTTGTTACGAGCGAAATAGCGGAGTGATTGATGAATCAAGACGTAGCTCAACTAGCTGAAATGGTGAGGCAGTCCCTGAAGGAGTCTCTTCAGGGACGTAAATCTTTTAGGGAAGCTTTCGGGCTAAGCGAAGAAGAAATAACTGCACTTGCTGGCGCTGCTTGCGAGATGGCCGAACAAGGCCGCAACGAAGAAGCGCTCGCTATGCTCGAAGGGCTCTTTGTTCTTGATCCGGAAAATCTCCATGTGCACAACTGTCTAGGTTCGCTTTATATGCGTCTAGACAGGAGGAAGCTTGCCGAACAGGAGTTTGAATACGTGCTTGCACGCACACCTGACGATATAGCTGCGAATACCAACCTCGGAGAACTGCTTTTTGAGCAAGGTGAGTTGGAACGTGCTGTAGAGAAGCTTCGCAAAGCTGTAGAGCTTGATCCGGAAGGGAAAAGTCTTTTTGCGAATCGTGCTCGCAGCATACTTGGCCTTATAGCTACTCTCGCAAAAGAGCTTCAAGAAAACGGCCCTGAGGCTATGGAGCAACTGCGAAAGCAGCTTCTGTCAAAGTAACTCTAAGCTCACAAGTAGCCCACCGAAATTACTTTTTCAGAAAAAATCTTATATACTTTTATCTGCTCGTAGGCAGGAACAACTTCGAGACGGCAAATTTTGAGTTTCAGGGAGAAGAGTCCGAAGATCTATGGAAATTAAGCGCCTGAAATTTGATAGCCAGGGTAAGCTCCCTGTTATCATACAAGACTCAAAAACTTGTAAAATACTTGCATTGATCTATGTAGGAGCTGATGAACTCTCGCAGATTTTACAGACCGGGTGTTTGGAGCGTTTTAACTTGCCGGCGGCAAGCTTGGCAGACGTAAGGGTAAGTAGCGAGTATGATTCACTTCTGATGCTTATCAGAGCTAATAGCGAAGTTGCATTGGGTAGCTACCGCAGTTGCTTTGGGGGCGAACCAGATTCAAAATCCCAACAAGAGCAAGCACGCCTCGATGTTGTTAGGGAAAGTTCCCTCGATCTAGGTATCTTGCTAGACGAGCTATATCGGCTAATAACTGATCGTAAGAAGCATCGGCCTGAAGGTTCGTATACCACGTATCTTTTCAATTCTGGGCCTGATAGGATCTTTAAAAAGATAGCGGAGGAGGCTGTAGAAGCTATCATAGCGGCAAAGAATCGTTCGAAACCGCAGGTTATAGCCGAGGTTTCAGACCTTCTCTACCATGTACTTGTGATGCTATGTGAAATGGAGATACGTCTAGAAGATGTCTATCATGAGCTGAAAAAGAGAATGGGTGGGCAAGTAACTTCTGTAGTACAGTAGCAATGCAATGACCTATCGTCCAAAAAACTATGAAGAGTTTGCAGCTTACGCTTCTACGGCTAACGTCATTCCGGTAAGCAAGAAGTTGCCTTCCGACATGCTAACACCCGTAGCAGCCTACCTGAAGTTGAGAGGGGCAGGGAAGCGCTCTTTCTTGCTTGAATCGATAGAGGGCAATGAAAGGATCTCGCGTTATTCCTTCATTGGCGTAGATCCCTACTTGGTAATTAAGGCGCGAGGTGAAAATCTAGAGTACGAGCAAGGCGACGGTATCGTAAGCGTCGAGAAGGGTGATATATTCACGTCTCTAAGCAAGTACCTGGCTAGCTTTGTAGTGGCAAAGGTTCCCGACATGCCGCCATTCGTAGGAGGAGGTGTTGGCTACATAGGATATGATGCTATAAGGAGCTTAGAGCGACTTGGTGGTGGGTTGGCGGACGACCTAGGAATATATGACTCCGTAGTGATGTTCTTTTCTGCAGCGGTTATTTTTGATCATGTCAAACAGAGCTTACTCATAGTAGCAGGTGTATTTGTAAGTCAGGAAGGTGCTAGCAGGCAGCTTTATGAATCGGCACTTGCTACGATATCCGATATAGAGAACGTACTTTTCGGTGTCGTTCCGGCTATTGACAAAACTACAAGGACTTTGCCACCGGCTATCCGTAGCAACGTTACTAAGGAAGGCTTTGAGTCGGCAGTAGAAAAGATAAGGGTTCATATTAGGGAAGGGGAAATACTGCAGGCAACTCTTTCGGTCAGGGTTGTAATAGATAATTTTGCTCCTGCTTTTCAGCTCTATAGAGCGATACGTACGCTCAGTCCTGCGCCTTATATGTTTTATCTGGACATTGGGGAGTACCAGTTGATGGGTGCCTCATATGACATGCTGTTGCGCTGCACAGGACGACGGCTTGACTATAGGATTGCGGCCGGAAGCTGCGGGCGAGGTGCTACTGATGTAGAAGATCTGTTGCTTGCAGAGGAGCTACGTGCAGATGAGAAAAAGGTAGCAGAGCATACTCTAGCGGTGGATCTGGCAAGGGGAGATCTAGGCCGTGTCTGTGATTATGGGTCGATAGAGTTATTTGAACTGATGATCGTAGAAAAATACTCTCAGATGATGCAGATGGTTTCGAGCATCAAAGGTCGGCTAGCTAACAATAAGACCAGCATCGATGCTTTGGCTGCATGTTTACCGGCAGCTAAGGTGTCTGGGGCCCCCAAGCTTCGTGCAATTAAGTTAATGGATGAACTAGAAAACACTCGCCGTGGCCCTTACGCAGGTGTTATTCTTTACTTAGATTATTCCAGAAATCTAGACTCTTGTATTACAATAAGTACAGTCATTTGCAAGCAAGGTCAGGCTTACGCGCAGGCAGGCGAAAGCATAGTAGCAGATTCTGTTCCTGACAAAAAGTACCTAGAGACTATAAACAAAGTCCGCCTGCTTCTTAAATCGGTAGAGATAGCTGAGAAAGAAATTTAGCTTACAGAGAGCCTGTGTATAGGCCGAGAGGGCGGAGATATAGAATATGCTAGTCAAGCGTTGTCCAAGCTGTCAGAATGAGTATTCGGCGACGCTTCCTACCTGCCCGCAAGATGGTACGTCGTTGAGAGAAGTGATAGCTGTGGATCCGATGATAGGACAGGTTTTGGAGGGAAAGTATAGGATAGAGTCACTTTTGGGTTCTGGCGGAATGGCAGCCGTCTACCTTGCTACTCATAGAGAATTAGATAGTAAGGTAGCTATTAAGGTATTGAGTTCAGAGTCGCTCAAGAACTCTCTTGCAGTAGCCCGTTTTCGGCGTGAGGCACAAGCTGTAGCTAAGATAAGGCATCGTTCGGTTGTGGCCATCTATGATATTGGTAAGCTTCCGAGCGGAAACACCTTTCTAGTAATGGAGTACATAGAAGGTCATTCGCTACGGGAGGAACTGAAGAAGCACAAAAGATTGGACATTAGAAGGGCGGTACAGATTGCTACAGAAATCTGTGAAGGCATGCAAGCAGCCCACGACGTCGGAATAATACACCGGGACTTGAAGCCAGAAAACATAATGATAGAGTCGCGTAAGAGCAACAGCTACATCAAAATAGTAGACTTTGGCGTTGCTGAGCTCTGCGAAAATGCCGTAAACGACGCTCTGACTCGCTTGACGGAAGCGGGTATGATGGTAGGCACGCCCTACTATATCTCCCCTGAACAATGCAAAGGTGAAGAACTAGACCATCGGTCTGACATTTACTCGTTGGGAATAATGCTCTACGAGCTGCTTACAGGCGAAGTGCCGTTCAGGGGCAGGACCTTATCGGCAGTGATACTGCAACATGTCTCTGAGCCTGCACCCTCGATTCGACAGGTACGGCCCGAAGTGAGTAAGGCACTGGAATCAGTGGTGCTAAGCGCCCTGTCTAAGTCCAAGGAGGATAGGCCGGCCAGCATGTTGGAGTTTGCACAGGAGCTGACCCGCGCAGTTGAGCAGACTGCTAGCCTAGGGAACACTATTGTTGGCTCGTCGCTATCTGTCTCAAATTTGCCCTCAGCTACTAATACGGGAAGCATAAAACGTACTACTGGTCAGATTCGCAGAACCGGGATGCTCACTCATGATAGTCTGACCGGGCTACATTCTTATGTCTACTTCTTAGGACAACTGGAAGAAGCCGTCGCCCGAGCACTGCAAACAGGTGAGTCGCTAGTAGTAGCTTTAATTGGGATAGACCGATTTAAGAAGTTCAATGAACATGGGTACTTAGTCGGTGATCAGGTACTGCGCGAGGTTGCTACGCTTGTTAACAAGCGAGTGCCAAGCGAAGCAAAACTGAGCAGGCTCGAAGGTGATAACTTTGTATTGATGCTGACCGGTCAGTATGCGAAAGAAGCCGACTTACTGCTTGAAAATATTGTTAGGACTGTGGAGGAGACCGAAATCCGCTTGCCAGTCTTGCCAGAAAGCTTTGCAAGAGTGAGTATTTCCGTCGGTACAGCCGTGCTGCGTGAACATGCCCAGACGGCTTCCGAGTTGATCGATTTCGCTAAACAGTCGCTCAGACAGGCAAAACAACGTAAATACGCTGAATTAGCTACTGACTCTACTCCGCAAATTAGCTTCGAGCACTTTGTCGGACGCAGAAAAGAGCTTGAAAAGCTCCAAAAAGAGCTCGAGCTTACCGTCTCTGGCAAAGGTAGAGTCTTGTTTATATCCGGTGATGCAGGCGTAGGAAAGTCCCGCCTAGTGGATGAGTTTCGGCGTAGATTAATAGGCAAGGATATCCTCTTCCTACAAGGGCGGTTTTACGAATCTGGGGGTACGGTGCCTTACAAGGTTTTCTACGATTCTTTGCGCAGCTCTATCCACTACTTGGCGGAAAATTCAGAAGAGCTAGAACTCATATTCGGTCCGCTTTCTGAGCGAGTAAGGCAAGACTTTGCTGACGACGACTCGATTTCTTCTCTGCTTGGCAGCGTAACGCTCAGCGGTAATGCGGAGCAGGAGAAGTATAAGCTCTTTGATTATTTGTCGAGGATATACTCCAGCCTTTCGCATGTAAGGCCAGTAGTGCTTTTCTTAGACGATCTACAATGGGCAGATGAGCTGGCGTTGGACTTTCTATCCTACCTTACTAGGGTCGTCCAACATAGCCGTGTCTTTGTCATAGCTACGATGCGGGAGTGGGAAGTCTCGTCCGAGCAGAGTCCCGTCCGTAGTTGGCTGCGGCAGATGGGTAGATACTGCTCCTATGAGCAGATCAAGCTTTCGCCGCTTACTGAATCTGAGGTACGTCAGATAATAGACCAAACTTTTGGGAAGATTCAGATCTCACCCGGAACACTATCACTTATCTGCTCTGAGACTAAAGGCAACGCTTTCTACTTAATGGAAGTGATGAGGTTGCTCATTCAGGACGAGGTAATAAGGTGGGTCGACGGCAGGTGGCGCGTCGAGGACGTAAATGAGATCCGTCTGCCTACATCGGTTGTCGACCTTGTGGAAGCACATCTTGCAAAGCTGCCGGATAAGACCCTGGAGATATTCGTCACCGCTGCAGTGCTTGGAGATGGGTTCTCTTTCGATGTACTTGCATCGGTTACGGATATGGATGAAGACGATTTGTTGCCAATTATCGAGGAGGGACTAAAAAAGCGCATCATCAAAGAAGAGGTAAGCGGACGTGAAGAACGCTATGTATTCTATCAGAGTACCATGCGCAAGGTTCTCTATGAGCGTGTCAGCAGACGGCGTCGTAAAAAGCTGCACCAACAGATAGGGCACAAGCTGGAAGAGATGTATGGCTCTAAGGTGAATAAGATAGCTGCCGAACTCGCTTACCACTACTATCAGGCAGAAGATTATGGCCGTTCGCTCAAGTATTCGATAGAAGCCGGAAATCTGGCTTGGCGAGTACTAGCTGTCTCAGAAGCGCTCAAGTACTACGAGTGGACAGAAAAGTCGATTCGCAATCTAATGGCGACTCTGCGTGAAGAAGGCGGCAAAGGATCTAACCAAGTTCTGCAACTTGCCGCTTGTGGCCTACACATAGAAGTGGATGCGTTGGCGTTGTACCACCTCAACTACGGTAGATTGTTGATGCAGATAGGCCATCATAGCAAAGCTGAGGCAGAGCTGCGTCAAACGCTCGAACTTGCCAGACAGCTGAAATCGCTAAAGCTGATGGGACGTGCGTTTACAGCCCTAGGTGAGCTTTATAGGCAGTACGGACAGTTGACACGTGGCCTTGAGTATGGAGAACAGGGACTTACTTTGCTCAGCTCTACTGAAGATACTGAATGGGAAGTTCAGGCGCTGTTAGTCGTAGGAGCTGCTCATGAGGGCCTAGGGGCATTTTCTTCTGCACTAGAAACCTACAAAAGTGCTCTGGCATTAGCGCGTAAGCTCCGCGACCAAATTAACGAGGCTAACGCTCTCTGGGGTATAGGATTTACTTATTACAGGTTTGGACAGTATGAACGAGCTAGAGCTTCGGCCCAACAAGGGCTAGATATAGCCACCAAAAGCAACGATAAGCTGGGACAACAACGGTGCCATAGCTTGCTTGGAAGCGTCTACCTGGGTATAGGACGATTTGAGGAAGGGCTGAAGCACTTTGAGTCTGCTCTTAGAATAGCGCGCGAGCTAGGGTATAGACTTAGCGAATCAGTCATATTGAACAACATAGGCGAGTGTTTTAGGCTGCGTAAAATGTACAAGGATGCACGAGAGAACTATGAACAGGCGCTTCTGCTCGCCCAAGAGACGAACGATCGAGTAACTCAAGGCATCGTGAAACTCAGCCTTGGATTGGTAGAGCAGGACAAAGGAAACTACAATAAATCTCTGGAACTGTTGGAAGAAGCTCTGCGTCTTGCCTGTGAAACAGGAGCTACGCCCACACAACTAGAAATCTCCCTTGCTCGAGGGAAATCGCTGTTCGAGCTCGGCAAGATTGAGGAGGCCTTGGAGCACTACCATCACGCGCTGGACCTGGCGCGACATTCCGGTAGCCCAGTTTTCGAATGGCAAGCGCTCTATGGTCTCGCAAAGTGTGAACGTCGTCTTGGAAATGCGGCCGAAGCACTGAAGCTAGTACAGCTCAGCTTGGAAATTGTCGAGCAAATGTCGTCTGATCTGAAAAGTTCCTCTGATAGAGAGAATTTTCTCAGAGATAAACAGATGCTTTATCTCGATCTAGTGGAGCTTACTGAAGCTAAGAAGATAGTCTAGCTTTCACTCTCTTGGAGAGTTATGAAGCTGCTAAAAGTAACACTGATTTGCCTGCTGGTTTGCCTGTCTGCGTCTCCGACGCAGAAGAAACGTTCATCTCGACCTGGCAGAATGCAACAAGCAACGCAGCCTGTTAAGCCCCCGCCGCCTGTACCTCTGCCGCAGGAACCGGAAATCATCCGGCCGCCGGAGAAAAAGCTCTCCATAGAAGAAATTAGCAATCTGCGCGCTGTGATGGAGACTTCCTTAGGTAACATAGTTCTGGATTTCTATCCTGAAGCTGCTCCAGAACACGTTCGACAGTTCGTCTGGCTTAGCCAAGTAGGTTACTTCGACGGCATGTCGTTCAGTAGGATACTGCCTAAGCTGCTTATCCAAAGCGGAAACTATGCCTCTTGGCAGGAAGATAATCCTAATCTGAAAAAGCGCTTCGACATACCGAAGCTCAAGGCAGAATATAGTCCCGCTGCCCGACATGACCGCGGAGCCTTGTCAATGGCCAGACCTAACGACGATCCAGACGGCGGTACGTGTCACTTTTTCATCTGTGCTACGCGTATACCAGCTCTCGATGACAAATACACAGTCTTCGGATATGTTTCAGAAGGCATAGAAGTAGTAGAAAAGATAGCCGAGCAGCCTGTTGATGGTGATAAGCCCTTGAATAGGATAGAAATTAAGCGGGTTAGCATAGTGCAGAAGGCTTCCAATGATCCTAGTAATAGATAATTATGACTCCTTCACCTATAACCTGGTGCAGTACATAGGAGAATTTGACCAGTCCGTCGCAGTCTATCGTAATGATCGGATCAGCATAGAAGAGATAAAGCGACTGTCGCCCAAGCGAATAGTAATCTCACCAGGCCCGGGACGTCCAGAGACTGCGGGAATTAGCCTAGAAGTAGTGCGTCAGCTGGGCAGCTATGTTCCCATACTAGGAGTATGTCTGGGTCATCAAGTAATAGCTGTCGCTTTTGGTGCTAAAGTAGTACACGCCCCTTACTTGATGCATGGTAAGACTAGCGAAATCTGTCATGACGGCCTTACTATATTCAAGGGGCTAGAGTATCGTTTTGCCGCAACGCGCTATCATTCGCTGATAGTTGACCGAGATAGCATACCACCGGTGCTTGAGGTAAGTGCTACGACGCCTGACGGGCTGGTGATGGGCCTGCGCCATAGGGAGTATCCAATAGAGGGTGTGCAGTTTCATCCAGAGTCGATAATGACTACTTGTGGTAAGACGCTAATTAAAAACTTTCTGAGCTTGAGATAAAGACTAAGCTGCTCGAATCAAGCTGAGCTACTTGCTTTTCAGCCTTCAGGCATTGAGAAGACAGTTGCCCTGTGGCTGAGCAGACTTTTGACTCGAAGAGATGTCTCTTTATCAGCTCGACAGGCTCTAGTAAATCGTACTCAAGCCGATTAATGGCCTTGAAAGAGGACTTTTTCGTCCTCTCTAGGCACATTGGCCCGTCAGCATACTCTGAAATCCACGGCTCGGCCTTAAAGGTCCTGCTAGAGAAGAGGTGACCTGTCCTGGTGGATGCAGGACCTAGCCTAGGCGACAGGTATATCGTCATAGCTCAGGTATTATGGCGCTGAGTAGTTGTATAAACTTGTTACTTACGCTTTCGCCTACTTCGACTACATCCTGATGGTCCAACAGACCGCCGTTTATGCCGGCCGCCATGTTGGAGATGCACGATAGGCCTAGGACACGTATGCCGCAGTGGCGTGCTGCTATTACCTCTGGGACTGTAGACATTCCGACAGCATCACCGAAATTGCTGAGAAAGCGTATTTCAGCAGGCGTCTCGTAACTGGGTCCTGGTATAGCTATATATATCCCTCTGCGCAATCTGATACCGAGTGCTTCAGCTTTACTCAGCGCTATGCTGCGCATTTGCTGATCGTAGGCTTCGGTCATGTCTGGAAAGCGTGGTCCGAAGCGCTTATCGTTCGGTCCACGCAAGGGATTAGCGCCTAGCAGGTTCACATGATCTTCTATCAACATTAGGTCGCCCGGCTCAAACTCTCTGTTGAGAGCTCCAGCGGCATTGGTGATTATCATCTTCTGGATGCCGGCTAAGAAGGCTATGCGTACTGGAAGGACTACTTCTTCGAGGCTATAGCCTTCGTAGTAGTGGAATCTGCCGGCCATTACTGCTACTGCCGCCGAGCCGCAGTGACCAACAACTAGTTTGCCAGCGTGCCCTTCTACTGTAGTCCTAGGAAGATGGGGTATCTCGGAATAGTTAATCGTGACCTTGTCGCTTAGCGTGTCTGCAAATTTGCCTAAGCCTGAGCCGAGTATTATCAACAGCTTGGGATGTATATCTAAACGAGACTTTATATACTTTGCAGCCGCTTCTGCTTTTTCATAACTCATTCTGTTCTCCTTAATCCACCACGAAGTAAGAGACTGGAGTAATGTTGCCTTCAACTATATGGAAGGCTCGAAGTTCAAGCGTCTTTGCAGAGAAGATGAAGTAGATTAGTTGTGGATAGAAAGCCATCTTTACGTCAGTGGCCGATGGATAGGCTTCGGAATCTGGGTGTGAGTGGTAAATTCCTAAATGCTCTTGCTTACGCCTGCGCATTCTACGGATAGCCTCAAAAAGTTCTTCAGGCGCCGCAAAAAAACTCTTTGTGGGCGTGATGGCTCGATTCGTCAGAGGATAATAGTCCATCAACAGTCTATCTATGCCGCCTAATATGCCACAACATTCGCTTGGCAAGCAGTCTCTGGCATGCAAGCGCATTTTTTGCTCTGCTTCTTGCCGTAGTCTGTACATAATAATTTCTGTTATCGAAGTATAATTATATATTCGAGGTGATTTTTCAAGAGCATGACACTGTGGATCTAAAAGGCGCCTGCTTTAAGGTAACGGTAGAGAAGCTTGCTTATGGCGGTGACGGTATAGCGCGTCTAGGAAGCCAAGTAGTTTTTGTGCCAAGATCCGCCCCGAAGGATGTTTTGCTAGTTCGCATAAGCAGCGTAGAGAAGCATTACCTGCGAGCTGAGCCGGTGACCATAATTGAGCCTTCCCCTTGGAGGCGTGAACCTGCATGTCCCCGGTTCGGTATCTGTGGTGGTTGTCAGTTGCAACATCTGCGGTATGAGGCACAGCTTGCTGCAAAAGCTGAGTTTATTAAAGAGGCACTGCGTAGAATAGCACATATAGAAGTAAACGTGCCTATACTCTATTCTGAGGAATTTGGCTACCGAAGTAGAGCTCAGTTCAAAATAGCTTACAATCCCTTGCGAGTGGGTTTTTATCAAAGCGGTACAAACGAAGTCTGTGACATAGACTACTGTTACGTGCTTGAACCTGTTTTGAACCAAACTCTTCAAGAGCTTAAGCAAAGTACCTTTCATTCAAATAGTACTAAGGTCGACGTAGCGTCCGGGCAGGACGGTAAAGTAGTTGTAAAGGGAATGTCTTCCGAAGAAGACTATGTGCAAAGGTCCGTCTTAGGGATAACTTACCGATACTGTGCAGGAAGCTTCTTTCAAGTTAACAGCAAGCTTCTTGAAGCTTTGGTCGCTACTGCAGTCGCAGACTTTGGAGGAGATCTGGGAGTGGATCTCTACGCCGGTGTGGGTCTTTTTTCTCTACAGCTTGCCCGTAGGTTTGGCAAGATCATCGCAGCAGAAGTAAACCCGCTAGCAGCGAAGTGGGCAGCTACGAATATTGCTTTGAATAAGCTGACGAACGTAGATTATCGTCGGATGTCAGCAGAGAAGTGTCTTCAGATGCTCTGCAGAAATTGTGTACGGCCAGATCTACTGCTTCTAGACCCGCCAAGGGCAGGCGCTTCGCCCAAAGTCGTAAGCTCAATACTTGCTCTGAGACCTAAGCACGTAGTCTATGTCTCCTGCGAACCCACAACTTTGGCGCGCGACTTGAAAGTGTTATTAGAAAAGGGATATAGCTTGGCCTCTATTACAGGCATAGACCTCTTTCCACAAAGCTATCACGTCGAGACTATAGCTACGCTGAGGGCATAAGTCGCCTCTGCGTTTGTGCTTTGAAGAGATGACTCGCTCACACTACTTACTTCAAGAGCTCGTCGACGGTCAGCTCTGGAGCAGCTTTGCCGTGCTCATAGACTAATAGCCCTATGTCCTCGTAGTAAGGACGTATTCGCGAGCTTAATAAGCCGATGCGCTTTAGGTTGGGAATCACGCGCCGAAACATAGTCTGTCTAAAGAGATTGAGCAACCGACTGTCAAGTATTAGCTTGTCCCAATCTGAGCGCTTCATTTTGTGGGAGTAATACTCATCATAGACTTCGTGCATGAGGAATCTGTTTCTGAGTAGCAGCGATAGCTCGAATGCCAGGTCTTCGCGGTCCCTGCGTTCAGTCTCAGGAAGCTGTTTGTAGAACACTTCCAGTGCTAGCACGCCGTAGTGTACATGTCGGGCTTCGTCTTTTATGACATACTTGAGAATTTCTTTGAGCAGCGGGTCTGAAGTAATTTGTCGAATGGTGCCAAAAGCTCCTAGGGCAAGCCCTTCGATCATGATCTGCATACCTAGAAACTTTATGTCCCACCGACTATCTGTCATCAATGTATCTATGACAACATACAGATTGTCATTTATTTCATAGAGTTTGTTAAGCTTTTCGGTCAAATATCTGTGAAAAGCTTCCACGTGACGGCCTTCATCTACGACTTGAGTACTTCCGTAGAGTTTTGCGTCAAGCCATGGAACAGCTTCTATTACCTGTGCTGAGGCATAGAGTGCGCCTTGTTCGCCGTGGAGGAACTGGCTGAGCAGCCAACTAAGGACGGCGTATCGTTGCTCTGCACGTTCTTTATCGTTCATCTTTTCCCAAAGAGGTAGACTAGAGGAAGGGACAAATTCGTCTGGTAGCAGTGTCTCTTTTTGGGGATCTACATCCTGAGACCAGTCTATATCTTTGGAGACGTTCCACTGAGCTGTCTTAGCAGCCTCATAAAGACGAGTCATTTCGGGAAATTCGCGCCTGTAGTGCCAGTTGAAATTGGCATTGTAGACCACCGCAAGTTCGGTCTGCTCGTGTTTTTTAGCACACTGCTTGATAAAACCTCTGAAAGCTGGCCCTAGGAGCGAGGCTAGGACACGTACGTTTTTGACCATAGTGGCTTCGCGTAGCAGCGGTCCACTCTGCATTAGGTTATTTACAGATCGACTTATGTCCATAACACTCTCAGCTTTGGGATTTTCTTATCACCTCACCAGAAAGTAACATCCAGAAAGTCTCAGTAAGCTCATCAGGAGTTAAACCGCTTGAATGCTCGACTACCCAATTGAGAGCTCCCAAAACCATTTGTTTAATCAGCTTTAGGTCTATATTCTTGCTCAAGCAGCCGGCTGAGACAGCTTCATAGAGTAGACTGTCCCAGAGAGCTTCGTAGCGAGTACGCAGCCTTTCTATTCTGCCACTAGCTGCTTCGCCTAACGATCGCCAGCCATAAAGCAGAATGTAAATAGAGTCGTCGCCTGATAGCAGGAGTTCTAAGTGTGCTTTGACCGCTAGCTTCAATCGCTCTGCCGGATCGTTAGCTTTACCGACTGCTTGCCGCAAAACGGAAGTGGCTCGCTCTAAAGCATCGTCCATCAGCTTGACTAGAATTGCTTCCTTTGTTGGATATCTGTAATGCAGGCTGCCCGGCAAAATCTTCGCAGCAGCAGCTATTTCCCTCACCGTAGTCAGAGCAAAGCCTTTCTCGCGGAATAGCTTAGCTGCTGCCTTCAGCAGCCTTTCTGAGCGTTCCTTGGCAAGTTTCTTGGTCATATGACCAAGATAGCAGATGCCGTCTAGACATGCAAGTAGGTTTTGGGGATGTCAGGAGTCTTTGCTCTCGACTTGAGATTGGCTTTAGGAGTCTTAAGTGTAGCCAAGAGATTTTGCGGAGGAGACTCTCGACAAGGGGCTTAGTGTTATAGTTCTCCTCTCAGTCTTTTGGCGCTTTTCTGGATGCGGAATAGTATGGAGCGTAGCTGGTCTACGCTGTCTTTAAGCTCGTTTAAGAAGACTAGATCCGGAGGCTGCCCACTGGCCAACTCGGAGATGACTATTTGTAACAACATAGAGGTGTCTGAAGATATTTTAAGAAGGGTTTCGTAATAGTCGTCGGGGCGGCTATGCCTACCGAGGAGAGGGTCGGTATATTCTTCTGTAGTCTCTGCTTGTTCTTCGGAATATAGCCATTTCTGCTGCCAGCCACTGCCTAGGAATTCGAGGATCAAGCGAGGAATTCGATCATTACCTATGAGAGTATCTTTGACAATAGCAGGCGAGCTGAAGCTACCATCAGGCAGCTTCAGCTCAAGCAGCTCTCCGACGGCCACTTCGTGATTAAGAAACACTCGTGCACCGTTACTTGTAACAAAGTCAGTGACGGTATGTTCGGTGCGATAAGTGTTTCCTTCTTGGTCTATGAACTCTAATACGACGTCTACCATCATAGGAATCTTGTCTTTCGGCATAGCTTCCCTTTCCGGCTGGGTTATACCAAGATTTTACTTGGAAGGGACAGTGTAGTCAAAAAGCAGGTTTTCCCCACTTGCCGGTATATACGAAGCTAGATATCTCTTTACGGGTACGGGCAGTAAGCTCGCGTTGACGCAAGTGTTCGGGCAGTCCCTCTACAGAACCGAGATAGCCGATAGCTATAGCAGCTACTGGCTCGTGGGTATCTGGTATCTCGAACATCGTTCGAGCTTTATCGATGTAAAAGCCTCCCATTTGATGGACGCAAAGGCCTAAGCTTGTAGCTTGTACTAGCATACATCCTACGGCAAGGCCTACGTCGTGGAAAGCATGTCGGTTTATGGCACCGTTACTTCTGTGCAGCTTTGCTACAGATAACATCAGCACAGGTGCACGAGACGCCCATTCGACGTTGGCTGGCACTAGGCACTCTAGCATTCGAGCGTAACTTTCGGCATCATCCTTAGTTGCTATGAGAAAATACCAGGGTTGCTCATTAGCGCTGGAGGGTGCCCAGCGCGCAGCTTCAAACAGGCTCAGCAATTTCTCCTTTTCTACTGGCCTGTCAGAGTATGCCACCGTGCTCCAACGCCGTCTGAGAACATCTTCTATAGGGTACTTGTTGTTGGCTAGCTTTACCGTGTTTTCCATAATAGCTCCATAAAGAGTTCTAGAATAAAATAGAATCTCACGTCCGGTAAGCATGCTCAACTTTATCGAGCTGAGAACTACCAGGGGCAACTGTTATGAAGCTTTGGAAGATGCTCATACTGTTACTAGCATTGCCGGGAGGACTTATGGCTGAGGAGTGGTTTGTTGCAGCAAGTAGCAAGTTAGAGAGCTTGCTAGTAGAGAAATATGGCGAAGCTGAGCGTGCCCGCATAAAGCGTGGCCTTGCGCAAGTGTCTGCCTATTGGAGACCAGAAGATGGTGACCGGGCAGAGTTTGAGCGGTTTGTTATGGCGAATTTTTTTCCTAAAGGGCAGAAATTGGACGCGGCTTTCGAGCGTTTCCAACGTAATATGGAGATGCTCGACGGTCACATGCAGGAGATAAGGCGCGAGTTGCGCTCGCAAGCCGACCTTGACTTGGGTGAGATGCTGCCGTTTGATGAAATCTTCGCAGCTTATGAACCGGCGGCTTACGTGCAGGAAGATTTCTTCAAGAACAAGCTGGCGTTTATCGTGTTGCTTAACTTTCCGCTAGCCGAGCTAGAGGAAAAAAACAAAGCAGCCGGCAAATGGACAAGGAGAGAATGGGCGGAAGTGAGGCTTGCAGAGCGTTTTTCTAGGCGGGTACCTGCTGAGGTATTGCAGGCCATAGCTAATGCCAGGTCTGCTGCTGAGCGCTACATAGCTGGCTATAACATCTGGGCGCATCATCTGGTAGATGAGGATGGCGATCGGCCTTTCCCACCAGGTTTGAGACTACTTTCACACTGGAATCTGAGAGATCAGATAAAAGCTGACTACAGCAACAGTAGCGGCCTTAAAAGGCAACGAATGATACAGAAGGTGATGCAGAGAATAGTCACGCAGACCATCCCGCAGGTAGTAATAGACAACCCACAGGTAGATTGGAACCCATATACTAATGAGGTATGGCTGTCGAAAGTAAAGGACTACGAGGTAGCCCTAGGCCAGCTTGGTAAGGTAGAGGCTACTCCTGAGCCGGACACTCGGTATCAGATGTGGCTCGGTAACTTCAAGGCTGAACGTCAATTAGACAAGTACTCTCCTAATGCTCCTACCTTGATAATTCGTCGCTTTGACGTAGAAAGGGAAATGAGCGAAGAGCGCGTAAAGGCGATGCTCGAACAGATAGTATCTTCCAAGCTTGTTCCGAAAGTAGCAGCGTTGATACAGAAACGGCTTGGTAGACCTCTTGAACCGTTCGATATTTGGTACAGCGGTTTTTTGCCGCGCAGCCGATACTCAGAAGAACAGCTCGATGCGATCTGCCAGAAGCGTTATCCTAACGCAGAGGCCTATGCTCAGGACATGCCTAGGTTGCTACAGTTGCTTGGCTTTGAAGCGGATAAAGCAGCTTACTTAGCTAGCAAGATAGTCGTAGAGCCGGCCAGAGGCTCAGGGCACGCGCAGGGTGCAGCTATGCGTCAAGGTAAGGCTCATCTGCGCACTCGGATAGAAAAAAGTGGTATGAACTATAAAGGCTACAATATAGCTGTACATGAAATGGGGCATAACGTAGAGCAAGTCTTCTCTGTGAGTGACATTGACTACACGTTGCTGCAAGGCGTGCCTAACACTGCTTTTACCGAAGCCTTAGCGTTTGTCTTTCAGAACAGAGATTTAGAGCTGCTTGGCCTGGAGACCATACGGGACCAAGAGACGGAGGCGCTCAAAATACTCAACGACTTTTGGGCTACTTACGAGATAGCCGGTGTAGCTTTAGTAGATATGGTAGCGTGGCACTGGCTCTATAAAAATCCAAATGCCACAGCTACTGAGTTCAAAAATGCCGTCGTTGCCATCGCTCAGGATATCTGGAACAAGTATTATGCTCCGGTGCTTGGTGGCAGAGACGAGGTGCTACTTGCCATATATTCGCATATGATCAACGAAACTCTTTACTTACCAGACTATCCCATAGGTCATCTGATAGCTTTTCAGATAGAAGAGCATATGCGGCGTGCTGGCAAAGTGGGCAAAGAGTTTGAAAGGATAGTGCTTTTCGGTAGAGTCACTCCGGACTATTGGATGCAGAATGCTACTGGTGCTCCGGTGAGTGTCGAGCCACTGCTGAAAGCTACCGAACAGTCGCTAGAATATTTTGCTAGGGAGAAAACTATGCAGGAAGTAGCAACGCTTGGTGGTGGATGCTTTTGGTGCTTGGAAGCTGTGTTTGATCAGCTTAAAGGAGTGTTTAGCGTGGAATCTGGTTACTGCGGTGGCAGTGTCAAGAATCCGACTTATGAGCAAGTTTGTAGCGGTACTACTGGTCATGCTGAGGTGGTGCAAATAAAATTCGATCCGCAAGAAATATCCTTTCACCAAATACTACAGGTTTTCTTTAGCATACACGATCCAACCCAGCTTAATCGGCAGGGTGCAGACATAGGTACACAGTACCGGTCTGTGATCTTTTATCATAGTGAACAGCAGAGGCAAACTGCCAAGCAGGTTATGGAAGAGCTGTCTGCTGCAGGAACGTGGGGCGGGAAAATAGTTACACAACTGGTTCCTGCAGATACCTTTTATAAGGCTGAGGAATATCATCAGAAATACTTTTCCAGAAACCCTAACCAGGGCTATTGTATGTTTGTCATTTCTCCCAAGATAAAGAAGTTTAAACAAGAGTTTAGAAACTTGTTGAAACTGACAGACTAATGTTGCCAATATTCCTATTCGGAACATGTCCTCATCTTGAAGCGCCTGCAGGATAGGGCAGTTGCGGCGAAACAGCGCGTTAGACTTGCTGCTGTGATTGGGGCTTGGGATAGCCAGAGGGTTTGGGCAAGTGATGACACAAAAAGTTTTAGAATGGTTTGCTACTACTGGGCAGTTAGGCTTGGTAGGTTTGGACCTTTGGCAAGAAGGCCCGAGCAGGTTTTTGCAGTTTTGGGAACCTTGGGCCGCTCTGTCTACGCTGGCCTTAGCTTTTTTAGCCTATCGATGGCGTATGCAGATGATGGCTGTAAAGCAGCAATCCAGTTTGCAGCAACTGCAGCGACTGCACGATCAGCGTATAGAGAATCTCAAGTCCCTACTTGAAAGTGTTAGGATAATTAACTCACGTTTGAGCTTTGACGATCTTCTGCTCAAGATAGCTGCTGAAGGTGCGCGCCTTGTAGAGGCAGAGCCTGGCAGTATAGGCATAGTTGAGGGTGAATACCTTGTGTTTAAGGCGCTTTGGTACAGAGGGATGCTGCAAGAAAAGAGCTTAGTCTTTCCTCTCGGTAAGGGTATAGCAGGTAAGGTTGCCCAAACTGGTAAGCCTTATATAGTTAATAATCCTGATGACGAACCTAGTTTACTTTTCCCAGAAGATGTGAAGTTATATGCGCCCCATGGGTTCATGGATATACCTATAGTAGATCGAAATGGGAAAGTAGTAGGCGTACTAGATGTGCGCAGACCGGGCGGTAGGCTTCCTTTCGATGAGACTGATGTTCAGATACTTGAGCTTTTCGCTCACCAAGCTGCCGTAGCTATAGAGAACGGCTTGCTTTATAGCAAGCTAGAGCAGAGCAAGCGGGAGCTTGAAGAAAAGAATAAGCTAGTAGAGAAATCGCTGCGCGAGATAGAGTCGCTTTATAAGAACGAGCAGAAAGTTAACCGTATGCTGCAAGAGCTTAATCAGATGAAGACGAACTTTATGATAGTTACCTCGCATGAGCTGCGCACGCCGTTGAGTGTGCTAAAGAGCCATCTGGAGTTTCTTTCAGAGGGTTTGACGTTGTTCGCAGAATCGCAAAGAGAGGCCATAGAAGGTTGTATAAGCGCAGTAGAACGGCTTGTGGAGAATGTTGAAAATATACAAACAATGTTAGAAATAAGTGGAGGTAAAATCGAACTAGATAAATCAACTATAGATCTTTGTCAAATGATAAGAGATATAGTGATTGAAGTAGAGCCGTTTGCAAAGCAGAGAAAGCAAAAGCTAGTTGTAGATGTTCCGGGTAAGCTTGTCGTGAATGTGGATTCAACTAAGCTGCATAGTGCGCTAGTTAATATCTTACAGAATGCTATAAAGTTCTCTTATGATAAAGGTTCTATTTACATCTCTCTTACTGTCAAAGATGCTGAAGCGATAGTAGCTGTTAGGGACGAGGGAATAGGCATAGAGAACGGAGAGCTGGAGAAAATTTTCGAGAAATTCTACACCTGCCGCGATCCATCGAAGCATACTTCCGGTAAGTTTAAGTTTTCTGCCCGCGGATCTGGCTTAGGTCTAAGCATCGCTCGCAGCTATGTGGAAGCACACCAAGGAAAGGTGTATGCGGTATCTGAAGGCATGGGACGAGGAAGTACTTTCTACATCCATCTACCGCTGGGTAGTATGGACAATTGACTGGCCTTCTGAGAAGGGTTTTTTCTGGTTTGTCTTCAATCTATACTAACCAATATGTACAGCGAGCAGTTCGAGACGATATATCCCATAGCCAGCCTTAAACGCAGTAAGCCTGGTGTCGAGATTACAGCTGTTGACACTGGCGGGCTCGGCGAGGATTTGGGGTTAGAAGTAGGTGACCGAATTCTCAGAATCAACGGGCGTAAGCTGCGCGATTATCTTGACTTCCAATTCTATGCTGGTTCAGAGGAGAGACTGACCCTCGAGGTGGCGAAAAGAAATGGTGAGCTCTGGCAGTTGGAGGTAGAAGTAGGAGAGGCAGAGATCTGGGGACTGGATTTCGAGACTTTTACGCCGCGCCAATGCGTCAACAAGTGCATCTTCTGCTTCTGTGAGCAAAATCCACCTGATGCACGGCCGTCTCTGTTTTTCAAGGATGAAGATATAAGGCTGTCTTTTTTGCATGGTAACTATACAACTCTGACCAGCATAAGCCGCGAGGAGCTCAATCGCATAATAGAGCAGCGGCTCTCGCCGCAGTATGTCTCCGTGCATGCTACCGACCTTGAGATGCGTAAGTTCTTGCTAGGCCGTGACCGCATAGATGATGTGCTGGATAAGATGCGCTTTTTAATAGATCATGGCATAGAACTGCACGCTCAAGTGGTGCTTTGCCCCAAGATAAATGATGGGGTGCATCTGGAAAAGACCGTACATGACTTGGCAAAGCTCTATCCTGGAGTCAAGTCTACCGCGATAGTCCCGCTGGGAATAACCAAGTTTCATCGCAATCGACATATACTTACTGCACCAACAGATGAATGGTGCGCTGAGGTTATTGATCAAGTGACGCCTTGGCAGCGCAGGTTTCGTCGTGAGTTAGGGACTAGGTTTGCTTATCTTGGAGATGAGTTTTATCTAAGGGCAGGCAGGCCTATACCGGGCAAGGCACATTACGAGCAGTCTCCGCAGATAGAAGATGGTGTAGGGATGGTTCGCAGATTCTTGTTGGACTTCGAGAGAATGAAAAAGAGCCGCAAGCTGAGGCCAGTAACGCGGAGATTGCACGGTACAGTAGCAACAGGCACTCTCTTCTATCCTATACTCAAACCGTTGATAGAAGAGTTCAATGCTCGGTATGGTACACAGCTTAAACTGATCAGGGTTGTGAACCGCTATTTTGGTGAAGAGATTTCCGTAGCAGGGTTGCTTTCAGGGCGCGACTTCATACAGGCAAGAGCTGACATAGAAGGCGATTTCCTGATAGTACCGCCCGAGACGGTAACCAGTGAAAAGGAGTGGTTTTTGGACAGCATGACTCTCGAGCAGCTGCGTGTGGAGCTACGTCGCCCGGTCTATAAAGAAGGTTGGAAGTCTATTATATCGCTTATGCAATGATGATCGCTCTACGCCTTATTTAGGAACAGGATTCAAGATCGAAACTCGGCTCACATACGATGACGATCACTTTGTCTACGCCAGTCGAAGAGCTACACCGTGAACTGCCGCGCGTAGGGGTTAAAACGGCAAAAGTACTGGCAAATGCCGTGGCTAGCTACTGCGGTGTATATGAAGGTTCACCTAAAGTGGAGGACCTCCTGAGCTATTTGCCTATCAGATATGAGGATAGATCAAACTTAGCTCGGGTTAGAGACCTCGGAAATGGCATGGAAGCTAGCGTGGTGTTGGAGGTACGTGTTGTCGGAAGTTACAAAGTAGGTCGCAATGGAAAGCATAAGATATTCGAGCTTTTGGGTGTAGACGCTACAGGTCATGTGCGGGCTTACTGGTGGAATCAAGAGTTCCTTGAACGGGTATTAAAGCGTGGCCAGCGAGTCATACTCTATGGTCGATGGAAATATGACTATTACAGAAAAAGTCTGGCAGTTGAAAATCCCGAATACGAACTAGTTGAAGACGACTTTGAAGCTGGCGAGATACACACTGGCAGGCGGGTACCTATATATCGTAAGCTCGGTGAGATACGTACTAAGCAGATGCGTTCTTTGATGCACCGGCTGCTGCAACAGCTTGACCTGTCAGATATGCAAGAGCTTCTGCCGCCAGAGCTATGCGAACGCTACGGCTTACCTGCTAAGTCTCAGGCCATAAGGTATGTACATTTCCCACAGGATGACGTGCCGATAGAGTTGTATAATGCTTTCAAATCTCCGGCGCATAAGAGGCTTGTCTTTGAAGAATTCTTTTTACTGCTTCTTGCTTTGGCGCTGAGGCGCGCTGACCGTAAACGTAACCCGAAGAGTGCAGTCATAAAAGTAGACGATCGCATACGCGACATTATCCGTTTAATCCTCCCGTTCAGGCTTACTGAAGCACAAAAACGCGTGGTTGAAGAAATAGTGGCTGACATGTCTTCACCGTATCCGATGAATCGATTATTACAGGGGGACGTAGGATCTGGAAAGACTATAGTAGCAGCGCAGGCTATAGCTGTTGCTGTAGAGAACGGCTACCAGGCAGCGCTTATGGTTCCTACGGAAATATTGGCCGAGCAGCATGCGCATAACCTGAGTCGGCTTTATGAGAAAGTCGGTTACAGGGTAGGACTGCTTACTGGAAGTCTTAAGTCTCGTGAAAAGAGGCTGCTACAGCAAGCAATACGCAACGGCGAGGTTAGTCTCACCATTGGTACACATGCCTTGATACAAGAGGGTGTTGAGTTTAAAAACCTAGCTCTTGTCGTCATAGATGAGCAGCATCGTTTTGGTGTCTTGCAGCGAGCAGAGTTGATTAAGCGGGGATATAATCCCGATGTTTTAGTGATGACGGCAACTCCGATACCTCGCAGTCTAGCGATGACTGTTTATGGAGATCTGGACTTATCCGTTATAGATCAACTGCCGCCGGGGCGAACGCCTGTATACACATGCGTCAGAACTGAAGCTGCTCGCGACCGGATCTACAGCTTTATTCTCTCTGAACTTCGTCAGGGTCGGCAGTGCTATATAGTTTACCCGCTAGTCGAAGAGTCTGAGAAGGTCGACTTGTTAGCTGCTACTCGTATGGCCGAGCAACTGCAGAAAGGTGTGTTTAGAGAGTTTGTCGTAGGCCTGCTGCACGGGAAGATGAAGCAGAGCGAAAAAGAAGAAGTGATGCAGCGTTTTGTGGCAAATCAGATAAACGTGCTAGTCTCGACTACAGTGATAGAAGTGGGTATAGATGTGCCAAACGCATCGGTCATGCTGATAGAGCACGCCGAACGTTTCGGTTTGTCGCAGCTGCACCAGCTGCGGGGACGTGTAGGTCGAGGCGCGGCCAAATCTTACTGCATCTTGATGGCTTCTGAACCCAAGTCAGAGGAAGCAACGGAACGCCTTGCGATTATGGAGAAAACGACCGATGGGTTTGAAATAGCAGAAAAGGATCTGGAGCTGCGAGGACCTGGCGAGCTAATGGGTACTCGCCAGTCTGGCGAGCAACTATTTCGTGTAGCTAATCCTATACGTGATCGTGAGCTGCTAGACTTAGCGCGTAAGGAGGTAGATCTTTTGCTCAAGATAAAAGGGGCTAGCCTGTTTTCACTGTCTAAATATTTGCAGACCCAGCCTCGGTATAGACTTTCACAAGTAGGCTGAACTTCCTTGCCTGGTGCAACAAGATGTGATACTTAAGTGTGTCGCTCGGGCTAAACGGCCTGACACTTAATTTGGAGGCATTTTATGGCAGTCAAGGTAGGTATCAATGGCTTTGGTCGTATCGGGCGCAATGTACTACGTGCGTCACTTAATGATCCTGAGTTGGAGTTTGTGGCAGTAAATGACTTGACGGATGCTAAAACGCTAGCACATCTGTTGAAGTACGATTCTATTCTCGGCATTTTTGATGCTAAAGTAGAAGCAAAAGATGACGTCATAGTGGTAAATGGCCGAGAGATCAAGGTCTTCAGTGAACCGGATATAAACAAGATAGATTGGGAGTCTGTCGGTGCAGAAGTGGTTATAGAATCGACGGGCCGCTATGTGGATAAACAAAAGTGCCAGGTGCACTTGCGCGGCACGGTTAAGAAAGTCATTATCTCTGCCCCGGCTAAGAATGAAGATCTGACTGTGGTGATGGGTGTAAATGAGGATGCTTATAACCCAGCAGAACATCATGTCTTATCGAACGCATCTTGTACTACTAATTGCCTTGCCCCTATAGCTAAAGTTCTTCATGACAACTTCACCATACTGCGTGGGTCAATGATAACAGTCCATTCTTATACGAATGACCAAAGGATACTTGATCTGCCACACAAGGACCTGCGCCGTGCCAGAGCAGCTGCTGTATCCATGATTCCTACTACGACCGGTGCAGCAAAAGCCATAGGTCTAGTAATTCCGGAACTGAAAGGTAAAGTGGATGGCTGCGCTATGCGTGTTCCGACACCTAATGTCTCGGTAGTAGATTTTGTCGCATTGGTAGAAAAACCTACTACGGCAGAAGATGTTAACGCTGCGATGAAGGCTGCAGCCGAAGGGCCGCTCAAGGGCATTCTGGAATATTGCACCGAAGAGTTAGTGTCCATAGATTTTCGTGCTAATCCTCATTCTTCTATACTGGATGCTGGTTTTACAAAAGTAATAGACCAAACACTCGTCCACTTGATGTCTTGGTATGATAATGAGTGGGGCTACAGCTGTCGCGTCCGAGATCTCGTCAAGTTAGTCTACAGTAAAGGTTTGTGATAACCTTAACGAGGCAGGATAACTGATTATGAACAAACTGAGCATAAGCGATCTAGATCTTAAGAGCAAGCGGGTTTTTATCCGTGTGGATTTCAACGTACCGCTAGAAGGTGGTGCTGTGTCGGATGACACTCGCGTCAAGGCGTCGTTACCGACGATCAGGTATGCAGTAGAACAGGGTGCGCGAGTCATCTTAGCTTCGCATCTCGGTAGACCGAAAGGCGCTGTAAATCCTAAGTACTCGCTTCGTCCTGTGGCGGCGTGTCTCTCTGGACTGATGGACAAGCCGGTAGCTTTTGCTGAGGATTGCATAGGGGAGCAGGCTGAGGCTGCTGTAGCTGCCCTTTCCGATGGTGATGTGCTACTACTTGAAAATTTGCGCTTTCATGCCGAGGAAGAGAAGAACGGAGAAAATTTCTCCCGTGCTTTGGCGAAGCTGTGCGACGTCTACGTCAATGATGCTTTCGGCACAGCTCATCGCGCGCACGCTTCCACGGTCGGGATAACTAGGTTCGTCGAAAAAGCTGCTGCAGGCTTTCTTATGCAAAAGGAGCTTGAGTATCTAGGTAGAGCTCTTTACAACCCTGACCATCCATTTGTGGTTATCCTTGGCGGGGCCAAGGTCTCGGATAAGATAGGCGTTATAGAAAACCTGCTCAAGAGTGCAGATGTACTGCTGATAGGTGGTGCTATGGCCTATACTTTCCTCAAAGCCCAAGGAGTCACTGTAGGAGCGTCGCTTGTAGAGGATGATAAGCTCGAGTTGGCAAGGCAGCTGATGGAGAAGGCTAAGGCGCGTAAAGTGACTCTAGAGTTGCCATCGGACCATGTAGTTGCTACCGATATGCAGTCTGGTTTGGGTAAGCGCATAGTGCCTGTAGCTGAAACCTTACCCCAAGAAGCTGGTTTTGACATAGGCCCGCAAACCATCGAGCGCTATAGAGCGCATATAGCTGAGGCGAAGACTATAGTATGGAACGGACCTATGGGTATGTTTGAGAACGAACATTATGCTGAAGGTACGCGCAGAATAGCCGAAGCTGTAGCTACATCCAGCGCAGTTTCCATCATAGGTGGAGGAGATTCTGTAGCAGCTATCAATCAAGCTGGGTTGGCAGACAAAGTTTCCCATGTCTCGACTGGTGGCGGCGCTAGTCTGGAGTTTCTGTCTGGTATAGAACTTCCTGGCGTTAAGGCTTTGACCGATAAATAACTATGCGGCGACCTGTAGTAGCTGGTAATTGGAAAATGCACAAGCTGTTGGCCGAGGCCGTTCGGCTGGTTTTGGATCTGAAGCCTCGTGTCGTTAACTCTCATCATTGTGAGATAGTTGTGGCTCCTCCTTTTACAGCGCTCAAGACGATCTGCGACCGGCTCAATGGTTCAAACATCAAGGTTGCGGCTCAAGACTGCTCTGACCAACCTGGCGAAGGAGCTTTTACAGGTGAAGTCTCAGCCGAAATGCTCAAAGATATAGGCTGTAGCTATGTGATCGTGGCACACTCGGAACGAAGGCAGTTCTACGGAGAGACAAACGCTTCTGCGAACAAGAAGCTGCGTGCCGCGCTTGGTGCGAGCTTGATACCTATCTATTGTGTCGGTGAAGATCTTGCTCAACGTGATGCTGGGCTTGTAGAGCAGATCGTAGAGCAGCAGGTCCTTGAAGGACTGTCTGGCTTGACATCTGAGCAAGTTTCACATATCGTAATAGCTTACGAACCTGTCTGGGCTATAGGTACAGGTCGTACTGCTACACCGGAAATAGCCTCGAGCGTGCATGGGCTTATCCGTAGTAGGCTAGCAAAATGCTGGGGCAGGGAAGTAGCTGAGCAAGTTCGAGTACTTTATGGTGGTAGCGTCAAGCCTGAGAATATCCAAGCATTAATGGCAGCTCGTGATATAGACGGAGCGCTCGTAGGAGGAGCTAGCTTGGAAGCTGAGAGCTTTGCTCGGATAGTAAATTACATAGGGTATGATAGATAAATGAGCTGGTACATCTACCCACTCTTTGGGATATATTTGATAACTTGTCTAGTGCTGATAGTAGTAGTACTTCTGCAACCTGGCAAAGGGGATGCTGCTTCAGCGCTCGGAGGAGGTATAGGTAGTGCAGCTTTCGGACCGCGGGGAGCTGCTACGACCCTTGCAAAAGTTACCATGGGTGCTGCGGCGACCTTCATGTTACTAGCGTTCGTCTTCTCCATACCAGGCGTACTTAAGAGTGGGTCGGTAGCATATGAGATTGCCGATGAGAAGAAGGAAGAGAAGAAAGCCGAAGAGCAGCAGCCTCCAGCAGACACAAACGCTGGCTCAGAGTTGAAACAACAGGAGGCAAAGCAAGAAGCTGGTCAGCAGCAACAGCAATCCGGCGAGCAGAAGGAGACTCAGAAGACAGAGCAAACTCAGCAGAAAGCTGATGAAGCTCAGCAACAAAAAGATCTACAAAAGCCTGAAACGAAATAAGCCGAAGTGGTGGAACTGGTAGACACGTACGTTTGAGGGGCGTATGGAGCAATCCGTGGGGGTTCGAGTCCCCCCTTCGGCATTCTCCTAATCAGGCACGCCAGCCGCAGATTCACCCGATCAAAGATGCTCTTCCGGCGTTTTCCTCCTAAACAGTTTCTTCCGAGTATAGCTCTCTGCAGCTATCTCCAAACGTAGCTCTGCTATTCGCCAGAGAAAGCCAGCGCACTTCCCCCTTTTACTACAGTTCCCCGGAGAGAAGAAGGCTGTGAGACTTGTTAGACAGCCAGGAGCAAAGGTACGACTCTCTGCCTAGAAATCGGCAGAGTCTCTGATGATGTCCTGCTGGGCGTGCAGTCGACAGACAGCACCCGCCCTACAGACGCTCTGTTGCTGAAGGTGGCTTTGCTGCTAGCAACGGGAAGTAATAGAGCTTCCAGACGGCGCAGTAAGAAGACAAGAGCTATGAGAAATCCTCGTCTCCCTTCTCCACTCCACTTGCGTGTCCCCCGCTCATGCCGTCCTGGCTAGGACACTGTAGCAGGCTCGTCATACATACACACGCGCCGGCGGGCGGAGGCTCTCCCGCTGCCCTAATTGAGGGCAGCTGTCTTCTCTCACACTGGATTATTTTGAAGCAGTTTGTTCAGGGCCAAATATCTTGTCGAGGGTCTCTTTATATACGACCAACTTGCCGCTTTCCTTGAGTTTCTTCTTTATGCCGTCGATGTAAGCGTTGAAGGTCATTTCGCGTCGATCGAAAGCAAGTCTCTCTTCAATTGACCTCGACTGTTCGTTGAATTTGGTCATATCGGGTTCGGTGCGCTTGACTGCAGCTATGGCAATGTATCTATCACTTACTACGACAGGTTTATCGGTTGCAGTACCTTCCTTCAGCTGCATTATAGCGGCCTCTAATTGTGTTCCGGAACCTGCGGAGTCAAGATAAGAGCCAACCTTGTAGTCATCTTTGGTGTAGGTCTTGAGTCCTTCTTTTTCTGCGCTGGCTTTGAGTGCGTCAGCTTTACCTGCAGCAGCAGCAATTGCTGCTTGCACCTTTTGTTTGCAAATTTCTCTGGCTTTCTCTTGTTTGTACTTCTGCTCTACTTTGGTCTTAGCTTCATCGAAACTCGGAATAAGGCCAGGTTCACGGGTGTCTGCTAGCATAGGTATAGCAAAGCCGCCGCGTATACCTACTTTCTCACCAACGTCGCCGGGCTTGAGTTTAGCGGTAGCTTCCTCGAACGAAGGATTGCTGCCTATATCTGGCACGTCATCGCCTTCTGCAAAGAAGGGAGTTTGTTTATATGTCTCTTCAGGTTTGCTGCCTATCTTTTCGGCTATGATTGCTGCTACTGCTTTTATATCTTTCTTTTCTCGCAGTAGTTTTGCAGCTTCATCAGCTATCTCTGAAGCACGTTTGTATGAAAGTCGGTTGCGTGCCGAAGCAAGTAGTGCTTCTTTTGCCTCTTCGAAGGTCTTAGTCCGGCGTTCGACAAGTTTGAGTATGTAGTATGCCTTGCCTTCGTGGATAGGATCGCTTATCTCGCCTTCTTTTAGGTTGAGAGCATTCATCAAGTAACTGCCGGGTTTGATGTCTTCTCTCTTGATGAAACCAAGGTCACCTCCCTTGTCTTTTGTAGTGGTGTCTTGGGAGTAACCGCGTGCAAGTGCGGCAAAATCTTCTGGCTTGCCTGTGAGAGTGCCACGTGCGCGAGATACGAGTTCGTTTGCTTTCTCGCGTGCCGTAGGTTCGTCTTTATCTACAAGATACTTGATCACTATCTGACTTACTCGGATGCCAGCTATGTGCTTTTCAGGATCGAAGTCCTTTCTGAGTTCTTCGTCAGATATGGTCATTGTTTTTGAGACTTGTTCTTGACTGACGTAGACATAGTCTATCTTGCGTTGTTTTTTATCTGATTTGAAGTCTTCCTTTCTTTGCTCGAAGAAGGCTCTTAGCTCCTCTTCTGTGGGTTTTATCTTATCTAGGAACTCTGCCGGCTCGGCCACAGTATAGACGAGGTTAAAGGAGGTATTCTCGCGATTAAACTGTTCTTGTATTTCTTTCTTCGAGATGGAGACGCTTCCGGTGACAAAACTGCGTAGCTTTTCCTCAGCAAGGCTTTCTCTCAGAGATTGCTCGTACTCTTCTAGAGACTGGCCAGAACGTTCTACGAACTTTTTATACTTGTCAAATCCTACCCATTTTCCGTCGACAGTGAATTGTTCACGGATATGGTTTTGCAGTTCTCTATCGGTGGTTTCTAGGCCTAGGCGTTCGACCTCCATAGCTATGATTTTCCTCTTTATCAGGTTGTTTAACGCCGTTTTGTCAAGCCCCATAGTCTTGAGCGAGGCATAAGTCATGCCTGAATCGTCCTTTGACAGAAACCCCTGATATGCTCTCATCAGCAGGTCCAGACTTTTGGTATATTCCAACGCTGTGATTTCTTTGTCTCCTACCTTAGCTATAAGTTCGTCTTCGCTGACGTTGCTAGAAGTTCCTGGAATACCCCTAGTGGGCGCGTAAAACATTACCATACCGAATACTACTATGACTGAGATAAAAACCCAGATGAGTTTCTGAGAGCGTTTCCTCTCGTTGAGAAACCTGAGCATTACGAAACCTCCTAACTATAAGCCGGTGGCTAGGTAAGTAAGCGAAAATAAGAATTGTAGTTAATACTTTTGATATACGCAATCAGTCGAAGCGTTCAGGTTCGGCTTCCAGGCCTCTGAGCATGGTATCGACGACGTGGTCAATTAAGTCGTTACGATCTACCCAAGGATAGTCTCTGTGTACAATCAGCAGTGAAGTAATTCCGTGAATTCCTGCCCACAGTCCCTGACTAACCATTTTAGCATCTAGTTTAAGGAAGCGTCCTTGTTGTATGCACTCAACTACTTTAGACATCAGTTCCTCGAATGCTTGTCTACCTTTGGAGGACTCACGCGTGTAGTGGTCTAGATCTTCTAGGTAACCGGGGTGTACTATAAACGCTACTTTGTAGTGATTTGGATGGCTTAACCCAAATTCTATGTAGGCTCGTAGAGCCTTTCTGAGGCAGACGACCGGATCATCACAGCTGTTTTTGAGCGAACGCATAATTTCGAGCAGATTTTCAAAAGTCTCGTCGCATATGCAGCGCAACAGCTCAGCTTTATCTTTAAAGTGCAGGTATATCGTCGTTGGTGAGTAGTCTATTTTTTCAGCTATTTTGCGCATAGAGACATTATCGTAGCCTTCTTTCGCAAATAGCTCTCTAGCTGCATTTAGTATCTCTTGCCGAAGCATTCTGCGTTGACGCTCACGGCGCTCTTTTGTGCCCATAGAGATGAATTTCCTGAGAATTTTAGGGCAGCAGAGCCTATTTCTGCTGCAAAACGGAATGGTAAAAAATAGTCGGCAGTTTATCTGGCTGTCAAGCGCGTCAAGAGGCAGCTACACCTGCATCTTCTAGGAAGAGATATTTACGCCATTCGGGTCGGCTTTCAGCTGCATGTGCGAGGATCGCTCGATCAAGCCCATAGTAGAAGGCGCTGGGATTGGATAAAAGCGGCATCCTAGCTTCCTCTGGTGTGCGGTCACCTTTGCGCTGGTTACACTCAAAGCATGCTGCGCAGAGATTTTCTGGTACAGTCTGTCCTCCGCGAGAGCGCGGCAGGATGTGATCTATGGTTAGCTCGAAGGCCGTGCCTTTGCGGCCGCAGTACTGGCAGCGGTAGCGATCTCGCATCAAGATGCTCAATCGTTTGCTTGCTGAGCGGCGACGGCGTGAGTGGATGTCTACGTAGTTTTTTAGCCTTATTACAGACGGCATGCTGAAGGTGTATCTAGGTGAGCGAAGTACCATTCCATCGACGTACTCCAGTACTTCGACAGCACCCTTCCACATAAGCCGCACCGCACGCGGTGCAGAGATCATACCGAGTGCTTCGTAAGATGCGTTGAGCAGCAGTACCTTCTTAGAAAACATGCTTTTTGGCCTCGCCGATCCTCCTGTCTATATAAATTATCAGCTATGTAGCCTTGCACAATAACAAAAATCTCAAGTTAACCGGGATTTTACCCCTAAATCCTGCGGTATCTTGTTCTGCATGTATTCACTCAATTCTGACCGAATCTACTATGTCTGCAAATAGACGATCATAGCGGGGCTGCTCTTCCGTAGGTACGACGGTAATGATATAGAACAAGCTGCCTTCGGGTAGCAGTGTAGTGTATAGGGTCACGGACTCATCTTTAGCAGTAATTTCAGATCGGTTTGAGAGTTGGAGCATAAGTGCTTCTCGACGGTCTATAGCTGTATAACTTGCTCTTCCTTGTCGACGTAGTTTTGGATTACCTTCAGTCAGTTGGTCGAGGAAGCGCTCGGTAGCCTTTTCAAGATCCCTGCTTTGCGTCCTTACAGTACCGGCTATAACGCAGTGGCTAAAGGCAGTCTGCTGACCTACACGGGCATATCCGCCTTCGGGAGCAAACGTGACCGAGTTTTCGTCCTCTAGTTCTCTCCAATTCTGAGGGACAGAAATGCGAAACAGGCTAGCTCGATACGTTCGCATCCTAGAAGACGGTGAGTCAACTCTGCTACCTAGACGGGATGTTGAGCTTCTCATAAGATGACGTACTAGTTCCTGTATGCGGGCAAATTCTTTGTTGTTTCGAGGCGAATTTGCTATCCGTAAGCTTTGGGCCTCTTTGTTTATTGCACTGTAACGATTTCCGGGGTTGGGATGACTGCTTAACCATTCCGGACCGCCGCGACCACCAGATGCTCTTTCTATCGTCTGAAACATGTTTGCTAGGTCGCGAGGATCGTATCCTGCTGCTGCCATGATCTGTGCTCCAAGCAAATCGGCTTGCCGCTCGTGTTCACGGCTGAACTTAAGTAGATACGCCCCAAAACCTATCTGGCTACCTTGTGCTATCGCAGTACCTGTGTTACCGCCGACTATAGACCCTAAGATAGTGCCTACTACTGCTCCTATCTGGTACTTTCTGCCCTGTGCAAGCTGCGCCGTACCATGTCTAAGTGCTACGTGCGCTATCTCATGAGCCATTACACCTGCGAGTTCTCCTTCATTTCTGGCTACGTCTATCAACCCAGTATTGACGTAAGTGTACCCTCCGGGCAAGGCAAAGGCGTTTATGTCGGCTGACTCTACTACTTTGAAGGAATACTCAAATTCAGGATATTGAAACTGCGACGGAATACTGTTTACTAGGTGGCGGCCTAAACGCATGATATATCTTTCGACTTCGGGATCATCGAGTATCTTGAGTTGCTCAGTCACCTCAGCGTTTGCCTGTCGACCTAGCTTTACGTCATCCGAGGGCCGGTATGGATTTTTGGGTGGTGTGATGCGCGTTTGTGCATTGAAGGAAATCTCCAAGATAATAAATGCCAACAAAATAGATGTTAGTCGTTTTGTCATACTGGCCTCGCTGTAATTAAACTACACCGACTTTGATGTCTGTTGCTTTGTGAAGCGTTGTCGCTTCTCTGCTACCAGATCGAGTATTCTCTGCGCCAATTCTCGCTTGGTCATTAGTGGTAGCTCCAGTATACCGTCTTCGGAAATGATGCTGACACGGTTTGTATCTACATCAAAGCCGGCATCTGTAGCCGATACGTCATTTGCTATTATCAAGTCTAACTGTTTCTTCTTAAATTTAGTCAAAGCGTTTTCCAACAAATTTTCCGTCTCTGCGGCAAACCCTACTATGACTTGGCCAGGTTTTTTAACTTTGCTAACTGCAGCGAGTATGTCAGGCGTAGCTTCCAGTTCTAAGCTGAGTACCTTATCCTTTTTGATCTTTTGGCCTGCGATGACTTTAGGGCGGTAGTCGCAAACAGCGGCGGTTTTGATCAAGATGCTTGTGTTGTCTAAGCGTGAGAGGACAGCTTCATACATTTCCGAGGCAGAGGTGACAGCGACGACTTCTACGCCCTGTGGCCGAGGCAATGCAGTAGGTCCGGTTATTAGTATAACTTTTGCACCTCTTTTGTGTGCAGCTTCTGCCAAAGCATAGCCCATCTTTCCAGAAGAGCGGTTAGTGATGAACCTGATCGGGTCAAGATACTCACGAGTAGGACCTGCGGTAACTAACACGCTTTCTCCTACGAAATCCTGTTTCTGGTACTGACCTAGTATTTCGGCGGCACGTCTGGCTATCACTTCGGGTTCAGCTAGTCTTCCCTGCCCTTGCATTCCGCAAGCAAGGTAGCCTTCTGCCGGTTCTACAAACTCTACGCCGCGGCGCTTGAGCAGTTCGATGTTGGCCTGCGTAGCGGGATGCTGCCACATATGGACATTCATTGCTGGCGCAAGCATCACTGGAGCTGGCGTAGAGATATAGAGTGTAGAGAGAAGATCATCAGCGATGCCATGAGCAAACTTTGCCATCATGTTTGCCGTACACGGAGCTACGAGCAGCAAGTTTATTCGTTGTGCTAGGGCTATGTGTAATATCTCAGTCGTTTCGGCTTCGTTCTCGTCGGTCAATACACGGTTACCCGAAAGTGCTTGAAACGTAAGAGGCTGAACGAACTGTCTCGCATGACGCGTCATGACGACTTCCACTTCTATGGAGAGATCTTGCAATCTGCGCAGTACTTCTGCTGCTTTGTAAGCTCCTATGCAACCGGTTACTCCTAGTGCTACTCGCATGATCGAAATCCGGACAGTATGGCATCTACAGTATTGCGGAGTCTTCGCGGACGGATACGCTCGGCCATCGTCACGCTGACAAGCTCTTGTACGGCGCGTTCTAAGTCGTCGTTAATTATGCAATAGTCAAACTCGGCGTAGGCCTTAACCTCTTCGCTGGCAGCCTTTAGGCGTTGGCGTATGGTTTCTTCGGCGTCTAGAGCTCTTTGCCTTAGTCGACTGGCAAGAATGTCAAACGATGGTGGAAGGATAAATACTAACACTGCGTCAGGCATAAGGCGACGTACTTGCCTGGCTCCTTGTACATCAATGTCAAGCAGTACATCTTCCCCTCTGGCAAGTATAGTTTCGACTGTGTTGCGGTGCGTGGCATAGTAGTTCCCATAAACTTGCGCCCATTCGAGAAACTCTTCTCGTTTACGCATCAAGTGAAAGTCTTCCTCAGAGATGAAAAAGTATTCCCTGCCGTGCATCTCGCCTGGACGGGGCTTTCTGGTAGTATAGGATATCGAGAAGCTTATTCCGTCAATCTGCTTGAGGAGTCGGGCTATGAGCGTCGACTTCCCTCCACCGGAGGGCGCAGAAACTACAAGTAGTAGACCTCTTCTATTCGACATTCTGCACCTGCTCTTTCATTTTCTCTATAATCACCTTAAGCTCTATGCCTTTGCGTGATATATCTATGCTGCTTGTCTTCGACAAGATAGTATTTACCTCGCGGTGCATCTCTTGCAACAGGAAGTCTAGCCTTTTGCCAGCCTCCGCTGTTGAATCCAGAGTTTCTCTGAATTGTGCTATGTGGCTGCGCAGCCGTGCTGTTTCTTCCGTTATGTCGGAGCGTTCTGCAAGATAGGCTACTTCTTGTGCGAATCGCCATTCATCGGCAACGTTACCGCTGGGTAACAAATCCTGAATTCGCTTCTGCAAGCGAGCTCTATAAAATTCTGTCGTTTTGCTGGCAAGTCTTTCTACTGCAGTTAATGCATTTTCCAGCTCAGATAGA
The DNA here is from genome assembly GCA_025057015.1 of Blastocatellia bacterium. Lineage (GTDB taxonomy): Bacteria > Acidobacteriota > Blastocatellia > Chloracidobacteriales > JADJPF01 > JANWYG01. The sequence goes on from JANWYG010000022.1 coordinate 92,132, forward strand.
AGCTGGACTAGCTCTTCTACAAGTGCAGCACCTTCTGAAGAACGCATCTGAAGTACATTCTCTAGGGCTTGATCGAGCGCTTCGTTTACTGCCGCCTCGGCATCTTCCAGGGTGTGCTTGACCGTTATGCCACCGGCTAGCTTGATTAGCGTGCCCAGCTCGATTTCCGAGCTGAGCCCTAGGTCTTGCTTTATAGCCTGTAATGCCTTGAAGTAGCCCCTTATGACAGGTAGATCAAGCTCATAGTCAACCTCTTGAAGTTTCGTTAAAGCGATGCTGACTTCGACTCGTCCGCGCGTGATTTTGTCCTGCAGTCGTTTTCTTACAGGCTGGTCAAACTTCGAAAGTTCTGTCGGTAGCTTGAGCATAATATCTAGAAATCTAGAGTTAACGGTTTTGATATCGACTACGGCTCGGTATCGATCATTTTCTGCCTCACCCCTTCCGTACCCTGTCATGCTCTTTAGCATACTATTTTCCGACCGGTTCCGTTTCTTGTGCAAATTGTAGCTCGTATAGTCTTCTATATAGTCCATCTGCTGCTATCAATTCTTCGTGTGAGCCGACTTCGATTATACGGCCGCGATCCATTACTACGATCCTCGTTGCGTTGCGTATAGTGGAAAGTCGATGAGCGATAACCAGAGTCGTCTTATCTTTCATCAGATTGGATAACGCTCTCTGTAAGTGCAATTCTGACTCGGTATCTAGAGCACTTGTAGCTTCATCCAAGACCAGTATAGGAGCGTTTTTGAGAATCGCTCTTGCTACTGCTATACGTTGACGCTGACCACCGGAAAAACAGGCTCCATCTTCGCCTACTATCTGGTCATAGCCGCCGCGCTCGATTATGAAATCATGTGCGTATGCAGCGCGGGCTGCATCTTCTATCTGCTCTTGTGAGACATCTGTTCTGCCATAAGCGATATTGTTGCGGACGGTGTCGTTAAACAGAACAACTTCTTGACTGACTACGGCTATCTGTGCCCTGAGACTTGAAAGGCTTATGTCGCGTATGTCGCAGCCGTCTATAAGTATTTGGCCTGAGTCTGGTTCATAAAAACGCAGCAATAGGTTCGTAAGTGTAGTTTTTCCCGAACCGGAAAGTCCTACGAGTGCTACAACCTCACCTTTTTTGATTTCGAGGTTGAGGTCTTCAACTGCAGGGCGTTCGGCGCCGGGATAGGTAAACGTTACCGACTGCAGTTTTATATCTTTTTCAAATCCCTTCAGTTCTTTTGCTCCTGGGCGGTCTTTTATTTCGGTGTGCTCGTCAAGCAACGCAAATACCCGCGAGGATGCCGCAAAGATTTGCTGATAATTGTTATGTGTTTGACTGAGTTTTCGCATTGGGTCATAGAGCTTAAACAAGGCGGCAAGCAGTGCTGTAAAACTGCCTACGGAAAGCGAGCCAATAGATATCAAGTTTTGCGCGTAGAGTATCAGCGCAGCAAGCAGTATGAATCCTACTAAGTCTAGTATAGGTGAAGAAAGATAGAGTGCCACAGCGGTTCGCATGTTACTGCGGCGCAGCTTTTGTAGGGCGAGGTTAAATCGTCTAGCCTCGAACTGCTCCATGCAAAAAGCTTGCACGATACGGCTACCAGATATGGCCTCATGCGCCGTACTGAGCACTTCTTGTATGCCTTCCTGAGTACGATGGCTAGTACGTCGCAGCCGCTTACCGAACTTTACAGTCAGCGCGTAGATCGGCGGAGCTACGAAGAGCGAGAAGGCTGACAGCTTCCAGTTGAGCGAGAAGGCATATGTAAGCAATGCAAGTAAAGTGAATCCTTCGCGCAACAGGTCAGCTATGAGCACCGTCACGGCATGCTGCATACGTTCTACATCGCTTATGATGTGGGCTGTAAGTTCAGTAGACCGATGCTTGGAAAAGAAAGGTGCTGACTGACGGAGGATATGCTCGTAGAGCTGTTGCCTAAGGGCTACTATTACGCGCTGACCTACATCGGTAAGCAGGTAGCCTGAAAAGAAGAACGCCATCCCTCGCAGCAGAGTCAGCAGCACGAGCATAATGGCGATAGTTGACCATAAGCTTTCTTGTGGCAGAGGAAGTAGCTCGCGCAGTAGTGAAGGGCGATTGCCAGCTAGTCCATCAAAGATCGGTTCAACGAGAGCTATTCGTCCTGCTTCGAAAACTCCTACCAGCGATGTGAGCAAAATGCCGAGAGCGAGTTTGGCTGCATGTGGTCTAGCATAGCTCAGTAATCTTTTAAGATCACGCATTTCGCTCTTCCTGCCACCTAGGTTATGGTAGAGCCAAGTGTAGCGTCAATCGTACTTGACACTCAACGGTAAATTCCTTGATTATGAACCATTCGAGAAGAACTTTTCTGCTTATGATTGAGCAGATGAAAGTGAGTATGAGTAATTATGATGTCATCTAGATTGAGAGGCCTAGATATAGAGCAGATCATAGAAGAAACTCCGGTGGCCGAGCTGATAGACGAATTAATAGTAAGACCCTCTGAAGAGCAGGGGGTATTTATAGATCAAGGGCTGCCGATACCAGAGTCTTATGACGTCGATACTATACAAGCTTTGGTGCAAGATCCATTCCATATTTGGGTATATTGGGAAGTGCGCGATGTTACTGCTGAAAAAGTAAACACCATTTTCCCTGTTCAAATAGCACAAACTTTCAAGCCAGTTCTCAAAGTCACTGAACTTACGCTAGGACACACGGCTATGATAGACATAGCTTGGCGGGGTAACTATTGGCTGAGCGTGTTTCCTGACAGGCGTTATCGCATTGAAGTGGGACTTTATTCGCCAGAGCGGGGTTACATAAGATTGCTTGAGGCTGATGAAATAAGAACGCCTCGAGGAACAATCTCTTACAACATAGCAGAAGATGAGTATAAAGTTTCTGGTGATGAGTTCACACAGGTTCTCCAAGCTTCGGGTTTTGCTTCGTTTACTGAGATAATAGGTCCTGAGCGCGTGCTGGCAAAGCTACCCGAAGAGGTTGCTGAAGTGGTCTCTACGGCTGCTTCCGGAATGGAGCTTTCGGACGAGCAGTTTGCCAATTTGCCTCCGCGCATACGCCAGCTAATGCTCGAGCTGCGCAACCGAGGTGAAGGAGGTCTTGCGTCACTGGCACTGCTACATCTTTTGCCAGAGTACTTGCGTGAGACGGTAGAGGAAGATTTCTCAGTAGAGGACACGCTACATCCAGTACATTTGTCACCTAGATTTATAGTCGGTGCTTCTGAACAAATGCAGATACCTCGCAGGTGGGCACCACCGAAGAAGCTACGACCGACTAGTCCCACTAAGTAGGTTAGTTTTATGGAGCAAGGTTATCTATCAATCATATTGCATGCACACCTACCGTTTGTTAGACATCCTGAGTACCCGGAGTTTCTGGAAGAAGATTGGCTTTATGAAGCCATAAGCGAGACCTACGTGCCGCTATTGTTCGTCTTTGAGAGTCTTCTAAATGACGGTGTGAGATACAGGCTGGCGATGACCATCACGCCTACTCTATCGGAAATGCTTGCCGATGATTTGTTGCAGCAGCGTTATTCTCAGCGACTAGCCCGACTTGTGGAGTTATGCGAGAAAGAACTCGATCGGACATTAGACACTCCATTTCATTTGGCTGCCCAGATGCACTACGAGCATTTCAAGATAGTACAACAGCTCTACGAGGGAAAGTACAAGCGCCAGATACTCAAGGGATTCAGGGCACTTCAGGATGCAGGCGTGCTTGAAATTATTACTTGCGCGGCTACACACGGCTTCTTGCCGCTTATGTCCAATCAAAAAGTGCGTAAGGCTCAGATAGAGATTGGAGTAAGAAACTACGCAAAGCATTTTGGGCAGTGGCCGAAAGGCATTTGGCTGCCAGAATGCGCCTACCAGCCAGGCATAGACGAGATCCTAGCTGAGCTAGGTATAGAGTACTTTATACTTGATTCGCATGGAATAATGTTTGGCGATCCAAGACCCAGGCGCGGTATCTATGCTCCAGTCATAACGCCGGCAGGAGTAGCTGCTTTTGCACGTGACGTAGAGACGAGCGAGCAAGTCTGGAGCGCTGATTATGGCTATCCGGGCCATCCTAACTACCGAGAGTTCTACCGTGATGTCGGCTATGACGCTGAATACAATTATATCAAACCGTATCTGCACGGCGACGGAGTCCGTAGAAACGTAGGACTGAAATACCATCGCGTGACAGGCAAGGTAGAGCTACACGAGAAGATGCCCTACGTGCCTCAGTGGGCAAGCCAGACTGCTAAGGAGCATGCAGCGCACTTTCTGGGATCTCGGCAGCGCCAAGCAGCACATCTACTAAACACCATAGGGCGTAAGCCTATAGTCGTCTCACCTTACGATGCCGAGTTGTTTGGCCATTGGTGGTTTGAAGGCCCGCAGTTTCTCAATAACCTAATCAGGATGATGCACTTTCAGGATGAGGTGCAGCTGATAACTCCTTCGGACTATCTGAGAATATATGAAGACAATCAACGACAGACCCCTTCGGCATCTACCTGGGGAGCTGAAGGCTACAACAGGGTCTGGATAAATGGTAGCACCGATTGGATGTATCCTCATCAGCATATGGCTGAACGACGAATGATAGAGCTTGCGCGTAGTTTCCCTGCCGCTGAAGGATTGCTGCGGCGAGCGCTCAATCAGGCTGCTAGAGAGCTTCTGCTTGCTCAAGCGAGCGACTGGGCGTTTATCATTACTACCGGAACTATGGTGCCTTATGCCATCAAACGCTTCAAAGACCACGTACATCGTTTTCACAGACTTTATAGCGATATTCGCTCTGGAAAGATAGACGAGACATGGCTTGCAGATGTAGAAAGTAAAGACAACATCTTCCCAGAAATCGACTATCGTACCTATGCATAGCAAGACTAATTCAGCACCGAGAAACAATTCTTTGTGTCTCTGTGGTTAGAAGAAAATTAACCACAAAGACACAGAGAGGGAGAGATTTTCTAGGTAGCTATGTTGATCAGGTTAGGAAAGAGGGTAATAAATATCTCGTTAGTGACTGAAGTGATATTTCGTGACGATGGAGACGTGATAGTTTTCTTCGCTGCGCCTGATAGTGAGGGTCAGTCGAGGTCTATATTTAGAGGCGAAGAAGCGGTGGCACTTCGTCGATGGCTTGAGAATAATTCCGTTACAATTCACTCGTGACAGCGACCTTGCCAAACTGTGGCTTGCGAATGGGATATGCCTAAGTGATCTAGGATGCGATAGACAAAATGGTCGACAAGGTCTATTATCGTCTTTGGTCGGTGGTAAAAGGCTGGCATGGCGGGCATTATTGTAGCACCTGCTTGTTGCAGTCTGAGTAGGTTTTCCAAGTGAATCTTATTCAGCGGAGTTTCGCGCACTACCAGGATCAACTTACGACCTTCTTTGAGGGTGACGTCGGCGGCACGGTGCACGAGATCTCTTACTATACCTGTGGCTATCATGCCGACGGTGTTGACACTGCACGGGACTATGCACATAGCGTCGACAGGATAGGAGCCGCTTGCTATCGACGCGCCTATATCTTTTGCGGGCAGGAGCTTGACTTTATCGCTTGTTCGGCCTAGTAGCTCGGTTACGTCGGCCTGTTTAGTACCAGAGATTTTTATTCCTAGTTCTTCTCTTACTACTGTCACGCCCGAAGCTGTAATTATGAGATTGATCTGCTCGACTTCAGGGCTAGCGTCTAGGTAATGCAGTAGCCTCTGAGCGTAGATAGATCCGCTTGCTCCGGTGATGCCTATGTTTAGAATCTTGTTGCGAGCCATCTTTCAAATTCCAACTTGTCGGCGTGTGAATAGCTGGATTGCAAATGAGAATATTCTATACTATTCGGCGCAGGCTAGCTTTACTTATTTGAACAGCATTTTTGTTATTATGGGCGAGCGATGAGTGGTGAAAGCGAGGACAAGCTGAATTATTACAATTACTTCACTGAGATAGAAGAAGCTTTTGTCCGCAGGCGTGGAGCTCCTATGTTGATATCTCCTCTTGACTGGGCGCTTATAGAGCAGTGGAAGCAGATGGGTATACCGCTTCATATAGTGCTACGTAGCATAGACAAGTGCTTTGACAGCTATGACGAGCGGTTACGGCACGGACGTAAGATAAACACGCTGCTTTACTGCCAGCAGGAGGTATTGGCAAGCTATCGTGAGTATTTAGAGTCGCAGGTAGGAGCTGCTGTTAATGGTGTTTCTGCTGGCGACGGTGCTCTTTTTACCAAACAGAGACTTATGGAATATCTAACTTCTTGTAGAGAAGGACTTAGTGCGGCTTTGCTAGGAGCTAATGATAGCCTAAAGGAGGCTCTCGAGCGGGCGCTAGGCCGTCTGGGGGAAGTAATTTCTGTTCTAGATAAAGCTCCAGCTATTGATGCTGAACGTCTAGAGCACGAGCTTACTGCTATCGAAGAGGACTTGTATGAGCAGATGAAGTGCGCTGTAGGTGCTGAGCAGATAGAGATCCTGCGCAAGGAAGCCGAGAGGAAGATGCGGTCTCATAAGAAGAGGATGGAGAAGGAAGTATATGAGCAGACGGTAGATAAGTATGTAATCAACCGGTTGCGAGAGCTTTATCGGGTACCGCGTCTTAGTCTTTTTTATATGAGCTAGCAGAGGAGGGATATTTTGAGTTGTAGTGTTTTATAAAATCTTCTGTGACATCTATTTGTGGCAAGAGCTGCACAAGTCCCATGCGTTCCGCTGCTACGGAAGAGTCTATTAGCCAGTCGATGCCATTCGCTTTAGCGAATTCGCTAAGTTCCTGTATTATTTTATCTTTAAGTGGATCGATGTCTTTCCTGGTCCGTTTTTGTATAGCTTCTTCTAGGTCTTCTGATAAGCGTTTATAGCGCTTTCGCAGTTCGTCTAACCGCTCGGCTTTTTGACGGCGTACTGACTCAGTGTAGTTCAATCGGTTAGTTTCTAGATCGAGTTCTGCATCTCTTACGTCTGCTGCAAGGCGTTGTACGGTAGTTACTTGCTGTTCGAAATCCTTGTTGATTTCCTCTATTTTCTGTTTATATTCAATTATTTCTGTGGCGAATTTGCTTGTGTTTACGGAGGCATATTTTTGCTGTGCTAGGGTGACTACTGCGGGGAAAATTATAGCTAGCGTAAGGCTTCTCATCAGAAAGTACGTCCTACGGTTAAGCGAATAGTACGCTTTTGCTCTAGGAATATCTGTGTTGGGTCATCTAGGTTTGTTTTTGCGTTCGGGTTATAGGCGAAGATCAGGCGGAAAGGGACGCCGACAACTGGCATCAGCAGCCTTAGTTCTAGGCCTACTGAGGTTCGGAAGTTGCGGGCAATGCCACCGAGGTCATCGGACAATCTGACTAAGGTCGAGCGAGTGACTTTGCCAGCTATAGTAGCATAGCGGAAACCTTTTGGCAGTGCACCTGGCGGCGTTTCTGGTGTACGTGCTTTGTCGATTTCTTTCTGTTTGGCTATGTATCCTCTAGGATTAAGGACTATCTGTGGATTGATTATTTCGTCGAGGGTAGGAGAAAGAAGGATCTCGTCTTTCATAGAGGCAAGGTTGAATGCTGTACCGGCATCAGCGAAGGCGGCTATCGAAAACGGACCTGCGAGGGGTATGCGGTATTCTATGTTATAGAGCAGTTGGGTATCTGCTCCTATGGGGGTATATATTGGCCTACCGGAAGTATTGGTGATCTTGTCGGTATAGGTAAACTGGTCTAGTACTGATTGGCGCACTCCCCTGAATCTTTGTTTACCTCTGATTACGGGGAGCTTTCTACCGGTCAGGAAATCTTGAGCGCGCACCTCGCGGGTGGTTATGCGGGGGATGAGCTCTGCTATGGGCGAGATGGAGCGTATGTTATACCCTCGTAATGTGTCTTCGCCGCCTAGGAAGAAACGGTTGAAGATAGGAATTCCTCCGACGAAGGCGAGTGAGTCTGAGGACGGCGACCTGCCGAAAGAGTTGAGGTATTCGAACAAGAGGCGCATGCCGAGCACGTGAGGCTTTTCGCGCTCGCGGCTGAACACAGGACGGAAGTGTTTAAACTCGAAGCTGGGATATATAAGTTTGACATCTCCACCTAGGCCGCTGAAGTTCATCGAGAATGCTAGGCTTGTTCCGTTGGTGGGATCTAGAGGGCTATTGATGGTGTTATAGACTATAGAGCCTATTATGGTGCTGGTGGTGATATCTGGCTGGTTAAAAGTTACGGGGATGTCGTTGTCTGGATTAGAGTCGCGGTTGACTGGTGGATCAGTCACGCTTGAGGAGCTGAAAGAATATCCTAGCGACACGCGTGTAAATCGGGTGTACTTGAGATACTTTTTAGTGAACAGCGTAAGAGGTGCAGCTGCAGAGATGCTGAAACCGGTCGAATCGCGGGTAAACAGGGAGTCGCTATCAAACGCACCACCGAAGAACCCTGTGCCAAAGCCACCACCTGGCACGAAGCCTAAAGCATTGAGTCCTCCGCCAAAGAATAGGAACTTGCTGGAAAAGAAGGAAACACCTAAGCTGATAGGGCGGCCTTTCAGATAAGGCTCAGTGAAACTCAGCGAGATGTTGCGTTGCCGATTGCCTGCGGCAATGTCTACGCCTACAGATTCGCCGTAACCGAATAGGTTGTTGGTTGAGTAACTGATGCCTATGAAACTACCTCCTATGCCTGAGACGCCGCCAGTGAATGAGATCTGTTGTCTTCCCTTCTCTTTAACGTTTATGTCTATGTCCACGTAGCCGTTGCGTTCGTCGGTACGAAACTGAACATCTTCTTCTTTAATTTCTTCGAAGTAGCCTAGTTGGTTGAGGCGTAGGCGGCTCAGATCGAACAATTCTTGATTGTATATCTCGCCTTCATTGACAAGTATTTCACGTCGGAGAACGTGATCTCTGGTGATGGAATTTCCTTTAAACTCTATACGTCGGACGGTAAAGGGCTTACCTTCTTCTATGATGATCGTAAAGTCAACGGTGTTATCGGCTTCGTTAAACGACTGGCTTAGGTCGGTAGTAGCTTGGATGTAGCCTGACCGACCGTAAAGCTTTCGTAGTCTCTCGAAGACTCCTTCGCGAATAACTTTCGACGAAGCGATGTCGCCTGTACGCATGCCTGTTACGGCTAAAATCTGCTCTTCTGTAAAGAGCGTGTTACCTTCTGTCGTTATCTTGCCAAACCTATACTGCTTGCCTTCCTTTATCGGAATCTTAATCTTTATTCCCTCACCTCTACGTCCGAAGATAGGTATAGGCAGGCCTACTTCGCCTATTTCTTCTACTTGAGGCTCGCCTATTTGAGGGCGAATATATCCTTTTTCGCCCATGTAAATGCGGACGCGTTGCAGATCTTCGTCGAGTTTACGTTTGTCATAAATGTCCTTCGAGGTGAAGATTGTAAGAAAGCTTGATTGTTTGACGAGCTTCATAGCCCGTCGCAACTGTCTATCTGAGAAGACTTCATTACCTTCAAACTCTATCTTACTTACTCGCACGCGGCGGCCTTCGTTTACGACGAAGTTAATAGCTACGGTAGTAGCTGATATATCTTCTACCTGCGGGTCAATCTGTGCGTGCGGTTTACCTCTTTCGGCGAGCATCTCTGCGAGGATGCGCCGAGCTTGTTCTACAGCGACGGGATCATAGCGCGATTCTTTAGTCACCTGCACACGTCGCTCTCGGAAGCGCTGAATTATGTCTGATTCTTGAATTGATTTGAGTCCTTCATAGGTAATATCTCGTATAATAGGACGTTCTTTAACATAGAAGATTACTATGACTCCACCGCGAGGCCCTTCTTCGATATAGACTCGACTCTCGAACTCATCGAAATAGCCTTGAGCTAGTATTGCTTGATAATCGCGTTGTACTTGTTGTTCGCTGTAGATGTCGTCTTTTTTGGTTTGGATGTAGAGTTTGATAGTATCTGTGGGAACAGAGCGATTGCCACGAATATCTACATTTTCTACTATGCGGACGTCTTGTGCGCTTATTTCTAGCGGCACAAGCAAGAATAAAACTAGGAATAACCGAGCCAACAATTTCATGATATACGAATTATTGCTTGTATTTTGCTTACAGCTTAAACCGAGAAATTGAATTCTAGTTAGTAGATGAGTCAAAAGCAAGTTTTGGAGGCCTACTTAGCCATGTAGTCAGTGACCTTTATCTCGCCGCTTACTATCTTTTGCTTAGCTTGTTCTAGCTCAGCGAGTAGCTCGTCTGAGATAAGGTGTTTGTTATATTGGTCTAGTGCGAAGCCGACGCCGTCGTTTTCTAGACCATAGAGGTGAACACCTCCTTTGAAACGTCCTTGTACAACTTCTTTAACAGTGTTATATACGGCAACGTCGACGCGTTTTATCATGCTGGTAAGGATGAAGCCAGGCTTAATCCAGTTTTGGTTCGAATCGACACCTATGGCGAGCTTACCGCTTTCTTCTGCTGCATCGAAGACACCCAAGCCTGAGTTACCTGCAGCCTGAAAGATCACATCGCATCCTTTATCTATTTGGCTTTTTGCAAGCTCCTTGCCTTTCGAGGGGTTGTTCCAGGCGGCGTCGGTAATGCCTACGAAGTTAGGAATAACCTGTATATCTGGGCGGACGAAGCGAGCACCTTCTTCATAGCCTACGAGAAACTTATGTATGAGCGGAATGTCCATACCGCCGACAAATCCTATTTTTCCAGTCTTTGAGGTGCGAGCTGCGATCATTCCCACCAGGAAAGAACCTTCATGTTCTTTGAAGACGAGAGAGGCTACGTTTGGTAGCGGAATATGCGAGTCTATTATAGCGAAGCGCAGATCTGGATAATCACGGGCTACGCTTTCGACGAGCGGTGATTGAGCAAATCCGACACCGATGATAAGGTCGTAATTGCGTTCAGCAAAAGCTCGCAGGCAAGGTTCTATGGAGGTAGGATCACCAGGTTCTACATCTCTGAGGAGTATACCTAGTTCTTTTTTTGCACGCTCTACGCCTTGCCAAGCTGCTGTATTAAAGGATTTATCGTCTTTACCGCCTATATCATAGACTATTCCTACTCGGACTCGACCTTGAGCTGCTTGCTCGACATCAAGTTTGCAGCAGATGGCTAAAAGCGTCAGCATGCAGAGTAACAGCAGCCAGCATCTCATTAGCGTCTACCTTCGATGGTTAGCAGTCGTTCAAATTCAGCGATACTTGAAGCAGCGGCTCTGGCCACCTGCTGCGAGATCTTGCCTTCTTTGTAAAGTTGTAGCAGGTGTTGGTCAAAAGTCTGCATACCGTATTGTTCGCGACCGCGTTCCATATGGGCTAACATTTCGCCGGTCTTTTCTGGATTCTTAATACACTCTTGGAGTGTCGTAGTGGTGCGCATTATTTCGACTGCCGGAATGCGCCCGTTGCCGCTTTTGTGAGGCAGCAGTCTTAGAGAGATTATAGCTCCTAGGTTTTCTGCTAATCGATATCGTACTGAAAGATGTTCTTCGGCGGGATAGAAGCTGAGCAGACGGCCTATGGTCTTGGGAACGTCCGTAGTATGTATAGCACTTATTACGAGGTGACCTGTTTCGGCTGCCCTAAGCGCTGTGTCGAACGTCTCTGCGTCACGTATTTCGCCTACCATGATTACATCTGGGTCTTGGCGTAACGCTGTACGAAGCGAGTCTTTAAAGGATCTTGTATCTTGACCGATCTCACGCTGGGTGATGACTGCCTTTTGGTTCTTGTAGAGAAACTCTATCGGATCTTCTATCGTGATGATATGAACCTTACGGCTGCGGTTTATGTGCTCTATCATAGCAGAGATCGTAGTTGACTTGCCGTTACCGGTAGCTCCGGTAATCAGTACTAAGCCACGTGTGAGGTCAGCTATATCGGCGAGTACTGGGGGAAGGTTGAGACTTTCGAAGGTGCGTGCTTCTATGGGTATCGCTCTTAGTACTATAGCGAAGGTCCCGCGTTGCTTGAATATATTTGCTCGGAACCTGCCTGCACCTTCGATGCTGTAGGATACGTCGCGTTCTACAAATTCGTCATATTCTTGCAGTCTTTCTGTTCTGAGGATGATGCGGGCTATGTCTAGGGTGTCTGCTGAGGTGAGCACTTCATATTTTACGTCCATAAGAGCACCATTATAGCGAAAGAGAGGAACACTGCCTGCCTGGAAGTGGATGTCAGATACACCGCTCTTTACGGCCATGGTCAAGATTCGATCCAGGACCTTTTTTTCCATCTTGTCTACCTTTCGGAAGGGATCTTCTTTGTGTCAAAGAAAATAATTTCTCACAAGCGAGTGTTTGCGATCAAGAGAAAAGCCGGCTTGCTTGAAACCGCAATACCGGCCATCTAATGACAAACTTTGCGGAGAGATTAAAGTCCTAGATATGCTGCTAAGAAGGTAAAAAGTACGAGGGTTTCTATCAGGGCTAGACCTAGGATCATGAGCACTTGTATGCGCCCGCCAGCTCCTGGGTTACGTGCGGTACTTTCGCAGGCTGCTGCTATGGCGCGGCCGTCTCCTAAGGCTGCGAAGGCTGCAGCTATGGCGACGGCTAAGGCTCCGATTCCTTTGAGAGCTATATCGCGCTTTTCAGTGCCTTGAGCGGCAGCCGTGCTTACGAATGTAAGCAGCGTAAACAGAGTGGATAAGAGTTTGAGTTTGTTCATTTGACCTCCTTAAAGTATTGTTGGAGGTAGGCATCGAGCGTCTTATAATTCCTAACACCCGGTATACGCTTGTATCCTCTTACTACAAGGCTCCAGACGGTGTTTGTAAAGAGATGAAAGTCGCATTTGCCTACCTTAGTGAGCATGTTCGTGGCCTTCGTGATCGTCGTGTGGGACAGTTTCACTTAGGTACACGAGAGATAACATAACGAAGATGAAAGTTTGTACAAACGCTACGAATACGGCCAAGATAAGTAAGATACTTGGAACGACATATGGCATCAGCGATCCAAAGGCTTCGGCTATCTGCTCATCAGCAAATATGTTTATGAAAAGACGAACGCTTAGAGTAACTGGTCGGACAAAGTTGCTTACTACTTCTACTATAAAGATCACCGGACCGAGCAGGTAAAGTAGCGTTCCAGTAAGTCCTCCGGTGAAGTGCTTGAGGTAGTGAAGTCCCTGCTGTTTGAAACCCATGCTGATGTAGTAGATAAAGGAAGTAATACCGAGGGCTAGTGTAACGTTGATACTTACTGTAGGGGCAAGTAGTCCGGGTACTAGTCCCATGAGGTTTGATATGAGAATAAAGAAGGCGAAACTACCTATGACAGGTAAGTGTCTACGGCCGAAGGCTTGACCTACTACTTGGTCTACCATGTCGCGCAGTTGCTGTACGAAGCCTTCTAAGATTTGTTGTCTATTTGAAGGATTTTCCACAGAGAGCTGCCCGCGAAACAGGTAGGCTCCTACTGTGCATATAAGGAAGGCTATGGATGCCATCACGACGTGTGTTGGGATGGGCATATGTGGATCGCCATGCCAATTAGGGTCTATCGAGGTCATCACGGCCTTTTGTAGTGAGTAAACTGCCGGGCCTAGTAAGTGATTTACTTGCTCTACTATCCATGGAACGTGGTGCTCACCACCGGTTGTCGACTTGGAGAAAAACATATCATCGTTCCTTTTGCAGTAAATAGATCTGTTGTATGCCTTCTATAACTACCGATGGCATCAGTGTAAGCAGTCCTATTATGATTCCTATAGCGGAGAGTTGGCCGAACAGCTTTCCAACCGAGAAGATGGTTAAGAAGATCAATAACCAACGCAGCAGGAACTTTGCAGCTATGGTGTATGATCTAGGGAGCGGTCCGGTATTAGCTGCAAGTTGCAAAATAGTTTCTAATCCGTTGTGCATCCATCTATAGTTTATGCAGGCAAGCAGGCCGCCGAGTGTTGCGCCTAAAGTCATCTGCCAATCCGCTAAGCAAGCGGTAACGAGCACGAGCAGTATGGAGCTAACGGTTATGTTTCGCAGTACCCTACGGCCTACTGCCTGTGGTGTTATCGGATAATCGGCCATAGAAGCGTTACATCATATCCCATGTAATCGTCTTTGTCTACAGGGTGGCATCTGTTTATAGCGCTTGACAAGATCAGCTAAAATCAAATATTCTTTCGGTTCGCCTTTTTTGCAGGGTCAGGGTAAAGAGTCCTAACTTGCCAAGTAGCTGGGACAATGCTTGGATTTTTAGGTTGTTTGGAGATTTTCTATGTCAACTACTTTTCCTAGCGGGAAGAATCTGGAGTCGCTGAGAAGGTGGTATGTCGTCGATGCTACGGGTATGACTGTTGGTCGGCTGGCCTCGCAGGTAGCTAGAATACTGATAGGTAAAAACAAGCCGATATACACGCCGTTTTTGGATATAGGCGACCATGTGATAGTGGTAAATGCTGAGAAAGTGGTGTTTACTGGCAAAAAGTGGCAGGACAAGGTCTATCGCCATCATACAGGTTGGCCGGGCGGACTAAAAGAGATTCGCGCCTGTGATATGCTCAAACGGCATCCGGAGAGGATAGTTGAGTATGCCATCAAGGGAATGCTGCCAAAGACACGCCTTGGGCGTGCTATGGCAGGCAAGCTGAAGGTGTACGTAGGTCCGGATCATCCGCATCAGGCTCAGCGGCCTCAGAAACTTGAACTGAGATAGCCGAATAACTGGAGGAGAAAGTGTATTCGCAGCTTCAATACTACGGCACTGGTAGACGAAAAACGGCAGTGGCACGCGTTTTTCTGCGTCAAGGGAATGGGTCGATTGTAGTAAACAAGAGGCCTTTTGAGGATTACTTTTACAACGAGACCCACAGAATGATCATCCGTCAGCCGTTGCAGTTGACCGATACAACCGGCAAGTTCGATATCTATGTTAATGTAAAAGGTGGTGGGATATCGGGTCAAGCAGGGGCAGTACGGCATGGTATTACTAGAGCACTTATAGAGGCGAATCCAGAGTTGCGCCGCAAGTTGAAGAAGGCTGGGTTTGTTACCAGAGATCCACGGGTTAAAGAACGCAAGAAGTACGGTCAGAAGGGTGCTAGGAAACGCTTTCAGTTCTCTAAGAGGTAAAAACTCAGGCTGCGGAAGCGAGTTGGCGGCGGTCGCTGCTTGGATCCGCAGCTTAGGTCTAAACTCGCACACGACGGGAGGTTACTTTGTCTGTAACGGTTAGCATGAAAGAGCTGCTTGAGGCCGGAGTACACTTTGGCCATCAGGTCAGACATTGGAATCCGAAGATGAAGGACTATATCTTCGGTGAGAGAAACGGAATATACATCATAGATCTTCAAAAGACACAGAAGCAGTTCAAGGAAGCAGTCAAGTTCGTCACCCAAGCGGCAGCCGAAGGGAAGACGTTTCTGTTCGTCGGTACGAAGCGACAGGCTCAAGAAGCAATAGCGGAAGAAGCGACTCGCTGTAATCAGTTTTATGTCAATCAACGCTGGTTAGGGGGATTGCTTACTAATTTCCAGACCATACAGCGTTCTATCCGTAGGCTAAAAGAGCTTGAGGCGATGAAGGCTGAAGAGCGTTATGATGGTCTGACAAAGAAGGAGATAATCAAACTCGAACGCGAACGAGAGAGCCTGCAGAAGACGCTAGCCGGGATAAAAAACATGACAAAGCTGCCCGATGTCGTCTTCATTATCGATTCCAAGAAGGAAGAAATAGCTGTAAAGGAAGCGCGTAGATTGGGTATACCGATAGTTGCCATAGTGGATACTAACTGTGATCCGGAAGGAATAGACTATGTTATTCCAGGTAATGATGATGCGCTTCGTGCCGTGAGGTTGTTTTCCTCTAAAATCGCCGACGCCATCATTGAGGGTCAGCAGATGGGGATTGGCAAGGAGATCAAGGAAGAAGAGACGACAGAGGAGACAAGTAGTTCTTCTTCTGCAGAGGAAAGTGAGCAGATAGAGGAAGAACTTCTCGAGTAAGATCTTGCCCGTTGCGGATGGCACGGGCGATTTTTCGATTGGAGGTTTTGTGATGGCTGAAATAAGTGCCAGTGCCGTGAAATCACTACGCGAGAAAACCGGCGCCGGAATGGTCGAGTGTAAGAATGCTCTTATAGAAGCAAACGGGAATGAAGAAGTTGCTATAGAGATACTGAGGAAACGTGGGTTAGCTAGCGTAAAGAAGAAAGAAGGAAGAATAGCTGCTGAGGGCATAGTCGGTTCTTACATTCATATGGGTGGAAAAGTAGGCGTACTGGTTGAGGTTAACTGTGAGACTGACTTTGTAGCTCGTAGTGAGGATTTCCAGAATTTCGTTAAAGACATAGCTATGCATATCTGTGCTGCAGAACCTAGGTTCGTTTCTAAAGACGAGGTGCCTCAAGACTTGCTCGATAAGGAGCGCGAAATTGCTCGCGAACAGGCCTTGAGCGATGAAAAGAATAAAAACAAACCGGCTCAGGTGATAGATAAAATAGTAGAAGGGCGCTTAAGTAAGTTCTACTCGGAAGTTTGCTTGCTTGAACAACCCTTTATCAAAGATCAGTCTTTGACCGTACGTGACCTGCTTAACTCTATGATTGCCAAGATGGGTGAAAACATCAAGATTAGGCGTTTTGTCAGGTTTAAAATGGGCGAAGGGTTGGACAAGAAGAAGGAGGATTTTGCGAGCGAAGTAGCAGCAGCGCTCAAGCAGTAGATATGCCAGCATTTAAACGTATTCTGCTTAAGCTAAGCGGTGAAGCCTTGATGGGTGAAAAGGGCTACGGAATAGATCCACAAGTAGCCTTTTCCATAGCTAGGGAGATAAAAGAGGTGCACGAGCTAGGGGTGGAAGTCGCTCTTGTGGTGGGTGGTGGGAATATTTTTCGTGGTGTTGCAGCATCAGCCGCAGGTATGGATAGAACGTCGGCAGACCATATGGGAATGCTAGCTACAGTGATCAACGCTCTGGCTCTTCAGGACGCTTTAGAGAAGCAAAATGTGCCAACTAGAGTGCTTTCAGCAATAGAAATGCGTGAGGTAGCCGAACTATTTATTCGCCGCCGAGCTCTAAGGCATCTCGAAAAGGGTCGTATCCTTATCTTTGCTGCTGGCACAGGCAATCCGTACTTTACTACTGATAGTGCTGCAGCTCTACGCGCGTTGGAAATTAAGGCTGATATAATACTCAAAGCTACTAAGGTGGACGGTATCTACTCTGTAGATCCTATGCTTGAACCAGGAGCTGTTTTCCTGCCAAAAATTACTTTCCAGCAAGTTTTAGAAAGAAACCTCAAAGTGATGGACGCTTCAGCTATAGCTCTCTGTAGAGATAATAATATGCCTATATTGGTATTCAATCTCCTGAAGCCAGGAAATATAGTCCGCGCCGTAAAAGGAGAGCCTGTAGGAACTCAGGTGACTTCGACGCTAGATTAGCACTCCAGGAAGGTAAAAGTCATGAATCCCGTAGCTAAAGAAACCAAACCACGAATGGAAGCTACTATAGAAGATTTCAAAAGAAAACTTGCCTCAATCCGTACCGGGCGAGCTTCGGTAAGCCTTCTGGATAATATAGTAGTCGATTACTATAATACCCCTACTCCTTTAAACCAGCTGGCAACTATCGGAGCGCCAGAAGCTCAGCTGCTAACCGTACAGCCTTGGGATCCGTCTATTCTTGGTGCTATAGAAAAGGCCATACTTGCCTCAGATCTGGGCATCACTCCCTCTAATGACGGTAGGATAATACGCATACCGATCCCGCCACTTAATCAAGAACGCAGAAAGCAACTGGCTAAGGTTGTACGCGATATAGCGGAAGAACACCGTACTGCTATACGTAACCTTCGCAGAGACGCAAATGATAAGATTAAAAAGCAACTAAAGGAAAAACAAATAACCGAGGATGATGAGAAAAGAGCTCTAGATGAAATCCAAAAACTTACCGATCAGTATATCGAAAAAATAAACGATCTTGCAAAAGCAAAAGAAAATGAGATTATGACAGTCTAGAGTTTCAAGGCTGTTTAGACCAAGCTTACTTAACTTACACCTTATCGGCTGACAAGTCTGACAAGAGGCCGAAGTCTTCTTAGAGAGTTTTTGTTGACGTAGCAAGGGTAACTACTTCTACTCCCTCGAAGCAGTTCACCTCTTCTTTTGTATTTCTTCTTCCGGAAAAAGAGTCAACGAGGGCACCTTTTTCGCGTTTCTTTAGTGTAGAGCTCTAAAAAGAAGAGGAGGATTCGGATAAGATGAGAAAAAAGGAAGTATTTGTTGGACATAAGTACAAAGCAAAAGTCAGTGGCAAAGCTACGACGGTGTTAATCACTGCTGAATCGCGGCTGGGAGGATGGAATGCTATAAATCTTGCTACCGGGAGAAATATAAGAATCAAGTCGGCAGCAAGGCTAACCCCTTGCGAAGAGAGCGCAAATGCTTAGCGTAAGATTAACGGGCTAGTCGATTTCTCGGGAAGTCCTTGTGGGCAGTGTCCTCACAGAAAAACCTTAGTCGAGCTGTAAGTCGATAGGCTGGAAATTGACCGATGGTGTGGCAAAAATCTCAAGCTCTTTGGCAAGTGAAGGGCTGTTGTTTCTTTACACGTGAGGTAAGCTTTTTGTCGGCGGTTGCGTCGTTTTAATATGGCTGTTTCTCTTCACAAGTGAGGAATAAGCATGTGAGACTGCTTGTGTCGCCGATGTCGAGGAGCTGTTTCTTCGAACGTGGGTAAGCTCTCGTTGCACCAGCACTGGTAATCAGTGAGCTGTTGTTTCTTCATACCTGAGGAATAGGCCACTGAATACTCCTCAAATGCAACACAAATCCGTGTTTCTTCACACGTGAGGAATAGGCAGCTTTGCTCATATACTCTTGCACTGATAGTTGTTTCTCCCAAAGATGAGAGAATGAGCGCAAGTGTTTGTTTAGCTGTCGTATTTCCTCACGGGTGGGGATGGTGCAACACGCGCGGATCTTCGATGAGCAATGGCGGCCGTATTTCCTCACGGGTGGAATGGTGCCTCACCTTCTAGGTGAGGCCTGGATTGAAAATTGAAACTGGATTGAAACAAGGTTGGGCCGCACAGGTACATCAAACTACCACCTGTACAGATTACTGTCTGCCTGCACGCAGGTAGAGTGACGTGGCTGCGCGCGGATGGTCCGCGGGTATAGCAATTCGTTGTGGTGTGACGCTGAAACGACGTGGCTGCGCGCGGATGGTCCGCGGCCGCGCTCCTTACTGCTCGCACAGGGGTAGAGTGACGGAGATATCCAGTGCTCGGCTCCTTCAGCAAACCTTACCGTCCGCACGCAGATAGAGTGACGATTTTCGGCGGTCGAAGGAATCACAGAAGAGTCTGTCCCTGCTAGGAGGATAGGGTGACGCAGTAGAGACTAGCCGGCCAATGAAAGTAGTTATTCTCGCTGTCTGTGTGCAGGTGAGTGATGACATGCTCGTCACGGCACTTTTGTAGGCAGTCCTGGTCAGTTGTCCGCAGGTTGGGTAAACAACAGGCTTGCTAGAAGTCTCAAAAGTTAGTTCCTACGCAGGTAAAGGTGGTAAAACGGGTGAAGTGTTTCCGGTATCTAGACGATCACTCTTTGCAAACGGATAGGAAGACATCGATATACTAGTGATATGCAGTCAGTCCTTGCTCAGCAGGGGGGAATGACTTTTCGTGACGGCGATTGGCAAATAAGGAGAGTCGCTCCTTGCTCAGGAGAAATAACTGCTTGGCCGACTAGTTTTGGATTTATCAAATACCCAAGTCAGTCTTTGCTCAACTGGGGCAACTGTTGATTTTCTGTGCTGCCAACTAATCTCGGCCTAGGCGATTGCAAGTATATGCCACCTGAGAACGAACCTAAAATTAGACGTCCGTTTTTAGACAAAATAGTCGTGATCCTATCGGAAGGAAGATCCTTGTCTATGCGGCTAAAAGACTCCCCTTTGTTATCCGAAACATATACTCCACCGCTGCGAAAATCGCCTACCGCTATCTTGGCGGGATCGCTGTCAAAATAAACGGCAATAGGTTCACCGTAGGGGATACCTTTGCCGCGTCGTTGCCAGCTTTGCCCGCCGTCTCTAGAAAGATAACAGCCTTTTTGTGTGCCCACTATCACGAGCTGTGGATCGTGAGGGCTTACTGCAACTAATTGCACCACAGGTAGACCTTCTTCTATGCCGTCGAGCCGTTGCCAGCTTTTACCATCGTCATCTGTACGATATAACCCCTCAGCAGTGCCAGCATAGATCTGCATCGGACGGCCGGAGGCTACCGACAACACTTTACCGTCGTAGTTTGCTATTTTCATACGTACAGGTTTTCCTGAGGAACTGCTCTGCGAGAGCTTAAACAGTCCTGACCAACTCGCGATCAAGAGAGCAGGCATCTTGGTCTCAGCCGATTCACGATAGTAGCTAAGCCCGGTTACTCGGTCGCTAATGTGACCACTGGTAGGAGGTACACTAGTTTTGAGCGCTACCTTTTTAGCCGTCAGTTTAGGCACAAGATTTGCCCCTAGCTTGCTCCAACTATGGCCAGCGTCGGTAGATCTGAAAAGACCTGTGTTCGTGCCGGCATATATTACTTTTCCATCAGGCGATTGAATCAGAGAGTAAATGTCTTGTGCTTCTAGCCCTCGACCGATCCTTTGCCAAGTGTGTCCTCCATCGTCGCTGCAGTATAGTCCGCTGTCAAAACCGTTAAACAGTGTCGCAGCATAGATTCTGTCTGGATGTAGCTTGTCTTCCATGACTACTGACACGTACCTGTTGACGAACCCGCTGTTGGATGGCTTGAAGGTGTTACCTTCATCTGTGCTGAGCATTACACCACCATATTTTGTCCCTATAACGATGCGTGTAGGCATTTTCGAGTGGATGGCAATAGCATTAACTACTGTGCGTAGAGAAGTTACGAGCCGCCACGTGCTTCCTCGGTTAGTGCTCTTCCACAACCCTTCTGTAGTGCCGGAATAGATAACCTCTTTCTTTACAGGGTCTGGATAAATCACGTGTGTTCTGCGGCTGGTAAAAGGTATACCCTGGAACTTGGTCCAAGTAGACGCTCCGTCGGTACTGCGATAGATGCCGCTACAAGCGCTCAGTAGCAATGAGTTTCTATCTTCAGAGTCTATGACAATGCTGAATATATCCGAGTCATCTATTAGTTGTAGCCGTTTGTCGCTTGGGTGCCCCTTGACTAGGAACCAACTGTTGCCACCATCGGTCGTCTTCCACGGCAAGTGCTCTGTTCCTATGTATATCACTTTGGGATCTACAGGGTCGATCGCTACGGAATGTAACCTCACTAAGTCAGGATGGCCTTCGGGAGTGATTCTGCGCCAAGTCTCACCGGCGTCGTCACTTTGGTAAGCTCCGTCTATTGCTACGGCTACGAGAATACGGCTGTCGCTTGGAGCTATTGCTACTGAGCGTAGCGAGTGTCCAGAAATTCCGGTTAACTCCCTCCAAGTAATCCCCCGATCTGTACTCTTATACATAGTGCCCTGATGATCATCGGCTATATACCAGAGAGGCACATAGATAGTGTTCGGATCAGTTGCGTCTATGACTATCTTGTCTACGCTGTAGCCAGGCCGACTAAACGAGCGTAGTCGTTGCCAACTGACCGCACCGTCGGTGGAGAGGTAGATCTGCCCGTCATTCGTGCCTAGATAATACCTATCTGGGTCCATAGGGTCGACTGCGAGAGAGCGCACATCCCCGCCATAAGGGCCTACTGTAATGAAACTGAAGTCGCCAGCTAACACACTGCAGCAAAACGTCACTATCAGAATCACCAACCGAAACATAGCTTTCCTCCTTGCCCTCATGAGAAGAGTATACAAACCTTGTCCAGAGTTGTATGCTAAGAGGTGACTTCAGAGTAAAGGAGAGCCACATGGACGAATCCCTAGAAAAGGCTTTCAAAGAATTGTTACAGAAGAAGCTGAAAGGGATGCTCACTCCTGAAGAAGAGCTGATACTTAACGACCTAGCGGTACGCCGTCAAAGAAGCTCTAGACTTGCTAATCTTCCTGTTAGTAACAGCCGATTTGACGAGATGGTACGTAGCATGGAATCGCTTAGTAGCGACTTCGATGAGATGGCGGAAAAGATAAGGCGGCGTAGTAGTATAGCAGAAAGTAAGAAGGACCTCTAACCTGCAGTATTCGCCGTGGGAAGAAGTAGTCTCCGCAAATCACTTGCCGGTGTCTATAACTTCGACGTCCTGCACACTGCATCTGCTTACAGGTAGTCTTCAGGGCGAATAGGTTGTTGGCCTCACCTCCTAGGTGAAGCCTGGATTAGAAGAGGACTAATTTGAAAATTGAATAAGCTACCGCTTGCGAAACTGCTCGTAAAAGCGAGTATGTCTGTTTTCTAGGCTAACCGGCTTGCCATCGATGAAGACGTATTTTACCTGGGAGCGTATTTCAAGAGGATCGCCTTCGACTACTATCAGATTAGCCACTTTGCCTTTTTCTATAGTTCCTAGCTTGTCGCTGAGACCGAAGATTTCTGCTGGATTTATAGTTATCGCCTTTATTGCTTCCTCACGTGGCAATCCAAAAGGTACCGCTTGGCCTGCCTCTTGCGGCAAGCGGCGGACGATCCAAGAGCCAAACGTAGAGAAGGCTATCTTCACACCGGCTGCGTAAAGTTCGCCCGGAGTGGTGTAACTTCGGTCATATGGTTCATCTTCATGGCTAGGTAAGCTTTGCGTAGGACGCAGCACTACAGGAACTTGTTTGTCCCTCAGTAAGTCTTTTACCTTCCAGGCCTGTTCTCCTCCGCCTATTATAAGCTTCAGTCGATGCTTTTCGCAGAACTCTACTGCATCTCTAATTGCTCGGCTGCTGTTTGCCATCACAAACAGTGGCTGCTTTCCTCTGACTACGGGAAGCAAGGCTTCTAGCTTGAGATCGCGAAGAGGCTGAGTGCCTTTCTCTATGGCTTGTTGATAGTGCCGCGCAGCCTCTATCAGCTCGGCTATTTGCTCAATTTTCTTTTCGTACTCTTGTTTAGCCTCGGCGAAAGGTCGATTTCCCACATCTAGTCCCGGCCAGTTGAGTACCATAGCCGCAGACCTGTCTATTAAAGCTTCGTCTATGGTTCTACCTGCGAGGTGGATAACTGCTGCTTGCCCTCCTATCGTAGCTCCTCCCCCTATAGAAGGCCCTGAGAGGGCATGTGTGATGCCGTTTGCCCTTGCTACAGGTATATGTTCACTCTGGGGATTTATAGCCGACGCCGCTTGTAGCTGAGGATTAAATGGTAGAATCTCATTTGTGTCTACCGTCGCAGCTATCGACTCTATCTCTATTAGGCCAAGCTGTGTAGCTGCGTCAAAAAAGCCTGGATAAACATCAAGCCCTGCAGCCTCTACTACAGTGGCGTCTTCAGGAATAGCCAAGTCTGCTCCTACAGCCTCTATCTTCCCTGCACGTATTAACACGACGGCCTTTTCCAAAGGAGGGCCAACGAGTGTGTACACTCGCGCGGCACGTATGGCGTATGTGTCATTCATATTAGCAGCCAGTTTCTTAGCAGGCTGAGTAGACAGTTGTAGAGCTAGAATCAATGCAGGAACGAAATATTTCATAAGAACTCACTTTGCAAAGTGCTTGACTTCAGCTTGAAAAAAAGCGCGTTTATCGAAGGCAATTGCTGCTATACCACAAAAGCCCAGTGTAACTTTGTCGGCCGTGTTCATTTACTAGCAGGTAACCTTTGCATGTCATCCTTGCGTTTCTACGCACTTCTTTTCTATTTAAGCTGGTTGAACTGTAATTTGATCCAGCCGAGAGGATACGCTTTAGTGTCACTTATCATTATTAGCTTACGTGACTTAGGATACTCAAAGTCAAGGTATCTATCTGCTAGTTTAAGAGCACGGCGTGTTTCTGCAAACCGCTTGCTTTTCTCTTCTAAAAGCATACCAACAGTCATCTTGTGCCAGCCAGAGCCATAGCCTATAGAGAGGAAGCAAGTATTTTTATCGGCTTTCTGAATGTCTTTCTTTAGTTCTTCATAGAACTTTAGGATACTTTTCAGTTCTACATTATCTGGATTATCTGGCTTATTCTGGATCCTACTAAAATAGCGTGATTCCCATTCGCATACTTTTTGAGAAAAATCATTTACGGCTTTGCAGAGAGCCTCAAGAGTAAATTTCTTCTGAGACTCTTTCCATCCGAGAGCTTTAGAAGCAATATCATTTTTCAGCAGTTCGTCTTGAAAGAAGAGCGTTCCTTCATACTTTCTTTTAATTGCTATGGCTTCGCAAAATATCCAATAGTTTTTCCATTTAGCTCCCGCCATTTGGTCAGAGCTTTTGACGCCTGCACTCAAGACACGTATAGCTACGACGTAAAGTACTTCCTGGGCTAACTTTGCCTCTGTATCGCTTAGTTGCAGTACGCGAAAAAGATCATAGTTTGCTTGCCGTTCTTTTCCTTGAAAGATGTCTTGTATATATCTGCTAGCTTCTTCAGGATTTCTTGAGGCTGATTCTTCTATTTTCCTAAGCAAGCTCTCATCGACATTAGCATATGCCCAGGCTGTCCTAAGTGCACCTTTGATAGATGTTGCAGGGATGTAGACTTTGTAGTCCGGCGTTTTAGTTGCGAGACGTACTTCTATAGCTCTATTTGAATTTGACTGATGACTAAGCTGGTATTTCAGCTTATCTAGGCCAAACTTACCGTAGTTGTTTTCTTTCTCTGGTCGGTAGGTTTTGTATTTTAAAACTTCGTCATCTTTGTCTATCTCGATTTTTAACAACTCATCTAAGGTGGTAGTTGATATTTTATTTGGTTGCAAGTTCTTCAACTGTCTGCTGAAATGATCTACTTCTCGGGGATACTTCGAGAACACCCGATCGAGTTCCGGAACAAACATCTGCCTAGCATCTTTTGAGATTTGAAATTCGATCGGTAGCATGGTTTCGCCTGTGCCTATGTGGATCGGTGAAAGCGTCTCTACGATATACTGATACCGCGGCATTACAGAGCCTCCCTCATAGCTACGGTGTATGCTAGCCCGTAGATTCTAACCTTATAGTCTAGGCTAGGCCTTTGTTTGCTCTCCTTGTATAGTGCCCCGTAGACTTTCCTACCGTAATCGGGAAAAGAGCTACCTTCTTTGAAAGAGAGCAGCGTAGGCTTCCATACTTGAGCAACTTCTGATAAGTAGGAAGTTTCCAGAAATCCTTTCCGTCTTTCTAGCTGTCCGTAAACCTCGCTGAGGCGACTTTTCAGTTCGCGTCTGTCAACTTCGTTAGGATGAAACAGCGAGAGAGCTACTCGCCGAGAACCATTTTGTGGCAAGCTGAGCGAGTTCTTTTCAAATGACACTTCGCAGTGCCCACGTCCTATCGTAGTGTCCCCTCCGATGCCTTTTTGACAGATGTAGAAGAGGGCGGATTTCAACATCTGGTCATATTTTTCTGTTGCGTCAATTAGTAAAAACAATCCCGTGCGGATGTTTAGCTTGGGTATGCAGGTCGTGGAAACCACCTTTTGATAGAACAATTGGCCGTGTTCGCTAGGTGCTGTGGAAAAGCTGAGTCGGTTGAGGGTATTGCGGGCAATCTCGCCGTTGTACAACAGAGACTTTATAGTCCTAACTTGCTCGTACTCTTCTTTGCTTAAAAGGGCACCTGCATGATCGAAGTAGTCCTTGCCTAATTTGTCGATTATCTGCTGCTCGGTTAGCTCACCGGCTAGCAGCTTCTCGAATAGTACTCTGGAAAGTAGGCTCGTCTTTTTGAACTTTTTGACTTTGGCGTACTTTTGTTCGTCATCTATGTTTAGCTTTGGAGGAGGCAACATAGGTCGAGGAAAGAACAGTACTCTACAGTTTTTGTCCTCGAAGAAGACGTTGAGTGAGCTGATAAGGAAAGGCGGCGTAGTGTCTTTTTCTATCGAGTGGTCGAACTCTTCTAGTAAGGATTCTAGTTCTTTCCTGCCATAGAGCAAACGTATTGTCCAAGCCAAAGCTCCGAAAAGTGTATCGGAGCGAGGGATATTGTTTGAAAACGGCGCTTGTGGATAAAGATAGGCTATTATCCTTAGCATTTCGACTTGTCCTTATATACCTCTTCCTGCTTTAGAAAAAGCTCCTTTATGCCTTCTATCTTTTCTGTGTTGAACTTGGAGAGCGGATGTAGTTCGTCGGGCTTCTTTTTTTCCTTGGTTATTCCCTTTCGGTAATCGTTTAGCGTGTACACTATGGGCTCACCTAGATGGAAAGCTATTTGCCCGTAGCCTCTAGAGCCACTCCCTCCGAGCGCCGAATGTTCAAGGAGCCGCATAGCCATAAAGACTTCTGGAATCAGGTCTATATCTTTCTTAGAAATACTTTCTACTTCGTAGAGATTGAACAGTATTTCGAAGTCAAATTTGGAGCCTGCGGGCACCCTTTCCATATGACGTGGGCCTGAAGGAGGCTTAGAAGTAAGTCGGTTAATGCTTACTTCTGTCTTTATCTCGACTCGCGGAAGGCCTTGTTCAGCTTCGAGCTTTTCCAGCTTTTCACGAGTAGATTTATCTGCTTTTGCGTCTCTTACTATAAGTCTAGTAGGGCCGGCCTTGCGATCTTTTTCGGCTGGAGCACCGAAAAGTCGTGAGATGACGTCATTTACATCTCCTGATGAATACACCTGTCCGTCAGATGTGACTTTTCCTTCGGCCCACTCCATCAACGATCGCATCTTGCCTTTGAGAGAAGAGCCAGGAATGTACGGAAAGCCATCTATAGGATCGCGAATTACAGGATTGTCTATACCCCCTATTTCATAGCCGCCTTCTGTACCTCCGATGTGTAGCCCCGTAATACACTCGATCTTGCCGTATATAATCAAAGTTCCTATTGTTTGATTCATCGTGAAGGCTCCCTGTCTTTTTTAGAGTAATAGTAGAAGTAGGCGTACAGTGCCTCGAAAAAGGTGGCAAACTCAGTTAGAAGCTTCTTGACGTCATTGTTTAGGATTAGGTCGATTGAATGATCGAACAAATCTTTGAAGTCTTTGTTTATAGTTTCGCGCCCCACAGCATAGGTTACCTGTGCCTGAAGTATCCTCAGTTTGACCTTGAGCTGTTGTTCTACACTAGGCTCTGATGAGCTGGCTCTCACTTGGGCAACTTTGATGAGATTATAGAATTTTCTGACTTGGGTACGGGTAGTTTCTACTCCGCCTTTAGTGGAACCGGATTGGCTCAGACTTTTGCCTAAATCTTCGGCTATTCTTAGCACTTCGTCGTGCACAAAGCTCTTTTGGTTGGATGAGGACTTTTTGAAACTGTTGATTGTATCTGTTGACCCTTTATCGCCGCCTGAGCGGGGTGGATTATTTGGCATCTTAGTTCTCCTTTCCTCTAGTCTTTAGAGCTACATAACCGACTAGTACGGGGATATACTTTCTATGGTTATAAATTTCTTGCTGCAAAGTTGCTCTAAGATTTGTATCTTCTACGTTTCTCGTTAAGCTGTACAGAAACCTAGGTATCCAAATTAAATCTTCCCTGTCCTTTTTTGAAAGATCCCTTTTAGGATCGATATGGTTGCGGTATAGAGAAAGCACGTGGTACAAGAACTTGCGCGAGAGATCGCCGCTTTCTATGGCTTTTATCATTTCGTCTCCGAGCGAGAGTATCTCTTCTAAGCGCTTCCAATTTACTTTCTGCTCTAGAAAAGCAAGTGAATTCTTATCCATGTCTGTATCATCTATCCTGCTACGCTTAGCGATTTCGTCCAGTGCTTGGCCTGCGTCTTCGGCTGAACGAGCTACGGGATACTTGCCTTTACATAGAGCTATGCCGCCGCTAATGTGTAGATCTGGATTATATGCGCAGAATTTGCCAAAGTTCTTGTTTATATCGCACGCAAGCTGTAATACTTCGTTCCACGCACCCAAGACAAACAGGTCATCGCCTCCGGCATAGGTAGTGTATAGATTTTTGCCTGCTATAAGCGTATTGAGATGGCCACTAAAGAACCAATCGAACATTCT
Organism: Blastocatellia bacterium; assembly: GCA_025057015.1. GTDB lineage: Bacteria > Acidobacteriota > Blastocatellia > Chloracidobacteriales > JADJPF01 > JANWYG01. Next base: position 120,102 of record JANWYG010000022.1, read on the forward strand.
AGAGACGTTAGCAACTTTAGAGAGCGAACTTTCTTGCTGACTGAGGCCTTTTGCAAAGATTAGGCCGAGATTATCTACGTCCATTCTTAGTACACCGAGAAAATTTGCTCCTTCGGACTTTTTGGCTAGTTCATCGAATTCTGCTATATGTCCTTTTTCTGTCTTTACTTCACCGGCGAACAGATCGAAACCGTAGGCTACATCTGGCTCGATGTGCTGAGGAAGAAAGTCTATGTACGTATTGCGGGCATTGGCAAAAGTGAGGCAAAGTTCGGCTCCTTGGAAGGCTTGTTTATTTTTGGAAAGCAGCCAGCAACGGTTAAAATCCGGGAACTCTATCAGCGCGTGTTCTGTGATGCTTTTGTAGTGGTGAGCTTCTTGTTCGTTGCGAGGAATGCGGGCTACGTCTTTACTTAGTTTGTTCCAATCGGGGCTGCGTCGCAGTTGAATCGTTTTTGCTTCAACTAAAACTCTACCTATGCGGTCGAAGTGTAAGCTTTGTAGGCTGCGAATCCGTTCATCGTCGTTATATTCTTGAGATAGGCTTCTTTCCTGTTCGTCGATATCTCTGCCTGTATCACAGCAGATATCGACTCCCATTTTGAGCACTAAGCGGTTTTCCCAGGCGCTGTCTAAGGGTTCATCGGATTCAAATAGAGTATCGAACTGTTGCAATTTGAGCGTGGCGACCTTACGACTTAGCTCTTCTTTGACGCTGGAGAAATTTTTGAGTTGGTCTTTTGTGACTTCAAGATCGGCTATGATAACTCCTAACGCACCGCGCCATTCTTTCCAAATCCAACTTTTGACGCGACGGCGCAACTGGTCGAGCTTGGTTTTAACTTTGTTAGTGTTTGGAGCAATCACTAGGAAGTGGCCACCTGTGGCCCAGAGCGTGTTGACGGACTCGAGTTCAAGCTCTGACACGGTGTAATCGGCTAGAGTTTTCAGCAGGAGGTTTAGGTAAAACGATCTCCCGCGTAGCCTACGCGCTGCTCCAGCGTATACTTCTTGGCCGTTAAACGCAGGATTATAGATGAAGTTTTGTATACCTGACAGATCACTTTCAATCAGAAGGAAGCCACCGTTTTCATCCTTTTCTTGGTGTAACTCGTATAAACATACGGCTAGTGCTGCTGTGACGCGGCTGTGATCGTAGAGCGAGATGCTCGGATAGTCTACGTATGTAGCGCTTGGAACAGACCAAGTATATTTGTGTAGGAGATGGACTAGTGAGTCAAAGTAGGAGCGGAAAGATGCAGCTGGCAGCAGGTCATGTTCTTTTATGAACTTATCCCAGAGCTTTTTGTAGTCTTCTACTAGCGAGATATTTTTGTTTTCTATCTTGCTTGGAAAGATTTCTTCTGTAATAGACAGAGGGCGAAGAAGGTAGAAATATTCTGAAGGTTTGCGCTGGGCGCGGGGTTTTAGACAGATGCGTTCGCCGATAGCTTCGAGTCTATCGAAGGTGGGTTGGCCTTTGGGATCGTCTGGTGGGCGTTTTTCTCTGTCAAACAAGGCTGCGAGGTGATCAGCCGTTTGGACTATTCTTGCGAAAGTTTCTTTTCTTGGATCATCTTTTAGGTATTCTGGGTTGTGGTGAAACTTTGCATAAAGGCCTGCTTCGGCAAATTCGGCATTTTTCTTTTTGACATGTTTAGTGAAGAACTCCCCGCTCCAGACGGCGTGTAGGCCATGCTTACCTACTTCGCCTTTCTCGAATTCGCTGTAGAGATGTTTATTTTCACCTGTACGCTGCCAGAACTTACCTATGTCGTGTAGCAATGCTCCGAGTGCTACTAAGTCACGCTCCTTCATCTATACCTCGATTCTGAATTCTCCCAGTCCGAAGCTTGTGCTTGCTCCGATGTTGAGAATTTCGCCTGCAGCAAGTAGCGGTAAGAACTTTGCTAGGTTGCCTCTGTATCTCACGGTACCTACGAGGCCACCTATTTTAAGCTTCGTCTTTTGCCGCGAGGAATATCTTTCTAAGTCTATCCAGCGTAGAGAAGAGCTTAAGGTTGCTACTTTCGAAGCCTGTTCGAGTAGATCCTTGAAGTCCAGTTCTAGTGCTTCTTGGCCATGTAGTATCATAAGCTGCGATAGCCGCCGCAAGATGTTACGCATCAGTAGTTGAAAGTCTATATGGGTTTGTAAGTCGCCGTTTGAGCGAATGCGTACCGGAGAGATGAATCTGACTTTGAGGCTATCTTCGGCGAGATGTAAGTTTTCTAGGCGTTTCTCGACCAATTCTGACAGAGGAACAGGCTTGAGGTTGCTCGAAAGAGTTCCTGTTTCGGCTGAAAATATCTCCCTACCTTCTCTGTCCACTACATGAGCCAGCTCGAACTTTCCTCGATGAACGCCTAATCCCTGCCTTGCCATCTTTTGGATGGTGTAGATGACAAATGGTAAAGAATATACGGCTTTGCCCATCAGGAGTAGTCGGAAATAAAGTACATCTCCTTGATGGTAGATCTGCCTTTTGCTGTTCCAATTGTAGTCGGGCTCTATGGGTAGGCTAAGTACGAAGGGATGCGGAGCGCGTGCTTGCCCCTGGAGCTGAATTATGTTTTCTGGGACGGGAGTCTCAAAGATATACGGATAGATGCATCGAGTTTTAACTATGCATCTCTGGCATTCTCCGTGATTTACTATACAAACTACGCTTTTAAGAGCTCGGCCAAAAGCTCCTCTTAAAGTAGAGCCTAGGAAAGCAGGTAGCTCTGCTCTTTCGCAGGATCTGATTTTTATCTGGCTCTGTAGAAGCGGTAAAGATAGTCGTTGCATCTTTTTAAGTTTTGTCTAAATAAAGTAGCCTTTGATTGCGAAAGCTCTGATAGGTATTCTGCTTAGCAAAGAGCTACTCTAGCATAGAACTACTGCTAGAGTCAAACTTGTCTTAAGTCTTAGGTGAGCATTTTTGAAAAGTTGACATTCTAGTGCTAGGTGAATAATATTCGGCAACGGCGCGAAGCTGTTTGTTTGTGTGGCTCGTTACTGCAGAGGGCATTTTATGTCTTGAGCTATAGCTGCATCGAGCTTACTAGCAGTTCATTGTGCTATAAAACTTTTGGGAGGAAGAGGTGTCTAGAACGCAGGGAAAGGTTAAGTGGTTCAACAATGCCAAGGGCTATGGTTTTATCGAGCGGCCAGGCGGAAGAGATGTGTTCGTTCATTATTCTGCTATCAAGAAGGAAGGGTACAAGTCGCTCACTCAGGGCGAAGTTGTCGAGTTCGACATTACAGACGGTCCGAAAGGACCGCAAGCTGAGAACGTGACTAAAGTCTGATTTTTTCAGCCTTTCCCAAACGGCTGTTTGGGAAAGGTTAAACTTGTTCATCTTCAGCGTTTGGGTAAAGCATTTTCTTTGGAGCAGGTAGTGCTGCTTCCAATCTCTTTGCGAAGTTATCTATCCTTACCACGGTCATAGAAAAGATGCTGCCTAGTTCTTCTGCTAAGTTGTCATTAATGTTTGGGTCGGTGAGGATTAGAAAGGTGTGAGCTTTGTCTAACTTAAGCAGTTTTGAGACTCTGTTGTACTTGTCTATGTGTCTGCGGTAGTCTCCAGTCTTAGATTCCAGCCAGAAAACCTCGTCCTCGGCTTCGAAAAGCATGTCTAGCTCGAAGTCTTCTCCGCTGGGGAGCATGATCTGGGGGTTGCAAAGGTAGGAGACGTTGAGATCCCTAGCTTGAGACAGAGAAAGTACTACGGTTTTTATATATCTTTCTAGCCATTTTCCAGCAAAGAAATTGAGAGCTTTAGGAGATGTACTTGGCACTGCATAGAGGGTAAACAAAGGTGAGTTTTTATAGTTATATTCCGTCAAAAAAGCTATATTATATAGTGTAACGCAGAGATTAGTTACGTCGGATATTGCCTGAGGTTTATAGTTTTTTAGATTTAACGTAAAGCTGCTACCTTGATTCATGCAAGACTTTATGTTGTCTAGGAGTTCAGCTATAGAGCCAAACCTTTCTCCCATAAAAGTTGCAATGCGGTCAAGTGTCGAGTCTCCTTCTTGTTCGGGCGGGATAGTTTTGATCTGAAATCCTCGAGCTTCGAGAAATCGAACTATTTTGCAAGTATCATTGTTAGCGGGCTGGGGCAAGTCATGCTCTATTTTCTTTTTTGTTTGCACAGCCAACTTCGGTTGAGGTGGTCTTCCGCCTAGAGCTTCCGCTATGCTTTCCAAGGCGATTGCTATACGTTCTAATAGGGTCACTATGTCAGGTCTATTCATCATTTATTGCCAGATTTTTATCGATAGTTAAAGAAAGTTTACCGTGGAGTTTCAGCTTTCCTTGTTCTGCGGTATAGGTTATGTTCTCTATCGAAATTTTCTCGAATTTTATGTTTGACGGCATGGAAACGGGTTTAAGTAGAGAGGCCGCATTAAGCTGAAGTTCTCTTGCGGTGTCTAGATTAGTTCCTAGAACTGATATAGGCAGCGAGAAGTCAACTTTTGCCGTTAATGTCTTCGCTGTAGGTCGTAGCTGAGAGTTTTTGCCAGCAGTTTCTAAACAGAGCGGCAGATGCTCTTGCATAACTACTCTTATATCTGGTTCAGCTGTATAGCCGAACCCAAAATATTTGCCTTGAACGGTAGATCTGAGCTTGCCTGACAAGCTCAAGTACGTATTTATTCTACCATTAGAGATGGAAATAATGCGAGCTTCTTTTATGTTGAGTGAGCCGCTACCGCTGGTTATGTCGAGGTAGTTTTGAGTCGTAGTTATTCCCAGGTCAGATGTGAAAGAAAATAGCCTACTTGGAAATATCTTGACTGTTAGGTCTTCTTGCGACGAATGGGCAAACTTCGAGGCTAGCTCGTCTATGAAGCGCCGATCAAGGGATATAACGAAATCGCTGTCAGCTTTTTCTATACTCAAGTCTTTACTTAACGAGGCTATTTCAGCATCAAGGTTTGTGCTAGCAGAAGGAGCGAGTAGGCAAAGAAGCGATATGGGAATCAAACTGCGTTGAAACAGCATAATTTTGAACTCCGGCTGAAGAATAGACATATTGTCAGCAGTATTAACTAGTTTCTACGGTTACTATTATAACTTTCGAGGGCACGGATCGAGCTATGATGCTCTTGGACGGCTGAGGCTTTTCTGTTAGACTTGCGTGAGAAGGTTATCAAAACGTCTTAGGACGAAGCTTGAACCTACCTAACTCGCTGACTATTTTGAGGATATTTCTAGTTCCGCTGCTGGTGGTAGTTTTGCTGACCAGGCTTTCAGAGGACTGGTTTGGGATCTCACAGCAGACTCTAGGGGTAGCGCTTTTCCTGCTCGCTGCTTTGACTGATCTGCTAGATGGTTGGTTAGCACGCCGGCGCGGGCAGATAACGACGCTAGGTACTTTGCTCGATCCCATAGCTGACAAGCTGTTGATTTCTGCCGCCTTTATCTCTCTGGTGGAAAATCGGCTAGCACCTGCTTGGGCGGTAGTGATAGTCATTGCGCGCGAGTTTGCTGTTTCAGGTCTACGTTCGATAGCTGCTGCAGAAGGTTTTACTATAGCGGCGTCTAAGATGGGTAAGCTGAAGATGGTAGCTCAGGTGCTAGCGATAACTCTGCTAATAGTAGGTAGTGACAATGGAGCTCCACCAGTGAATGGGAGTTCCTACTTTGCCGCAAGAGCCGCTTTTGAAGCTGTTTTGGCTGGAGAAGGTTCACTGCGTGACCTACAAGTTTTATGCTATGGTCTCGGTCGCGCTATGCTTTGGATAGTGGTCTTCTCAGCGCTCTATTCGATGTACGGCTATTTTAGAAAATTCTATGGTAAGGTACGCGATCGTATCCAAGTACGCGAGCGGCGTAGGCTACGCGAGTTGATACGCAGGCGTAGGCGTATACCTTACGGCGAAAGTTTTGGTCATCAGACTCCTGATTTGCCTTGAATATCACGACCTTCCAGGCGAGATTTATAGTAACTCTATCAGCGCTAGTGTTTGGTGTTATTGCGCTTTTCTATTTCTACACTGAAGGCTTATCAAACATCTATGGTGATGGCATATCACATCTGAATATAGCCAGAAAAGTAGTGGACAGCAGCTCAACAAGCTTGTGGGAAAGATATGTTCAGCTGGGTTCGCCGTGGCTACCATTACAGCATCTGCTAATGTTGCCTTTGGTGTGGCAAGACTTCCTGTGGCGGTCAGGACTTGCTGGTAGTATTGTCTCCTTAGCGGCTTACGTTTTGTCTGTATTACTATTCTTCGAGATAGGCTCGCTGCTTGGTGCAGAAGAAGGCACTTCTAAGCAGCGCAGCGTGAGCTCTGGATTTGCTGCTGCTACTTTGTTATGCCTGAATCCAAGTTTAATCTATCTGCAGACGACGCCGATGAGCGAACCTTTATTCATATGTGCCGCAGCTGCTACGGTCTGCAGCTTGATGTATTGGGTAGAGCGGCGAACGCGGCGGGCCTTACTTACTTCAGCAGCGATAGCTGCTATATCGACGCTTACTCGATACGAGGCCTGGAGTCTTCTTCCAGGTGGTTTTCTTGCGATTGTTTTGTTGCAACAAGGTAAGAGGCGGATAGTTGATGCTTTGATTTGGGCGGCGATAAGTAGCCTAGGCTTGCTTTATTGGCTATGGCATAACTTTGCTATTTACTCAAATCCGCTGGAGTTCTTGACAGGGTACTACTCGGCAAGAGGAATTTTCGCTAGGCAAAGCGAATTTCTAGGCTGGTCTGACTTTGCCAGCGGTAGCTTACTGCTGTCGTTAGGAATTGCTTTGCTTGCTTCGGCTGCTTGCTGTGGTACGCTGTCGGTTATAGTTGCGCTTTTCACGCTTTGTCGTGCAGTGGCTAAGCTGTTCTCTGAAGGACTGAATAGGCGACCACGGTTAAGCGTGGCACTGCTGCTTACGTTACCATTTTCTTTCACCGTGTACGGCTTGATGAGCGGTAACATACAAATATATCCGCTTAGTGCTATAGCGCTACTCAACGTGCGGTATGGAATAGGACTGCTTTTGCTTCTGTGCGGACTCGTTGGCATTTGGCATAGCCGGCAGTTATTTCTCGTATCTGTGCTGGTACTAGGGCAGTACTTTTGGATGTGCCGATATGGATACAAGGAGTTAGCTGTGGTACAGGAACCGCTCAGAAACAGTGTCTATACTCGAGAAGCACGAGCAAGGAGCTATCTAGAAGAATACCTACGTCGTCATCCTCCAAAGAAGAAGGTACTCATCTGTGGTGGGGACAGAACAATCTTACACGCAGGACTTCACTACAGAGACGTCAAGCTCTTTTACGACACAGCTCAGGGCTTAGATTTGGAAGGTGTAGAAACAATTGTAGTAGTCGAAGGCGATGCTCTGTGGAGAGAGTTAAGCAAGCGGCCGCTAGAGGGTTTTATCTGTATCTATAGAGTTGGACCAAGGCCTGAGATAGCCGTCTGGGAGCGATTATACCGCCTTAGTACCGTGAGTGAGCGGTAGAACTGTTCTCTGATTTGATCGAGTAGCTCGTTAAGCCCGTCAGACTTCTCTAGTTTAGCAAGTTGTTCTAGGGTCTTACAGAGCAAGTTCATCTCATCAAAACCGAAGTTTGCTGCAGTTCCCCGCAACCTATGACTCAGGAGAACTATTTGGTTGAAGTCATTTTCTTTGATGGCAAACTGCAGATCCTTTATCAGCTGAGGAACGTCTCTGACAAACATCTCTGCGAGTTCAGCCATGATTTCGGCACCTACGCTTTCTGAAAGTCTCGACAAAGTATCATCATACAGATTAAGCGGCTTAATAGACCTGGTGTATTCTTTCAGCAAGCGGTTTAGTTCTTCATTACGTAGCGGTTTGGTCAAGAAGGCATTCATGCCTGCTTCTAAACTTATCTGCTTGTCTTTATCCATAGCAGCGGCAGTGACGGCTACTATAAACGGCCTAGAGGGACTTGACTCGGCTCTAATCCTACGCGTAGCTTCTAGTCCATCCATTTCTGGCATATGTAGATCCATAAATATTACGTCATACCTCTTTAAGCGGAATGCTTCTAGGCCTTCTCTGCCATTGTTAGCTAGATCTGCCTCGTAGCCAAGTGTGTTTAGCATCCGCAACAGGACTTTCTGATTGATTGGATTATCTTCTACTATCAGTATAGAAATATCTTTGTTAATTGGCTGTTGTTCAATCTGTTCATTGTCTATAGCACAGACGGCTCCCGTTGGCACTTCTTGCAGAATAGCTTCTTGCAGTATCGTACGTCGCACAGGTTTGACTAGGCAGATAGTACCTTTAAAGTCTACGGCTTCTCGCTTTACATCGGTGAGTATTAACTTTGTCACTGCTTGCCTAAAGAGCTGAAGGTCTTCTGTGGATATGCCGCGAGCTACATCTACAAGAGCGTAGTCATACTTGTTGGTTTTTAAGAAGTCTCGAGCAACGGCTATTGAATCAAGCAGGTCTACTTTTAGTCCTAGATTTTCGGCCTGTATAGCAAAGAAGCGCTGAGTGGAGGAGTTGGGTTCTACTATGAGACAAGTCTTGCCAGAAACCTCTGATACGTTTGGCAAAGCTTGTTCAGCTATCGAAGGCAGCTCTAACTTGAAGTAGAAGATCGAGCCTTGGCCAGGTGTACTTTCGACCCATATCTCACCGTTCATCAGATCGAGTAGTCGCCTGCATATCGCAAGTCCAAGGCCTGTACCGCCGAACTTACGCGTGGTTGAGGCATCGCCCTGCGTAAACGCTTCAAATAGCTTACCTAAGTGCTCTTTTGGTATTCCTATACCTGTGTCTTTGACCGAAAAGTTAAGAATCCATTTTTCAGATAGACTTTTTGAGCCGCTGACCTTTACTTCTATGTATCCTCTTTCGGTAAACTTTACTGCGTTCCCTACCAAGTTGCTGAGTATCTGCCGCAGGCGTGTTGGGTCTCCTAAGAAGTATTTTGGGATATCAGGCTCTACCACATAGACCATCTCGAGCCCTTTCTGTTGGGCTTGTATGGCAAATAAATCTAGGGAGTCTTCTACGAGATCCTCTAAGCAAAAACGGCACTTTTCTAGGACAAGTTTGCCAGCCTCTATCTTCGAAAGATCGAGAATGTCGTTCAATATGACCAGCAAAGCATCGCTGCTTCTGCGGATAGTTTCCAGGTAGTCACGCTGTTTTGTGCTGAGTTCTGTCTTAAGAAGTAGGTCTACCATCCCAATTATGCCGTTCATGGGAGTACGTATTTCGTGACTCATCGTAGCGAGAAACTCAGACTTGAGTTTTGTAGCTGATTCGGCTTGTATGAGGGCAGCGGCAAGCTGCCGATTTTTATCATCCATAGCGGCAAGGGCTTGCTGTAGTTCGGCTGTGCGGTCTGCGACTTTTCGCTCAAGCTCTTGATTTTTTTGCCTGAATTGTTTGATTTGGCACTGTACTAGTAAGTAAATCGAAGTCACAGCAAGTAGTGAATATAGTAGATATGCCCGCCAAGTACGCCAAGGCGCTGGCAGTATAGTAAACTTGAACGTAGCTGGACCGTAGACCGTGCCTGTGTAATTGCGTGCCCAAACCTTTAGTACATATGTTCCGGGATCTAAGTTGGTAAACTCGCGGTTTGAATTTTCTGTCCATTCTCCCATGCTTTGGTCAAAGCCTACGAGCTGGAAGCTGTAACGGGTTTCTCTTTCTCTGAAGTCATCTACGAGGGATACGCGAAAGTGTAGTGAGGTGTTACTATGGTCAAGTATGATTTCTCGGTTTTGTGCTGATAGAGGTAAGCTGAGGTTACCATAGTTTGCTTTATTAGTGCTGAGTTGTTGTATAAGCACTTTTCTGTCATAGTTACTGTCGGCAAGTTCTTTTGGGTCAAACAAAGCTGCTCCAGCGACTGTTCCTACCCAAACTCTGTCATAACTATCTATCATCGAAGCATTAATGTTACAATCACTTGCAGGTAATCCCTCCTCTGTAGTAAATGCCTGTATGCTATAACCGTTTCCTTGAGGTGTAAGCAAGCTCACTCCTGAATCTGTGCACAGGTATATTTGTCCTCGCTTGTTTGAGAAGATGCTGTAGACAGTATTGCCTGGAAAAGGCAGTTCTGCAACTTTGGTATTTATTTCAGGCTGCAGGTCTTCGTTTAGTACAAGCAAGGCAAGACGCGTATGCTGCTTACCGACCCAGAGACGAACCTTGCCGTCGCTTGATCGTTCTTGCATGAAACAGAAGATAGGGCTTTTGAGTGCTGGATCATTTATGACTGTCCATTCGTTTTTTTTAAGGCTTAGCAGTCCAAATGCCGTGCCTACCCAGAGAGTACGTTCTCCTTTAGTATCAATAGTTTCGGCTAAAGAATAGATAGAATTATGTAATAGCGGCGAGTTTTGGTTTGTGTAGCTTGTCCATTTGTTCTTTTTATACTCAAATAGGGAGAGTCCTCCGCCCGAAGTAGCTACCCACAAGGCGGCTTCTCCGTCGGCTAGGCGAGTCGGTAGTATCCTTCTGATGAAGTTAGAAAGCAAACCGCTGTTCGAGGTGTTATATGCAACCAAACTGTTGGCTCGTGCTCTTACAAGGCCGTGCTTAGCAGTTGCTATCCAGATGCTATCTTCAGCCCGAAGCATTTGGTTAACACGATCATACTCTATGAAACGGTTTATATGGCTAGAGTCTACTAGTTTTCCATCCCTGAGAATGTTTATTCCTTGGCTGGTTGCTATCCAGACTTCTTGTATAGGATGGCTACTATTTTCCATAAATCCCCATACAAGGTCGCTTGAAAGTCTTGGATTAAGCAAATCGAGCACCATCCAGTTGCTGAGGTTGAACCGCGCCATGCGATTGTTTGTTGTAAGCCATAAATTGCCACTCGGAGTAAATAGCAGGGAACGAACTATGTTATTGGGTATGTTGGAGTTGGAAGTATTATAGACCTGCCACTTACCGTCTTCATATCTTGCTAATCCTTCGTCGGTAGCCACGAAGAGTATTTTTCTGCCTGATGGCGAAGTGACTTCAATCAAGTCACTTACGGCGTTAGTAGGCAAACCAGAATTTTTGTCGAGTTTTTTTAATTTTCCTCCTTCATAGACTATTAGTCCAAACTCTTGAGTTCCCACGTAGACTCTCTGCTGGTCTTCGGTCGAAAGATCCTTGATGAAGTTTATCCTTTCATTTACTTCTATCGGAACTTGCGTTTTCTGTTTAAATCCTTCACTGAGATCTACTAGTATGAGGTCTTTGGCTTTTACTATCCAGAGGCTGGATGCTGAAGTAGTGGAGCTTGCTAGCGCTGAGACGCCTACCATGAGGCTTTCCCAAGAAAGATTTTCACCTCGTTTTGTTCCTATTAACAGCTCGTTGCTGTCATTCAGTACGACGATCTGTTTCGTGGCTTTTAGTTCTATCAATCTTGTAACATCGTCTAGATTAACCCCGGTGTTTAGTGAGTTATAAGTAGTCCATTGGCCACTGAAGTAACGTGAAGCACCGTCACCTTTGGTTCCAAACCATATGCTACCGTCTTCGGCTACACATAGGTCTGCTACGAAATTCGATCTTTGCTTATTTGGTAAGTCAAATATAGTCCAGCGAGTACCGTCATAGACTGCAGCTCCGTTCCAACTGCCTACCCATATGTATCCATATTTATCTATGGCGAGTTTAGTGAGGGTATCTTTAGATAGTCCTTCACGGTAGCTGATCACTTTGAACATAGGTCTGCCACCACTACTGTAGGCTATGACTACTGTGGCCAGGTTAGTCAATAGAAGTAAGCAATAGAGGATTTTCATACTATCTAGCCAGCGACCTAAATTCGGTATAGGTTTGTGAAAAGCGATCTCCGTTTTTGGCAGGAAACTTGAAGTTATATTTCTTGCCGAGGACTTTCATACCGACTTTGTCAGAGCTGGAGACTTGTATCTCGGAGATGCCGTTTAGCGGAACTCTGAATCCATGGTCGCTATCTGTAGTAAAAGTTACACCTTGCTGGGTTACGGTAAGCGTACCTGAACAAGAGCCGAAAGCATGATCATGGATGACGTTAGCAGAAAATGGCTCTATACGCTTGTCCTTTGCAGCAAATTCACTTTTGATCGCTTCTATGCGCTTCTCTATGAAGGAGCGAGGATACTCACTGTTTCCACCAGCACGTAGAGCTTTTTCATAATAGCTTAAAGCCATAGAATTGTCATTCCTGTTTTCAGCTATCTGGGCTAATGCTACCAGCGAAGGCACATGATTAGGATTGATGTCTAACACTTGGTGAAAGTAGCTTATTGCTGAGGCTAGTTGACCTCGTTTCCAATTAGCACTTGCCAGGTAGAAGAGAGTATCACTATCTCTAATACCTGCTTTGACGGCAGTTTCTAGCTCAGTAGTTGCACCTAGGTAGTCACCGGCAGCATATTTTTGTATGCCTAGTTCGCGACGTTTGCGAGGGTCTGCGAGCGATGCAGCTTGCTGCTGCTGAGCAAGCTGCTCGCGCAGAGTCTTAAGGCGTAGAGCTGCTCGCTTGTCTTCTGGAAAAAGCCGCAGCAGCTCTTCAAACTTTTGTATCCCTATCTTAGGGTCATCTTGCACGCTAGCTTCGGCTTGTCGGATGAGCTCTTCCTTAACGCGCTGGCGCAATCGTAATCCGACAGGATTGTTTCTTTCTATGGCCAGTATCTGGGCAGAGTAATAGTAAGCCGAGGCTTGGGGTGGTTCTGTCAACCGGCCAGTTCTGAGAGCCTCTTCAGCAGCTGACTGAAGTGCGGCAAGCTCTCCACGCCTAGAGGAGAGTTCCGCCTCGAGTTTACGCAGTGCTTCTGCAGCTTTGTTATCTTCCGGGAATTTTTCTGTTATGCTTGAGTACACTTGCTGCGCAGTAGCAAGATCGCCCTTTTGGTATGCTGTTTCTGCTTGTTTAAACAGCGCGTCTTTGATGTTTTGCATCATTTGTGGCACGCGCTGATCTAGGGGATTTATACTCAAAACGGCATTGCAGTAATAGAAAGCATTGTTATTTTCTGGAGAAATGTAGTCCCCTCTGGCAAAGGCTTCTTGGGCAAGATTAAAGAATTCCTCGGCACGTTCTTCTGGGCTACTGCCATTACTGCTACTGGCTTCTGGGATGACCTTCTCTGGTTGAAGCGATATCAAAGGTAGGGTAACTGTCTTGCTGGCTGTAACAGTTACGTCTCGCTCCACGGGCAGGTATCCCTGCTTTGAAAGCTTCAGTTTATGTACCCCGGCAGGAACCTGCTCGAGCTCAGCAGGTGCCAGCCCTATCACTTTACCGTCTAGTTCTATCTGCGCTCCTGCCGGTATGGTGGTTACTATTATTGTTCCTACCCTAGGTCGAAAAATAGCAAGCGATAGTATAGCAGTAATTGTCAGAAAGCCAATGGCAGCAAAGACAAACATTATCCAGTATTTGATAGGAACCTTTACTTGCTTCGTTATAACGGAAGTTTGTTGAGGCACGGAAACAGACTCCTGTTTCGAAGTACGTTGTTGTATATTCTGAAGCGTTTTCGGTTTCGTAGTAGGAGGCATTCTCTCTACAAATGCTTCCGGTGCTTCTTGTGAATGAACACGGTCCGCTACTTGTGCGACTGCTAGTTGGTTAGCAGAGGCCTTTGCTACCTGACGCGGGACAGCAATTTCGAGTTCTATTTCTCGTAGTTGCAGCAACAATTCACTTAGTGTTGGCCGCCTTTTCGGATCGAAACTTAGTGCCTCCAGCATTAGCTTTTCAAGCGATGCGGGTACACCGAATGATGGATCTACTGCCAGTAGGCGACGTTGAGAGTCTGTTATATAAGCAACTGCACTTCTGCTGTCCTTCTCGACAAAAGGTGGTTGCCCGCTGATTAAGTAGTAACATAGTGCTCCTAGGCTGTAAACGTCGCTCTTTTCTCCTGTCTGCTCGCGACTACCGGCTAGCAGTTCTGGAGCATAGTAGACGCTTGCGTCCTTACCTAACAGTTCAGTTGCGCACTTTTTTAGAGCCGCAAAATTGTATGAAGCTACAGTGCGTCCTATACCAAAATCTAGTAACTTTATCCTCGAAGTATCTTGCCTAGGGGCAATATGCTCTTGTATCAACAAGATATTGTCTGGAGCTAGGCTACCGTGTGTAAAGCCTGCGCGGTGCGCTTTATCTATTATCTCAGCTATGCACAAAAGCATTGCTACGGCGGACTTGGGTGCCATCCGACTGCTGTTTTGTATGAAACTTTCTAGCGTAATGCCAGGAATATACTCGCTTACGATCCCTTTGCGACCATCGTTCAAAGTGATGATGTGGTACGTAGCTGGAACTTCAGCTATTGCAAGACCCTCGCAGAGCAACGCTCCTACGGTTTCAATTCGTTCATAGAGTTCAGGGTTTATCAGCTCCGGATGGAAAAGCCTGATACAGTAATCATTCCCAGAAGATTGAGCAGTAGCTCTATATACTACGCCTAGAGCGTCAGTCCTCAGCCTCTCCCGTACGGTGAGACCACCTGTGTTTGTTCCAAGTGGAAGATAGACAGCATCAGAGCAGTAGAGTAAGGGCATACCGTCGGTTGAGCAGAATCTCAAGGCTTGTGTGTATATAGCATTACATTTGGGACAAACTGGCATCAGCTAAATCCACACTTAGGCTTTAGAGTGAAAGTATACCATAATGGGGAATGCCGCTGCGACTTTTAGCTAGAGGATATGCACTATGTATGCAGTGGATGTTAAAAAGGAGGATTTTGAACAACAAAAGAGATGTTAGATTCCAAACTCCTCCTTAAAGTGTTGTAAGAGTATTTTATATTCTTCTTTTATCTTTTCTAAAAATTGCACCGCTTCGTCTATACGGCCTTCCTTGGCCTCTTTTTCTAAAGAGGCACAAACGACTGACAATCTGTTTGCTCCTAGGGGTAAACAAGAACCTTTGAGCTTGTGTGCAAGACGGTAGATTTGCATAGCTTCTCGAGCGGCAATTGCAGCTTCCAGTTTGTTGATATCCTCTGTTGCAGTCTGTTTGAAAATCTCGAATAGCTCGGTAAGAAAATCTTGCCCTTCTTCTCCTTCAAGCTGACATAGCTCGCGTAGCACTTCTCGATCTACTATTTTGGGTGAATCAGACGCGTTTGACATACTTAGAAGGTACTATACGATCTTAAAATATACAAGCACTTGCAAACAGCAAAGCGTGTATACTCCTGCAACAACGTCGTCCATCACTACATCAAATCCGCTGCGAGCTGTCCTGTCAAAGTAGCTCGCCGGCCAAGGCTTTACTATGTCTAGTAATCTGAACAAAGTAAAGCCTACAACCACTGTCTTCAGATTAGGCTGCGATGCGAACATAGCTATTAGAAAACCTACTATTTCGTCTATGACTATCTGCTGAGCATCAATAACGCCGAAATGCCTGCCTGCTAGGTCGGCTGCTATGCAACCAAGAATGGTCAACGCAATACATAGAGCAAAATAAATGACAAGAGGGGTTTGCAGTAGCACTAAAAGCAAGTAAACCAACACCCCGACTAGCGTCCCGGCCGTGCCTGGAGCTACAGGCAAGTAGCCACTGCCTAGTCCGGTTGCTAACGCTAGTGCTGCTTTGCCGTATATGTTGCTGATTGGCCGTTTCTGTATTGAATTTAGGCTGATATCACTACCCTCGCTTTTATCAATATCCGACCGTCTTTTTCATATCCTCTGCTTCTTACCGCAAGTATCACCCCTCTTTGCTCAGCTAGCTTTTGTTCGACCGGCTCATGCTTCGTAGGATCATATGTAGTGCCTATTTCGGGATAGATGTGCTTGAACCCTAGGGTATTGACCAGCTCTAGAAATGTTTCTTCGAGCTGTGGTTTTTTTTCTACATGAGCGCTTAGCGGTAGCAATACGCTATCAAGCCAGTTTATCCTCTCGAATGGCGTTCGAGCAAAGTCTATAAATCCCGTCAAAGGCTCATCACTGAAGATATACTCTGGCAGATTCGACTTTAACATTTCGGCTACCTGTCTGTCAGACGTCGATAACTTCTCGATAAGCACTCTTACCTGCTTCAATAGAGGAACCTTAGAATGTAGCAGCCGAACCCAATCGCTTTTTAGAAAACCAGGAAGTTCTCTGCGCAAAGTTTCAAGTTCTGCCCAGATCAAATTCAATTCTTCCTCTTGAGACGCAGTCAAGGCTTTAGCGTCTTTTCTACTTTCAAGAGCTTCTAGTCGCCGCCTTAGCTCGGCATGTTCGGCACGTATGCCTTGCAATTCCCTAAGGACAACCAATACAGCAGCGAAAATCACCGTGACTATAAACGCAAGCAGTAGATAATACATTGCGGCTGATTAACCTACTAGGGGGACTTGGTACTTATCTTTGTTCTTACCGTCGGTAAGACGTACTTCTATGCCTTCACCTTCGGGCAATAGCTCAAACTCTACTTCCAACTCGACACCATCTGCAAAGTTTCCACATCTTATAGGGTAGCAGTTGACCTGAGGATTTTGTATCAGCTGGGGATTCTGTTCATAGCCAAAGTAGTAGTAAAGTTCGATGACTGAGTCGCGTATCTTTAGCTTGCGCTTGTGTAATGCTTCTTGAGTACCGGCAACCGTCCCTCGATGAAAAACAACGTCTAGTTGATGAAACTTTCCTGCTAGTCCTACATCGCAGGGCAATGTGTGCTTTATCTCATCTATAGAGAAAGGTAAAGAGTCGGGAGAGCTGACATAGAGTAAAGCACCTTTCATAACACCCGTCTTGACGTCTTCATCTACCAGTATTTGACCTGTAAACTCTTGAAGCATCTCCTTTACCATAGGTAGTTTAGAAGAGTTGCCTCCAAGCAGTATGAAATCGAGTTTCCCTTCTGATAGCAAGCCGCGCAGACATAGCCGTTGCAGCATGGCACGCAGTGCATCGGTGGCTTTCTCTATATGCTTACGAAGTAGAGATTCTATGGCGTCTTTTTCTAAGAATGTGCTAAACACATGCCAAGACTTGCCGTCATGAAGGCTACGGCGAAATTCTTCGTCAAAGAAACTGGTCGAGCTATAAAAGTTCCTCTTTAGTTCTTCAGCACTGCGGGCTAGTTGAGAATAATTCACCCTAATTTCGTCTTCGACGACGGAGTTTAGCTCTTCGATAGACTTAGGAAAGGCAAAAGCGCTACGACTTTCTGCCGGTACTAGTTTCTCGTAAAGGTACCGCGCTAGCTCGAAAGTAAGTAGTTCTCCACCTAAATTTATCCCAGCCACGTCTAGCAATCGGACTTTGAACTGTCCTTTGGATTGTTCAAGTCGAAGGATTGCTATGTCGGTAGTGCCTCCGCCGAAATCAAAGACGCCGAAACTCTCCAAACCTAGTATCTGCTGGTTTTTATAGAAATAGTTTATAGCTAGCGCCAGGGGTTCGCTTGTAGCAAGCACTACGTTTTCTACCCCTGCCTTCTTGAAAGCTTCACTTAGCCTCTCACGTTGCTTTTTGCCAAACAGCACGGGATAAGTCAGTACTATCTTCCGTGGCCTTAGACCGTGTTTGCTTTCTATAGTTTCAAAAAGCCTAGAAGCATAGATCTCGACTAGTTCATCTGCTGTCTTATGATGCGGTCTTTCGTGACGAACATCGAGGAAGGTCTGGGTTTTTGGTTTGTCGCTCATAAGTAGCGGCTTGAATGCCCAGGCGGTCGAGCGAAGATCTCGTAGACTGGTAAAAAGCTTACTATACGCCACTACGCCGTGCTCTACTATCCCTTCTTCTATATCTACGAACTGCAGACAAGTCGGACTTTCTTGTAGGTCTGCGTCTTCTAGAGACAATATTTTGAACCGTCCCTTCTCGAAGAGAGTAGCACAGCTGTTACTTGTGCCGAAGTCAATAGCTATCCAACTGTCAGACTGGTCAGGTGCCTTGAATTCGAACTTGATATCTATCGGTTGATTGCACTCGATGTCTAGCTGCGGGTCATAGTAACGGAGTTGTAGGTTGACGTTCTCGAAACCGGGTTTGCGACCAGATGTATCAGCCAGAAGCTGCAGCTCGACTCTTTCCCCTGCACCAAGATGAGCTATACTTGCCGGATTTATGGTGAGCCAATCTGGTATACCTTGAATTTCTATCTTCTCGGCTTTGCCTTGGCCAAGAATATCCTGTCGCTTGTTTTGTAAGGATAATTTTACAGGTACCTTCTGCCTGCTAAGTATTATTGCCTCGTTGCCGAGCAGATGCGTTGGACTCACGCTTAAAATTGCCGTCGGTACATGGGTTATTTGTAAGATGAAGTTTCTAACTCCTAGTTCTTCAAACGACACTGCTAGTACGCCGACAGCAGGTAAGCCTTTAAGCCCAAGATTAAACTCTACTGGATGAGCAGCATCAAGCACGTATAGCTTACTTGACTCCCACCGTTTTTCGCCTTCGACTATGAAAGACAAACAGTTAATGGTAAGAGCCATTTCGCTGTCTGTTTCTAACTTGCAGCACAGGGTCTGTTGCTCAAGCGGCAAGAGTACTTCATAACCATTTTTCAGAGGAATGGGTTTTGGATGTAATAATTTCAGCAGAATTTCTGGAGGCCGCTTCAATAAGAGAGGTATTTCCTTTACCTTACCGTGGTAGAGGAATCTGAAAGTACCGCTTCTTCGTCCATAATAAGTAGTAGGGTCAACAGTTATCGATATAGCTATCGCTTCATTCGTATCAAGGTAAACCTCACGATAGGGTGAGACTTTCGCCTTGACTTGCAATACCTCGAACTCAGCAAGGTTTATAGGAATGAGACCAGTATTTGTTATTCGGAAAGATTTAGTGTAGGGCGTATTGCTAGCCTCGTCTATGTATATGACTACTTCGTTAGGTACTTCGATGTTGACTATGGTTTTCCCACATCCAGAGCAATAGCTGTCGGTATCAGTAAGTATTTCCCATTCACAGTTAGGGCAGTTGATAGTTGGTGGAACTAGTTTTGGTTTAGTGCTGGCAAGTTCATCGTCTAGCTTAGGTTGGGCTGTAAGTATGCCTCCGCTGAAAACGCCCTGGTTAGTAGTGCCTACGGACTCGACTTCTGGTTTGCTTTGAATAGTTCCTATTTGTGGGCCTTCTGGCTTAGCTATTTTCGCAGGAGTTGGAGGCTCGACTGCTTCTTGTCGTGAAGGATCGTTTGGCAGAGGTTTTTCAGAGGGGCGTTCTGTAACTGGGCTTTTGACCGATGGTTCCAAACGGTTAGCTTTGTCGTCTGTTTTAGCAGGTGAAGTAACAGTTTGAGGAGTAGATCTTCTTGTTTCCTTGTTGCTACTACTTTGTTGTGTAGCAGCAGTTGGAGGAAGTAAGTGTGCTAACTCTTTAGGCAGTGGTAAGTGTCTGTTGTACTGAGCACGTCGTAGATAGTCTATGGCAAGCTCTGCTTCTTGCTTGTCTCTGGGATTTGTGGCTGAGTACTTTTTTGAGTTGTACTTGCGCAAAGTAGCAAAGTGAGCGTTTTTTATCTGCGACTCATCTGCATTTTCTTCGTTAATGCCTATGAAACGCAGGTAGTCATTCAAGGCTCCTCTCCCCTTTCATTTAGTACCTGTACGACGGACTCATGCTTGTTTTCTGTCGCATAAATTAGCGCTGTCTTCCCTTCGCTGCTCTTGATATTAGGGTCAGCACCTTTTGAAAGTAACAACCTTACCGTCTCTACGTTGCCTTTCTGGGCAGCATACATAAGAGCTGTCTTTCCTTCATTGCTCTTAAGATCTATAGCTGCTTTTGCCTCAAGCAGCGTCTTTACTATGTCGTTGCTGCCGTTTTCTGCAGCATACATGAGGGCTGTCTTACCAAGTTTGTCTTTGATGTCTATCTCTACACCTTCTGCTAATAGTTGTTTTACTGTTGCTAAGTCGTTTTTCGAAGATGCAGTAATCAAAGCTTTGTCGCTGTCAAGGTATGTATAGACTATCATTCCTTCTAGTACTATGCCGACTATGTAGAGTAAGGCAATTATTAGTTTGGTGTGACCTGGTGGCTGTTTTATCACTTTCACTGCCTCCGTATTCAGGAACGTAGCTGCTCAGCATGGTCTTCTAGCAGTTTGATTAAGTCATCTGTAAGTTTATACTCTTGCTGCATCTTCTTGAGTTCCTCACGAGCCCAGTCTTCCACTGCTCTTGGTGTCGTTACCAGCGCTGTGTAATTGTCCAAGTAGCTGGTGATGCTGTTTTCTAAGTTTCTGGCTTCTTGAAGAGATATCCCAACTTGTTCGGCTTCTTTGTCTAGATCAGCTCTGAACAGCTCTATATCGTTAGAGCCATTACCGTAGAGACCGAGGAAGAAAGTAGCATACGTATAGTACTTTTCAGCAGTATTGCTGGATTTCGGTAATTCTTCTTCCTCTATCTTCTTTGCGAGAACTTCATTTATGCCTAACTGTTTTCTATAGTTGTCGAGTGCTCGTCGCTGGGGTGGGCCTAAGTTACCTTGTCCAGCTTTTATCATCAATTTCACTCGCTCTCGATACTTAGCTACGACATCCTTCGAGACTTCACCTGGAATTTCTGCTGGGGAAGTTGGTTTCTCGGTCTGTTTCACTTCTTCTCCTGCGAGCAGTTTGTTCAACGTCTCTTTGTTAGTTCTTATCTTTTGCCAGTCTAGCATCTTACAGCGTAGGTTTGATGAGTGATCCTCGGCTATGTCGGCTAACTCGCTACAGTAGAGGTCGGCATGTTTGGCTAGCAGATTTCGCACCCTGAGTACTTCGTCACTTTTAAAAGCACTGGAAAGGCGTCTTTGTAGATATTCTATTCTCTCGTTATAGCATGCTGCGTCGCTGGGATTACTGTCTAGTGACTTTTCCATAACTATCCAGGCGAGAGCACTGCCTCTGTGTGAGAACTGCTTGTGCAGCTCAGCCTCTGCTTCTTCTATCATTTTCTTTAGCTCGCTACGTAGCTCGACTGAGCTTGTGATCTTGGCTAAGCATTGCTCGTAAGTACCTAATGACTCTTCGCTAAATCGCGTTTTAAGTGGATCTATTGGGCGGCTGAAACTGTAGACTTTCTTTCTATTACTAGTTATATCTTGATTGTCTGCTACGTTTATTTTGCCGTACGTAAGAGCTAACACGAAGTGCCTTCTGGCTTCTTTAGAAGGATCTTTACCTCGGATAAACTCACCGAGCAGCGCTTTATTCTCCTGCCAAGCTTTCTCATCAAAGGCGGTAAGATGTAGGCTGCCTTTTGGTAAGTCCCGTAGGATATCGGTCCAAGTTGTAGTAAATAGTACACGGTTATTTTGAAGGGTTGATACTGCCTTTTCGAGTAGGTTTTTATCGGCAAAAGCTGGGATTTCTCTGCTTATTTCGTACATCTCTTCGAGTAAACACTCACGTTCAGCAGAAACCAGCTTCTCACGGTCTCCGTTTGGTAGCTCTACTTCACGTTCCGGAAAAGGTTGTCTTTCTCCGTTGACTAGCTCATTTAATAGTGCATACCATAAGAGCAGATGTCCTTTGAACTTTTCGTTCTCTTCAAGAAGCTTCTCTTCTTTCAGTTTCTTCTTGACTTCTGAGACCTGTTCTAACAGTTTTTCTCGCAAAGGATGAATGCTTGTTTCTTCATATAGGTTATTTATAGCTGCTTCGAACATTCCCAGGGTCTTTTGCTGAGGATTCAATTTATGTGTATCACGCTCGTCATAGTAGACCATCGAGTAAATTCTGTCCCGCGGATCGTACTTGTTCTCATTTTCGGTTTGCTTGATTACGCCTGCAGCTAATCCTAAAACGAATGCCTTTATCGAGCGAAGGTAGCGTTTGCGGCTATCTTCATCGCGATAAAGTATGTCATTCATCATAAAACGGTTCTTGGTGGTAAAAAGATCTATCTGTGACTTGTCTTTTTCCTTCTCTCGGAAAGCTCTTCTCATTTCTTGCAGGCTAGATAATGACGCCAAACAAATGCCTGCTATTTCGCCATAAAATACGATTTCATGCGTGTTGCCTATCGGCTTAAAGTCGATGCTCATCGACCCGCTTTGGAAGCTTTCTACCATCTTGTGCAGGTGTCTATAGTTAGGATGGGATGTATCCACACCTATAAGCATTTTGTGTGCACCTGAAGGTACATATAGCTCTCCAGGTACAGCATCATTGAAGTGTACCCATCCTTTTGCTAGGTTGAAGCATTCTTCTACCTGCTTTCTGACTATGCTTTCGTTATAGTTTTGTGGAAACAGCAAGTCGAGGACATGAATGTTGATGCGCTCGGAGACTTTCTTTTCTAAGAACTCGATCAATTTAGAAATTACTCTTTTTTCCGTAGAGTCGTTGCCTATGTTCTCAGCCAGAGCACTTACGGTGGGCTTTTCTATGACTCCTATCTGGTGAAGATGGGACAATAAATCCTCAGAATATCTTGAAATCCGCAGTGGAGCGTTGATTGCTGACTCTATTATGGCATCTTCGGCAGCTACTACATTTCTATAGTACTTGTCCAGGTCAGATTCATATAGTCTTAGGTCTATTTTCGAGCTGTCATCCTTCTGGCGGTAGTATTCGGAGAGGAGCAAGAATTCGCTCCTTTTTTCCGTCATCAAAGTGTTTACGCTAAACAACTCCCTACGTAGCTCAGTCTCTACAATCTTTGCTAGTTCATCTAATAACTTGATGTATGTCTCATAGACATACTTGTATCCCGAGGCACGTAGGTATTTAAATGTGCTTTCGTTCCACCTATCCTTCTGTACTTGTACGGCATCTTTCCATCCGCCAAAAAGTTTCTCCCAAGAAGACTTGCCTTCTAGCTCTTGTAGTTCCCGTAGTGCGGACTGATATTCACTAGCGGCCGAGGTACGCTGCTTTTCTTCTGCATCCATTGCCTGTATAGCTTTCTCGCGATAGTGCTGTCCTCGCAAGATTGATGGTAGGTTATTTACTATCTGCAGGACATAATCGAATCCGTAACTCGGATGTGATAAACGTTCTTTGAGCAGTTTGAGCATTTCGTTGTGTGCGTTCTTGATAGTCTCTTCATAGCAGACCTGCCTAATATGTCGCACGAAATCACCCCATCGGGAGGGATCTTTCGGGTCATCCTCGCGTAGATGGTCTCTTACAAAAGACTCGGTAAACTTCTGTAGTTCACGTGTACTACCGGGGGAAAGTTGATCAAAATTGAAACTTTGCAGCTTTGCGTCTATTTTGCTGCGGCAGATCTGTTCGATTGTAAGCTTGTCCTTGATTTCGAGCGAGCGGCGGAGATCTTCATAAGAAAGCCGACACTCCTTTAAAAAAGCTAGTGCATAATCGATGGCCTTTGCGCGGCCTTCACCACCTAGCCAATAGCCTAGTATTTCAGCAGCTAAGCGGTAAGTGCAGGATTTTACTATTTGTTCGCGAGGATAGTAAATCCGGCTCATACCGAACGAGGAATAGCGACGAGGAAGGGTTTCTGTAAGGATCTCCCGATTACCATCTGGCGTAGGGTGCTTGTATACAGCTACTTGAAGGGTGTATTGTGCGAGGTTGGAGCGGAAGCTGCGCTTGTCATCACTGAATTGTCCGCTCTTGAAATCCTGTATCAGAGCGCTAGCTATCATGTTGTATAGGGTTACATCGTCCGTGGTGTTGCCGACTATGCAACGTCCGTCTACCAAGTAGGTGTGCTGATAAAGAGGAGGTGAGATTTGACGCGGCTCCTGCTCAAAGTAAATAGTGAAATTGTTGTCGTATTGGTAGTGGTTCAGTTCTATTAGTGCTGCATAGCCGTTAGCTACGCAACGCGGATCTCTCATCTTAAACACTTCCGGCAGTACTAGTATCAAATGCGTTTCTATGCCGTTGATGGTATGTAGCAATGCGCCCATGTCTAGAAAAACGCCCGATCCAGTACCACCGGCAGATGAGCAGATCACGAACACGTTTATCGTGTTGGTGTAGATTTGCAGGTTTCTGGCACCTGGATGTTCCAACCTGTTGAGATCGATGCTACGTAATTGTCTTACTAGCTCTTCCAGCTTCGGCCTGATCTTGTTTTGGCCGTAATGATGAAAGAAACCTAGCCGCGAAGCTACTCGTACCTGGCCAGCACCTTGGCCTAAGTCTCCAAGTCTGCGTAGCTGGGGATCGGGTTTGAACCATGGTTTCAGGCGAGGATAGCTGTTGACTTCGAGAAACTGAGCAACGTTTACTTTAAGCGGTATCCATTCACTGTCGGTGAACTGCTTTGCTTTAAAGAGTGGATCTCGGGTTATGTCCTTGCTTGTGTCTTTGCTCGAGCGTTCGTCTGTATCTAGGTGAAGAAACTTTATTATAGGGAAGTTATAAAAGCTGCCGTATTCATCTATTACCCAATTACGTACACGCTGTAGCACGTTGCCGCCCGTTCCGCCGATGCCTATCAATAGCGTAGGCCGAACTTTACTGGCATTGGCATCGGTTTTTGCTGCAATGGTAGCCTGTATATTTCTGTAGCTCATTCTTCTTGCCTCCTGCCGCCTAGAAGTACCTTAAAGACAAGATGTGCTAACCAGACAAGGGCTATGAAGAAGAAAAGCAGCTTCCAGCCTGTCGGGTATAAGTATCTAAAAAACAATAGAGTAAATAATATAAGCGCATAAAGTAGGAATAGCGATATACCTATTTGCTGTGCTTCACTGAGAGGATAGTAGTTACGAACTAAGAATGGAACTAAACCACCTCTGATAAGCAGCAGGAACATTATCAGGCAGCTGACTATAAATATGGCAGTGTACTTTATTACATCCATTCTCGTAGCATTTGGAGTAAGGCCTATTGCATTTGCCGTGTCCGCTATAACCAGTAAAGCAGGTAATACTGCTAGTAATGCTCGTCTCATGGTTCCTCTCCTTCTGTCCTACCCTTTGGACGCTCTGTGCGGATGTATAATCTGTAAGCTACGTCATCGTCAGACGCTTCTTGTCGAGCTAGCGCTATATCGCTGTGTAAATCAGGTACGCGCTTGAATGCGCTTTTCTTCGGCTCAAACTTCCAGTGTGTACCCCAATCACGGCATAGTCTTCCCAGGATCTCTCCAGAATCAGACTTTATAGTAGCAGCCTGATTGCGTCTGAGAGAGTACAATTTATAAAACTCAAAGCTGTCGTCGAAGCTAACATAGTAGTATCTAGGTTTTACCAGCCAAACTACCATGCTTATCATAGTTGTGGACAAAATCCCCGCAAGTAGCAAGACTAATAGTAGCCTTGTTCCAGTGTTTCTAACTTTTGGTTTTAGTTCTAGGTGCAACTCTTCCATGTCAACCGCTTGTGGACGGAAGATTTCGGGAATATCTGCGGTGCCGAAAATGCCTTTCATTTTATCTGGGAGTTCCAATTGTAGCTGGACGTCTTTAACACGTGCTGTAAGCGTACCTTGCATGGAGAATTCTTCGTCAAAGATATCTTTAAAGAGCGTGGAATAGTTATTTCTAGAAGGATTTATGCTGACTTGCGGAGTGGTAAAAGTCACGACGAAGGTTTCTTCAGAGCGAGGTTTCAAGCTCTTTATCTTATACGGTTGCTGTGGGGAGAAACTAAAATCGCTACCACTTATTTTGCTAATGCTATC
This sequence comes from Blastocatellia bacterium, assembly GCA_025057015.1. Classification (GTDB taxonomy): domain Bacteria; phylum Acidobacteriota; class Blastocatellia; order Chloracidobacteriales; family JADJPF01; genus JANWYG01. The sequence continues at coordinate 145,599 of JANWYG010000022.1, forward strand.
TCGTTCAGGCTGTAAGTCTGAAGCTACTAGCTCTAACTTGGCGGAAGTGATTACGTGATAATTAAAGCGCGAAGAAATTACTATCTCTACCGTGCCGCTAAGAGGTGAATTTTCGTCTACTGCGTCGAGTCTAAGTTCATCACGAAGCTTTAGACGAAGCGTATTGCGTTCTAGAGGTTTCATCTGAAAAGGTTTGCCTTGCATGAACTTCTCCAACTGCTTCGTGGAAATATATTCTTCTTCCCAGCGCGTTAGTTCTTCAACTTCAAGGGGCTTTTCTGTTGCTGCCACTATTGCGTACAGCATCAATGAGGAAAGATTGTTTATACCTTCGCGTTTAATCGGGTAGGCATAGACCATCTGTATTTGCTTGTTGTTTGCTAGCAGCGAGTAAAACTTGCGTGTATCTTCAGCTTCCTGACTTGCACCGCTATCGGCTATGTTGTCGGTAAGTAACCAGATAAGGGCTTGTCTGCCGCCAAGTTCCGCTAATAGCTGCTCTAAAGCATCTGGCATACGCGTGCTCTTTATGTCTTCCGGAGAAGTAGCTCCTATGACGTCTAACTTTCCGTATGGAGGAAGCAGCAGGTCTATTCGTAACTGCGAGGCTTTGATGGGAGATTGTACTACGTTTGTTACGCGATTAAAGGTAATTATTGAGATAGTGTCATTTGGTTTACAGGTGAGTTCTATTAGTTCTTTGAGAAAGGCTTGGAATACGGGTCGACGGTAATAGTAGCTCTGCGGGCCAGACTTAGGCTGGGGATAGCCATCGTACATGCTGGCTGAATTATCCAGCAGATAGTATATGTTTTCGCTGCGGGCTTGGTGGACTGGCAGTAGTAGCAGTAATATAGCGATGAGTCTAGAAGTCAAATCTACATACCTCCCCGTTTTCAGAAACAGTATAAAGTGAGTTGTTTACAGCGAAAGCATCCACTACATTTGAATCGTCTGAAGAGGCGTCTCCCAAGAGCCGCCGTTCGAGGGGACTTGACGGATCGATTAACAACAGTTTGCCATCGCTGCATAGTACTAGCAACAAGCCTTGGCTGTCTTCAAAAAGGTATGAGGTACTGATGTCAGAAGCCCTTTCTATTCCTCCGGGATGCTCATAAAAGAGCAGTTCTTCGTGCTTGGCAATTACTATTTTGTTTCTTACGCACTTTAGCCTACTTATGCCTCCACCAACCTGTATTATTTTCTTCAGTTGCGGCTTGTCTGGGAGAGTAATTTCCAGGAGATATCCTTCGGAAGATACGCAGAACACTTTCCTGTCTAGCGCTTCTGGAAAAACTTCATAGCGCAAGTTTTCGGCCAAGACTTTAATCCCCTGCTTTGTTAGCTTAACTATCTTGGCCTCTTTTGTCATCGCATCTTTCGCCCAGTAAATTGCTGAGTTTGGGATGATTTGGCGAAACAGTAACAAGTGTTTGCCATCGTCGAGATAGAGTGGTTCAACTGCTGTTTCTCCTAGTCGTAGTAGCACAGCTTGCTGTTGGTTGGAATATGCTGGAACGAACAAATTATCTTCTTCAATGTATCCTTCACAAGCATACGTTACGCTCAGGTTTTCTGGAACAGGAGTTTGCTCGATGTTTTTGAGCCACCTGTGTGGATGTATGCTAAAGCTTAGTAGCTGATGTTTTCCTATGATTGCAAGCCGAGTTATTACTTGCATGGGCTGAGTAAGCGGTTCAACCGAGCTAATTTGCTGTTGCAATTCGGCCGGGATTTCTATGGTTTCAAGCTTCTTGCTGAGTGTATGAACCAGCTTGAGTTCCCCTTCGTAAGTTAGTATCCACAGGTGTGTTCCTGTAAAGCAGGTTCTGAAATTACGGATACGTCTTCCTAACTGAACCACGTACTTGTTAGGTAGCGAATCTGAGTGTAAATTGATACGACTTAGCAGGCTGTTCTTCCTGATAAACCAGCCGAATGGTTTACCGCAAAAACGGCAGTAAAAAGCATCGCCGCGGTTGCTAGTTTGCCGGGAATTGTCACACTGCGAGCAAGTCCGTAGTGCTGTACCGCAGGTATTACAGAAGTTAGGAGTAGGATCATATTCGTTGCAGCGAGGATTGGGGCACCTTGTTTTCGTACTTTGCATTTGTTGCCTCTTTGCTTATTAGGTATCTATGAGCATATGGTATAATCTCCGCTAAGATGCAAGTGTTGGTATTTTTAAGTATTGCTGTCGTTCTTTGGCTTGCCGTTGGTTTGCCGGATACGCCTACAGACGAGCTTGAGCGGCAACGTTTAGCTAGCCTTTCTGCTTTACGAGATCGCCTGTTGGATCCTACTCTTCGAAGCAAAAGTGATCTTACCATAGTTGTAGACGAGGACCTATTCAACAAAGTATTAGCGGAGTACTCTAGCCGCGAATTTGGTTCAAGCGAACTGTTTCGATTGAAGCTCCATAATCCTAAGGTAAAGCTCCGAAATGCTCTCGCTCTCGTATCTATGGAAATAGAGGTGCTGTCATCGAACAGCTTTCTTGCTAGCCTAGGCAAGCTTCAGGCAGCAGCGCAGCTTCATTTCTCAGCCGATAACGGGGTTTTGTTGGCTCGGCCGAGAATAGTGAATTTAGCTGGATCTGGAGGTAGCGCAGTAAGCTTGGAACAAATCAACACTTTGCTTGCTCCTATTAGTATTCCGCTTAGCTTTAATGTCGACAAAGTGCTTCAGCCTCTGTCGATAAAGCAGACTACACCGGTAGCGTTTGAAGCAACAGTCCAGCCACGACGTATTGCTGGTAGAGTAAATGTATTAGAAATCCTCCCGCTGGATAAGCGATTGGTTGTATTGGCCAAGATAAGGGAAGTAAATGTTTCTGAGATGAAATGAGACTTTTGTTATTGCTGTTGATATCAGTTAGTTGTTTTGCTCAAGGAGCTAAGCTAAAGGGAGTAGTTTATCGTCTAGACGTCGACGGTAGCCGTAAGCCTTTGTCCGAGGCTATAGTTCGGCTTGAAGGAACGGCACTTAGTAAGTATGGGTATGTCGAAACCGTAACTGACGTTGATGGACTGTTTCTCTTAGAAGACCTTCCACCTGGAGACTATACGCTGCAGATAAGTCAGGAAGGCTTCCAGCCATATTTCAAAACTTACAAGTTGCTGCCCGGTTCAGTAGACACGCTTGAAGTAGTCCTTCAGCTTGAAGAAATGAGCGAAGTTGTAGAAATCAAGGCTGAGGACAGCTCGGGTATAGATCGTAGCCAAGTGTCTATTGCTACGAAAGTTACCGACCGCGTGCTGCGAAACGCTCCTCTCGCAAATGAGCGGTTTCAAGAAGCGCTGCCTTTGGTACCTGGCGTAGTGCGAGGACCTGACGGCATACTTAACGTTAAGGGCACACGTGCAGGTCAAAGCGGCTTACTTGTAAATAGTGCTAATGTGACAGATCCAGTAACAGGAGATTACGCAATCAGCTTGCCGCTGGAAGCCGTACAGTCAGTTACGGTGCTGTCCAGTCCCTATCTTGCTGAGTACGGCAGATTTACAGGTGCGGTGACTACAGTCTCTACTCGTTCAGGAGGAGACAAATGGCGGTTTCTATTTACTAACTTTACTCCGCGACTGCGTAGGCGCATCGATGAACGGGGTCGTAGCCGTTTAGTAGGTATAGAGTCATTTACGCCACGGCTGATACTTACCGGGCCGCTTATCAAGAGCAAGCTGAGTATATCTCAGTCGTTTGAGTACAAGTTCGTGCGTACGCGGGTTCCATCGTTACCGGAACTTAGAAATGATACTGTTTTGGAGACCTTTGACTCATTTACTCAGCTGGACTATGTAATTAATCAGCGTAACACGCTCACAAGTATAGTGTCGTTCTTTCCCCAGAATTCTAGTTTTGTTAACCTAAATACCTTTAACAGCATGGAGGTGACGCCTAATTTTCGTCAGCGAGGCTTTTTTATCTCTACGGTCTTGCGCTCCGTAGTTTCGCAAAGTGGCTTGCTCGAATCTAACTTCTCCGTCAAGCGATTTAATGCATTTGTGTTTCCTCAGGGTGACGACCCTATGATCGTAGGAGTAGAGCGTAACAGCGGAAACTATTTCAACCGTCAGTCGCGTTATTCTACCCGCTATGAAGGTTTTGCATCATACTCTGTCTCTATAGGCAAACATCAGCTCAAGCTGGGTACTAATTCGAGCCTGAGCACTTTTGATGGGTTTGATACTAGCAAACCTGTCTTGATAACGCGCGCCGATTCCAGTCTAGCCCAGGAGATAACTTTTCTTGGCGACGGTCGAGTGTCAGCCAAGGTATTTGAGCAGAGCTTTTTTGTACAGGATAAGCTGTTGGTGGGGCCGCGGCTGGGAGTCGATTTTGGCCTGCGGTACGACTTTAGCAGCTTGGCGAGACAACATAACTTTGCTCCTCGTTTTGGCTTCGTGCTCGTGCCTTTTGCCGATGGTAAGACAGTAGTAAGGGGTGGTATAGGAATTTTTTATGATAAGTTACCTTTAGGTACAGGCGTGTTTGATAGTCTGCAGGGTAGGCAAATAGTATTCTTCCTAAGAGAAGGCGGGATAGTTAGCAAGCAATTGTTTACTACTGGTACTGCTGGGCAGTTGGTTGCACCTTATAGCATTTCATCTACGTTGGAAATAGACCGTAGGATTTATAAACAATTCTACTTGCGGGTGGGTTTGCAAAAGCGCAACGGCCACTCTGAGTTTATTGTAATACCGGAGGAGTCAAAGTCGCAGATATTGCTTTCAAACATGGGACGTTCTAGCTATACAGAACTGCAACTTACCGCCAGGTACAAGGTCAGCGACAGCGATGAGCTATCGGTTTCGTACGTGAGATCGCGCTCTTATGGCGATCTCAATGACTACAATAGCTTATACGGCAACTTTCGACAACCCCTTATCAGGCCTAATGAACGGGGGCGGTTAGCTTTTGACGTACCAGATAGATTGCTGTTGTCCGGTACGGCTGAGCTGCCGTTAAAACTGATCCTAGCTCCGCTTGTGGAAATACGAACAGGCTTCCCGTATGCTGTAGTGGATGAAGAACAACGGTATGTTTCCCGAAATATAGATCGTTTCCCTAGGTTTTTCTCAATCGACCTGCAAGTAATGAGGCCGATTGCTATTCCTTTCAAGGATAAAAAGATTAAGGCTCGCGTTGGAGTCAAGATTTTCAACCTGACAAATCACTTCAACCCGCGCGATGTTCAGTCTAATCTTGCAAGCAGCAGTTTTGGCAGTTTTTACAACAGCGTTCCTAGAATATTTCGAGGTAAGTTTGAGTTCGATTTCTAAGCAGTTATGAGCAGGCGCGAGCTTTTTATCCTGGTACTTGTCCTTGCCGTAGGCGTTCTTCTGCGTGTCTATCGGCTAGATGCTTATGGGCTTGGTGAGGACGAAACGCACAAGCTAATAGCTACTACTCTTTACCGCCAAGGTGACATCTCAGCAAATGCCGAACATCCGATGCTGATGAAGGTCGTTTGTACGCTCTTTGTGACTGTGTTTGAGCGGTTGGGAATTGCATCTGCTGAAGTAGCCTTAAGGCTACCAAACGCGCTAGTGGGAGCTCTGACTGGACTAGTGATTTACGTTTTTGCCCGACGACTATTTGATGAAAAAGTAGCTATGCTGTCTGCTGCGATCTGGTCCATAGCGATGCCTGCTCTGATGATCAACAGAATAGCTAAGGAAGATACTTTCTTAGTTTTCTTTGCTTGGGCGGGCTACTACTTGTTTCATATAGCCAAACAAGTTCAGATTGAGCCAAAAAAGTCTAGGTTTTATGCTGCTAGCGGGGCGAGCTTCGGCTTGATGATTGCCTCAAAATACTTTCCACACTACATGGGCTTGAACTTTCTCTATTATCACTTGATAGGACCGAACTCTTGGAACAGCAAGATAAGTGCAAGGCACCTGTTTCTTTTCTTTTCTGTACTGATCTTCGTACTGCTGCTTTTTAATCCCGTTTTGCTCAAGCTAGATACCTTTTCGTACATGTCTGCGTACTTTAGGGAACTGAAACAAACGCATCAGGGCTTATGGATGATGGGAAAGCTCTATCATAATGAAGCTAGCGGAATAGCTGGAACTACCCCAGTCTATTTTTACCTCCTGGCATTGGCCATAAAGATGCAGTTACCGCTGGTTCTGGCATTGTTGCTTGGCATCGTAGAGCTATTCCGGCGTAGCGATGACGAAGCATTCTTTATAAAGATGCTGTTTCTACTTTGGCTGATACCTTTTTCGCTCTTTCCGTCAAAATGGCTGCGGTACATGCTCTCGCTGATGCCGGTAGTAGCAGTGATAGCAGCAGTTGGAATGACAAAGCTCATCCAGTGGTTTGGTCGAGCTGGTAAAGTACTTGCCGGGGTGCTGCTTACTTCAGCACTGTTTTCTGCAATAGCTGCAGCGCCTTTCTACTCGCTCTACGTAAATCCTTTAGCTGCTTCTCAGGTAGGCTACTTTTTCCCTCACGATGAATTCTATGATTTAGGACTAAAAGAAGCAGTAGAGGCTATAGCAAAAGAGGCTGCAGCCGGAGCGACCGTAGTCTGTGAAGCACCTAAGACGGCTAAATATTACGCCCAAGTCTATGGACGGCCTGATATAAACATAGTTGTCGGCTCCTCGCGTAGCTTCTGTCTACCTGCCAAGGGTGATGTGTATGTAATAGTACAAGACGGCAGAAGGTATTTTGAAAACATTACGTTCCTCGATTCTATAGAAAAGCAATATCGGCCCGTAATGCAGATACAAGCTTGTGGTGCTACGGCTTTGCGCATATATCATCTTGGTAGCCAAGCTGGAGATAGAGAGCAAATCGTCAAGTTAAAATGAAGCTGCTGATAGTCAATGCAGACGACTTTGGTCTCACTAAGGGTGTAAACCGAGCGATCATAGATGGGCATCTGGGCGGCATTATTACTAGCGCTACTATGATGGTTACCGCTCGGGCTAGGGATGATGCCGTAGCGCGGCTTGCCGATGCTCCGCTACTTTCCGTAGGCTGTCATCTTGTGCTAGTGGACGGGAAACCTGCAGCTAGACCCTCGTTTGTAAGATCGCTGGTTGATACGACAGATAGTTTTCCAAAGACGTTCAGTAGCTTCTTGCTTAATCTCTCTTCGGGTCGGGCAAAGATAGCTGAGATTGAACTCGAGCTGCGCGCGCAGATAGAAGAGATGCTAGCCCTTGGTATAGAGCCTAGCCATCTTGATTCGCATAAGCATACCCATGCGCATCCGAAGATAGCTGACATAGTGTTGCGGCTAGCTGAGCAATATAGGATAAAGTGTGTTCGTAATCCTTATGAGTCTGCCTTTGACAATAAGGTGGCAGGAGTGCTATCAGCAAGGCGCCTAATCGCGGCTGCTATGTTGGCTTTCAAAAGTAGTTTTATGAATAAGATAAAGCGGCATAATTTGTTTTGTCCACAGCATTTTCACGGCTTCGTCGTTACAGGCCGTCTAGGTCCGGAGAATATCCTGTCCGTGTTAGAAAAAGTTGAGCAAGGAGTAAACGAGCTGATGTGTCATCCGGGATTTCTAGACGATGAACTGCAAGATATGCCTACAAAGCTAAGGCAGAGCAGAGAGCGGGAGCTTGCCGCAGTCAAGTCCGAGCAGGCTCGCTTGGCGGTAGCTAAGCTTGGCATCAAACTAACTTCTTTTGCCGCTCTACGCTCGGAGAAGCTGATATGAAACGTGACAAAGTGAACTACTCAGTGGTGGTGCCATTCCACAACGAAGAGGATAATATACCTATCTTGTACAAGAAGATAGTCGCTGTGATGCAGGGTAGGTATGAACCGTTTGAGATGGTTTTCGTAGATGACTCTAGTACTGATTCAAGCTACGATATCCTGTTAGATATAGCGCTAAACGACGAGAGAGTAGTACTTGTCAAACTTAAACGCAACTATGGCCAGACAGCCGCTCTTGCTGCCGGCTTTGATCATGCCGAAGGGGACATAATTATTTCTATGGACGGCGACTTACAACACGATCCGCAGGATATACCGTTGCTTGTCGAGAAGCTCTTTGACGGTAATTATGATATCGTTTCGGGTTGGCGAAAGAAGCGTGTTGACAATTTGTTGTTACGACGCATCCCGTCGCGTGTAGCAAACTGGATGATGGCGAAACTTTCTGGAGTTGAACTACACGACTTCGGTACTACTTTCAAGGTCTACCGTAAGAGCACTATTAAGCAGATAAACCTCTACGGAGAAATGCACAGGTTTATTCCTGCGTTAGCATCTTGGAATGGCGCCCGCATTACTGAAGTGCCTATTAAGAACGTCGGGCGTGAGGCTGGAAAATCACACTATGGCATTTCTCGCACTTTTAGGGTGATGTTCGATCTTCTTACGGTACGCTTCTTGCTCAAATACGTTACCCGGCCGTTGCACTTTTTCGGCCCGATAGGCCTTGTTACTATCTCCTTAAGCGTCTTGCTAGGTCTCTTTTTGTTGCTATGCAAGCTGCTTAGCGTCGATCTTTTCGTCGAACATGGGCCGCTACTGATACTTGCGGCGATGATGTTTCTTGCAGGTATACAACTTATCTGTACGGGACTAGTGGCTGAGCTGCTTGCGCGTACCTACTTTGAGTCACAAAACAGGAATATCTACACTGTGGAACGATTGGTAATCAAAGCAGCTGACGTTCCTATAGGCAAAGAGGGCTGACTACTTCTGTTTCTTTATATCGAATTTTTCTAACCTGTATTGTAGCGTGCGGAAAGTAAGCCCTAACAGTTTTGCAGCCCTAGTAATATTCCAATCTGCCTGCTCCATAGCCTGCAGTATGAGTGACCGCTCTAGATCTTCAAAAGAGATCCCTTCGGGAGGAAGTTTGCCGAAACTACTTGTTGTGCTGCCAGATCCAGCTTGTCTTATTTCAATAGGCAGATCTTCTACGTCTATGTACTCCGCTTCGCAAAGTAGTACGGCGCGCTTTATTGCAGATTCAAGCTGACGAACGTTTCCCGGCCAGGAGTAGTTGATTAGTAACTTTTGGGCCGCTGGAGTAAGCCCTTTTATCTTCGCTGCTGCAGGCTGCCGCGCAAGGAAGTAGTCTATCAATATGGGTATATCCTCTTTGCGTGATCTTAGAGGCGGCAGGTGAATGGGAATGACGTTCAGTCGATAGTATAGATCTGATCTGAAGGAGTTCTCTTTGACCATCGCTTCAAGATCGCGATTGGTGGCAGCTATGAGGCGTACGTCTATTTTAGTGGGGCGAGTGCTGCCTACGCGTAGTATTTCCCTTTCTTGAAGAGCACGCAGGATTTTAGCCTGCATGCTGATACTCATGTCACCTATTTCGTCTAGAAAGAGGGTGCCATTAGCAGCAGCTTCAAATAGCCCTTTCTTGTCTGTATGTGCGCCGGTAAAAGCACCCTTTTCGTGGCCAAACAGTTCTGATTCTAGCAGGTTTTCGTTTATAGCAGCACAATTGACGGCACAGAAGTTGGCTGAAGCTCGGCGCGAGTTTTCATGTATCGCTCGCGCTACAAGCTCTTTTCCGACACCTGACTCGCCTCGTATCAGTACTGTCTCGTCTGAAGCTGCTATTTTGAGGATTATCTTCTTGATCTTCTGAATTTCAGCCGACTCACCTATGATGGCAGTGTCTAACTTTCTAAGTCTACCTAGGGCTACTTTTATGACTTCGAGCAGCTTTTCTCTGTCAAGTGGTTTTTCTAGATAGTCATATGCACCGAGCCTTATAGCTTCCTTTGCAGAATCAATAGACCCATGGGCTGTCATCAGAATGACTATGATGGAAGAGTCTATCTGCAGTAGATGCTGTAAAAGTTTGATTCCGTCCATGCCGACCATCTTTAGGTCTGTCAACACGAGGTCGTATCTTTCTTGGCGAATCATTTTGAGTGCTTGTTCGCCGCTTGCAGCGCTCGCTACGCAGTAGCCTTCTTCGTTGAGGATTAGTTCCAATATCTCACGCTGGCGTCTTTCATCGTCTACTACTAGTATCTTGCTATGGCGAGGCATGTTTGCTCCTGATATAGCTTTAACGAAAAGCAAGTTGACATGAGCATAATATAAACAATAACATATTGGCAGTGTTAAGCTTAAACAAAGCTGCTTTTACATAATAATCTACATAAGGATCGCAAAAATGCAGCAGACAAAGGCAATACCTGACAAGCTTTTTTTTAAGATAGGTGAAGTGTGTGAGCTGCTGCAAGTGCAGCCGCATGTATTGCGTTATTGGGAATCAGAGTTCCCAGCTTTATCTCCTCAGAAAAGTCGATCAGGACAAAGAGCTTATAGGCGAAAGGATGTGGAAATTGCGATGCGCATAAAGCAGTTGCTTTATGAAGAAGGGTTTACTATAGCTGGCGCAAAAAGGAAGCTTCAAGCTGAAAGTCGAGCGACAAAACTAAAGGTTGTACCTCCGGATGCTGTGGAGGAGCGCACTGCACCGGTGCGGGTGTTGCAGCTTACTGACCGTCAGCGCAAAGCTTTGATGCAGATTAAGACTGATTTACAGGCTCTGTTGACAAAGCTCTCTAAGAGTATATAATTTAGCTCTCCTAAGTTTCGGGACGTGGCGCAGCCTGGTAGCGCGCACGCTTGGGGTGCGTGAGGTCGCTGGTTCAAATCCAGTCGTCCCGATCTTCATTAACTGGAACGGAAAGGTAGGGGGGCAGCGAGCCCCTTAATTTTTTTAATGTATAAGATATTGGTAACTAATGACGATGGAGTGGATTCCGAAGGAATAATAGTTCTTGCCGAAGCGCTAGCTGAACTGGGCGAAGTAACCGTAGTGGCCCCTCTGAACAACATGACGGCAGTGTCACATTCTATTACGTTAAACAGGCCGTTACGTATAGAGAAACGTGCTGAGCGCTGCTATGCAGTGGACGGGACCCCAACTGATTGCGTAGCGCTGGCAGTGAACTTGGTAATGAAAGATGACCCTCCAGCTTTAGTGGTCTCTGGTATAAACAAAGGGGCAAACCTGGGCGATGATGTCCATTATTCCGGCACGGTCGCTGGTGCCAGGGAGGCTACTATGTACCGTATCCCTGCTATTGCCGTTTCACTTGCTGGCAGAAGTAACTACAAGTTTGCTCCAGCAGCAGAGATTGCTGTGAAAGTGGCTGCTAAAGTATTAGCAAACGGCTTGCCACATGGTACACTACTTAATGTAAACGTTCCTCGGACAGCTATCAAAGGTGTAGTAATTACCCGACAAGGCACGAAGCTTGCTCGTACCAAGATAATAGAAACGCTCGATCCAAGGCAACGCAGCTTCTACTGGATAGGCGAAGAGTTTGTCAGCTGGGACAACGAACTCGGTACAGATTATGCAGCAGTAAATAGCGGATTTGTTTCAATTACTCCGCTCAAAAATGACGCAACTGACTATTCACGTATAGAAATGTTGCAAACTTGGGATGAGACTTGGCTGCGCGCAGATTCAAAGCAGTTCGAGGAGCTTTTGGGCAAGGACAAGCAGTGAAACCGTGTCTAATAATGACATTCACTATCTTGCGCGACAGCGTATGGTTAAGAACCTGCGTTCTCGCGGGATAAAAGACGAACGAGTGCTGAAGGCAATGAGTGTGGTACCTCGCCACCTCTTTGTAGAAGAGGCTCTAGCCTACAAAGCTTATGGCGACCATCCTTTACCTATAGCCGGCGGTCAAACTATCTCCCAACCGTACATAGTAGCCCGTATGACTGAGCTGCTCGAAGTAACTAAAGCTGATAAGGTCCTCGAAATAGGAACAGGTTCGGGCTATCAAACGGCAATACTTGCCCACGTAGCGGGTATGATCTTCTCTATAGAGAGAATAGAAGAGCTAGCCAGACTCGCAAAAGCACGTATACGACAGTTAAGCTTAGATAACGTGATCATTCGCTGTTCGGACGGTAGCGTTGGTTGGCCAGAATATGCTCCCTATCAAGGTATACTTGCCGCCGCTGCTGCTCCACAAGTTCCTCAGCCGCTTATAGACCAACTTGCCGTGGGTGGTCGCTTAGTGATGCCTGTCGGTACAGAAAAAAATCAGATACTGGTACGTGTCTGTAAGACAGAGAAAAGTACTAAAATAGAAGAACATGGTAGTGTTATATTTGTCAAAATGATAGGCAAACAGGCATACGAGAGCTAGTCTATTAACCTAGATAACCCGTCTTTGGCTCCTTTGTTGTCGGGATTAATAGCGAGCGCCATTCTATACGCAGCAGCAGCTTCTTGTTTGTTTCCCTTCTCTCTATGTATGTCACCGATGACTTCATAAGCTTTGTCTAGCTTGGGATTTAAGTTTACAGACTGTTTTAGCATCTCAAGTGCCTCTTCATATCTCTTACCTAAGCTCAGGTAGATACCACAGTTAGCAAACATCGATGCGTAAAACGGTAAGACCTTCTTCCTAGCCGTGTCGTCTAAATAGACCGTACCATCTGTTAGCCCGCGTAGCTGTAGCCCTACCTTTACTTCTTCTGGTCTATAGATCCTGTCTTCGTAAAGTCGCAACACTAGCCCTTGCGGTACCCAGTTAAGACTACTTCCCACACCGGGCTCCATAGGTATAGTTGAGAAAACAGGCCTACTGCTTTCCATATGGTAACGAATAAAAGCGTTTATCACAGCTACGAACTTCTTGCTTATGGAGTTAGCATCATAAGGTTGGTCATGCTCAAATGACCACAGTTCGCCCATATAGGCGTCTACTTCTTGCTTACAGTACTGCATCATCTCCGGGTACTCCTTGGTAAGATACCCGTATACGTACCAGGAACGTCGAACTAAGTTTACATCTATCACCGTAGCGTCAGTTCTGAAGCCTTCGATATGGCGCAAATACAAGTAAGGCGAGTAAAATTGCCAATCAGCAGTAAGCAGTAGTCCGCCTCGTCCGATAGGCTTCATTACGTTCTCGACGAGGTCTACCGCTATCATATATTTGCTTTTGTCACTTCTCTGATAGTGAAGGTAGAAGCTTACTGCAGGTAGTAGGCAAAACGCAGCTATCACGATGACTTGCCTTTGCTTACTCGATAGCTCATAGACATGCCGCGCGGCTATAGGACAACTTATCGCAAGAACGAGTGAGGTTGTAAGATAATAGGCGTCCTTGTCTTCTGCGATCTCGTAGTTGAATGCGTAGAGTAAGTTGAATATGACAGCGCTCAGTAACGACCAAAAGATAGTGCGCTCGCGTAGGTACAGTAAATAAAACCCGTAGCAACCAAGCACTAGCCCAACAGGAGTAATTTCGTTGCTTATCAGCCCCAAAAAAAATCGTATTTCCCTGCTTAAAAAGTCTGCATCCGTACTGAAGAGATTTACTTGATACTGCTTGCCAGAGATATGCCAGTAGAAGCGTTCCCAGCTTGAGGGATCTCCCCAGTTGATAATAGGGTTGCGGGCTGCTGCTAGAGGTAAGTACAAATATACTGCTAGACCAGCTAAACTGGAAAGACATATCCAAGCTAGCTTTTTGCCGAAGAACAACCTTTTATTGGTTTTCCAAACCAGCACTAAAATCGCCGGAAGCAGCAAGATGAGCGTGACGTGATGTACTGCAAGCCCTAGTCCATAGAAGGCAGCAGCAAATAGCAACAGCTTGTCATCGGGTGTACCAAGAAGATTAGTTCGCCGCCACCGAAAGATTAGCCATAGGATTACAGCTACCAGTGCAGAGTTTAGCGTATAAACCTCGGCTACGGCAGCGTAATACCAAAGCGTAGCAGACGAAGCAAAAAGTATTCCTGCTGCTGTTGCTACTGTTACATCTACTTGCTGCGGCAGAGTGAACGCCTTCTTTTTCTGAGTTTTGATAGGCTTAAGTAAAGAGAGTATCTCTAAAACAAGTAGCGTAACTACTCCAGAAGCTGTAGCTGCCCAGAAGGTAGACATAAAGGCTAGTCGAGCTGCTATGCTGCCTAGCGGTAGCTTGCTAAATATGTGTCCTAGCAGCACATAGAGAGGAAAACCCGGAGGATGAGCTACACCAAGCAACGTAGAGGCCGTAATAAGCTCCCCGCTGTCTACTAAAGTTACCTGTCTGGCATAGGTTGGTAGATAGCCAGCCAGTGCTACTACCGGTACTAGTGCTGCTATTTTTTTGTACATCTCTATTGCCTTCAAGCAAAGATATACAGATTTTGTGTTATAGCTACTAGTGACGTCAAATCGGGTTGACATGAGCTAGTTTTAGATTATTGTCTCTCGTGCAGAAATGTGTTCTTCGGAGGCTATATGGACGTATCTGGCCTGACCATAGAAGGATTGCATCGTGCTCTAGAAGCGCGAGAAGTTACAGTGGAAGAGATATGCAAGGCTATTTTCGAGCGCATAGAGCGGCTCAATACGACGCTGAACGTGTATATTACTGTGACTTATGAGCAGGCTATAGAACGGGCTCGCGAGCTAGATGCTCAACTTTCCACAGGATACAAACCCACAGGGCTATACGGCGTACCTGTAGCGATTAAAGACAACATTTGTACTAAGGGCATTAGGACTACCTGTGCGTCACGTATCTTAGAAAACTTTGTTCCGCCATATTCTGCTACGGCTGTGGAAAAGCTGCATGCTGCCGGAGCGGTGATCCTGGGTAAGACGAATTGTGACGAGTTTGCTATGGGCTCATCAAACGAGAATTCTGCCTTCGGCCCAGTGCGTAATCCCTGGGACTTAAGCCGAGTACCTGGTGGCTCAAGCGGAGGTTCGGCTGCTGCTGTGGCTGCTGATCTATGCGTAGTAGCCTTAGGCTCTGATACCGGTGGATCGGTGCGTGAACCGGCTTCTTTTTGTGGCGTAGTGGGTTTGAAGCCTACATATGGCAGGGTCTCTCGCTACGGACTGGTGGCCTACGGTTCATCTCTCGACCAGATAGGACCTATTGCCAAAACTACTGCTGACGTGGCTAGAACGCTGCAGGTAATAGCCGGTTGGGATGAACACGACGCCACTTCGGCGAACTTGCCCATAGATGACTACCTAGCTGCGCTTAACTCGGATGTTCAGAGTTTGAGATTGGGCGTACCAAAGGAAGCTTTCGGGGTAGGGCTTGCTCCTGAAGTAAAGCGCGCAGTAGAGACTGCCATAGCCAACTTTGAGACTATGGGAGCAAGCTTGGTAGAAGTCACGCTTCCGCACCTAGAATATGCTATAGCAGACTATTACATCATAGCTACGGCTGAGGCTAGCGCTAATTTAGCTCGCTTTGATGGTGTTCGCTATGGTTACCGTGCTGAAGGTGTAGAGACGCTGGCGGAGATGTATCAGAAGACTCGAGATCTCGGCTTTGGTGCCGAAGTCAAACGCAGGATAATGCTTGGCACTTATGTACTCTCTTCGGGTTACTACGATGCTTATTATTTGAAAGCGCAGAAAGTTCGTACCTTGTTGGAGCAGGATTTCCGGAATGCCTTCACGGCTTGCGACCTGATAGTTACGCCTACAGCACCTACTCCGGCATTCAAGCTTGGCGAGAAGATCTCCGACCCACTCGAGATGTATCTTGCTGATATTTACACCGTAACGATAAATCTTGCTGGATTGCCGGCAGTAAGCTTCCCCTGTGGTTTCTCATCTGATGGGTTACCTATAGGCTGTCAGCTCATAGCACCGCATTTCCAGGAGGCACGACTACTTGCTGCTTGTCATCAGTATGAGCAAAACTATCCAACAGCTCATCCTAGTGCCAGAACCTCTGCGGGTTCTCTACGGTGGCCATCACTTTGAGCTGATTAATCTTAGCAAGGCCTTTGATCCTTTCTTTAAATAGAGTTGGTAAAGGCCTATTTCCGTATGGCTTGCTAGAAGCTGATTGCGTAACCAATTGAAGCGTTCTCCATCAAGAGCTTCGTCAGACCAACCTAGCTCTGTCTTTGCTAGTTCTCGGAGAATTCCTACTGTTGCTGCGGCTGCATGGCCAGAATAATGATAGTCGGCGTCTGAAAGGTGCACTATGAAATGCTCAGGTCGAGCTTCAGATGCTATGTCTAGCTCGTCATCTTTAGCTTTGAGTGTGCCGTAGCTCACTGGGTCTACGCGGGCTATGATCGCTGCTGCCCGTAGATAACTTACTACTTTTTTGCGTAGAGGTGATGGCGCCGTAGGATCGTGGGCTGAAGCCATAGCGATTACAGCTTCAGCGGGAAAGCCGCGTACATACATTTCTGCTATACCAAGGATATGATGTGCACCCGTGCCAGCTATTTGCTGCTCTTCATAAAGAGAACCATCTTTCTTCCACTGGAAGACGAGAGTCTTCATTATGTCGTGTAGGACTATACCGCAGATGACCAGATCTGGATCTACTGAAAAGCCGCTACCGCTAGTGTCGAGCGGATATTGGCGCTTGTAGTTTTCTATCATACTTAGGCCAGCACGTAGGTTGTATGCCGTATGGACAGCTAATCCGCCTGGGTAAGAGTGATGGCCAGCTAGAGACTTTGCTGAACGGTAGTAGCTGCCAGGTGCTGCCAAAAAGCTTTGAGCTGCTTTCGTTGGGTCTTTTACCGGTATGTAGATGCCTTCTAGAGACACCTCAGCTGTAATCAGCCCGGCGGAACGAAGTTCTGATAAAACCTGCTCGCGTTCTTTTTGTAGTGGGGCCTTTGCTTGATAAGTTGGGGCTGGATTTGTTATCAGCTCTTCGGTCAGGCGTCTAAGTTGCGGATTTCTTATCTTCGCGATTTGTTGCTTGACGTAAGCGGCAGCCATAATTGCTGGTCGAGCTTTTTCAGCAATCTTCTGTGCCCTTTCATTGTTTGTCAAACTATCTTCGGTTTGTGCCTTAGTTATTGTAAACAGCATCAGCAAGGCCATAGATATCCTTTTCACGCTTTTCTTAAACATAGCCTAGAGCTCCTTGCTAGTAGAGTTCTGCCTCGCCTTCAGGTCTGGTTTTCCATCTTCTGTGCACCCAAAGCCACTGATCGGGATGGCGGCGAACATACTCTTCTACTATTTTTTGAAATCGCTCGGTATTTAGGCGTATATCTTCTTTGAGGTCGCCTGTGCGTATTATCTCGACTTCTCTGCCAAAATGTATTATGTGCACCTGGCGTTGCTCATCCCAGAAGGTGAAAGACGGCAAGACAACGGCATTTGTGCGTAGCGCTAAGGTTGCTAATCCAGGAGTTGAGCAAGCTTTAAGACCGAAGAAGTCGCAAAAAATGCCCATATTGCGTACCGTATTCAGATCTATCAGTATGCCAACAGCCTCGCCTTTTCTAAGAGCTGAGAGTACGGCTCGAGAAGCGTTGTTTTTGTCTATGGTGCGATTGCCGTGTAGCGTCCTGTATTTTTCCACGAGCTGGTCTATATAAGGATTATCTATTTTGCGAATGAGAATGTTATGCGGGTATCCGTTTAGCGAATGGGCAAAAGATGATAGTTCCCAAGCTCCTAGATGTGCAGTAAGCATCAGTACACCACGGCCCGAACTTAAAGCTTTTAGATAATTGTCTAAGCCTTCGTATTCTACCACTTTAGAAATTTCTTGGCGGGTATATCGTGGAAAGTAGCTAAATTCAGCAAGCAGTCTTGCAAAGTTATCGAATACTTTCTTAACCATACGTTGGCGCTCGTTTTCGTCAAGTTGAGGCATAGCGATTTCTAGGTTCCTTAAGGCTATTAGACGTAGCCTATGAGCAGTTAAGTAACAGATACGGGCTATGACAGCGGCTATTGCATAAGATAGCTTCCTTGGAAGACTACCAAGCAGAAGTAGCACCATCTTGACGAGCAAATACTCTGAGTAACAGCGAAGCTTCTTGATCATCCGAGGGAATCTAAGATAGCTCTGCTTCTTTTCTGTGATCAAGTTTTTAGTATCTCAGTCAGTTTGACACAGGCATGTTAGTTTGCTAATCTCAAGTTTTTAGCTACTTGTTATGAATTTCTGCGCGAAACTCTTTGCTATTTGGCTTCTATTTATTACCGTCGGCTGTGTCAAAACTACTAGGCATACTGCGATAACTCTTCAGACATACGACGGCTTAAGTGCAGCCCAGCTGATAGAACGCATAAATAGCCGTAAGGCGAATGAGCTTAGCGCTGGTGCTTCTATCACTGTGATCGATCTATCGAAGGCGAAAGAAGGTAAGGTGGAGCCGTATCGTCCTGCTGATGGGTTAATAGTGTTGCAGCGGCCGGAGATGATACGGTTGCTTGTACGAATACCGATCATCAAGCAGAATATAGCGGATATGGTAAGCAACGGCGAGAAGTTTTCCATAGCTGTATATTATCCTGAGAAGTACAGGCAGTTCCTAACTGGTAGTAATGCCTCGAGTTACGAAGACCGCTTCTCTATGCTTATGGAAAGGGACCCGAAGGCGGCTGAGTTTAGCAGTTTTGTTAGAATACGTCCGCAACACCTCACTGAAGCACTACTTCCCAGGCCGGTTTCTATTGGACAGAGTTATTTTGTCGTTGACCGTTTGCTTGAAGAAGACGAGCAAATTTCTGCAACGAAGCGGCGGCGAGTACTGAAAACCTATCAGGTGTTACATGTGCTTGACAAGGGAGCAGATGGCCAACTTTATCTACAGCGCGAGTTTTGGTTCGATCGGACCAGTCCGTCTCTTCCACTTGCAAAGCTGATAGTTTATGGTGCTTCTGGGATGATCACTTCTGAGATAGCATATAAAGAATATAAGTACTTCGAAGATGGGACTTACTGGCCGCGGCAAGTGGTTATAAAGCGTGCGCCGGACCGGTACGCAATGGAGCTTAACTTTCATAGCGTCAACAGGAACTTCCAAGTAACAGAGCTGACTTTCAGATTGGAAAATCGCGAAAACCTCCCTTTCAAGGACTTGGACGCTACTTCGAACCTTTCTCCAAAAGCCTCTCCGGATCGTTGATATGGAATACGAGCTGATACTTGCGAACATAACGCAGCGCCCTATGCGCACTTTTATAAGTATCGTAGGTGTTGCACTTGGGGTAGTACTTGTAGTGGTAGTGGTAGGTCTTTCGCGGGGAATGCTAAAGGAGCAAGGCCGGCGTAACTCAAATTTCGGGGCGGAGATTATTTTCCGTCGCCCGGGAGCACTAAGCTTTACCTCGACTTCTGGTCTGTCTATGCCCGTACAGTACGGTCCGAAGCTTGCGCAGATAGAGGGTGTAAGCATGGTGAGTCCCTTGGGACAATATCTCAAGCAGTCGAGTCAAGGTTTTGGTGTTGAGCTGGTCGATGGCATAGACTTTCCTACCTACGTCCGAGTAAGCAGTATCAGGATAGTCGAAGGTGGCCCTTTTGAGACTGAGATGGATGTAATAGTGGACCGCGTTTATTCTCGCAACAAGAACGTAGTAGTAGGAAGTAAGGTCGAAATTTTTGGCAGGCAATTTCGTGTAGTAGGTATCTATGAGCCAGAAGTCGGTGCAAGGATCAAGATGCAGCTCGATACCATGCAGCGCCTGTTGGGAGCGAAAGAAAGATGTAGCTACTTTTATGTTAAGTGCGTGGATCCTGCCTTGCAGGAAGAGGTTGCTAAACGTATAAACGCTCAACTGCCGGGTAATCAGATCATATTTGTGCGTGACATACCGGTGCTTTATGAGCGTGGATCTAAAGCTCTCAACACATTTCTGCAGGTTGTAATTGCCGTAGCTCTGATAGTGAGCACCCTAGTGATATTGCTATCGATGTACACTACTATCATAGAAAGGACTCGTGAGATAGGTATACTGAAAAGTCTGGGTGCATCTCGGTCGTTCATCGTCCGCACTATACAGCAAGAGGCTATCTTAATTAGCATTCTTGGTGTCTTGCTTGGCTACCTTCTGGCAGTAGCGGTGCGAGAGGTAGTTATGCAATATACTGCACTAATAGTGGATATCGAGCTGAAGTGGATGTTGTATGCTGGACTGATTGGCATAATAAGCGGCTTTCTTGGTTCGCTCTATCCCGCCTTGCGAGCCGCGGCCCAAGATCCTATTAAGGCCATAAGCTATGAGTGAAAAAAAGGTAATTGAAACGATAGATCTAAAAATGACCTATAAAGCGGGCAAGGTTGCAGTACATGCTCTCAGAGGAGTAGATTTAGTAGTCGAACAAGGAGAGTTTGTGGCAATAATGGGGCCTTCTGGATGTGGTAAGTCTACGCTTTTACATATCCTCGGCTGCATGTTGAAACCTTCTTCGGGTAAGGTAGTCATAGACGGCGAAGATGTCTCCAACATGAGTGAGCAAGAACGTACAGAAGTGCGTCGTCGCAAGATTGGATTTGTGTT
The DNA here is from genome assembly GCA_025057015.1 of Blastocatellia bacterium. Taxonomy (GTDB): domain Bacteria; phylum Acidobacteriota; class Blastocatellia; order Chloracidobacteriales; family JADJPF01; genus JANWYG01. The sequence goes on from JANWYG010000022.1 coordinate 165,829, forward strand.
TCAAAAGTTTAACTTGTTTCCTACGCTTACTGCCGAAGGCAACATTCGCCTTGCAGAACGTATAAGAAAGAACGGTAGGCTGCCTGATAGTGGGGGGGTTAGCATGTCAGAAATCCTGAAGCTACTCAATCTGGAAGGTCGGTTGCATCATAAACCTGCCGAAATGTCTGGCGGTGAGCAGCAGCGCGTCGCCATAGCGCGGGCTCTTGTAAATCATCCGGCTATAGTGCTAGCAGATGAGCCTACGGGTAATCTGGACAGCGAGCATTCGCAGATAGTTCTAAATATGTTTAAGCAGCTCAACGAAAAGTTTGGGCAGACTATTTTGATGATAACTCATAGCGAAGAGGCAGCTTCGGTGGCAAGTAGAATACTTCGAATGCGTGATGGACGGATCTTGCAATAAAGTCCTCCGGTCGATTAGAGATGATAAAGATATGGGAAGTAATAAAAAAAATAGTTCTGTGGTCCTATGATCGCGGTACTTGGCAATACGACTTGTTAGCTGTGTTGATACTTGCATTTATCTTTCTGACACCACATTCCGTACTGGATGGGCGCATGGCTAACAGAGATGCCACCGAAGTCTACATCCCTGCATCTGAATTAGCTAAAGAGCGGTTGGATAAGGATGTCAAACTTGCTGAGCTGCTCGCAAAGTCAGCCTCAAAAAGGACTCGGCGTGAGCTTGTCGTCGAACGTATCGAACCTGATTTTGATGATGATGCTAAGCTCAAAGGCTTTCGAGTCTACTGTGTGCCAAAATGATTTTATCTAGAGAAGCGATGTGCAAATTGTTAGTCTTACTTTTCGTTGCACCTCTGTGCTTTGCTTCCCAGAAGGAAGATGAGGTGCTCAAAAAAATGGAGGCATCAGGTAAGACTCTGAAAAACTTGACTGCCGAGCTGTGGCAACAGAAGACAAACACGCAGATAGGCATTCAAGAACCTGCCGAAGTAGGCAAACTCTACTACGTGCCTGCCAAGAATGGTAAATTCAAACTTAGGATAGATATCACTACTCCGCCCAAGACCATAGTTGTTGATGGCGATCATGTAAAGTTCTACCAACCTGAAATACGGCAACTTTTGCTTACTTCTCTCAAGAGAGCTTCCCAAAACCAATCAGTTGCATCGCTAGCTATAACGTTTGGCTCTGTAGACGTGATTCGAAGTAACTATGAAGTGAGGTACCTGAGAGATGAGGTAGTTGACGGCGAAGGAACTGCCGTTTTGCTGCTAGTACCAAAGACAAAAGGGCCGTACAAACAGATAGAACTGTGGATATCTCAAAAGCAGTGGTTACCTGTACGACAGCGCTTCGTGGAGTTAAACGATGATGTCATAGTGATCAAGTTGTCAAATATCAAGCTCAATACGAACTTTGACTCGTCAAAGTTGATAGACAGTTTCAATCCTCCTAACGTCAAGATTATCAAGGGGTGATTGCTACCGTGCGACCTTGTATCTCTAGAGTCCCAGATTGAACTTGTAGCGGGAAGAATACTATCCCTTTAGCGGGAGGAGTAATCGGTTTGGAGAGGTCAAGACAAAGAGAGAGAAACTTTGCTTTTTCCTCTTTGCTAAGTACTAGCGGATACAGTGTGACGTCATAACTGTCGAGGACCTTGTCATATACCTTTTCAGCGCGCAAGGGAGTGATACGTCGGCCGTCACTCGTTACAAAGTATATGGACTTGCTGCTGAAACTCTTGCCGCTGTTTACCTCGACAATGACCGGTAGAAGCCCTAGCAAGTACGGATTGAAGTCTAGAGTGTCTACCGCTGTATCTTCGTCAATTATGGCTGCTCGCAGCGGCTGTGTTTCATCAGCGGTTACTAGTTTCTCAGGTCGTACTCGCAGTGGCGGGCTGCAAGCTTGAAGTAATACTAGAAGCAGTAAACAAATTCTGGGCATTCTTGAATAAGTTTAGTAAGGTGAGGTGAAGATGAAAAGATTAAAACTAACTTTATTCGCTTTGCTAGTCATTACTGTTTTTTCTGTGGATTGGACTGTGGGACATCCGGCTTTCCTCAAAAAAGCCAAGAGCATGGGGCTTGCTGCTAAAAACTGCACTTTCTGCCATGAGAGTCCAAAAGGTGGTAAGAAGTGGAACGAACGAGGACTTTGGCTCAAAGAGCAAAAAAAACAACGTGGGGCGAAACGAGTGGATGTAGAATGGCTCAGAGACTATCCTACCGATAAGGCTGCGCTTGAGAAGTGATGAATGTATCGCCAGCGCGCAGGCTAGCTCTAGAGATACTCAGACAGATAGAGAAAGGAGCTCGCGCTTCGTCAGCTTTAGCGAACCTGCGCGCTGATAAGCCGGTAGATCGCAGGTTAGCCACTGAGTTAGTGATGGGAGTGCTGCGAAATTATCGGCTACTTGACTACCTGATCGAGAGGTTTTCCACCAAAAAAGTTGACAAATTCGATGCTGAGGTACGCCTTGCGCTTAGACTTGGAACATATCAACTGTTCTGTTTGGATAAGGTTCCTGAAGCAGCAGCCGTAAACGAATCGGTTAACTTAACGAAGCTTCACTGCAAGTCTGCTGCAGGACTAGTTAATGCTATACTACGCAAGTTGTCAGAAAATAAGACTCATCTAGCGAAGGATATAATCAAACTAGCACCACCTATAAAGTATTCACACCCTGACTGGCTTTATGAGCGGTGGCAGCGGTTTTGGGGGAAAGAGGCTGAGGCCATAGCTGCCGCAAATAATCAGACACCGCAGGTTACTTTCAGGTTTAACCTTCTGCACCCTGAAGTAGAGCAGGCAATGAAGACATTGGAAGGGCTTTATGAACCCGGTAGGTTGCTTAGTTCTGCGTGTAGGTTGCTACCTGATGCGCAGCGTGAGCTACTCGATAGTTTTGTATCTAAAGGTGCTTGCTACATACAGGATGAGGCCTCGCAGTTTGTCGCTGAGTTAGTCGATGCAAGACCTGGGCAGACAGTACTCGATCTGTGTGCTGCTCCCGGGGGAAAGACTACGTTGCTTGCAGCGAGAATGTGTAACGTAGGGAGGCTAATTGCTTGTGAATCGGATCGCTCTCGCTTCGAAATACTGGCTGCAGCCGTACGTAGGATGCAGGCAAAAGTAGAGCTCTACTGCTGCGATGCAACAGCCGAACTACCTTTTGAGGGGATATTTTTTGATAGGATACTTGTAGATGCTCCTTGCTCTGGCACAGGGACCCTTGCTCGCAACCCCGACATACGTTTGCATTTGCGTCCGGAAAAGCTGTCGGAACTTTCTTCTATACAATATAAAATCCTCTGTAATGCTGCCTCGCGGTTGGCTGCTGGTGGCAGGCTAATTTACGCGACTTGCTCGCTAGAGCCTGAAGAAAATGAGCATGTAGTCGAGGCATTTCTTGCGTCTCACAAGCATCTCAAACTTCTCACCTTACAGCCTGATACTGGCAAAGCTCTAATACGTCTTTGGCCTCATAAGGATAGTACAAGCGGTTTTTTTGTCGCAGTGTTCGAGATTTCCTAAAGAGCGCGTTAGCTTTTTGCGGATACATTATTCTTCGGAGAAAGTGATGCCACAAGTAATCTCGGTCGAGGACGCTTCGGGCGCGCTCTATGAGATAGATCTCTGGATGCTTCGCTATGAATGGTTCGAATTTTTGACGCAACAGCAACAAAAAGTGCTACTTGCTAGGAAGAGGATTAAACTTGGTGTTCGAGCAAGCAGTTTGCTTTTACACCTTAGCTTAGATTACTCGAGGGTCTACCGCATAGACGAGTACACGCTACAGGGAGATAGCTTATATCTAGTATTATCATCGACCCAAGAAAAAGAGTATGCTTTATTAGTTGGACTTAGTAAAGGATGGGCGCATAGATCGGCAACTGAGCTTCTGCGTGAACATTGTACTGGCAAGTTCCTTACTTATTCAGCACACCGCGGTCGAATCAAAGCTGTAGTGCGACAAAGTGAAAGAGACTTGCGGGCATTCTTTCTGGCTGATTTTTCGGTCAAGACTCATTACCGTCTGTTACTTGCTGAAGCTATCGAGTGGTACAGCCGTTGTGTAAGGCGCTATTCATCATTGCGGTTTTTCAGCTTGATCCTCCCAGAAAGTACCGTAAACAAAGTGTCTGCACTGGTGTCATTGTTCAAGCCGTTGAGTTGCGAGTTAGTCTTGGAGGCACTTAGTGTAGATGGTATTTATCCAGTTAAGCCTTTTTGGCAGATGGAGTTAGCTTTAAATCCGCCTGAACGCTCTCGTTACGTAGACAGTTTCTTCTGGGATTTTCTTTAGCGGCGAATCCTCGGCAGGCAATTCGGCTGTTCAAAGTTGGTTAGAAATTACCTGTAAGACAGGGTCTTCTGCTGTCAGTAGTAGGCATAAATCATTTGAAAAGCAGCTAGAGGAAGTAGTAAAGCGCAACTATAGCAAGCTTGATCCGGACTTAGTAGAGGTTTACGGACAGTTATCGGTATTTACTGGGCGTTGTCGGCTGCAGTTTGACTTAGTTGGAGTACGTGCTGACGGCAGGCTTGTGTTGATCGAGCTAAAGGTGTCGGAGGATGCAGGGTTTCCGTTACAGGCGCTCGAGTATTGGTGCAAGGTTGAGGCGCTTAGGCGACAGGGCTATTTTAGTGATCTGTTTGACCAGGTTGCCGATGCTCCGGCGTTAGTTTATCTTGTCGCTCCGGCACTTAGGTTTCATAAGAACTTCTGGCGTCTCTGTACGTTCGTAGACAGCAAGGTACCGCTTTATGGCATCGGAATAAACAGCGATTGGCACAGAGGCCTTAAGATATATTTCTTCAAGAGGGCAAACTGATGGAGATAACAGGAGGGCTGTTGCTAGACAAGGCTTCTGGTGTGACTTCTCATGACTTGGTAGACAGTGTTAGGAGATTGCTGAAGACCAAGAAAGTGGGGCATACAGGGACTCTCGATCCGTTTGCCACGGGGCTGATGTTGTTGTGCATTGGTCGTGCTACTAAGCTTACGGGCTATCTTTCTGCTAGCAGTAAGGAATACGTGGCTAGAGCGAGGCTCGGCGTGGCTACAGACACGCAGGATGTTACGGGTAGAGCTATAAGCTTGCCGGTTTCTACTGAAGGGATAGGTAAGGGTGAGCTGCTTCAGGCAATTCGCAGTTTTGTTGGTCGTCAGAAGCAGCTACCGCCTATGTACTCTGCTAAGAAAGTTGGGGGTAAACCTTTGTATAAGCTAGCTCGTCGTGGATTGGACGTAGAGCGTCATAGCGTTGAAATAGAGGTAGAGGAGCTGCAACTACTTGAGTATGAATGCTTTGCCGTAGATGGGCTTCAGCAAGCGACCTTTAGTTTCAAAGTAGTCTGTTCGGCAGGTACTTACGTGCGTACGCTTGTTCATGATATCGGTCAGAGACTTGGCTGTGGAGCACACTTACTTGAGCTACGTAGAACTCGTATAGGTAGCTTCTCGATTAAAGAAGCTTTGACTTTACAACAAGTAGCGGATGCCGTTTTGAGACGAGAGCAACCTGTCATAGCGGCAGTTGAACTACTTCGTGGCTGGCCTGTGGTCGTACTTACTGACGATGAGCTAAGGGCGGTGATTAACGGGCGGAGCATTGATTGCAAGCTCGAGTTTGGTTTGGGAGAGTTAGTGGCGCTGGTGGATAATGACCGTTGTCTTATAGCTGTTGCTGAAGTGACAGGTTCGCCTAGAGGGCGGATACTGAGGCCGCGTAGTCTGATAGGGAAATAGGTGATGAAGTAATAGCTGTTTTTAGGGTTTTTGCTTGTGCTATACTCAATTAGTCAGCAAACCTGCGAGACTATGGCGGGGGTATAGGAGATGGATCAGAAGGATACATTCGATATAGTTCGGCTGCTTCAGTCACATCGTCGTGAACGCGAGCGGCTGCATTGGGAAGGGACTTTTCGGGACTATTTCGAGCTAGTTGTAGCCAACCCTAAAATTGCCCAACTCTCCCACGCCAGAATATGCGATATGATTTTGAGCGCAGGCGTGGAGAAGATCAACGAAGGTAGCAGAGACGAGATTACTCGCTATAAGTTTTTTAGCGGAGAGCTGTATGGTATAGAAGAGCCTATTTCTAAGCTGGTTGAGTATTTTAAGTCTGCAGCACAGCGTCTCGAAGTGAGAAAGCGTATTCTGCTACTTATGGGACCAGTAGGTGGCGGCAAGAGCACGATAGTCACTCTTCTCAAGCGTGGTCTGGAGCAATGGTCTAGGACTGATGCGGGAGCTACTTATGCGATTAAGGACTGTCCGATGCACGAAGAGCCGCTACACCTTATTCCAGAACCACTGCGGCCTGAGATAGAGAAGCGTTATGGCATATACATAGAAGGTGATCTCTGTCCGCAGTGCCGCTATAACCTCGAACACGTCTATCACGGTCGACATGAGGACGTTATTGTTAAAAGAATACTATTTTCTGAAAAAGATCGCATAGGTATTGGCACGTTTGCTCCGTCTGATCCTAAATCTCAAGATATCACGGAACTAACTGGCTCGATAGATCTTTCGACCATAGGAGAAGTGGGTGTAGAGAGCGATCCGAGGGCGTATCGCTTCGATGGTGAGTTAAATATTGCTAACCGCGGGCTGATGGAATTTGTCGAGATGCTCAAAGTAGACGAAAAGTTCTTGTACTCACTGCTGACACTTTCACAAGAGCAGTCGATAAAAACGGGTCGCTTCGCGATGATATACGCTGACGAGGTGATCATTTCTCACACTAACGAGAACGAGTACAAAGCTTTCGTAGGAAATAAGAAAAGCGAAGCATTGCAAGACCGGATCATAATGATTAAGGTGCCTTATAATCTCAAGGTCAGCGAAGAGGAACGGATCTATAAGAAACTGCTTGAACAGTCTGAGGTGCTCAAAAACGTCCACATAGCACCTAACACGCTGAGAGTAGCTGCTATGTTCGCTGTGCTGACGAGGCTAGAAACACCGAAGAGAGCCAATGTTGACCTGGTCAAAAAGATGAAGCTTTATGATGGTGAAGACGTAGAAAGTTTCAAGATGAAGGATGTACGTGAGCTCAAGGAAGAAGCGGAACGAGAAGGTATGGACGGTATCAGTCCTCGTTACATTATCAATCGTCTATCTGGTGCGTTAGTCAAGGAGAATGTCAAGTGCATTAATGCCATAGATGCTCTGCGCGCTATCAAGGACGGTTTCGAACAGCATAGCGGTATTAGTCCCGAAGAGCGTGAACGCTATATGAGCCTTATCTCTCTTGCTCGTAAGGAGTATGACGAAATAGCCAAAGTAGAAGTTCAGCGTGCCTTCGTCTATTCGTTCGAAGAGATGGCCAAGTCGCTATGCAATAACTATCTGGACAACGTGGAAGCCTACTGTAATAAGGAGAAGATAAAAGATCCGATTACCGAAGAGGAGCTAGATCCTGACGAGAAGCTGATGCGGTCTATAGAAGAGCAGATAGGCATTTCCGAAAACGCAAAGAATACATTTAGGCAAGAGATACTAATACGCATTTCGTCTTATGCACGTAAGGGTAAGGTCTTTGATTACAATTCGCATGAACGTCTAAGAGAAGCTATAGAAAAGAAGATCTTTGCAGATCTTAAGGATGTTGTAAAGATTACTACTTCGACGAAGACGCCTGATGCTGATCAGCTAAGGCGTATAAACGAAGTGTTAGATAGGTTAGTACGTGAGCACGGCTATTGTAGCATTTGTGCAAACGAGCTGCTGAGCTATGTAGGGACACTGCTGTCGCGTTGATAGTTGTCAAGTAACTAGTACTTTTCAAGGCTCGCCGTGCGAGCCTTTTTATTTCAATTAAGGAGAAGTAGATGGCGGCTAAGAGATTACTTGCATTTACTACGGGGCTTGTTGCAGGAGCTGCGGTTGCTGTCAAGTATGCTAGTAGACCCAGAGATGTTCGCTGGCTTGACTATGCTCATCTTTTGCCGCATGCCAGAACTAGTCAGTTTCGTGTAGTAAACGGTGTCAGACTGCACTTGCAAGAAAAGAACCGCTCAGCAAAGGAGACAATTGTGCTTATTCATGGCTACTGCTCGTCGAGCTATACATGGAGCAAGTGTTTGGACCTGATAGCTGAGGCCGGCTATCGCGTGATAGCTCCTGACCTTAAAGGTTTTGGCTATTCTGAAAAGCCGGTTGATAATCGTTACAGGGTCGAGGATCAAGCGGATTTGATAGCTGGATTGCTTGACGCACTGGAAGTACGAGAAGCTACGTTAATTGGGAATTCTTATGGTGGAGCCGTAGCTATGGTAACAGCACTACGGCATCCTCAAAGGGTAAGACGGCTGGTTTTGGTGAATGCTGCTTATGATAAGACCGGACTTCCACCATTGCCGCGAACTTACCTGTATTATCTTTTACGTGGGATAGTGCCCATACTTATGTCTCGACGGTTGGTCAAATCTGTGATGTCGAGGCTTTACTACAACCGGGACGTTATTACTGATGAGCATGTGGATTCTTATTTTCGCCCTCTCGTTTCAGCCTCTTGTCAAGCTGCTGCACTAGCTACTTTTAGGCAATGGGACTTGAGTCTCCTCGAGCGAGAGATGTCTCAAATACGGCAGCCGACTCTCATAATTTGGGGTGAGGAAGACCACCTTTTGCCGGTCAGGAATGGAGCGCACATACACCTTACCATAGAAGGATCGGAGTTTATAGTAATCCCCGAGTGTGGGCATGTTCCTCAGGAAGAGCGTCCACAGGATTTTGTAAGTTTAGTTGTTGACTTCTGTAAGAAGGAGCTAGTATGACTGTACAGCGCAATGATTGGAGCTTACAGCGCAAAGGTATAATGGACCAAGAGCGACATAGAGAGCGTGTAAGAGAAGCCATAAGGAAGAACTTAGGATCCATAGTTTCTAACGAGTCGATTATTTTGTCCGATGGAAAAAAGACGGTCAAGATTCCTATTCGCTCGCTCGACGAATATAAGTTCCGCTATAACTACCGTAAACAGAAGCAAGTAGGTCAAGGTAATGGCAACTCTAAGGTCGGTGACGTAATAGCTAAAGAGGCGAAACCAGGTAAAGGTGCGACAGGCCAAGGTTCAGCTGGTTCAGCGGCTGGACAAGAGTACTACGAGGCTGAGGTCGATATAGACGAGCTTGCTGGACTCATCTTTGAGGATTTGCAGTTGCCATACTTACAAGAAAAAGCAAAAAAGGCTATACCGTCTACACAAACTAAGTTTACTGAGATAAGGCGTGCTGGAGTACTATCTAACCTTGACAAGCGCAGAACGATACTTGAGAACATCCGCCGTAACGCTCGCGAAAGAAAGAAAGCCGAGATAGGAGGATTCAAGAAAGAGGACCTACGCTTTAAAACTTGGGAGCAAGACGTTAAATACGAGTCTAATGCAGTCGTTATAGCTATGATGGACGTTTCCGGTTCTATGGGTGAGTTCAAGAAGTATGTGGCTCGGAGTTTCTATTTCTGGATGGTCCGGTTCCTGAAGACAAAGTATGACAACGTCGATATAGTGTTTATCAGCCATCATACTGAGGCAAAGGAAGTTACCGAGGAACAGTTTTTTACTCAAGGTGAGTCAGGTGGCACCGTGGTAAGCTCGGCCTACAAGCTAGCACTTTCTATCATAAAGGAGCGGTATAATCCCCGTGACTGGAACATCTATCCGTTTCATTTCTCTGACGGAGATAACTACTATTCGGACAATGATGAGGCAGTCAAGCTCGCCGATGAGTTGATCTCTACGTGCAACCTTTTTGGATATGGGGAGATAGGAGATGAAGGAGCTTCAAGCTATAGACGCTCTAGCGGCGCGTTGCTCTCCATTTTTAGGGACAACTTAAAGAAAAAAGACCGCTTCATAGGCGTCAGAATAGATAGTAAAGAAGATGTTTACCCAGCTCTAAAACAGTTCTTTGGTAAGCGTGGTACTAGGATATGATGGTCGACAAAGAAGTAAAGGCTTTGGAAGATGCCTTGGAAAAGATCTGGAACATAGCTATCAGGAATGGCCTAGATCCATTTCCAGTTAGATTTGAAATTGTCCCCGCTGCAGTAATGTACGAAATAGGCTCTTATGCGTTGCCAGGTAGATACTCACACTGGACCTTCGGCAAGGCCTACCACAGAATGAAAACCATGTACGACCTAGGCCTGTCAAAGATCTACGAGGTGGTTATCAATACTAATCCGGCGTATGCTTTCCTTCTTGAAACAAACTCGCTGCTGCAGAACATGATGGTAATGGCGCATGTGCTTGGTCACGTGGACTTTTTCAAGAACAATATCTACTTTTCTAAAACCAATCGTCGAATGATAGACTCGGCGTCACTTCATGCCCAGCGGATATCCGAATATGAGTTTAAGTATGGGCGAAAGGTGATTGAGGAGTTCTTAGATGCCGTCTTGTCGATAGAAGAACATGTCGATCCGGACTTCTTCATCAACAAAAAGCAACCGTCTTCCAAACAGGCATCTGCAGTAGCTACGTCAGCTTATGATGACCTTTGGAATCTGGATAAGCTGAAACAGACAAAAACCGACAAGGTTGAAAAAAAGACCGAAAGAAAAGACCTTCCTACTAAAGATCTCGTCTATTTCATCATGCAGAACTCGCCGGTGCTAGAAGATTGGCAGCGTGACATCATGGCGATGATACATGATGAAATGCTCTACTTCGTGCCGCAGATGCAGACCAAGATAATGAACGAAGGTTGGGCCTCTTACTGGCACGCTAGGATAATGCGCGAGCTTGATCTTGATACAAAAGACCATCTGGAATTTGCTGAGCTACACTCAAGCGTTGTTTCGCCGCACAAAAATCAGCTAAACCCATATTACCTAGGATACAAGATCTTTGAGGACATAGAGCGGCGCTGGAACGAACCTACTAAAGAAGAGAGAGAAAAGTATGGCCGCAAAGGAGGTGAAGGTAGAGCTAAGATCTTCGAAGTACGCGAACTAGATAATGACATTTCTTTTCTACGCAACTACTTGACGCGTGAACTCTGTGAAGAATTAGATCTTTTTGTCTATCAGTTAGTAGATGAAGAAGACTGGAAAATCACGGATAAAAACTGGCAGAAGGTTCGAGATACTCTTGTTTCTAACATGACTAACTTTGGCTTTCCATACATAGAAGTCGTCGATGATGACTACAATCGCAACCGCGAGCTTTTCTTGCGTCATCGCTATGAAGGCGTAGAGCTAGACATACCATATGCTAAGAAAGTCTTAGAATATGTCTACAAGTTGTGGGGACGTACTGTCCATCTGGAAACTGTTGTCGATAATGAAACTACCGTTTACCGCTTTAACGGTAAGGACCACAGCGAAGATTGAAGCCTACACCGAAGGCTTGACAACTGCTGCCAGCATAGTATAATTGAACCTCTTGTAAGGGCCGTTAGCTCAGCTGGTAGAGCAGCAGACTCTTAATCTGCGGGTCGTAGGTTCGATCCCTACACGGCTCATCAATGCCCCTTCCTATAGAATCCTTATAAGAACTTTTCCCATTTAGCCTTAAGGTCAAGGCTATAATTAAGTTGACTGAAGTCATAACTTCTTATAGTTTTTAGTCGAATATATTACTTTTCTTCGAAAGATGGAAAAATGCCTTCGGCTCTCAAAAAGGGACTGATTTTTCTGAGAGTATGGGTTTTTCTTGCTTTGTCTTGTATCCTTCTATGTGACTACGCTTATTGCTTAGATCCTAATACTAGGATCAGCCAGTACTCTTACAGCTTCTGGGATAAAGATAATGGGCTACCTTCGGGAGCTATTCTGGACATCACGCAGGACAATTACGGTTATCTTTGGATTGCAACTTATAATGGCCTTGTAAGATTTGATGGTATTAGTTTCAAAACTTATGACAGCGGTAACACTGCTCAACTGTTGAATAACGGTATACGTAGGTTATGTTGGGATAATAGCAGAGAAACACTTTGGATAGCTACAAACGGTGGTGGCTTAAGTTCCTACAAAGCTGGTAAGTGGAAACACTATGGGCTTAAGGATGGATTGCCAAACGAAATAGTTACGACGCTCTATCAAGCTCCTTCAGGGCTAATTTATGTTGCCACTCGAAACGGAGTAGTTTACTTTGACCCTTCTATAGAACCGATAAGATTTGTTGCTGTCCAGACTTCAGATGGTGCGAAGCTCGATAGCGTTACCTCTATAAACTTCGCCTCGGGTAGCATTCTTTTATGTAACTACCAGAGTGTTTACAGAATAGAGCAGACTTCGCCTGCTTTAGCAGAAGTATTTGTTAGTCTAGATAGGCAAGTAAGGACAGTGCTTTATGATAGTAAAGGGATCCTGTGGATAGCAACGCGGGGGGCAGGGCTGTACTGTTGGAAAAGTAAAGAAAAGCTTGTCTATAGCTCCGCTAATAGTCCTGTTACTGATGTTGTGAGTTCGCTTTTTGAAGATAAGCACCAGAACGTTTGGATAGGTTGCATAGGCAAAATTGTTAGGTACAACAGGGAAACGTTCGATGCGTTTACTATCCCTGAAGAAGCTCTTTCGGTAGAGTCTATTTATGAAGATAGAGAAGGCAACCTTTGGCTAGGTACTTATAGAAACGGCATTTATAGACTGCATGATGTAAAGTGTAGGACTTGGTCGAAGAGTGAAGGCCTTGCTAAGAATGTTATTCAGCATGCCTATGTAGAACAAGATGGTGGTGTCTGGCTAGCCACTGCAGGAGGACTGAGCTATCTCAAGAATGGCACTGTGACAAATTATTCGTCACTAAAGGAGGACATGTATCGCTACGTGATTCGAGATGCTAAAGGTGGGCTTTGGGTAGGTGGAAGGTCGGGCCTTTTCTTGCTGCAAGGGAATACTGTTAGGAGTTTCAGTAAAGCCGATGGTCTACCAAGTGAATATGTTAGAACATTGCTTTTGGATCGCATCGGGAAACTCTGGATAGGCACAAACGAAGGACTAGGATGCTATGATGACAAAACGGAAAGATTTACGTCTTTTACACGCGAAGATGGGCTAGCTTACGGTACAGTGCTCGCGCTTTATGAAGCAGAAGATGGTACTCTCTGGATAGGTACTGATGGCGGAGGTCTCAGTAGTTACAAGGACGGGCACTTTACTAACTACGATACTAGTGCAGGACTGGCTAGTAACGTCATTTTCTGTATATACAAAGATAGCAGAGGTAACTTTCTGATAGGGACAAATGCCGGCTTAAGCCGACTGCGTGATGGTAAATTCCAAACTGTAGGTATTGCACAAGGGCTCACCGCAAACATCTTGCAGATTCTAGAAGATAATTTTGGTAATCTCTGGATAGGAAGTAATGATGGTATCTATAAGGTTTCTATAGAAGAGGTCGAGGAAGCTTTCAATGGTAAGAGACAGCAGCTAAGTGTTATGCGTCTTACCAAAGAAGACGGTATGAAAACTGAGGAATGTACGCCAGCAGCGTATGCTTCTAAGTCTACGGAAGGCCTGCTTTACTTTCCTACGGTGGGAGGTGTTGTAGTCATTGACCCTTCGTCAATACCTATTAACAGACTGCCTCCTACCTTGGTGATAGAAAGTTTGCTTGCCGATGGTAAAGCGGTTGACTTAACGAGAGATATAGAGCTTGAGCATACGAGTAGGCGTTTAGAGATACGTTATGCTGCACTCAGTTTGTCAGTGCCTAGTCGTGTCAAAGTCAAGTATAAACTTTCCGGAGTAGATAAGGATTGGGTTGACGCGGGCACTCGCCGAGTAGCCTATTATACGGTTTTGCCGCCGGGTGATTATGAATTTCGCGTCATCGCTTGTAACGAGGATGGCGTGTGGAACGAACAAGGTGTGAGTTTAAGGTTTCGTGTAGCTCCGCCTTTTTGGATGACTTGGTGGGCACAGGGTATATATGTGATTCTGCTCCTTTCTGTAATTTATGGTGGGATCAAGCTAAGAACCAGTCTGCTAGAAGCACGTAACCGGATCTTGCGTGCAAAAGTCGATGAACGAACTAAGGAACTTGCAGAGAAAAATCGTTTGCTTGAAGAGCAACGCAACGAGTTGCAGCAGGCAAATCTCAAGTTGCAAGAGCTCGACAAGATGAAAGCTGACTTTGCAGCGATGCTAGTACACGACCTTAAATCACCGCTTACTGTCGTTCGTGCTACTCTGGCGATGTTAGAGGATGGTGCTTTTAAGCCTGAAGATCAGCAGCGTTTCATACAGACTTCACAACGTAACCTTGACAAAATGCTGTCCCTTATTAATGACACGTTGGAAGTATATCGGATGGATGCACAAGGTACGACTGTAAACGCTGTAGAGATAGACTCCGAGCGTTTGTTGAGAGATAGCTCTGAAAGTGCCAGAATAAGCGCTACTTCGCAGGGGATAGAGTTTGAGGTAGATTTTGAGCCACAACTGCCAAAGATTAAAGGAGATCCTGACAAACTCGAACGGGTGCTTGCAAATCTTCTGTCAAATGCTATCAAGTTCACTCCGGCAGGTAAAAAGATAACTGTTCGTGCTCGGCGGGTTGAGAAGGAAGGTAGAGGTATGCTGCAAGTGCAAGTAGCAGATAGGGGCGAAGGTATTCCTGAAAGCGCCATCCCTTATCTGTTCGATCCTTATAGGCAAGCAAAGCAAAAGCACGCTAAGGCTGGTGTAGGACTCGGTTTAGCGATAGTGAAGCGGATAGTGGAAGCACATGGTGGTGAGATAACGGTCACAAGCAAGTTAGGCGAGGGTACCACTTTTACTTTCACTCTCCCAATTATGGTAGAAGAGCAGCCTAAAGATGTGTCGCTGGCTCTTCCAGAAGGTAAAAAGCTGCGAATACTGCTGGTCGAGGACGATAAAGTGAATAGAATGGTCGTTGAGTCTTATTTGCAGCAGAAAGGGTATGATTATGATGTAGTTACTGATGGACAACAGGCAGTCGAGGTTTTTTCTAAGAATCGGTATGACTTAATTTTGATGGACTATAGGATGCCTCATCTTGATGGACTAGAGGCTACAGTAAAGATTCGGGCTTTGGAGTTAGGCCCATCAAGGACGCCGATAATAGCTTTGACAGCAGGGTCTAGAGAGGATACCAAACTTTGTCTAGAAATGGGTATGGATGACTTTTTGGAGAAGCCTTTCCGTCCAGAAGTGCTTGAGAAGAAGATAAGCAAGTGGGTAAGGAAAAACTGATGTCTATCTATAAGAAACACGTATTTGTTTGTACAGGAGGTAAGACCTGCCCCACTCAAGGTAGTATGGAAACGTTCTTTGCTATGAAGAATCTCGTCAAGGAGTTGGGGCTTAAAAGTGATATCCGCATAAACAAAGCTGGCTGTATGGGTGAGTGTGGCTCAGGGCCTATGGTGGTGGTCTATCCTGATGCAGTATGGTATGCCGGAGTGAACGAAGAAGGGGGCCGACGCATCGTTAACGAACATCTCGTCTCGGGCAGGGTAGTAGAAGCTCTGCTGCACCATAGGTAGCAGAGCTTACTAGCTTAACATTTCGAGAAACATCTTGTGTATGCGAAGGTCTGAGGTAAGTTCTGGATGAAAAGTAGCTCCTAGGACTTTTCCTTGGCGGATGAGGACGGGCAATCCCTGATGTGTGGCCAGTACTTCGACGTCGTTGCCTACGGCGGTAATTATCGGTGCACGAATAAACACAAGTTCCATCTCGCCTATACCTTTGACTTCAGCTTTCGCTTCGAAGCTATCTATCTGCCTGCCGTAACCGTTGCGTTTGACTGCTATGTCTAGAATTCCCAGCGAGTCTTGTCTAGGGCAGGAAACCTCGCGAGCAAGGAGTATGAGTCCCGCACAGGTGCCAAAAGTGGGCCGTGTAGCAGCAAACTCGCGCAGCGGTTCCTTAAGATGCTCCTCGTTCATCAGTTTTAGCATCGTAGTGCTTTCGCCGCCAGGCAAGACTATTGCTTGTAAATCTTGTAGTTGCGCAGCATTTCTGATTTCGACAGCTTCTATACCAAGTCGAGTAAGTGCTTCACAGTGCTTTTTGTATGCACCTTGTAATGCTAGAACTCCTACCTTCATTTTTTACCAACCGCGTGTCTGTAGCATTTCTTCTTCCGAGAGCTTAGAAATTTCTATGCCTCGCATGGGTTCACCAAGTTCATAGCTGACTTCTAAAAGTACTTTCGGATCGTTGTAATGTGTAACTGCTTTAACTATTGCACTTGCTCGTGCTGCAGGATCGGCGCTCTTAAATATTCCGGAGCCGACAAAAACTGATTCAGCACCAAGTTGCATGCAGAGCGCTGCGTCTGCTGGAGTGGCTACTCCGCCTGCTGCAAAGTTAGGCACGGGAAGTTTTCCGTCGCGGGCTACCATTAATACCAGCTCGTAAGGTGCTTGTAGGCGCTTGCTTTCAGCTAGTAGCTCGTCTTTGCTCATCACAGTAAGCTGACGAATTTCGCGGCGAATGGCTCTCAAGTGTCGCACTGCTTCTACTATATTGCCAGTACCAGCTTCGCCTTTGGTGCGGATCATGGCGGCCCCCTCTGCTATACGCCGCAGAGCTTCGCCTAAATTGCGTGCTCCACAGACAAATGGAACGCGAAAGATGTGCTTGTCTATGTGATGCTCTTCGTCTGCTGGAGTAAGGACTTCACTTTCATCTATGAAGTCTACTCCCATTTCTTGAAGTATTTGGGCTTCTACGAAGTGGCCTATGCGCACTTTGGCCATTACTGGTATAGAGACAGCATCCATGATCTCACGGATCTTCTTAGGCGAGGCCATCCTTGCTACGCCACCTTCGCGGCGGATATCTGCCGGTACTCGTTCAAGTGCCATAACTGCAGCAGCTCCTGCAGCTTCAGCTATTTTTGCTTGTTCTGCGTCTGTTACGTCCATTATTACGCCGCCCTTGAGCATCTCTGCTAAGCCTGTCTTTAGTCTGAGAAGTGACTGAGTCATTTTATCCTCCTTAGTTTCTCTCTGATAAGCGTGCCGAGAACGGCGACACCTTCGTCTATTTGCTCTGCATCGGTACGCGAAAAGCACAGCCTGAAGCAGTTTTTTCCGCTACCATCGATGTAAAATTGCGTACCTGGAATAAAAAATATGCCGTGTTTGCGGGCTTCATCAAGCAGCTCAGCAGCATCTAGCACTTGTGGCATCGTTACCCAGACTGCATAACCGCCTTCAGGTCGTGTCCAAGATACGCCTTCGGGCATCTCACGTTCCAGCGCTTCTAGAAGTCTACGCCGACGTAGACGGTATATCTTATGTATCCGCTTCAAGTGAGCGTCATAGTACCCTTGGGCACAAAACTCGGCTAGGGCTGCTTGCATAAGCAGATTGGTTTGAAAATCTAGGCAACGCTTTGCTTGAACTAGCCTTTCTACTATAGCCTCTTGTGCTACGATCCAAGCCACACGCGCGCCGGGAAACAGTCCTTTCGAGAACGTTCCCAAGTAGAGCACTGCTCCGGTCGAATCGAGGGCTTTGACGGGAACTATGGGTGTACCTTCAAGCCTGAGATCTTTCTCGTAATCGTCCTCAATTAGGATAGTGCCGTATTTTTGAGCTATTTCTACGAGCTTTTCACGTTGCTCAAGCTGCATGGTTGCTCCTGTAGGATTGTGAAAGTTCGGCATGACGTAGGCAAGCTGAACAGGTTTTTCCCTAAGTCGTTGTTCAAGCTGATCTAGTTCGAGACCATAGTTGCCTACTGGTACGGTAACGATTTCAGCTTGGTATTGTGCGAGTACCGGGAAGAGCTCTGGATAGGTTGGTGATTCTATGACCACTCTGTCTCCTGGGTCGGTTAGTATGCGCATTACTAGGTCAAGCCCTTGCTGTGAACCACTTACTATGACTATTTGTTCTACCGAAGCCGATATGCTGTAACGTGCGAGCCTCATGGATAGGTATTCTCGCAGAGGCCTGTAGCCTTGCGGATCCCCGTACTGTAGTAACTGTTTACCGCGCTCGCGCAGGCAGTTATTTATGGCGCTGCGAAATAGTTCTATCGGGAAGAGATCTTCTTCAGGCGTTAGCCCAGAAAATAGTATCCTATCGACCCGTCCCTCGCCGAAATGCTCCCATTTATGGCGGTGTAGCAACTCGCTGCGACGCGAAAAGCGTGGCCTTAGTAAACTCTGCTGGCCAGATGAAATACCTACTTGCAGCTTTTGTTGGGGCAGGACATAAGTACCTTGTCCGACATGGGAGGCGACATAACCGTCAGCTTCTAGCTCTTCATACGCAGTGCAGACGGTTGTGCGATTGACGCCAAGCGATTCAGCTAGGCTACGTGAGCTAGGTAGCCGATCGCCGGGCTTAAGTCTTCCTGCCAGTATTAAGCCGACGATATGCTCTTTGATCTGTTCGTAAACCGGAGTATGACTGTCTCTGTCAAGCTTGATGAGCATCTTTTTCAGCTTAAGAGAGATTGACAAGCTTGAAAACTACCAATTCGGCAGAAGTTGTGCCATGCCAATCTCGTATCGGCAGCAGATACTATGCAAAGTAGCCGAGTCGTGTAGAATTGTGACGATGTCGAATAAAGTACTCCTCGAACTTGCTGTTAAGGCTCGTCAGAACGCCATAGCACCATATTCTGGCTTTTGCGTAGGAGCAGCTTTGCGTGCTACTGATGGCAGCATCTACACAGGTTGTAATATAGAAAACTCTACTTTAGGTCTTACTATTTGTGCTGAGCGAGTTGCTTTGCTCAAAGCTCTTTCAGAAGGTAAGAGGCAGTTTGAGCGCATCAGCATAGTGACAGATACAGAAACGCTTACTCCGCCTTGCGGCGCTTGCAGACAGCTGCTATGGGAGTTCTGCGGGAATATCGAGGTAGAACTAGCAAATCTGCACGGCAAGAGCGAGACTAGGACCATGCTTGAGCTCCTGCCGCTACCGTTCGATAGTAGAAGCATCGGCTGAAGGTATGTTCAACCTTTGTAGGCCTGGATTATAGTCGTCTTCATGGGAGTACGGCGTTCTACTTTCGATATGGTGCGTTGTGCAGCCTGCTGCAAGGCTAACTCCTTTAGGTCGAGCTGATCGAGTATGTTGAATTTGACTCGTGCTTTGCCTAGAACAAGTATGTCTCCGTCCTCCAAAGCTTCGGGCTTTTCTACCAAGATTTTCTGCTCTCCTCTCTCGATCCAAGTTCGATTAGCGCTGCCTAGGTCACTCAACCAAAATTTCCCGTTGCGGTATTCTATCCGAGCATGGCTACGAGAGACGCTGTTTGAGATAGCCTCCGCATCGTCTACTTGTGAGAAAACGAAGTCGTTCTTTCGAACAAACATCCCTGATTCGTCTCGCACTACTCTCATTCTTCCTATGTAAGTTATCTCTTTGGTGATCAGAAAGTTGTTGCGATAGACATCGGCATTAAGCGCCATCAATCGGCCTACCTGCGGGATAGCTGGCTTACGCTCTTGCACGGCTAGGATCTGCTTTTTAACGTCATCTATAACTATGTCGAGAACATCTGCCTCTTCAGCTAAGGGCCAGTCAAGAGTGAGCGTTATGCGGCCAGTGCTGTACATCAGACGGCTGCTGCCACGGCTCAGCAATTCAGTTTCGGCGCGCAGAGGCATCAGGATATGTAGCTTCTGCTCGGCTAAATAAAGAGTAAGCAGATTCAGTAGTTCGGCTGAGTTAAAGAGTCTCTCTACGTCTTCTTCTCTGTTGGCCTTGTCTTCATACATCAATATCCTGAGCACGTTTGGAACACAAACCAGCCCGTCAGTCCAGGTAACTCTCTTTATACGTAGCTCTTCCCCGAGCTGATAGATGATCTCTTTGGCATCTATGTCCTCGGCAAGTATCGTACTACTTGATTCCACAGCCTTATTGATTATTGCCTCTATTTGAGCAAGATAGGGATTGCTAAAGTCTATCATATTCTTCCTCAAGCTTTGCTTTAACTATGGTTTAGGCAAGACGCACTTAAGAACTAACAGCAAAATAACACAACTGTGGCTTAAGTCAATGCTGGCAGTGTAGAAACAGCTAACCTTAAATCCCAAGAGAAGTGAGTGATGATAAAACTGGTTACGCTAATGTGGCCTACTGCAGAACTTCCTCAAGTCCTAAGGATACTCGAGAAATTCGGTATACTATCGAAGAGCTAATCCTCTGAAGAAGGCTCCTAAGAGCGCTGGTATAGATGTGAAGGAAAAAGCATGTGCTTTAGGAAGCATTCTTAGGCTCTACTCGCCCGTGAGGAGGTAGCAGTTTGTCGAGCGGAGGGCACAGAGAAAGGAGCCTAGCCTCTTTGTGAAGAGGTTACTTCCCTGAAGGTTTCTGCTACTTTTATATAGTACCAGCGAGAGTATACCTTTCTAAATATCCGTATTCTGTAAAGCAGTCCCCATGAGCGAGCGCTATAAAGCGCCCGCTCTGCTGTTTGTTCCAAACCTTGCTGGTTTGTGCACCACTCGAGCATTTGCTCTCGTTCTTTGCTGAGGCCTAGGAGCACTCGGTTGGGATTTGCCAGCCAAGTCCTACTTACAGATTCTACTATTTCTCTACCGACCGCCGGATCAGATTTCAGCACGAGCGAGCGTAGCAGATCTAGGTTGCGGTCGCTTACTGCAATCTCGGCTATACTGCGCCTTAGCCAAAAAAGACGGCCAATCTCCTTCTGAAAGTTATGTGAAATGCGCATCCAAGATTTGGCCGAAGTGCTGTCGTTTTTTAGCATAGCTAGCCTAGCTAGGGCTATGGCAGCCTCAGCCATTATTCTATAGCCTTCAGCAGTGTGTGATAACGCGTGAGCTTGGACTAGATGAGCTCCAAGTGATAAGGCTAGCGACAGTTCGCGTTCAGCTTCTTGCAGGTGGCCTCTTAGGAACAGAAGATAGGCCTTCCACAGTAATGGCTCTTCGACGTTTCTTTCTACGACTATTCTATTTAAATTGTGTAGGGCTATGTCTTCTACTTCGGCAGTGTCAAACCGACTGCAGGCAGCAAGCTGCTCTAACAACTGTAGATCAGATTGTTCGAGGTATTTTTCTATTGCTTGTATTTCCGTTGGAGTAAGTTTTGGATAGCTATTCCAAGGAGATACAACTGCTAGCTCGGCAAAGATCAGTTGCTTTGTAGCAAGGTAAGAGGCGGCATTACCGTCTTTTGTGCGTACTTTCTCTAGTATTCTAGCAACATTTACTTCAAGCGGTGCTAGCTGGTACTCTAAGTCAATAGGCTCGTTAGTATAAAAGCAGCGCTCGTTGAAGACGTAGTACCCTACGGTAACTGTTACGACTCCAAGTAGCGAAGTTGTAGCAAGTATCCAACTGCTACGCCTTATCTTTTGCGCAAGGTCAAGTTCTACAGGACGTGAGCGCAATTTTGCGAGCAGTTGCTCAACTTCTTTTCTCTCGTTCGTATCTAAAGCAGAGTTGGCATAGCGCACGCGGTTATAGATCGAGGTGATCTTTGTTACCTCTTCAAAGTTTACTTCTGCAGCGAACTCTCTAGGAGTCTGTTCCGGACGTTTATGGAAACCGTGTCGGTGCAGCAAAGCCAACATTTCGTTGTAAAACAGTATTGCAGAGGTCTTCCTGTCGGAACGTGCCCTCCAGCGAAGAAACGGCAAGACTAATCTTCCGAAACTACTTGTAAACAGTGTCTCCGGAGCAAGTATCCAGCGTTTGTGCAGTTTTTTAAAGTGCCAAAAAAGAGCTATACCTGTGATGAGCGTTACTGCAATAGCTAGTTTTGGAATATGCTTTGTCGGTAGCTTAGCAGCGTGTAGCTGTGCAAATGACCGATTCAAAGTCGATTTTAGGGATTGAATGAAGTGTGAGGCTGATCTTTGCACCGTCCCAGCTAGATAAGTCTGGCGTTGTGTGTCGTAGGTTATGACATAGTCCATCCAGAGCATCCTGATTGCGTCGAGGTACTTTCCGATGCCAGCAATCAAGCCTGACTGTGGCTGGGCGCTTCCAAGACTTGGCGTGGGGTCAAATTCTACCCATCTATCTATCGACGGGAAATAGACTTCTACCCAGGAGTGAGCATCTGATTGACGGACGACGTAGAATCCACCAAGTTCGTTGTACTCGCCCGTTTGGAAGCCGTTGACGATACGTGCTGCTATGCCTTGCGAGCGGAGTAGCACTACCATAGCACTTGCGAAATACTCACAGTGACCTTGGCGTAGGTTGAACAGAAAATCTACGAGCGGATCAGCTTCCTCTGTCCGTTTGAGCTCCAGCGTATAACCGTAACTGCGAAGGTAGCTTTCTATAGCAACGACTTTGTCGTAGCGGTTGTTATAAGGCTCGGTAATTCTGCGTGCCAACTCGACGATACGTCGATCGATGTCTGCATTGTCAAGATAGTATTCTGCTATAGAATCAGGATACGGTAGGTTATCTTGGCGGAGTTGTTCTGCTTTTGGGACATATATTTCTGAGTAAACTGTATACCCGATAGGCCTAAATCTATGTCCCTCGGTAAGGTAAGAATCAGCGTCGCTTTTAAGTAGTCTCGGGAGCCTTTCATCGAATATCAGAGGTTCATTGGCGGCGAAGACGGTTGGACTGTTGAGCGGTTCTATGTAGAACATCTGTTCTATCATAGGCCAAGTTTCGCTCTTACGTCTTCCGACGCGATAGTAGTTATCTTGGCCTTTTTGCACGGGTTGGCGTCTAGTACGAGGTTCGCTCCATCTACCGTTTCTGTATCGGCTTAGCGTTACGCCTCGCCACTTATGTAGTCCTGTAGATTGATTTTCGGTCACCGATTTGACTTTTACCCGCATAACCACTTCGGCGTTCTTCTTGATGCTGGTCACGTCACCTATCTCTACCTCATCGGAAAAGCCAGTTATCGAGACTGTGTTTAAACCAAGCTGAGAAGCAAACACCCCTGTGTTCAATCTGGGAATAAGCAGAAAGATCGGAGTGGCTATAGCTACTATCAGCCCTGCCAAGAAGAGCGTCAAAGCAACAAGATAGCCTATGCTACCCTTGCTTACTTGTCGACCAAGCTTATCAGAGAGCTTCTCATCCTTGGGAGTTGACACCGAGGCACTGCTACGCTTGATCTCAAAAGCTTCGAGTGTAGCCATTGCCAGCAACAAGAACACCGTTAACATAACGATGAACGTGATATCTATTGTCAGAACTGCAGCAAAGAGTATTTCGGCAAGCGTTATCAAATACAAAAATACCCAGTCTCTGTTCTCCTTTCTTTTAAAGAGGTTGAAGATAGAGATGAATAATGCGAAGTGTATCAAAGGGCCAACGAAGCTTCCGCTTAAGTATCTGTAATCAAGGTATAGAAATGGCAGAAAAGCTACAGCTAGAACGTTTGCCGTGGTCTTAGATATCTGTAGCCGTGAATTTGGTCGGTCGCTCTGCCAGCTGAGCACTAGTGCTAACACGTAGACTATTATGGAAAAAGCATCTACTCTGCCGGTTAGTACTAGGGTTACAAAGCCAGTGGTAATCAGTGCATATGAGCAGAGTTTGAAATAAAGCTCTATGGAAGTACTCATAAACTACTGAGGTCTACTACTTTGACGTCTCGCTTATCAGGTAGACCAACTGATCTATCTGTAAATACTACCTTATAGTCATTTTGATCGTCGTCGAGCATCTGTTCTAGAGTGAGCCGCTCCTTGTCATAAGTAGGTTGAGCGAGTGCAAGTATTCGCATCATTCGATAGAAATGCTGCTGGCCGGTGTCAAAGTCGGTCTGCTCGACCGGAGTAAGCAGACGCAACTCGGCTCCTTGTTCAAGGAAGTGTTCTATTAAGGAGGCTGCTATTTCTATAGCTAGCTCAAATTTCTCTTCTAAAGTTCGAGTCATCGTGTGTAGTTCATCTAAGACTACCGTGAGCTTGCGCTCATCTTCTCTTGTGAATTCTTTTACCATCAAACGGCGGGTTTTAGCTGTCGCTTTCCAAGCTACATGCCGTAAATTGTCTCTGAATTGATATGGCCTTATTCTGTACAAATCACAGCTGAGGCCGCGTCTTATGCTTTCTACGCTGCCTGCAAGTACCGGTATAGATGATGAAAGCAGATAGAACGGCCGAAGCCTAGGATAGACTACTAGCTCTCCTAAAGCCTGCTTTTCGTGAGTTTTGCGCAGAAAGCCGAAAGGAAATTTGGTGCTTACAGTAAAACCCGTGATCAGAAAGCATCCACGGTGTCGAAAGGTATAGTTTATGCGTTGTGTCAATCGACAATTACCGGGTAGGACGCTAAAGTGTGCAAACTTCTTTAAACCTTGCTGAGCTTCGATTCCCATCAGCATCCGCTTCAGTTTTTGTCCGAAGCTTTTGTGTTCTTCTTCTTGCTCCAGCTCGCTTAATATGCCTACGGTTACGGAAAATGAAGGTAGAATCGCCTTGCGGTTAATGAGTGTAAGTTCAAGCATCGTCTCCTGATCTGCGAAGATATGTTCAGGAAATCTGAGACTTACATCTATCCCTCGGAGACTTGTTTCTGAAATGATACCCGAGGCCATAAGTACGGCAAGTAAAACGGAAAGTACTAGATAGAGCAGATTATTGCCTGTGTTGACGGCTGCGATCCCTACTACTATCGTGGTTACTAAAAAGAAAATAGTTTCTGCTGTAACCGAGTATGGAATTTTTAGAAAGGTAAATTTGATCCTGCTTGCTAGTTTAGGAACTATGTAGATGCCGCCTATCGTCGCTAAAATCAGCGAAGCAAGAGCTGAAAATACAGCTAAGTCGTAGTCACCGGTTTGCAGCAGGAACGTAGAGAGCATTGCCAGAAGGAAGGATGAACCGAAGAAAGATGATGTGATGAGAAATTCGCGCAGCATCCGCCTAAATTTGGCTTTGTCAGAACTTTCTTGACTCACAGCGGCACTTCCACACCTTTTAGTATTTCTTCCAAGGCTGCCTGAGCGCTTTCTGATCTACGCACAGAGCCGTATCTAGAATTGACCACCACGCGATGAGCAAAAGTTGGGATGACCATTCGTTTAATGTCGTCTGGTAGACAATAGTCACGCTCGTCCAGTACTGCGTGTGCTTGCGCAGCACGCAATAACGCCAGACTGGCTCGCGGGCTTACCCCAAGTTCAAATAGTTCGGACTTGCGCGTGGCACTTACGATCCTTATCAGGTAGTCAAGCAGCGAGTCATCAATCTTGACGTTACGCACTTGCTGCTGTAGTTCTATCAATTCGTTGGCTTCCATCACTGGCTCTACTTTGTCAAGTGGATTACTATTTATCTGCTGTCGCAGTATTTCACGTTCTGCCTGGGCATCAGGGTAGCCTATGTGTATCCTCATCATGAAACGATCGAGCTGTGACTCCGGCAGTGGATATGTTCCATGGTGCTCTACTGGATTTTGCGTCGCTATCACCATAAATGGTTTAGGTAGCTGATAGGTCTTGTTTTCCACCGTAACGTGCCCTTCGGCCATAGCTTCAAGCAAGCTGCTTTGCGTCTTTGGTGTAGTACGGTTGATTTCGTCTGCAAGAATAATGTTTGCGAAGATAGGGCCAGCACTGAATTCAAATTCTTCGCTCTTCTGATTATAGATAGATAGGCCTATTATATCTGAGGGTAGTAGGTCGCTTGTAAACTGTATGCGGTTGAAACTGCAGTTAAACGATTTTGCTAGCGCCTGAGCTAAGGTGGTTTTGCCTACACCAGGTACGTCTTCTATGAGTAGATGTCCTCCGCCTAGCAGGGTAATTATTGCTAGCTTTATAGCTTCAGGCTTGCCTTTAATTACACCTTCTATGACGTGTTGTAGCTTGGAAATCTTGTCCGTAGGTATCAACGTCTTCATATGTGAGCCCCGTGTACTCTGGCAGGTGTGTAGTATTCACCGATATATTCCAGTTTTAGTTTGAGAAAGTAGCAAATAGAATTCCATTTCGATAGCACCTTGCAGCTAGCTCCGGAGCATCTGTGCCTAGATTGGTCTTCTTGACTACAACTTTGGGATCGTTTTGAGTATTGAAGAGTCGCTGTAGGTAAGGAAATGTTTCAGATACCTCCTCCTGCACACCTTTGAGAGCTAGTTCTGTGATTTGTACAGTATCTTTCAAAGGTAGGCTTGAATGAAAGTAGATCTTCTGGCTCATCTACTCGCTCCGTAGCTATTAGCGTCTCTCATATGGAATCTAGGATTTTGTGCCTATCTATGAACTTTATATCAGAGCAAAAATTTCCATCTGTCCGTTGCATAATTCCATAGAAGGCGACTATTTCTTCGGTCAGACGGACGAAGAGTATCTGATGCGTTTCAAGATCAGACCTTATGTAAACTCTACACTGTTCTTCGAGTCGCTCACAGCAGTCGGCGGACCGTTCCCAAGCCTCGGTGCTTTGTGATTCTGTTGCTACTACCTCTTTCAGCACCTTTCCTTGTAGACGACTTTCTTCGGTTAGACCAACATTAAGCCTGTCAAATAGTCCCATGTGAGAGCTTCCCGTTTTGTGGTTACTTGGTAAATATAGCTCATTTCTCACAATAAGATCAGAGAAAATAACTCTGCTTTCCTAGTTATTTATGTCTTCTTGAAACTATCTCTATCGTAGAACTGGCTGGAAGCTGTAGGATGTTGAAAAATGACCTTCGGGCGGTGAAGCTCTAAAACCTTTGTAGAACCAGGGCAATTAGAACTGTAGTCTCAGTTTAGAGTCTGCTTGATCTTCAAGCTGAAGGGTGAGTTGCTGTGAAGACACAGAAAACTTAATGGAAGGAGGTGTAGCTTTGCTCTTGTTTATAGAAAGGAGTTTGTACAATTTGTTCTTTATGAAAGCGGTATTGCTTTTGCTTGTCATTTGTACAACTAGTTTGGCGCAAGATGTAGATGCTGGCGATACGCTGAAGATAGGAGTCAAGCTAGTTCAAATTATCTTTTCTGCGGTCGATGAGCGTGGTCGACCTGTGTCTGATCTGACAGAAGCTGACGTAGAGGTCTATGAGAACGGTGAGCAGCAACAGATCGAAGTATTTCAACGCAGCAATACCTTGCCTATGCTGCTGGCCGTGTTGATAGACGCTTCCGCAAGCCAGGAATCGTTGCTTACAGAAGAGAAGAACGCTGTAGAAGCTTTTCTGGACTACTATTTTCGAGAAGGTCGCGACTATGGGGCTTTGCTTACTTTTCGCGGAGAGTCGACGCTTGAGGTAGCTCTTACGGGGAATTTACGCCGGCTCAAAACAGCACTTCGCCGGATCAAACAGCCACAGAACTTTCGGGATGAGGACGATGAGCTTTCAGCTCTTGGAACAGCATTATACGACGCCATACTTACTACTGTGCGAGAGATTCTCGGTAGCAATACGGCGGCCCGTATTACCGAATCAGATAAGTCTGGCACTCGCCGTGCTATCCGGCGGGCTATTATACTGCTAAGTGATGGAAAAGACACAGCAAGTAACAGCTCGCTTAAGAAAGCGATACGCAATGCTCAGCGCTTTGGCGTTTCTATCTATACCATAGGCATAGGTGATAGCTTTCGTTATGGCGAGGTAGATCGAGCTACGCTTGACAGTCTGGCGGTTGAAACAGGCGGTAGAGCTTATTATCCTGTCGACCAGAAACAACTTGAAGATGCTTTCGAACAGATAGCAAGGGAACTCTCCACTCAGTATATATTGGCTTACTATCCTGCTAGCAGTACAGACCGTTTTCGGACTGTTGAGCTACGTATTAAAAGACCAAAAGTGCAGGCAGTTCATAAAAAAGGCTACTCTGTAGATGAACTTGAAGAGGAGTGAGTATGCGGTTGTTTTTGCTTCTTTTTTTATTACTACCTGTTCTGGGATTTGCTTTCCAAACTAGCGATGTCACCTTTGAGACTGTTGCTATGACATATCCTCAAGGTAAAAAAGTGCGGGTGCCGATGTTAGGTACGGAGAGATTTGCAAAGAACATCAAGGGTGAGGCAGTAGTAGAGCGTAGAAAAAGTGTTACTCTGATCAGTATAGACATTGGAAGGCTAGCTCCTGCATCACAGCTAGGCCCTGCTGCTGCTACCTATGTTATCTGGGCGATAACGCCGGAAGGAATAGCAGATAACTTAGGTGAGTTCCGTATACGTGACAGCGAGACACTCGACAATTGGTTTGGGTCTGAAATAAGTACCTCAACGCCACATCGCACTTTTAGCCTGATAATTACTGCTGAGCCGCATTATTTGGTAAGCTCGCCATCTCGGCTTGTGGTTGTGGCTAATCAGGGGGTTCGCGAAGCCGGAGTGAGCGGCAATGTTAATCTTATCAGCTTTGCCGGTGATTCTGACTACGAACGAATTCTCGTAGCTCCTGATCCTACAGCTAAGAGTAAAGATCCCAAGTATCCTGTCGAGTTGACAATGGCACGTAATGCAATAGAAATTGCTCGTTACTATGAGGCCGAAAAATATGCCCAGAACCCGTATAGGCTTGCTATAGAACGCTTCGAGCAAGCTGAAGCTGAGTATAGGACAGGTAATTCGGCTGCCTCGCGTGAAATAGCTGATCTTGCAATAAGACTTGCTGCTAAGGCTCGCAAGCTAGCTTCGGCACGTCGTCGCGCGGAACAAGAACGTCTGCTGTTAGCTGAAAGAGATGAATATTTAGCGCAGTTAGAAGATGAACTGCGGCGCGTCAAAACTGAGATAGAAGAGACTCGTTCTACTGTCACAGATGCCAGTAGGAAGCTTGCTCAGATTGAGCAGGAGAACCGCCAGCTCGTCGCTGAGAATTCGAGGTTGCAACGTGAGCTTAACTTGCTGCAGCGCGAGCTTGAACTTGAACGAACTCGAACCGGTGCAGATTGCGAGAAGCTACGAACGGACAATGAGAGACTCAAGCAGGAACTTAGCAAAGCCTCTGAATCGATGGACAGACAGAGACGGGTTTGCTACCTACGAGAGCTGGTAATGAAAAACTTCGAAACACGAAGTACTCCTCGCGGCCTATCTGTGATTATTCCTGATACCGTCTTTTCGGGAGAAACATCCGTGTTCTTGCAAGCTGAAGGTGGATACCTGCTTGATCCGCTTGCCGAACTGATAATCGCAACTGATGCCAAGGCATATATCGAAGGGCATAGCGATAGTCGAGGGACTAAGCAGGTTCAGTTGAAGTTTTCTAAAGATCGCGCTGAGGCTGTCTATAGATACTTTGTAAGTCGCGGTGTCGCTTCGGAGCGCTTGCAGGTATTTGCTGCTGGAGCAGCTAAGCCTCTTGTTACAAATACCTCGCCTCAAGGCCGTAGTACGAATAGGCGCGTCGAAGTGTTGATATCGGCTGGCACTCCATAGCTGAAGTGGGAGAAAAAGAGATGGATAATCCTCAAACGTCCGAACAAGACATGCAACCGCTTGCAGGCCAATGGAGGGCTTTGATTGACGCGCTGGAATTCAGCAAGTCGCAGCTTATTTCCGAAATCAAGGCTTGCTTGAGGGAGTTCGAGCAGATAAGCGAGTCTCAGCTACGCTCGTTAGAGAATTTTGAACCGCAGAAGATAGAAGGCACCTCACTTGAACTGCTTGAGCAGACTGTGGCAAGAGTCAGCCGTAAGTTGGTCGAAGAGCATTATGAGCAGTGGGAACAACGCAAACCTTTCAAACGCGCCATGAAGGCGGTGCAAACTTATGGAAACCGTCTTGAAGATGCTGCACTCGGGCTACCAAAGACAGTGCAGGTTAAGGCCTCCGTATTGCAACAACTGCTTGAGCAATACCTGACTGAAAGTCAAAGGAAGCAGTTGCTACGGCTTTCTGATACGCAGAGAGTCATAGATCCTTCGGCACTAGTACTCGAAGTTGTAAGAGGCTACTTTGAAGAGTGCCTGGAGCTTTTGGCTGAAGTGCTTGCGATATTTACCGAAGGCTTCTGGCAATTGCGGCATATATGGGATGCTTGTTATGACTTTTCAGTAGGCCGCCTCAACCGAGTGGATGACCTGTCGGAGGCGATGTTTCAGCAGACACGGAAAGGGCTAGCGAAAGCTCGAGAACTGATCGTACAGGCAGAAGCAGCTCTCGATGAGCTTCCATCAGCATCTGCTAAAGCATTAGTTTCGGCCTACATTAGCAATCGTCGTCTGGAAGTACGAGAGTCTGATTCAGCTGTTGAAGCTGCTCAGCAAATAGTCAATCATCTCATCGAGCAGTTTTATATGGTAGACGAAGAGTTACGTCTGCTGCTTTCGCTTTTGCTGCTGCTTAAATCTCTGAAAGAAGTGTTTTGCGACAATATAGCTGGTCTACGTCAAGAAAGTGAGCGCTGTGTAAAAGAGCTAGACAAGGCTATAGCTCAACTTTCAAAGCAGCAACAGGAGTGTGATAAAAATATCGAGCTTCCAGATTTTGGTGTAGTTCCGGCACAGATGCGACTTGCGGAACTTGAGGGGCTCATTCGTAGTAAGGTTGCTCAGCTACCAAGTGAGATGTACGTACAGCTCAGTATAACTGTACAGCCACCTGCGAATTCTAAACTAATAGAGCCCCAGAACATAGCCATAGAGGCTATCATCAAGCACCAAGAGTACAAGGAATATGTTCGCTTAGTGCAGGCGATAGAAAAAGAACATACTACGGTGCTACGGCAAATAGAGCAAGCATGTGAAGTAATAAGCTTTGGCTTAGCAAACAGAGACGCTGATAAGCCCACTGAAGTGACAAGAGAAGCTTTTCAGAATGCGTTATCGCTACTTGAGTTTCATCGTAAGCAACTGAATACTCAGTACTTTTTAGAGCTGGAACGTGTAGCAGCAAAGCTGTTGCTTTGTTGCATAGACACTTATCCATATTTGCGGCAAAGCAGCGTAGAAGCTATTGCAGAGAGTGCTAGAAAGAAACTAGCGCTTTTTGTTTTGTGGAGCGGTAAGAACACCTATGATTTGTTTCATCGGCTAGTAAGCAAGGTCACGGGAGCCTCCCAGAGGGCTCTCAAATGGACGCTTACGACGATAGGCTGGTCAGAGGCTAGACCTCCGGTTGGCCATGCTGAGATAACAGTTCGCCCAATGCTGCCCGAAGAGTTTGTGGCAGACCCAAGGGCAAAGTTGTTGCCGGCTATTTACAAACGGTTGTTTCACTTAGAGCCGCTAAAAGATCCGAAGTTTTTGATAGGTCGTGATGAAGAACTTGCCGCAATAGCCAAAGCACGGCAGATGTGGGTAGTAGGAAGACCTACATCGCTTTTGGTAGTAGGCGAGCGTGGGAGCGGCAAAAGTAGCTTGCTCAACTGTGCTGTAGAGCGGGTGCTTGCCGAAGATCAGCTAGTGAGGCTAGAGTTCGGCGAGCGGTTGGTAAGCGAGCAGCAGCTAGAGGATTATCTTTGTGGCAGCGTCAAAGCCAAGTCGTTGGAAGAACTGAAACTACTGTTACGAAGGCATGTAGTCATACTAGAAGAGCTCGAAAGGACTTTCCTGCGCCGAGTTGGGCAGCTAGACGCTGTGAGGGCGTTGATAAGGCTTATCAGCTCCACCTGTTTTCAGACTTTCTGGATAGTATCGATTAATCAGGTAGCCTATAAGTTTCTCGATGCTGTGGTGGGTCTTGGCGGCGCTTTTAGCCATCGTATAAATGCAGCTCGTGCAAGTAAAGAAGCACTTCGAGAGGCAATAATGGTGCGGCATAGACTGTCTGGGCTGCGGCTATACTTTGCACAAGCGCCTGTCGAAAGGAAGTGGATAAGGCAGAGACATCCTGATGCCGAGAGTAGCTTCTTTGAAGCACTAGCACGTGAATCAAACGGATTGTTTCGCACGGCGTTCGAGATATGGCTTGCACATATAGAACGCATAGAAGGTGGCGCTTGCCATGTTAAACCTATAGTCGGACAAGATCTTGAAGTAATCGAGTATCTTGGACAGAGAGAACTGTTCTCTCTATTGGCTATAATGCAGCATGGTAGCCTCACGGTGGAGGAGCACGCTAAAGTGTTTTATCAGAGTTGCCGAGAAAGCCAAGGATCTCTAGACAGGCTCTGTTCGTTAGAACTGATAGAGCCTGATCCATCACATCCTGGTTATAGGATTCGTCCTGAGGTAATAAGGCTAGTCAGACAAGCTTTGTACTTGCACAATCTGCTTTAGAACAACGGCAATGTTGATTCAAGGATTTGCTACTGATGATTGGTTAGATCAGCTTTCTGTGCTTTCTATCTTAGAAGCACTAGTTATAATTGTCATTACTTACCTGCTAGTGAAGTTAAGTGGCAGTTTGATAGCTTTTTTGAGCAAAAAAGCGCCTCGAGCACGTCTTTTCTTCCTCTTTGCTTCGCCTATCGTCAGATTTGTTCTCTGGGGAGGAGCTACGATACTTGTGGTGGCCTTACTTGTACCTTCTCGTGAAAGTCTACTTGCTGTGCTCGCTTCGCTAGGTCTAGCTGTAGCACTTGGTGCACAGGAGCTTGTCAAGAATCTCGTCGGTGGTCTTGTGATAATCTTCAACCGTCCCTATCAAGTTGGCGATAAAGTAAGAATGGGTGAAGCCTATGGAGAGATAGACCACATAGGAATCTTGAGCACGAAACTGACTACTTTGGACGACACGAGAGTGACGATTCCAAATAGCAGTATATTAGCAAGTAAGATCTGGAACTCGAACAGCGGCAGTTTGGACTGCCAGGTAGTAACGAAGGTATATGTTCCGCAGCAGGTTTGTATCGATAAAGCTCGAAGAATAGCCTACGAAGTAGCATACACCTCGCCGTATCTCTTACTTAACAAGCCTGTTCAAGTGTTAGTAAGCGATCGACTGGAACGCGTGCCTTGCATACTTGTTGAGATAAAAGCTTACGTCTATGATCATCGCTACGAGCAGGATTTCCAGAGTGATTTGCTTTTACGGGTTAAAACCGAGTATCAGCGGCAGCGTATGCTCGACTGGGGCGGTACATCTTTGTCGGTTGGTTCGGAAGAGCCGGATAGTAGTAACTAACTTACCAGGTTTATCATCACGAAGAGCTTTGAGGTTTTTCTTCAGTCGATAGTGTCTTCAGGCGTATTAGGCCGACGCGACCGTGTTCTGCTTCTAGAATCTCAGCGACTACTCCGTCATACTCGAATGTGTCTCCGACATTTGGGATGCATCCGGCATGCTTAATTATGAACCCGGCTACTGTAGAAAAGTCATCTGTTTCAAGTTCTTTATCGAGTAGCAGCTCTACTTTGCGAATTTCTGTACTTCCTTTGATGATAAAACTACCGTCAGGCTGCTTAATTATATCAGTGTCTTCATCCTCACTGAGCCCGCTTCGATGGACTTCTTCCTTAATTTCGCCTACGATCTCCTCTATGAGGTCCTTTATAGTTACTACGCCAGCTAGTGCTCCATATTCGTCCACTACTAGTACCATCTTGCATTTAGCTTTGCGCATTTCGCCGAGCAGTTCTGAGACAGGTTTGGTTTCTGGAACAAAATATGCTGGACGAGCTATGGTCTTTACCGGATCTTTAGATCTACCTTGCTGCCAGGCTATTAAAACGTCCTGTATATGTAGGATACCTTCTATGCTTTCTATATTTTCTTTATAGACTGGTAGCCGAGATCGGTTCGAGTCTATGATCAGATCACGCGCTTCTTCTATCGTGGCGTTGGCCTCTATTGCCACTAGTTCGGGGCGGGGGGTCATAACTTCTTTGACGCGGGTTTCACCGAACTCGAGCACGGATTGGAGCATCTGCCCTTCTTTTTCCTCTATTATGCCCTCCTGTGCAGCTACATCTATTAATGCCTGTATTTCTTCTTCGCCTTTTTCGTTTCTTTCCTCAGCTTCGTCAGGTAAGCTGCTACGCTCTTTCTTGAAAGGAGAGAGCATTCTGTAAATCACTCGAGCTGGTATTGAGAAGACATCGTAGTAGAGCCTGAAGAGAGGTAGCAGAAACAGCATTACTTCAGCAGGGTGATTTTGAGTAATTAGGCGCGGTAAGATCTGTCTAAAAGGTATGCCTAATAGCGAAGCTAGAATGAAAGCTAGCGGCAGTCCCTGTTTTAGGTTCCCGTTTGTTAACTTCAGTGCTATAGAGGTACAGCAGATTCCGATAACTAACGTGCAAGGTTGCATTCCGGAGGTTATGGTGAGCCAGTACAGATGCTTGTTATCCAGCAGGTGACGCAGAAAGTCCGACTTAGGCTCGTTTTTGTGCTCGGCGACGAGAGAACGCAAAGCTACCTCACTTAGTTGTCCGAAAGCATTTTCAAAAGTGGAGATGAAGACCAGTACCAAGAGGGTGGTACCGGTCACCGTAAGCTCTATTTCCATCCTTACTCGCCAACGATCGCAGCTGTTTTGCTTAGCTGCCTTCTTAGCGTTCTTTCCAAAGCGGCCATCTCACCATCGTCAGATTCGTGATCATAGCCGCATAAGTGCAGGATTCCATGTATGATGAGTTTGCAAACTTCGTTCGTGAAAGTCAATCTTGCTGTTGCTGCCTGTCTTTCAGCAGTTTCTACCGAGATGACTAAATCGCCAAGGTGTTCATTAGCAGCGACATTTATCGTCGGACGGTGCTCTCTTTGAAGTGGCAAGCAATCAACATACGAAAATGATAGCACATCTGTCGGAGTGTTCTTGCCGCGGTAACGACGATTTAGAGCTTGTATCTTTCGATCGCTGACAAATACAACACAAACATTAGCCTGAGGAATTCCTAACCTTTCTAAAACTTTTTGTGCGAAAGTCTCAATTGGAGCAGGATTTATACGACGTCGTCGCTGCTTGTTTATGACAATTACCGGCATATCAAAACTTTAGCTTGGCACTTTCGTCATATGCTTTGATTATCAGTTGTACTAGGTGATGGCGCACTACATCCTTCTCTGAGAAATAAACCATGCTGATGCCTGGGACGCGAGCAAGTACTTGCTGGGCTTCCACCAAACCGCTGCGCCGGCCGCTCGGTAGATCTATCTGTGTTACGTCTCCTGTAATAACCGCTTTTGAACCAAAGCCTAGCCTAGTAAGGAACATCTTCATTTGTTCGGTCGTAGTGTTTTGCGCCTCGTCAAGAATGATGAACGAATCGGCTAGCGTGCGACCACGCATGAACGCTAGCGGCGCTATTTCTATAATACGCTTTTCAAGTAACCGCGAGACCTTTTCATAGTCAGCTAAGTCAAATAAAGCGTCATAAAGCGGCCTCAAGTAGGGATCTACCTTGTCTTGTAGATCGCCCGGCAGGAAACCTAGCTTTTCTCCTGCTTCTACGGCTGGCCTACAGAGAACTATTCGGTTTACTCTCTTCGTCCAGAGAGCTTGCACTGCCATCGCTACGGCTAAGTAGGTCTTACCCGTGCCAGCAGGCCCTATGCCGAAGACTAGATCGTTTGTGGCAATAGCTTCTATGTAACGCCGTTGATTAGCTGAACGAGCTGTTACTACTTTCTTGCCTGTAGGATTGAAATAGTGTAGCTGTGAGAAATACTCCCTTAGAGAAAAAGCTCTGTCATCAGCTATTTGCTTGAAAGCTTGCTTTAGCTCATGACTGGAAATTACCTTACCTTCATCTATCAAGGCTGAAAAGTCTAGCAATATCTTTTCTACGACGGCTATGTCGCTTTCTCCACCGTCTAGCATAAGACCGTTACCTCGTACGCTTACCTTCACGTCAAAGAGTGACTCGAGGTACTTTATGTTCTCGTCATACGTACCAAAAAGGACGTTTATGCCTTGCTCTGGGATAAGGATCTTTTTCAAATACAAGCCCCCTCAGTAGTAAGTTTCAGCTTTTGGCAGACTTCGGTCTGCCTTGACATGATGTTTTTCTTGATAGTATACTCACAGCTTCTCTAAAAATCAGCAAAAGGAGTATTTGATGCCAAATCATCCGTCTGCTGCAAAGCGTGATCGGCAAGCCGAACGCCGCCGAAGCTTTAATCGTCGCAACCTTCGCAGAATGCGCACGGAAATCAAGAAGCTGCGTGCTGCCATTGCAGCCGCAAAAAAGGATTCCTCACAATCACAGGCTGCAGAAGTAGCCGCCGATCTTGCAGCGAAAAGGAAAGAGGAACTACAGAGCATGCTTAGGCATGTAGTCTCGATAATCGACCGTACCGCCGCAAAAGGTGTTATCCACAGGAATGCCGCTGCAAGGTACAAATCTCGCCTGACTGTTAAGTTCAACCAACTCATGGCTTGAGAAAGAGTTCGCATAAATAGAACTCTATTTGTAACTGTGGTTTGCCCAAAGAGTTCTTTATAGCATCGTCTACCTCAGCAGCACGGCGTAAACCGTGCTCTATCTGTTTTTGCTCCCATTTGCGTGCTCCAGCTAGAAACGACGCTAGCTTAAACGGTGGCATACCCGCTTGCTTAGCTATATCTTCGTTGGCTGATTTTGACTGTGACATCAATTTCACCACTAGCAGTTGCCGTAGTACTCTAGCTACTACGGCTAGTATTGCCAGCGGTTCAGTGCCGTCGAAAAGTAATCTTGCTGCAAGTCTACATACTTTCTCTTGTTCAGCGTCTACTAAAGCGTCTGCCAACTCGAAGAGTTCGTGCTCTCTCGATCGTGAGATAGTCAGTTGCACATCTTGTGTGGATATCTCCTTTTGGTTTGCTAACGCTGCTATTAGCTTCTCTAGAGCATTCTTTACCGTGAATAATTCTGTGCCAGTCGTAGCAATCAGAAGCTCAGCTGCAGCGGGTAGCAAGGTGTATCCATTGCTACGGGCATAATTTATTGCCCATCTGATGGCGTCACGCTCTTTGAGAATAGCTAGTTCATATACCTCGCAGCTCCTGATTAGAGCAGAAGTAACACTGTAGCGCTTGTCTATCGATTCAGCATAAAAAACTACCGTAGTGCTTAGCTGCGGGTTCTTGAGATAGGCTTTTAGCAGCTCGAAGGCTTGCTCGTTTATTTTTTCGAAATCGGTCACTACGACCATCCTTCGTTCGCTAAACATAGGGTATTCTCTGGCCAGCGATAGGAACTTTGCGATGCCGTCTGTGTGCAGAGAAACCTCTGAGTAATTGAAAGCTTCGGTTTCTGGTCTTAGCACAGCTCTTCGTAGCAGCGCCAGAGCTTCTTTTC
Source organism: Blastocatellia bacterium (assembly GCA_025057015.1). Classification (GTDB taxonomy): domain Bacteria; phylum Acidobacteriota; class Blastocatellia; order Chloracidobacteriales; family JADJPF01; genus JANWYG01. Next base: position 202,768 of record JANWYG010000022.1, read on the forward strand.
GTAGGAACGTTTCTTGACCGTAGAGTAGATAAAGCTGAGCTATCTTACCGGCAGAAAGCTTTTTCTCCAGTTCGGCATAGCTCATTACAGACCCTCCATCATAGTCGAAACTATACTGCGCGCAAAGTCTTTGGCGATGCGGTCTATTGCGGGATCGTCTTCGTTAAAGAAACTGCGCGGATCATCAGCAAGTTCGTATTCACCTCGAAAAATCAGGCGCTGATTGTCAAACAGCACTTTGTTTTGAACCTGATCTCGAATTACTACGCCAACCGTGATCGTCACTTCGAAGACACGTGTACGGTTGTTGTTGTCAAGCAGGATCGAACGAAAGGCAAAGTTGCGAATGTTTCCAGAAATCACGGCATCAGCATCGGCAGGATCAGAAACTACTCTAAACCGCGAGCTTCGGCGCAGTAATTCTCCTGTGACTGCAGCAGTAAATCGTTGATCGACCTTGTAGCGCACGCTGTCGTTACGGAAGGTTTGCACTGCAATGGTCTTAACGTGTGCTGGTAGACTACTACCTTTGCCAGCCAGACTGTATCCGCAAGGGCCAAGTAAAAGCAGCAATGAAAGTAAGGTTTTCATACTACTTCTTTAATCATACTAGGGGCGGCTACAGCTTCGAAGCCGATCTCGTAGCATTCTAGCAGTTGCCGTTTTACAGCTTCGATTTTCTGTGGCTCATCGTAGAAGACTTTGCAAAGCGGCTGCCCTTGTTCTATGTAATCTCCTATCTTAGCTTCAATGTGTAGTCCGACGGCATAGTTAATCTCATCGTTTATCGTGCTACGGCCGGCTCCAAGCGACATAGCTATTAGTCCGACTTTGCGAGTATCTATGCTTTTTACATACCCTGTAGTTTCAGATACTACTTCGCAAGAGTAGCGCGACTGTGGAAGTAGAGAGTAATCATCTATGAAGCGAGCATCTGCACCTTGAGCTTCTACCATTTGGCGGAACTTGTCGAGTGCTGCTCCGCTTGCTATGGCTTCTTGTGCGCGCAATCGGGCTTGGTCTAAATCTGTAGCTAATCTACTAAGCACTAGCATTCTGGCTGCTAGCTCTATGCAAAGGCCTAGAAAATCTGTTTTTGCGGCTCCTTTCATCGCTTCGACGGCCTCTATGACTTCGAGGGCATTACCTACGGCATAGCCTAGCGGCTGGTTCATGTCGGTAATGAGCGCCGTGGCAGCTTTACCCATTCGCTCGGCAGTATGAACTAGCGATTTGGCCAAGTTAAGAGCTGCCTCTTCGGTTTGCATAAATGCCCCAGAGCCGCATTTTACGTCGAATACTAATGCGTCTACTCCTTCAGCAAGCTTTTTGCTCATTATGCTAGCCGTAATTAATCCTATCGATTCTACGGTGGCTGTGGTGTCACGTATAGCATAGATCCTGCGATCTGCCGGAGCTATTTCTTCGGTCTGACCGATAATGCAAGCTCCTACGGTCTTCACTACTTTGCGAAACTCATCAAGCGACAGTTGAGTATTAAATCCGGGTATGGCTTCCAACTTGTCGAGCGTGCCACCGCTATGGCCGAGTGCTCTACCGGAAATCATCGGGACACAACCGCCGAGCGAAGCTATCAGCGGTGCCAGAAGTAGCGAAGTTTTATCTCCGACACCTCCTGTACTGTGCTTGTCTACCTTTGGTCGATCAATATCTGAAAAGTCCACTACTTTACCAGAAAAGAGCATTTCTTCGGTAAGTGCGGCTGTCTCCTCTTCGCTTAGACCGTTTAGATATGCTGCCATCAAAAATGCTGCCATCTGATAGTCGTGTATGCTGTCTGTTAGATAAGCTTTGACAAAGCTAGAGATTTCGCTTCTGGATAGTTGCTGTCTATCGCGCTTTTTCCTTATCACTTCTATGAGGTTCATATACTTTCTCAGCTTTTGTATATGAGTGCTACGGCAGTAGCTGCTATAGCCTCACAACGGCCTATAGCATCCATTTTTTCGTTTGTCTTTGCCTTGAGGCTAACTCTATCGATTGGGATCTGTAAAGCTTCGGCAAGTACTCGCCGCATTTCGGATATATAGGACTGCAGCTTTGGGCGCTCAGCATGTATCGTAACATCTACGTTGGATACTTCATAACCGGCATTTTTGACAAGCTCTAAAACGTCACACAGTAGCTTGACGCTGTAGCTACCTGCATAGCGTTCATCCGTATCGGGGAAGTGAGTTCCTATATCACCGAATGCTGCAGCGCCAAGTAAGGCATCACAAAGCGCATGACATACCACGTCAGCGTCCGAATGCCCTTGCAATCCTTGTGTGTGCGGTACTTCTACACCTGCAAGGATGAGCTTTCTACCTTCTGCTAGTCGATGAATGTCGTATCCTATACCTATCCGGAAGTCAACCACGTCTCTATTCTACTTTAACTGCTCTGCTTTTAACTACTCTGTGTTTTGGAGACTCGTGACTATAGGTTTCTGAACTTATCAGTTTTTTTCCTCTTGACAACTACTAGAGGGTGGAAGTAAAGTAATTGAAAATGATTATCAGAGTCTATTTCACTATGTAGACATTATCCTCCGAATAAGTCTTTGGCCGCTGCCGGAGAGAGGCAGCTTTTTTTTGGAGAAAAGGAAAATGCACGACGATCATGATAGCAGGTCATATTGTCATGGGTTTCGGTGTCGCTCTGGATGTTTTCATATAGTGGTTGGTAGCGTTATGCTCAGTCTCACACGCGAGCAGTTTCTACTTCTTGCCGAGGTAGTTGCTCAAATGTACGAGCGCCTTCATGAAGAGGTAGCAGAAGACGTCACCGAGTATGAGCGTAGGCCGTTAATGTAGCAGCAGCTTGTTATGGTTTCTAGTAAGTGTCTAACAGCCGTAACGTTATAACTTGAAGTCTGTTTTCTGAGCTCTGTAAGAAGCTCAGGTATGGCGTCGAAGTGTTCGCCTGTGCTTACAAGTATGCTTTGATCTATACGGATAAACTCGTTTGTATCGGTTAGTTCTTCGACTAGTTTTTCGCCGGGGCGTATACCAGTAAATGCTATATCTATGTCTTTGAACGGCTTTAGCCCAGCTAAGCAGATCAGTTTGATTGCCAGGTCGAGTATGCGTGTCGGTACACCGGGATCTAAAACGAATACTTCACCCTTCTTGCCTATGCTTGCAGCTTTTAGTGTTAGACGAGCAGCTTCGGAGACAGTTATTAAGTATCTGACCATGTCGCGATGCGTTACTGTCAGCGGACCGCCGCTTCTTATCTGTTCTTGAAAGATAGGGACTACAGAGCCAGGTGAGCCTATGACGTTGCCAAATCTTACCACTAAGTAAGTGGTGTTATACAAGTTCTGTAAGTGGGTAAGGACAAGCTCGGCGAGTTTTTTCGTTGCTCCCAAGACCGATTGAGGTCTGACAGCTTTGTCGGTCGAGATCAGAACAAACGTTTCTACGTCATGGTTCCCGGAAAGATTTGCTACTCTGTAAGTACCGAAGACGTTATTCTTCACTGCCTCGACAGGGTTAGCTTCAAGTAACGGCACGTGCTTATATGCTGCAGCATGCAGCACCACTGAAGGCTTATATTTGGATAAGATATACTCTGTAAACTCGCCGTCTGTTACATCGCCTATAAGTGGTAGGCTATGCTGTCGTGGTAGTTTTCTGTCGATTTCAAAGAGGGAGCCTTCTGCCCTATCGACTAGCAGAACGAGCCGAGGTGATAGCTTTAGGAGCTGTCTTACTAGCTCGTTGCCTATGTATCCTGCTGCTCCGGTTACGAGTACTACCTTGTCATTGAAGGCTGCAGCGGGGAGTTCTATATCTATCTGCTTGCGTCCTAGTAGGGCTTCTTCTAGATTCTTTTCCATATTTTGATTATCGGTTTACAGCTTGTTCTATAACTCTACTCGTTTACGCTTTGTCTATGTTTTGCTATTCTTACTTGCTGCTTTTGAAGGGCAGGGCTAGTGGCGGGCCACCTTCTACCAGGAGGACATAAGGGATGTATAAAGTTAACAAGAGCGATGAGGAGTGGAGACAGCAGCTTACTGCTGAGCAATACTATGTGACTCGACGAAAGGGTACAGAACGACCTTTCACTGGTAAGTACTATAGGCATAAGCAAAAGGGAAAGTATCTTTGTGTCTGTTGTGGAGCTGAGCTGTTTAGTTCTGAGACCAAGTATGATTCTGGCTGTGGTTGGCCTAGTTTTTGGTCTCCTATATCGAAGGACAGTATTGAAGAGGAAATGGACTATAGTTTTGGGATGATACGTGTGGAAGTCAAATGTAGTAACTGTGGGGCACATCTTGGGCACGTCTTTGATGACGGGCCGGAGCCTACATATCTTCGTTACTGTATTAATTCAGCAGCGCTTGATTTCAAGGATGAGTAAGACTGGATTGTCACTGATTCTAGTCTGGTGTATATCCGTCTGGGCTAACTTTTTGTGAGGAGAAACTGTATGGGAGAAATGGTAACAATTCAGGCAAACGGACAGAGCACGCAAGGCTATCTTGCTGTGCCAGAAAGTGGTAAGGGAGCGGGCGTTGTGGTTCTGCAGGAATGGTGGGGACTTGTACCTCACATCAAGGAAGTTGTCGATAGGTTTGCAGCGGCTGGCTATGTTGCATTAGCGCCTGATCTCTATCATGGTGAGACGACCACTTCGCCTGACCGCGCTGGCAAGCTAATGATGAGTTTGCGGATAGATGAAGCTGAGAAGGAGATGCGGGCAGCTATAGAGTATCTACTTGCGCATTCTGCTGTCGAGCCGAAGCGTATAGGTACAGTTGGCTTTTGCATGGGAGGGCTGCTTTCGCTTTATGCTGCCTGCAAGAATCCTCAAGTGAATGCTTGTGTGATATTTTATGGAGGCTTTCCGGGAGTAGAACCGGATCTTGCAAGTTTACAAGCACCGGTACTCGGACTTTATGCCGAGCGTGACGGTTTTGTAACCGTGGACTCGGTACGGCAGCTCGAAGCGAAGCTAAATCAGTTAGGCAAAAGTGCAGAGATAAAAATATACGAAGGCTGCGATCATGCGTTTTTCAACGATCATCGTCCTGAAGTATACAACAAAGAGGCAGCCGAAGACGCTTGGCGTCGAGTGCTTGACTTTTATGCGAAGCACTTGAGCTAGTTTGTGAAAAAAATGAACTTTTTGCTTTGACCTGCGTCTACATTTTTAGACCTAGGAGGGAGTTATGCGAAAGAAGTTGTTATTGCTGTTGCTTCTCGTTCTGTGTGCAGGTCAGATGCAAGATGTACAAAACTTGCGCAGCTTGTCTGCCGGAGTAAAGAAATTATTACGTCTTGATAGTTCGGTTTCTTACTTGCAGAGTATCGACTACGCTGCGAAAGTCAACCTGAGTAAGCTTGCTGGCCTAGCAATTGAAAAGTTTCTTTCCTAGTCCTCCTCTTACTCTGGTGCTCTTGAGCTACCTCTCCGTCCCTACGCAAAGGACGGGGAGGGCTTTCTTCGAGTTCATAGGCGCTGGAAGTCGTCTTCTATCCTAACTATATCGTCTTCCTCTAGATACTCGCCGTACTGTACCTCTATCACTATGAGGGGTTCTTGCGCAGGGTTTTCCAATCTATGTAGTGTGCCTTTCTCGATGTATATATGATCGTTGGGAGCTACTTCTAGTACCTGTTCTCCGCAGGTTGCTAGTCCTGTTCCTGCTACGATGGTCCAGTGCTCTGCTCGCCGCAGATGGTACTGCAGGCTAAAGCGCTTACCTGGTAGCACTACAAGTCTTTTTACCTTATAGCCGTTACCTTCATCGAGGATGCTAAAGCTTCCCCAGGGGCGCAGTTCAGTCATGCTACGTTCTCTAATAAATTCAATACTTCGCTTCGTGGTTGTTCCAAAGGTTTCTTGGCAATACAAACCAAAGAAACACCAAAAGGAAGATTAATATATCGAAAGATTAGTTGTTCTATTTTTAGCAAGTATATTAAGAGACTATTTACTAGCTTTGGCAATCTTACCAGGGAAGTTTTAGGATGTGTCGACTTCTTGAAAATTCCCTGTAGAATTCTGATTATGAGTATAGGGAAAAAGAGCGTACTGATAAAGTAGCTGCAGCGTTCTATCTCGAAGCCCACCAATGAGAGTTTGTTGCGCAGCTCATAGGCAGCGTAGCGTCGTCTGTGGTGCAAGGCCTCGTCGTGCTCGCTCCAGAGGAAACCATAGGCTGGCACGGTGATGACTACTGCTCCGCCGGGTTTGAGGATTCTGTATATTTCTGCCATTGCTTTTAGGTCTTGGTCTACATGTTCAAGCACGTCGAGAGCGGTAACCAAGTCGAAACTTTCTGAAAGATAGCCGAGCTGCTCTAGTCGGGAGATGGCTAAGCGTTGTAATCCTCGCTTGCGACAGAACTCTATGGCAGCTTGTGCCATATCCGTCCCAAATACCTCGCCGTACTGCTGGATTGCTTCTAGAGTGGCTCCGGTGCCACAACCTACGTCGAATATGCTAGCCTTGTAGTCATAACCTGCAAGAAGCGTGTTAACTACTTCCACAACTAGGTTACGCCGAGCTACAAACCACCAGTAGTCATTTTCTAGTTCAAACATTCTCTCATACTCGTACACTTGCATTTTCCCGAGCGAGTCCTCAGAGTATCGAGTATTTTTTCTGGTACGCACAGATTGCCTAGTCCAAGCCCTATCTCTATGTCAGGTTTGACTGCACCGTGAAAGTCACTTCCTCCTGTGATCAGAAGGTCATAACGTTTAGCTAGCTCGGTATAAAACTCTGTTTGCTGCTGGCTATGTCTGCTGTATATGGCTTCTATGCCGTCCAGACCGAAGGTTACAAGCTCAGCCACAACGGTCTGTAGTGTATGTGCCGGTAACTTTAGTTGGTAGGGATGGGCAAGTACGGCGACACCGCCGGCTGCATGTATAGTTTCTATAGCTGCTTTTGGGCAAAGCCTTTCCTTTGGAACATATGCAGGAGCACCTTTTTTGAGGTATTTTTCAAAAGCTTCTTCGATGCTTTTTACATATCCTTTTTCGAGCATGACACGAGCAAAGTGAGGCCTACCAACAACTTGTTTGTTACCGCTTACAGCTATGACCTCATCCAGGCTTATCTTCAGGCCTAGACTGCGCAGCTTTTCGACTATTTGAGGATTGCGGACTTTTCGTGCAGCTCGCATCTGTTCGAGTCTGTTTTGCAAGGTCTCGCACTTAGGATCGATGAAATAGCCAAGAATATGCATAGTCCCTTCATATTCGGCCGATATCTCGACGCCTGCGACTACTTCTAGGTTGAAGTAAGCTGCATATTGACGAGCTTCTTGTAGTCCTTCAGTGGTATCATGATCAGTTATAGCTATTGCGGTAACACCTATGCGTGCCGCTCGGGCTACGAGCTCACGTGGGGTTAAGCTGCCATCTGATGCCGTCGTGTGTAAATGTAGATCTATCATAATCGTTTACCAACTTCTACCACTATAGCAGATAGAACGAAGCATTAACATACTTTAATCAGCAGGTGAGATCTATCAAGCGTACCGGACAACTAGCTTTTTGCTCTGACTGTGATGATGAGTAGTTATCATAGGTGCGGTAGCAGCGGTGGGGAGTAATAGACGTTGATTCGTTTGTCCTACACGCAGGGCCGACAACAAGGAGTATGGCTAGCTTCCTAGGCAGCATGAGGTGATATATGAAGCTTTTCTTATCTCTCAAATCCCTCAGGTAGAGAATCAAAAGATCCTGAGCGACGTTGTGAGCCGGCGGTAGGGGCAGCTTTAGTAGCAGCTGTTGTCGGATCGGTTAGATCTGAAATAGCAAGCTGTAGATTACCAGGATTGGACGAGTATGCTATGCCGTCTTGAATCGTTATTAGTCCTCTGCGAATATAGTCTTCGATGACCTTATCAAACGGTTGCATACCCTCAAGCTCGCCATCTCTCATAGCATCTACAAGGGTTTTGCCGGCTTGTTCACCTTTTTCTATGTACTCTCGAGTACGTTGAGTCGAAGTCAATATTTCTACGGCTGCTATGCGTCCTTGCTTATCGGCACGCGGAATGAGCCTTTGTGAAATGATATATCTGAACGATGCGGCTAGTCTCATGCGTATTACGTGTTCTTCAGACTTGGGAAACACACCTATGATACGTTCTATCGTCTTGGAAGCGTCTATGGTATGTAGTGTTGAGAAGACCAAGTGCCCGGTTTCGGCTGCTTCGAGAGCTATTTCTATTGTCTCCAGATCACGCATCTCGCCTACTAAGATTACCTTCGGTGCTTGCCTAAGTGCTGCCCGGAGTGCGCTCTTAAAATCTGGACAATCCGAATGTAGTTCTCTCTGGTGTATCGTGGAGCACTTGTGTGGATGAATGAACTCTATAGGGTCTTCTATAGTGACGATATGATAATAGTACTTTTGGTTGATAAGGTCTATTATGGCAGCTAAAGTGGAAGACTTACCGCTGCCGGTAGGACCTGTAACGAGTACTATGCCGTTTTTCAATTCGCAGATCTTTTTAAGTTGTGGAGGTAACAACAAATCTTCAAAAGTTGGAATTTTGTTTGGAATAACTCGCATTACTATTGCGTGCGAGCCTCGCTGCATGAAGACATTTACGCGAAACCTGGAAAAGCCGGGTACGCTGTAAGACAAATCAGCAGATCCTTGCTGTTCAAGCTTCTCGCGTGCAACTTTGTTGTTGCCTATTAGGAGATCGGCTATTGACTTGGTATGCTGTGCTGTGAGCATTTCCAATCCTTGTAGTTTGACGCCTCGCAGTTGGCTTAGCAGCTCGACTTGTGGTGGGCGGCCGGGTGAAAAGATTAGATCGCTTACTTTGTCAGAGACTGAAAGCATTGCCCTAAGGACTTGGTTAAAGGCTTCGTGCGCAGGTGATATCTGTGATTGAGGAGAGGCACCTAAGATCTCGCTAGACATACTCATTCTCCAAGATTATCTTGAGATAACGTTTATATCATATAGCTAGCAGTTTTCAAGGCTTTAGTTTGAGCTGATAGGCAATGCCAAATCGTTACGTTACTGGGACTTTGGCATGATCTTGGCCTCATCCGCAGAGAGATGAGGCCAGGCACGAGTCTACTTGCTGCGAGATGGCAGCTTAAGCGTAAATGCCGCGTAGTTTGAGATCATGAGCTGCTCTCTGCACTGCTTTTATATAAGCTGCGGTTCGGAAATCCACTGCATATTTTTCGACTGCTTCCTCTATTTGCCGAAATGCTGATGTCAGCCGATACTCCATCAGTGCTTCAATTTCATCCTGTCTCCAGTTAAACCCCTGATGGTTCTGTACCCATTCCAGGTAGTGACTAATGGCAGGGCCGGCATTAGCTATGATGTTTGGTATGATAAATACTCCTTTTTCATAAAGGATAGGATCAGCGGCAAGCGTAGTTGGGCCGTCACAAGCTTCGCTCAGTATCCTGCAGTTTACTTTTGCTGCGTTGTCCTGCGTGATCTGGCTATGTGTAGCTGCTGTAATTAATGCTTCGCAGGAGGTTGTAAGGAGCTCTTCTGTGGTGATATGCTCGGCTTCGGAAAAACCTTTGAAGCTATGCTGCTCGCTAAAGCATTTCATGGCAGCTTTGACATCTAGTCCTTTAGGATTGTATACGCCGTCATCTATATCAGAAATAGCTACTACTTTAAAGCCCGCTTCTTGCAGCATTATGGCAGCGCTTCCACCGCGCCTACCAGCACCTTGTATGGCCACCCTGGTGTTTTCGGGTGTTAGGCCCAGTCTTCGAATAGCTTCCCTGAGAGTGACCAGTATGCCTAATCCGTAGAGAGTAGTTCCACCACGGTTGCCACCCATTTGCACGGGTTTGCCAACTACTATCGCTCTTTCCGTATGACGTACATGCATGGAGTAAGTATCCATTATCCAAGCCATTATGCGCTCGTCAGTATTGATGTCTGGACAGATGATATCGCGCTCAGGGCCTATGATATCCAGCATATCAGCAGTGTAGCGGCGAGTAATCCGTTCTAGTTCACCTTGGGATAATTTGTTGGGGTTACAAACTACACCTCCTTGTGCACCGCCTAGGGGGAGATCTACCACAGCGCATTTGAAAGTGCTCCAGGCTGCCCCAGCTCTCATCTCGTCCAACGTTATATCCTCTGCAAATTTTAGGCTGCCTAATAGAGTTCCCCGAGAGACGTTAAACTGTACTCGATAGGCAGTAAACATTTCTATTTGCCCGTTATCTAGGTGAACTGGCAAATAAGTGGTAACCTCGCGGCTTGGATTGCGTAGTATCTGGTAGAGATGGTTATCGAGTTTGATTATCCTAGCGGCTCTATCAAACCTGCTGATTATGTTTTCAAACAGCTTTTCTTCGGTCTTGATCATATAAATCTCCGGGATATGGGATACAGTGGCGTCGCTAATAATATTTGCTATTCTTTCGGCTTGCAACCTGTAAGTAAGATCAATTGCTTCGTTTTTAAGAGATGACATATGCTTTGGCCATGCTATAATCGGACAAAATATTATCGTCTCAACTTTCGACAAAAGGCCTATGAGCGGAAAGTATAAAGATCAGCAGGTGCGCGTGTCTTACACAATACCTATCATTATTAAGGGTAAGAACATAGAGGGAAAAGCGTTTGTAGAGAAGACAGTGGCAGAAAACATGACTCGGCGCGGTGTCTTTTTCTGCACTTCTCAACCGCTGGCAGAAAAGTCTCAGGTACGTATCTATTCAGTAGACGATCCGACAAAAGCTGTGGCAAAAGTCGAGGTAGTTTGGGGCAGAAAAAACCCTATGGGGTTTGGTGCGAAGCTCATAGGGCGCAATGACAAATGGATTGAATTTCTATTGAAACACTCGATAGCAGTCGCTGAGGACTTTGAGGAATTTGGTGAAAGCCTGGTCAGATCGAAGAAAATTGAGTAACCATTCTGCCGTGCCTGTGAATGTTGCTTCTTTCCGAGGTTAATTTAGGTGAACGAGCTTCAAGCGTGGGGCTGGGAAGAGTTCTTTGAGCGGCAAGTGAAGCATTTTCGAGGCTTTGACGTTGCCAGAGTCTGCTCTGAACATAAAAGATACTATAAAGTCTGGTCTATCTACGGTGAGCTTACTTCCAAGGTAATAGGAAAATTGCTCTATGATGCTGTGGATAGGTGTGATCTGCCAGCTGTTGGTGACTGGGTGGTAATTAAAGCTAGACCGCGGGAAGCTTCGGCAACGATACACGCAGTGCTGAAGCGTCGCAGTAGTTTCTTGCGCTTTAAAGACGGCGAACTGCAGGTCGTAGGTGCGAATATAGATACCGTCTTTTTGGTCTTTTCGCTGAATGTAGAACCAGATCTACGCAAAGTAGAACGCTACATTGCTGCAGCTTACCAAAGTGGCGTAAAGCCGGTCGTAGTCCTCAGTAAAGCAGATCTCTCTGAAACTCCCGAAGAAATAAAAAGCAAAGTCCTTTCGGTTTCAACTGCTCCAGTGCACGTAGTTAGCGTATTTAAAGAAAGTGGTGTAGATGAGTTGAAGCGTTATTTCTGTGAGGGAAAAACTATAGCCCTCCTTGGTCCTTCCGGAGTAGGTAAGTCGACGCTTATCAATTACTTCCTAGGCGAGAAACGCTTGGCTGTTGCGGCTGCTACAGCCGATGGCCAGGGCAAACACACTACCACTTCGAAGCAGCTTCTGCTGCTGCCTTCTGGGGGATTGATAATAGATACTCCGGGGATGAGAGATTTGCAACTGTGCGATCTGCAAGCTGGTCTTGATATAGCCTTTCAGGATATCCAAACACTAGCACAGTCTTGTCGGTTTGCTGATTGTAACCATGAAGCAGAGCCAGACTGTGCCGTAAAGAATGCTGTCAGTGAAGGACAACTTAGCTTGGAAAGGCTGCTCAACTACAAGAAGCTCTTGCAAGAAGTCGCCGAAAAAAGGCTTTCTCACAAGAGCTTGCGTAGCAAGAAGTACCTCAGCTCAAAATCCCTACCCGACTTGAACGAGCTTTGCTGAGCTTAATCAAGTGCTGATTTCTACTAGTTTGGCGTGTGTTATGCGTTGCAGATCAGCAGGAGATAATATCAGTTGCAATCCTTTTTGGCCAGCGCTTATGCTTATTACTTTATGATCAAAGGCGCTGCTGTCTAAGTAATAGGGGTATGATCGTTTCATACCTAACGGCGAAACGCTGCCTCGGACATAACCAGTTATCTTTTGTATTTCTTTGACCGGAACGAGCTCCACTTTCTTTTCTCCTGAGACCTTGGCAAGAGCTTTCAGGTCGAGCTCTCTGTCCGCTGCTACAGAAGCTATCAGAATAACCTTATGTGAAGATCTGGCAACAAGCGTCTTGAAGACTTGGCATGGTGCCAAGCCTATTTTCTCTGCTACAGCTAAGGCGTTAAAGTCCTCATCCGTTACTTCGTACTCTCTTAGCTCATAAGCAATTGCGAGATTGTCAAGAATCTTAGCCGCTAGAGGTTTCATTCTCTAATCGCTGCCACGACGTGCATAGTATCCTTCGCGGGTTCTGACTGTCATAGGCGGCAAACCCTTCGGTGCGTTGAGCTTCACTTTTATCTTATGCCATTTGCCGTCGGCTGTAACACCCGTGGGTTCATACCCGATGCTGTACTGATGGCGTAGCTCTAGCCCTATTCTAGTAATTATTTCTGATAGCTCAGCGTCATTAGCGGGAAAAAATGCTCTGCCGCCTGTAAGGCGCGAGATCTCTTCTAGTATGATCTGTCCGTCTATATCTAGCTCGCGACTGCTGAAGACATTCGTGATACCTATGGCATAGATCTGTACGTCGGACTCTTTAACGAGCTGTTTGAGTTCTTTAAAAGAGTACCGGCTGTTGTTGTCTTGCCCATCGCTTATGATCAGTATGGCTTTGCGTGGGTGCCGACCGCGACGAACCTTTTCTACACCTATGTACACAGCGTCATAGAGTGCCGTTTGTCCTTTTGGCTCTATCATCATCAGGCTGTTTGCTATCTTAGCGCTGTCGTTTGTGAAGTCTTGTGTCAGCTTTGCCGTGCTACTGAAACATACCAAGAAGTATTCGTCTTTTTCATGCCCCACCTCGAAGAAGCGCTTAAGCGCTACGTGAGAGCGATCTATCCTGCCCTTCATGCTGCCAGAGACGTCAAAGATGATGCCCATGCTAACCGGTGCATCTGCGCTACTAAAGAACTCTATCTTCTGTGGTACTTTGTCGTCATATACTTCGAAATGTTGTTTGGAAAGGCCTGTGACGTAACGTCCATACTGGTCAGTGACTGTGACGTTGAGAGTCACAAGATTTGTGCCAGTGCGGATTACCGGTAGTTCTGATCCGCGCTCACCTTCTTGAGCATACACTTTCGCTGTCACTAAGAAAAAGGCTACTACTATTACTGTTAGTTTCTGTGCCTTCACGGCAAATTTCCTTTTATTTTGCTAGTGAGAACAGCGACTGCTGGCTCTGCAAAAATTCTAGCACATCGGGCCGGTAAAACGAGAGTTTTTTGATTGAGAAGCATCATAATCGGCGGCTACTAGGTCGTGTTTGTAAGACCTTGGAAAGCTTCTTCACAGTTTCGACAAAGCTTTGGTTATACTTTAACGTAGTTTTTGTGGAAGGTAGTGGCATGTTGATAGCTATCCATCCGAAGGCCTCGGATAAGGACCTAGCAAATGTAGTCCAAGCTATAGAAAAGATGGGACTAACTGCGCAACTTGTTCTAGGTAATGACCGAATGGCAATAGTTGTCAAAGGGGACGCTAAGACCGAAGAGTTTGTAAAGAGTTTGGAGCTGTTGCCTGCTGTAGCAGAAGTAACTGTTGCCGAGCAGCAGTGGTATCTGGTTGGGCGTAAGTTTTGCTCGTCTGATACCGTGGTACAAGTTGGACAATCCCGGATAGGCAGCCGGCATGAGCTGGCTATCATAGCTGGCCCATGCGCTGTTGAGTCAGCAGAACAGACTTTTGCGGTAGCTGATGTTGTTGCTGCCTGTGGAATAAAGCTGTTTCGAGGCGGAGCATACAAACCGCGCACATCGCCTTATACTTTTCAAGGCTTAGGACTGGAAGGATTGAGGATTCTGGCTGAGGTACGTAGCCGCTACGGTCTAGCCATAGTTACTGAAGCTATGGATGAGGAAAGCCTGGAGCTAGTTGACGAGCACGCCGACATGATACAGATAGGAGCAAGGAACATGCAAAACTTTAGCTTGCTCAAAAAAGCCGGGCGTTCTAGTAAGCCGATACTCCTTAAGCGAGGTATGTCGGCTACTCTCGATGAGTTCCTACTTGCTGCAGAGTATATATTAGCAGAAGGTAATCCTAACGTAGTGCTCTGCGAACGCGGCATAAGAACTTTTGTCAACCATAGCCGTAACACGCTGGATCTTTCCGTAGTACCTTTGATACGACGGTTGAGTCACTTACCTATAATAGTTGATCCAAGTCATGCTTGCGGTATCCGTGAGTTAGTGCTGCCTCTTGCTCGGGCTTCCGTCGCTGTAGGTGCAAGCGGGGTAATGGTCGAAGTTCACTGTAACCCACAGGAGGCTCTCTCTGACGGTCAACAGGCATTATTACCGGAGATGCTAGCACAGATGTGTACTCAGCTTAGAGCTATCCACTCTGCAGTTCTCGAGAAGACCTGACTTAACTCTTCACGGAGGGAGAGTCAATGCGCAGACCTAAAGTTACTATCGTTGACGACGAAGCTGGTTCGCGCCAGGGCCTGAGCGAACTTTTGTCGACGTGGGGCTATGAAACAACGACTGCTGTAGACGGTGCTGAGGCGTTTCAGCTAATACAGCAGGTAAAGCCTGACGTTGTGATAACCGATGTGATAATGCCGAAGTTGGATGGATTCGGCTTACTTAGGGAGCTACGCGACATCTACGACGTGGCAGTTATCATTCTAACTGGACAGGGAAATATCGAAATGGCTCTGAGAGCTCTTCAAGAAGAGGGAGCTTTCTACTATCTGGAGAAACCTGTCGATCCAGTGAAGTTGAAGGTCGTACTAGCAAAAGCCGTGGAGTACTGGTCTACGCGTCGAGAAAACCGCACTCTCAAGCGTCAGCTCCAAGATTATGGCGTCTTCGGCAAGCTCGTCGGACAGTCACAGCCGATGCGCGAACTATACACCTTGCTCGAACAAGTAGCGCCAAGCTCTGTCTCTGTGTTGATTACAGGCGAATCAGGCACAGGTAAGGAGCTCGTGTCTCGCACGATACACGAAATGAGTCCGCGCCGCAATTGCCCTTTCGTCGCAATCAACTGCTCGGCCATACCAGAGTCTCTTATGGAGTCGGAGCTGTTTGGGCATGAAAAAGGGGCGTTTACTGGAGCGGCTGAACGCCGCATAGGCTGTTTTGAACTGGCACATACGGGAACTATCTTGCTCGATGAGATAGCAGAAATGCCGCCCTCCTTGCAGGCAAAGCTCCTACGAGTGCTTGAAGAACGCCGTGTACGTCGCCTCGGAGCTGCTAGAGAGATACCAGTAGACGTACGTGTGATAGCAGCTACGAATAAAGACCCAATGGAAGCTGTCCGGAAAGGAATTCTGCGCGATGATCTGCTCTACAGGCTGAATGTAATAAATATCAAGCTACCGCCGCTTAGAGAGCGCGCAGACGATATACCGTTAATTGCACGACACCTCGTCGAAGAACTTGCAAGAAAGCACTCGCGCCGCGTAAGGTTGATCGCACCAGAAGCTCTAGAAGTAATGATGAAGTATAGTTGGCCAGGCAACGTGCGGGAGTTAAGAAACGTCCTCGAGCGCGCTGTGATTATTTGTGAAGATGAGCAAATACAGAAACGGCATTTGCCACCCCAATTGTTTGGTGATGAACCAGTTACACGGAAAGATGTATTGACTTTACCGATAGGTAGCTCGCTTGATGAAATCGAACGGCAGGTGATTCTTCATACGCTTATCAAAGTTGATAACAATAAAACTCGTGCTGCTGAAATACTACAAATAAGTCTTAAAACACTTCATAACAAGCTAAAGCTATATAGAGAAAATAAGGAGCAGTGACTCTGCCTTCTAAGTATCTTCATTTACAGCCTCTCATTCTGGCTATCACCCTTTCTGCCCTCAATCTGTGTTTGTATGCGGAAGCTTACTTGCAAGCGGTGGAGTCTACAGTTAGCTTGCAACACGCTGCTATACAGGATGCGGTAAAGAAAAAGCTACTAGAACACAACGACAGACGAGACATTCTCAGAAGTGGCGAGGTGCAAGCCATATTACAAACTGCCTTTAATGAGCTAAAAGTAGCACGCTACGTCGTCATTTTAGCTGACCAAGGGCAATTGCAAAGCGGGGTTGCAGAGGGCAGTGCTGCTTTGACGCTTGCTACGGACGAAGCTGACTTCCAGCATCTGCTTAAACTGCCGTCATGGAAGCAGTTTCTAACTGTAGTTCTAGGAAGCGGAATCTATCGCTCGACTGCACGGTTTCCCACAGGATTCGGTTCACAAACTAAGGATACTTTCATCGAGATAGTGGTTGGTATAGATGGTAGGCAGCTGCGTAACCATCTGTTGAACGTTTTGCTTATCAATGTCTTGCTGCTTACGCTAGCTACCTTGGCTACGGTTTTTTCTATCTTGAAGTCTGAACGGGCACAGCTTGCTCTCTTAGAGTCTTTGTCTAGACAGCTGGAGCGCTTAGAGAAGGGAGAGCAGTTGATTCAACAAGACAACGTGTATCTGCCAAAGGCTATAACCAATAGGCTCAGCACGCTGGCGCGCAAGCTTGCAGGTGAGCAGTCGCGGCTCAAACAAGAACGTGATCGACTGACACAGATCATGGACAGAATGGAAGAAAGACTTATGCTGCTTAGCCCTGACCTACGTGTAATACTGATGAGCCCCAAGTTCGACCATTTGATAGGTCTTGCTGGGATAGATCTCGTAGGTACTAAGCTCGACGAAATACTGAGTCCTAGCCATCCGCTGATAGAGCTAATAGAACGTGCCTGTAATACACGCACTTCGACGGAGCAGATAATGCAACTTGAGCTAGAGGGTAAGCAGCGACAGCTGCTTGCAAGTGTACGGCACGTCGAAGATAAAACCACAACCATAGGTATGCTAGTTAGCTTGCGCGATTTTGATTCGTTTAAGCAATTTCAATCTCACTTGGCTTATTCAGAAAAACTTGCGGCTCTTGGACGAATTACTTCGGGAGTAGCACACGAAGTGAAGAACCCGCTGAACGCTATGGTGATACATTTGGAGATCCTGCGCTCAAAGCTTTCCCAAACCGACGCCGATGTTACCCCCCAGCTAGAGATACTTAGTTCAGAAATAAAGCGCCTAGATCGGGTTGTACAAACTTTTTTGAACTTTACCCGTCCTGTGCAGGTAAATCTCAGGCCGCTTGATCTCAATGATCTAGTGCATCAAGTTACCCGGCTTGCAGCTATGGATGCCGAGACTCACGAGATTAAGATAGTAGAAGATTTGAGTCCAGACTTTCTCCGAGTTAACGCAGATGCGGACTTGCTAAAGCAGACGCTGCTTAATATCATTCTCAACGGTTGCCAAGCTATGCCTGAGGGTGGAATATTGGAAGTTAAAACCTCTTCTAGAGACAATTTGGTGGAGATAGCTATCACTGATCACGGCGAGGGAATACCGCCTGAAGCGAGGGACAAGATTTTTAACCTCTTTTATACGACGAAGCCTAACGGAAACGGAATAGGGCTTGCCCAAGCGTTTTACGCAGTCCAGTTGAACAATGGGCACATAGAGTTTGAGTCAGAAGTGGGTATAGGAACGACCTTTAGAATAATGTTGCCTAAGCTCTAGAACGCAGCCTAGTCTTTCTTTTAGCTAATATTTTAGGTCTAGTCACTTTGGCTACTTGGGCCGTTACTTCCCCGAAAATATTCTCGGTACGTACTGCAATCAGTTCTGCACGCAATTCTGCCAGGGCATCTTCTAGAAATTTGTCCTGCAGTTTTCGGAAACGGTGCACGTCACCGCCCATGTTGAATACTGCATACAAGATCGGCCCATGTTGCTTTGTATATACTACACCTTGAAGAACAGAGACGCCGCTGTCAGTAACGTTAAGAGTGCCCGTCTTGCCTATGACTACGCCGCGCAACTGCTCGGAACGAAACCTCGTGACGAGCGTACCTGAATCGACACCTGCTACCGGCATTATGTCTTCTATTTTCATACCGTGCTTTGCAAGCACCATGATCAGCTTGCGTTGTATGGCAAGCGACGCCCGCGCAGTGATGCGATTGTAGTCAAGACCCGAAGCTGCGCTTATTTCTATCTCGTGAGAGGCTAGCTTGAACTCTTGTTGTAGATGCCTCTTCATAGCTTCAGGCCCACCTAGCGCTTCACCGAGCTGATCGGCATAGAAATTGTCGCTGTGAGCATTCATGTAAAGCAGTAGCTCTTTGAGAGGCTTAGAGTAATGTACGGCTAAAAGCGTTCGCTCCTGAGTTTGTTTTGGATTTATGTCGGCTTCGATAGTCAGGGCAAGGATCTTTTTCATCTTTGCTTGAGCATACTCTGTGCTCCATCTTCGGTAAAATCTCAAATGCCCTTTGAAAATGAGATTGCCTACTACGCGCTTTATTTGCTGCTTTCTGATCGCTGCAGCTAACTCTTCTGCTTCCTTGACAGTGAAGTGCGGGTCAGCTTCTGCTTCTATGACTATATCCCCGTAAAGCGTTTTTGCAGCGGGATCTATTATTCCTGTAGTATAGGCCAAAGTCTTGAACCTATAGTCCGGACTGTAGCGCTGGAGTGCAAGGTAAGAAGTAGCAAGTTTCATTACAGAAGCCGGATTGAGCGGAGTATCGGCATTGTACTCAGCTAGAGCCTGGCCATCTAGCGTCTCTATTAGCACAGCTTGTAAAGCCGGAGAGTAGCCATTAGCAACTAGCTCGCTCAAGTATTCGTTGAGTGAGCGTTGTAACTGGGGTCGCCTAGGCTCTGGGCGGCCTTTATCGGCTTCTACTGCCGGCTGGCTGACTTTAGTTGTTTGTTCGGTTAACACTAACCAAAGTGCAGATACTGCTATTAGTGCTAGTAGTATGTACTTTTTCATACCTTGTGTCTCTTGTGAAGAGAAGCGGTACTTAGAGTATAGGCAGATGGCGCAAAAGCAAACAAGAGCTTTTTGTTCGAATAGCGAGATCTTAAAGATTTTACAGGCTGTTGCTTTACTTTTTGCTTTAGTTGCTATAAGTTTCTAACTGTTTCCTTCTAAAATGCTGTACTAGCTAAAGTCATCAAATTGAATCCATCAATCTTTGTGCTGTTTTGAAATCTCCAAGTTTGAGGACAAACTATGAGAGTAGTCGGGCTATTTCTATTCGTTTTTGTGTTGTTTGTAGGTAATGTTTTTTCTCAATCACAAGCCACTATGGGGTTGATTCAAGGGAATGTCTTCGATCCTGACAACGCGGCTGTTGCTGGTGCTCGCGTTGTAGCTACTAATCTAGACACCGGTTTTCAGCGAGAGGCAACCACTGAAGGTTCAGGGCATTTTACGATACCCCTCTTGCCTGTAGGTAAATACAAGGTTCAGGTAGAAGCAAATGGCTTTAACACCATAGTTCGGGAAAACATAGAGCTTGTTGTAGGACAGACACTTACCCTGACTTTTGAGCTAACTCCTTCTGCTACTCAGGAAATAGTGACTATTACAGCTGAGCCTCCACTTGTAGAAGTAGGTCGTGGCGAACAGAGTACGTTGCTTGATAAGCGTTCCGTAGATGAGTTGCCTATAAACAGTCGGGACTTTTCGAGCTTTATTAAACTCTCTCCAGGCGTGTCTGTGGTGCAGGGGCCTGACGGCGATGAGCTAACCATAAATGGTCAGAAAGGTATACACAATAATCTCTCTATAGACGGTTCGGACGCAAATAATCCGTTCTTTGGAGAGCAACGAGGGGGACAGCGTCCGAAATTTACTATCAGTCTCGAATCTGTTAAAGAGTTTCAAGTAGTCACTTTTGGTGCTGCACCTGAATTTGGACGCTCTTCGGGTGCTTTTATCAATGTGGTTACGAAGTCCGGCACAAACGAGTTCAAAGGTTCTACCTTCTTCTTCTTCCGTGATCAGAAGCTGACTAGCCAAAACATAGATGCTGTCAGAGCGGGTCTTCCACAGGATGACTTCAGTAACTACCAGTTTGGCGGTAATTTAGGAGGGCCTATCAAGAAGAACAAAGCATTCTTCTTCTTTGCCTATGACCAAAACGAAGGTACTAGCACCAAGCCTAACAGCGTAGATCCTAGATTAGTGCAAATATTTGCTACGAGGTTTAATTCTCCCAACGAGCAAGGACAAATTGAACGTACTAACGATGCTATTGCTTTGCTTGCAAAAGTAGATTGGGTAGTTACGCCGCGCAACTACTTGACCATAAGACATAATTACAGCAAAGCTAAACAAATCAACGGTACTTTCGATGTGCCTACCTGGGGGCGAAGTGCAAACGGTCGCGAAGAGAATAATACCAATGCCTTTATTACTCAGCTTGTGTCAACTGTTTCACCGACGTTTTTAAACGAATTTCGCTTTCAGTTTGCTAGGGAAAATCGGCCTAGGTTCTATGACGGCCCAGATTTGCCTGATACGACTATAGGTACGTTCGCAGGCGATATTTCCTATCGGTTTGGTAGACCGTTCTTTCTGCCAGTGCCGCTTGTTGACCGCAGGATACAATTTACTAATAACCTGTCTCTTATTCGTGGCAACCATAGTCTAAAGTTTGGTTTTGACTATAACTATACTCGGGCAGCACAGGTGTTCATAGGGTTTGCCCGCGGTAGATATATCTTTGCCGGACCGACAATAGATGCCGCTATAAAGGGCTTTGTCGACTACATTGACCGCAGGAGCGTTGATGGGCTTGCATTTTACTTGCAATTTGCACCACTAGGTGGCCGAACAGTCGAGGAGGCCGGTAGCCAAGTAATAGTAAATCACGAGCCAGCTTTCTATGGCCAAGACTCTTGGAAAATAAGGCCAAATCTTACCATCAACTATGGCTTGCGGTGGGAAGGCCAATTTTTTCCTGAAATAATTAGTCCTATATCGCAGACTCGCTATGGGCAGTTCATAGGCGATCCTCGCTTTCCGTCAGACGGCACGATACCTGACTTTACCGATGGCTGGCAGCCTCGCTTTAGCTTTGCCTATGATCCTGCTAACGATGGTAAGACTGTAATACGTGGTAGCGCAGGTATCTTCTATGCTCGTATTCCAGGGCTAGTGCAGGCCGGACCTCGCAACACGGATGGGGCTATTTCTGGTAATATATTCTTTGCTGGCTTTTTGGCTAAACCACCTATTAACGTACCTGTTTCAGCTTTTCCAGTCTATCCGGGCATAGTCTCTACTAAAGGCTTCGTACCTTTTAATCCTGGGGTGCGCGTCTTTGATAGGAATTTCCGAAACCCTAGGACGGTACAATGTGCTTTGGGTATAGAGCGCGAGCTTGCGACGGATCTGTCTTTTTCCGTTACCTTTAACTATGCGCTTGCTACCAGATTGACCAGGTACATAGACCGTAACGATCCCCTGTTATATGGTGGCGTGGCCGTGTTTTCTAGGCCGGATGGATCGGGTGTCGGTGAAGTAGCTACTACTGAAAGTTCAGCAAGGTCGCTGTTTCGAGGTATAACCTTCGTGGTGAATAAGCGCTACAGCAAACGCTTCCAGTTCCAAGCTAACTACCTGCTTTCTTGGGACTTTTCAGACGACGACAACGAACGCGATCCGTTTACTTTTCGCTATGCTGATATTAATAATCTGAAGCTGGAGTATAACTATTCTGACCGCGATCAGCGGCACCGCTTTAACTTTTTCGGAGTATATAACGGCCCTTATGGCATAAATATTACGGCTATTTTCCAGGGGCGTTCGGCACAACCTGATTCAGTACCTGGACGAGGACCAGGCACGACTATCAAGCGTAATACGCTTAGGAAAGAAAACGCCTTTACTTCTCTTGACCTACGTTTCTCCAAAGTCTTTAAAGTGGATGAAGTTAAGCAGTTAGAATTTATGGCTGAGATATTCAATATCTTCAACAGCCGCAACTTGATTAGCATACCGAGACCGTTGACATTCAACTTTGATGGAACGGTGCGCAGCGGATTTGGCGAGCCGCGACAAGCTCAGCTCGGCGTCCGCTTTAGGTTCTAACTGAGGAGGTAAAGCGATGCTTTTTGCGCTTATGCTTTCTTTAGTATGGATAGAAGTACCTTCACAAGAGCTGCCATTTGAAGTAAGCAAGATAGCCTGTTCGAATAGCCTCGCAGCAGATAGCACTTCTCCGGGTTGGAGTGCCGTGCCTATAGGGCTTGCCCAAAACCGGTGGACTATGGAATTCAAGCTGCTAAATAGGTCGGACAAGCAAATTACGGCGCTGCATTGGGCATTCCGTTTTAGGGATAAAAGTGGAAAAACTGTCGTCCAGGAGTTTAAGTCAAAACGCAACATTAAGCCTGGGAAGGATTCGATCATCAAAGAAACATTTATCTTTGATGCGGCCTCTATGCCTTCTCCAATAACAGGGACTATATTGCTGCGACAAGTGGACTTCTCCGACGGTAGTACATGGCTACCAGATCCTTCCGATCCTGATTCAGGCACCGTACTCGTAAAACCTTAATAGAGGTTGATTGCTGCAACAGCAGCAATCAATCTTTACTCCTTCTGTCTACCCTGTAGTTCATCTGCAAGAGCGTCAGCGTCGTATATCTTACGCAGCGCTTCTATTATTCCTGCGCTATGTACTGCTACGGCGCGGCCTTTCTCGTCCGAGTAGAGGTAGTTCCATAGCAAGCTCTGGATGTTGCCATCAAAGATTAGCCCTACTATCTCAGCATTTTTATTAATAACCGGGCTGCCTGAATTCCCGCCTATTATGTCTGCCGTGCAGACGAAATTGAAAGGAGTAGAAAGATCTAGAGCAGTCTTTCGTGCTATCACTCGTTCGGGCAGATTATAAGGCGGTTTGTTGTCAAAGCTTGCCGCTCTGTCATATAGGCCATAGAAGGTTGTCTTGTAGGGCACGTATGTTGAGCCTATCTCATAACCCTTGACAGTACCGTAACTGAGGCGCAAAGAGAAAGTTGCATCAGGCGGTATGCTCTTGCCGTAGACGGCGAACCTAGCTTTGGCAATCTTTTCCGTAGCAGCGGTTATCTTGCTTTCATACTCGTCTTTGAGCAAGTTCTGTAGCTTGCGGGAAATTGGATCGAGCCTTAAGGCCAGTTCTATCATCGGATCGCCGGATTTCTGTATCGCCTCAGCTCCTTCTTCTAACAGCTTCTTGCGGTAATCTACGTCCATCAGCTTGGTATTTGCCACTGCTTCTCTGGCTACCTCGGAAGGTTTACGTCCGCCAAGAGCAGTTTGAACAAACTCGTCGTCTTTACCAAGCGCCTCTAGCGATTCTTCTAGAGAGTGAGTGAGCAGAAATTCCTCGAAGTCTTTGTATATCGGTGCGGGCGAGAGTAACCTAAATTTGAAAGACTCCAAGTTCGAATCTCTGTACTGTGGCAGTCGCTCAGTATTGGGTTTTTTGAGCTCTGTGGCATAGCGGGCTATGTCGGTAGCTATGGAGAATAGGCGTGAAAACCTTATTCTGGAATAGGCAGCACGCTTGCTTACTTCTGGAAGCTTCTGATAAATAACGTCTAGACTCGACCAAGCATCCCCGTAGAGCTTTTGTAGGTCAGCTCTTTCTGATACCTTCTTGCGTAGTTCGTCTTCATCGGCTTTCTTTTTTGCCATCACTTTTGGATCCGATAACCCCTCTTGATGACCGTTTATAGCTTTGAGCGAGTTTTCTACACTGAAGAGAAGGTCTTTTGCTATGCGCTTTTGCTCAGCTCCTCGATTGCTAAACTCCATGAGCTTTTCTCGTAGCCGGCGTAGTACTTGCAAAGATAGAGGATTACTGAATTCTTTTTCGAAAACTAGTTGAGCGAAAGGCTGTAACCTGTCAGTAGAACCGGGATTGCCAGAGACGAAGACCAACTCACCTTCGCTTGGGCCGTTACAACTCCACCTGAAGTAATGCTCTGTCTTTGCGGGTTTGCCGTCTTCATAGGCTCTTAAGAAAGTGACGTCTAGATTGAAACGTGGATAGGTGAAATTATCCGGATCGCCTCCAAAAAAGGCTATGTCCTGCTCTGGTGCGAAGACAAGCCTTATATCTGTGTACTTCTTGAACCTGTAGAGCCAATACTCACCTCCTTGGTAGAGAGTAATGACGTTAGACCTTAGGCCTGTCTGCTCGGTTGATTCTTTCTCTATCTTGGCTATCTCTGCACTGCGCAGCTCTTCAGCCTTCTTTTCATCTACTCCTTTAGTAGCATTCTGTATGCGTTCGGTTACGTTTTCTAGGGATACAAGCACGTTGACTTCTAGATCTGGACATCGCAGCTCTTCTTGCTGCGTCTTTGCATAAAAACCTGTCTTTAACAGATCGCGCTCCGGAGTGGAAAGCTTGGCTAGCTGCCCACTTGCTACATGGTGGTTGGTCATTATCAGTCCGTCGGACGAAACAAAAGACCCTGAACCACCGTCATTGAGGCGCACTGAAGACAGTCGAACATGGTCGAGCCATTCCTTGGTAGGTTCAAAATTATACTTCTCTTTGAGTTGCTTCAGCGGCGGATTATCAAACGTCCACATGCCTTCATCGGCACTGCTTACCGATGTTGAGACGTAACTTACGATCGCCAGTGCTGCTATTAGGAATAAAAGCCTAGTTCGCATCGATACCTTCTCCCTTTATGAGTAGCCAAACAAATTATCACTCATTTGTCAGTTGTCAAATCAATCACTGCATTAAAATGCGGTTTATGTCACTTCGCCTATACTTGCTTCCCTACATAAAGTACTTGCCGTTTGTGCTTGCTTTATAGGATTCTAAATGTTACGCTAAATTGTTGAAAAATAATACATTATTTGAACATATAAACAAATGAGCGGGCAACTTAACAAGCTAGTATGTCTTCTTCTGCTGCTTTGTTGCTCGTCTCACTTTTTCTTGCATCTTCTCAGTTCACCTGTAAGTAGTAGCATTGCTTTTGAGGAAGATGAAGGCGAATACAGGCAGCTTTCTGTCGTCCAAAGCTGCCTTTGTAGCTCTTATCAACTTGCAGTAATAAATCTGCAAGTAAAGTGGCTGGATGTTCTTCAAAAAAGTTACAGTTATTCTTCTTACGAAGCAAAATTCTGTCCTAGGTTACTTATTATCGCTATACCCAAACGTAGTCCTCCTTCTTGGTCAGCTTAGAACTTCTCAAAAACTGGGAATTTTAGACTACTAAGGAGTAGAGGATTATGCATAGATTTTTCCTTACCGCAATAAACATGCTTTTTCTAAGTCTAACAGTATTTGCCCAAACTGCTACGATTAGTGGTACTGCTAGGCTGGGTGATAGCGGTAAGCCTGTCCAAAAAGTGCTTGTCATTATCTCGGAGCTGGGTAGATCCGTGGAGACTGACCTCGACGGTAGGTATGAGTTTAGAGACGTGCCAGACGGTACGTATACTTTGATAGCTCATCTTGATCGGTTCCCAGACATACTTAGGCAAGTCAAAGTTGAAGGAGCTCAGGTTCAAGTAGATTTTGAGATAGCACTGCTCACTCAAGACCCGATAACTGTTACGGTAAATGCTA
Source organism: Blastocatellia bacterium (assembly GCA_025057015.1). Classification (GTDB taxonomy): domain Bacteria; phylum Acidobacteriota; class Blastocatellia; order Chloracidobacteriales; family JADJPF01; genus JANWYG01. The sequence continues at coordinate 228,422 of JANWYG010000022.1, forward strand.
AAGAACAAAGTACTTTTGAGGCATTCCAGGCGGTTACGGTGATCGATTCGCTCAAGCTAGCACTCAGTGCGCAGCCTTCTTTTGGCGAAGCATTGGGTAATAAGATAGGCGATGGGATAGCAAAGCGGGCTTTTGGGCCTGGACCGGCTAGACCTGTCATAAGAGGCTTTGATGGCGATCGAGTTCTAGTGTTACAAGATGGAATGCGCATAGGCTCGCTGGCCTCACAGTCTGGTGACCACAGCGATCCTGTAGATGTGCTGTCTTTAGATAGAGTTGAAGTGGTAAAAGGCCCTGCTACCTTGCTTTATGGTAGCAACGCCGTCGGTGGGGTGGTGAATGCTGTTACTGGTCATCACGAATTACATGATCGGCCGCATGGCGGTCTCAGAGGCTATCTTACCGGTCTTGGCGGTACTACTAATGCCTTAGGCGGAGGCGGTGGTGGGCTGGAATATGGGCGTGGAAGTTTCCTCTTCTGGGGTAGCGGTAGCGGCCAGAGAACAGGTAACTACGATACGCCTGAGGGCAAGATTCCTAACTCGCAAACTCGCATGACGAACGGACGCGGTGGATTTGGATACTATGGCAGCCGAAGTTACCTTAGCCTTAGCTACTCTTACAACAACGTTCGCTATGGTGTTCCGTTTGCCGGTCAGTTCGAAGGCCATCATCACGATGATGAACTTAGACATCCTGCGGCTTGGCGAGGAAGGTTACACGAGGATCATGAAGAGGTCGACATACTTAACCGTGCAACTAACCACAACCTGAGGCTTAGTGGTGGCTTTAGAAGCTCATCTGCTATAGAAAATATCAGATATTCGCTGAACTACAATAACTATAGGATGGAAGAAATAGAATCTAGCTCGGGTATCACCGCTGTTGGAAGTATCTTTCGTAACAGAGAGTTTAGCTATCGCACTTACTTTGATCAGACTCGAACTGGTCGCTTGAGTGGTACGTTTGGTTTTTCTGGGTTATTGCGCCGATATCGAGTCGACGGTGCTGAAGCACTTGCTCCGCCGGTAGAACACAACAATTTTGCCGCTTTCTTACTTGAAGAAGTAAGACTTAGCAGCGGCGTGAAATTTCAGTTTGGCGGTAGAGTGGAGACAAATAGGTATGACGCTACGGTTTTCCAAGCAGATCCTTTCGGGACTCGCCGTATGCCGCTAAATATCGGTAGGTATGATGGCCCCTCGGGCGGAGCGATACGAGACCGAGCTTTCACTGGCTTTTCTGGTGCTGCCGGTCTTAGCTTCTCACCGTTTGAGAATGCAGTCTTCGTGGTGAATTACACTCATTCTTACCGTGCACCTGCGCTTGAAGAGCTTTATAATTACGGCCCTCATATCGGTACGCTTACCTTTGAAATCGGTGACGCAAACCTCAACCGAGAGCGTACTGATGGTATAGACCTGGCGCTTAGGTATAGCTCGAGTCGCTTGCGAGCAGAGGCTAATCTGTATTACTACAACATCAGCGACTTTGTGTTTCTAGCACCGACCGGTGAGTTCGAAGATGGCCTGCCAGTAGCTGAGTTTAAGCAAGCGGACAGCAGGTTTGCTGGAATAGAGCTTGGCACTGAGCTGAAGCTGCACGACTATCTGTTTTTGAATGCTGGACTGGATGCTGTCGATGCTGAGCTAAAGCGTACGAATTTACCGTTACCGCGTATACCTCCTTTACGTGGTCGGCTTGGGCTAGAGTTCAGATACAGAGGGCTTTCTCTTCTCCCGGAGACGATAATGGCCCGTAGTCAGAAGCAAACCTTCGCCATAGAAACTCCGACAGCAGGTTATACGATCTTCAATCTTACGGCTTCGTATACACTGTTTCAGCAGCATGCTGCACACGTATTTTCGATAAACGGCTTCAATCTAGGCAACAGGCTCTACCGTAATCATCTGTCGTTTATCAAAGATCTAGCTCCGGAGATAGGTCGTGGCGTAAGATTTACCTACACGGTCAGATTCTTCTAATTTGGACTGTTACATCGGGAGACTTGTAAGTGGCGGAAGGGCTTATCAGTGTAGAAGAGGCACAACGCCTTGTTCTTGAGAGGATTTATCCGCGCAGTATTGAGCGAGTTGACTTGCTGTCAGCCTTGGGCCGCGTCCTTGCCGAAGACGTATACGCTGCTGAGTCTGTCCCCCCATTTACCTGCTCTGCCATGGACGGCTATGCAGTGAGAGCTTCTGATGTAGCAAGTGCTTCGCAGGACGCACCGGCCATTTTGTCTGTTTTGGAAGACTTGCCTGCAGGTAAGATGCCGACGGTGACTCTGGGTGAAGGCCAAGCTGTAAGGATAATGACTGGTGCCGTCCTGCCTGAAGGCGCAGATGCTGTCGTGGTAGTTGAGGTAACCAAAGCTGAAGGCAAAATAGTTAAGGTCTTCGAGCCGGTTAAAGTAGGACAAAACGTACGTCCTAAAGGCGAGGATGTCAAACAAGGACAACTGCTGGTAGCAAGAGGTACGCGACTAGATGCTGCCTGCATAGGCGTTCTAGCTTCTGCGAGATCTTACCTCTGTGTTTATAGTCGCCCGCTGGTAGCTATAGTACCTACAGGTGATGAGCTTGTTGAAATAGATGAACGTCCAGCAACCGGACAGATCGTCAATTCGAATAGTTACTCGCTAGCTGCACTTGTACGTAGCAGCGGAGCTATTCAGATGATTCATCCTATAGCACGAGATAATCGATTCGACCTTCGCTCTGCCATAGAGTTTGCCCTGCAAGCTGATATGGTAGTCTCTACCGGTGGAGTCTCCGTGGGAGACTATGACTATGTCAAAGAAGTTTTGCAGGAAATGGGTGCAGAGATACTCTTCTGGCGTGTTTCGATGAAACCCGGTAAGCCTGTTGTATTTGCTATGCTACGAGATAAGCCTTTCTTTGGCCTTCCTGGCAACACGGTATCGAGCTTTCTTTCTTTCCTCTTTTTTGTCCGTCCGGCAATCCTTAAAGCCAGCGGCTGTACTCCACCTTTCACTTTGCCACAAATAGACGTGATCCTAGACTCAGACGCAAGGTCTAAGGGAGATCGTACTACTTTCCTGCGTGCGAAACTCAAGCTATGCAATCAGCGCTTCTACGCGGAACTTATGCCAAATCAAGGATCAGGGGTGCTGAGTTCGATGCTAGGAGCACACGCGTTGGTAGTGCTAGACAAGGGGCAGAAGTTTCTGCCCAAAGGCTCCGTTGCCCGTGCACTTGTAATAGCTAGTCCGTTCTGATAGGCTTTTTGCGGTTTATAGAGAGTTAAGCTAGGGCTTCAAGAAATGGGTTCTGTGGAGCACAAGGAGAAGGCTAAAAAGCCTATAAAGTGCGCTCTGGTTACGGTAAGCGACAGTAGGAAAGTTGAAAATGACGTTTCCGGGAAGATGTTAAAGGAGTCTCTAGAGAGTGCCGGGCATCGGGTAGTGTTTTACAAAATAGTGCCTGATGAACCGGAGCAGATCAAAGCTGTAGTAGAGCTTATAGGTGGAATGCCAGATTGTGAAGCAGCGGTGTTTAACGGTGGTACGGGTATCTCCAAGCGTGACAGGACCTTCGATGTGATAGACTCCCTGTTGGAGAAACGTTTGCCAGGTTTTGGCGAGATTTTTAGATATCTAAGCTATCTAGATATCGGTTCTGCAGCGATAATGTCTCGTGCTACAGCTGGTAGCTACAGGGGAAAGATCATAATTTCCATTCCTGGATCACCTGCAGCGGTACGCCTAGCTCTAGAAAAACTAATTCTGCCAGAGCTAGCGCATATGTGTTGGGAGCTAACTCGTTGAACTATTCTGAGCAAAGAAGTTTCCTGCTGAGGTACAAGATAGTTGCGGTAGTGTACATTTCTCTGTTTGTCGCTGGTTTGTTTGTTTACGCAACTAAAAAGGGAATTTCCTTACTCGAAGTGTTGCTATCTTTTGCCTTAGTTTACTGCTACGTCTACTTGCCGAAGTACCTTTCGATGACTGTTGAGAAAGCTAAAAAGTACTACTGGACGGTGAAGATCAGGTGGATTCTGTCGGGAGTGCTTCTAGCTGCAGGATTTTTTGATTTCGTCTATTGGCTGGCTGCTGCAGCAGTATTTTCGTCTAACTTTGCGATGCGCTTGGTGTTTAAGCGAAGCGATTTGCGGAGCGAACCGCGCTGGCCAGCAGCGGTATACCTGCTTGTTGACTGCGCTGTAATATTGTTTCTAAGCTCAGAAGGCAGTTTACTTAGGTTTTTACTACTCTTACTGGCTAGTCATCTTGCTCTACAACTGCGTCTGGTATTACCACTTGCGTTAGTAGTAGGTATAGCAAATTTCTCTTGGTTCATCTTACCGCACCTGGTACTTACGCTGTTTTCTTGGACGATGACGCGGATGGCTTCCAAGCAGGCGGAGGCAAACTATAGAAGAACCGTAGAGGAGCTTGTAGAGTTTACCTCCGATTGTCCTCAGAAGGTAGAAACACTTCTAGTTACAAGCACGGCAAAGCTTGCCGAGGATTGGCAGGCTAAGCGCCCTACTACGAGGCAGGAAGTGGAAAAGTGGTATGTTGATAACTCGGCTTACTATATCTACGACTTAGCTCAGTTTCACCTCTCTTATAAGCATATAGTTTTTACTATGGATATACTGAGACTTGCGAAGGGTCGAGTTCTAGACTATGGCGGCGGTATAGGAGACTTGAGCATAGCTTTGGCTAAGCAAGGTAACGATGTGACCTACCTGGATGTCGAGGGTCGCAGTAAGGAATATGCGCGTTGGCAGGCAAAGAAGCAGGGGGTAAGTATTCGGTTTGTGAGCTCACACGAGGAGATAGCTAGTGACTCATTTGATACGATAATCCTTTTGGATGTCCTTGAGCATCTCTATGAGCCGCAGCCGGTGCTAGACTTCTTGGTTGACAGACTTTCAGTAGCAGGGATGATGATACTTTCGGCTTACTTTGGAGCCACTAAAGCCCATCCTATGCACTTCGATCACGAGATAGATGTATACGGCCATTTGCTGGAAAGAGGATTTGTAGATGCGAAGGAGATAAGATTTAAGCTGTTTTGTTCAGAGGCGATGAGGCGGTCGAAGATGTACGTTCTGCGCAAGTGTTCTAGTCGTTGAACTTACATTGTCTTCTAGTATAATCTTGGGCAAAACTTTTCTGGTAGGTACCTATGGTAGCGAAGAATGCACTTCTGTATCTATCTAGGCAAGAGGGGTTGAAGAATGTTCTGACCAAGATGAAGATTTTCAACAAGGTCACCAAGCGTTTTGTAGCAGGAGAGACGATAGAGCAGGCGGTAGAAGTAGTCAAGGAGCTCAATTCACGAGGAATAGCTGCTTCGTTCGATCATCTTGGTGAGTCGATAAAGAACGAAGCTGAGGCAAATGCCGAAGTTGAAGAGTATGCCAGGATTCTGGACACAATTAACGAGCGGGATCTTAAGTGTGGTGTATCGATAAAACCAACTCAACTGGGACTTGACATAAATTTTGACTTGTTTGTTAAGAACGCCTCGAAGATAGTAGAGAAAGCAGCTAGTTGTAAGAGATTTGTTCGCATAGACATGGAAGATTCAGGTCATACTGATGCTACGCTGCAGGCTTTTAGGCAGCTTCGTTCGAAATTTGATAACGTAGGCATAGTGATTCAAGCATATCTATATAGAAGTAAGGCCGATGTAGAGGCGCTTTTAAAGGAAGGGGCTAGCATAAGACTTTGCAAAGGAGCTTATGACGAGCCGGCATCTGTAGCTTTTCCTAAGAAGAGCGATACCGATGCTAATTATATAGTACTGATGCAGATGATGCTTGATAGCGGGATTTATCATGGGTTGGCTACTCATGATGAGGCGATGATCAATGCTGCAGTAGAGTATACTGCCAAGAAGGGGATCGACAAAAAAGCATTTGAATTTCAGATGCTTTACGGTGTTAGGAGAGATCTACAGGAGAAGCTAGCTCGCGAGGGGTACAACGTACGTGTCTATGTTCCTTATGGTAGCCATTGGTACCCGTATTTTATGAGAAGGCTTGCTGAGCGGCCGGCTAATGTTTGGTTTGTACTTAAAAACATGTTTAAAGGATGAGATGGATCTAGAATACGTAGAGACCGTTCTAGAAGAATTTGAGCATTCGCTAAAAAGAGAGTTTTACAAGGGCACGGTCAGAACTTTTAATGCCGTTCGATTGTTGACTTCGAAGTATATAACCAAATTTCGGGAAACTCCTTCTGAATACTTAATATATGAGCGGTGTCTCAAGCTTAGGCGTTACTGGCAGGAAGTTAAATCTCCGCATCCGCCCATATTGATAATTCCGCCGCTTATGGTAACGCCCCAGATCTATGATCTGCGGCCTGGGCACAGCTTCGTACGGTACTTGCTTGATTATGAATTTGATGTGTTTCTCATTGACTTTGGAGCTCCAACTGTTCAAGACAGGCACTTGCGGTTGGAGGATTATGTAAAGAATATAGAGCGCTGTGTAGAGGTGGTAAGAGCTACCAGCGGTGCACCGCGGATAACGCTTCTAGGGTACTGTATGGGCGGTATCTTTTGCAATATGTTTGCTGCTCTTGATCGCCTCAATCGGGTTGAGAGCATCATAGCTATAGCTACGCCCTGCGACTTTACACGTATACCAGTTTATCATGAGTTGGCAAAGAAGTTGGAGCGGCCTTTAACAACCTTGGCTGAGCTGCTACAGGGCGTACCTCCGATGCTTTCTCGGACTGTATTCCGGATGCTACAGCCAGTGAAGAATTTTTTGTTGCCGTTTAACTTTATATTAAATCTATGGGATGAGGAGTATGTGGCCAGCTATGAGTCTATGGAGCGCTGGTTTGAGGACTTTGTGGCCTATCCTCGTGATGCGTTCAAGCAGTTTTTTAGTGAGGTAGTAGTAAAAAACAAGTTGTTCCTAAGCAAGCTCAAGTTGGGCGGTAGGTATGTTGATTTGAGCAAGATTAGCGTACCTTATCTAGCGATCGCGGGCCGGGAAGATATTATAGGTCATCCCGACTCGGTAGGTGCTGTATTAGAGGCAGTGGGTAGCGTTGACAAAAGTTTTGTGCTGGTTAGGGGAGGACATCTTGGGGTGCTGGTTGGTAAGCATGCTAGACATGGATGGGCTAAGATTACTTGCTGGCTTAAGGAGCACTCAGCGGCGGGATCTTTTGCGGGAAGTGGGAAAAAGGTATTGACAAAGACTGAGGTTTTTGTAAAATCGTCAATTGCTTCTCCTAGGATTCCTCAAAGGTTGTTTAATATTTCAAGCGACGATTGGGTTGCAAAGAGAAGAAAGAGAGCCTCCCCTGCTTTCAGGGGTTGACAGTAGTAAGGTGATTGAGATATAGAATAGATTTTTGGAGCCTGGGGGCAGGCAGCTGATGTTTGAAAACCGAATAGAGAGTAAAGAGAGCGACCGAGAGATTTAAGTTACGAGACTGAGAGT
>JANWYG010000007.1 GCA_025057015.1 Blastocatellia bacterium
CAGAGAGCACTAAGAGAGCACAGAGGCGCAAAGGACACAAAGATTACATAGAGACCCATCAGCTATCTTTGTGAAACCTCTGTGTCCTCTGTGTCTCTGTGGTGAAAAATAAAATAAACCACAGAGACACAAAGAACACAAAGGTTGCACAGAGAATAAACTAGAACACAAAGAACACAAAGATTACACAGAAAATAAGCTAGAACACAGAGAACACTAGAGAGCACAGAGGCGCAAAGGACACAAAGATTACACAGAGAGCAGATTACAAAAGGGCACAAAGGGAGCAAATAGAACAAACCACAGAGACACAAAGGAAGTACAAAGCAGAATGCAGAGACAGAAAGAACACAAAGAGGGCACAAAGAACACAGAGGCACGGGGAACACAAAGAGAGAAGGAGAAAATTATTGCTTGAATACTTCGGCAAACTTTTCTATCTGTCGATGTAAGTCTTCGTCGTAGCGAATTACTATAACTCTGTAACCTTGCCGATAAAGCTCTTGTCTAATTGACCGATCTATTGCAACTTGCTCTGGCTTGTCATGAACAGCACCGTCACAGAAGACACAGATGTTAGGTTCATAGAAAAAGTCCGGTATACAACGCACCATCGGTATCGGCTTTTGTGCTTCATCAGGAAGCCTATAACCACCTTCAGCCAAAACTTCTAAGAAACGACGCTCTAGCTCCGAACGAGGATCAGTAAGAGACCTCAACCACTTTAGATGCTCCTCTTTTGCCCTTCCTTGTATCCACGCTTCAGTCCTACTTGTCGCTAAATCTAGGAGTGCCTGCCGAATCTTATGCCGGTTAAGTTGAAGCGCCTCCAGCTGATTTCCAAAATTAAGTAGGCATTCGTAGCAAGCCGCATGGCAATCAGGCTTTAAATCATTGCCGTCTTTGTCAAAGTGACAAATTTCAAGCGCACTTCTGCTTATCTCAGACAAAGCTTCCGGTGCCTCAACCAGCCTTCTCAGCACTCCAACACCACCTTCCGCCGCTTCATAAAACAGTATCGCCCGATGCTCCTTATCGCCAACAGATTCAGCTACAAGCTCCGTCTCTTCAAGCTGAAACGCTTCCTCTACACCACGTTTGAGGGCATACCGTAGCGTTGCCTCGAACGTCGTGTCTTGTCGCCATTCTGGCAACAATCGGACAAGAAGTAGGTTCTGGGTAGTCTGAACAGCGAGCATGAGCCTTTCTACTACTCTCCTTTCTGGCTTGTGATAGCGAGAGGAACGCTCTTCTAGCTCGGATGAAGTAAGAACTTCTCCGCTTTCCAAGTCTACAGCAAACCCAGTAGCCTCGCTTCGCCAACCAAGGTTGAGCCGCAAAATTGTAGCCGCTGCTGCATAAGTCAGATGTAACGCCGCTCTGCCTTGGCAGACTACGTCGGCTTTCTGAATGCGACCCCTTCCCGCTGAGTCGAACTGAAAGTAGGTCTGTAGCTTGTAACCGCGCCTTTGGCGCTCCTCTTCGTCGGCAGTAATGCGAGCTCGTCGCTTCATACGAATGTTGGGCAGGTCTAGCAAAGTAGTAAGACGACTGTTATCACCTCGAAACTGGCTTTGACAAGCTGAGCAAATCTCGGCTTCAGGCTCTGAAAATGCCTGGCAAGTAAGACAAAGCCGCTTTTTGCGTTTTCTCTCTTCAAGGCCCCCAGGTGGTGCCTGAAAAGCTATACACTCCCACCGGCTGCCCTCATGATAAAACAAACTCCTTGGCGCAAACTCACGAATAGCTAAAAATCGCGGCCGAGAAATGAATTCGCCTTCTACCCCTCGCGGAACCCAAGCACGTACCGGTAGAGCAGGGAAGTTATAACCAGGTAGGAATCCCTCACTGGCAAGATACCGATAAGGATAAAAATCTCCCTCTTCACGCATAACATCTAGTTGAAGAAGTAGATTGAGCTGATGCCGAGCTTCAACTTGTTTAGCCTTAGCTTTCTCCTGCTCTTCGCGCGTTCGAGCTCTGTCTTCCTCAGCCCTAGCTGCATGTAACTGACGCTTTGCCGCTCGGTAAAGCTCCCTCCAGCGATCAAATGCCCTATCAAACTCTCGCCCTGCCTCGTCAATAACTTGCTCGATCCAGCGCTCGTTAAACCAGCTATTGGCAGTAAGCATTTCTTTGTCTGAAGCTAGGATCTGATGAACACTTTCCTTGATTGCAGTGCGTTTAGCTTCGCTCAGCCGAAGCTGCTCTGCTACATGCTCTTTAAGAGCTAGCTCTTCCCGATCAGTGTCGATGACGGTTTCTATCGAGTTACTAAGAGGTAGACGTAAATGAGCGAGCCAAACAGCGTGAATATGCGCCTTAAGCAACGCATCGTTAGTCAAATCTAGCCGAGGCGGACGCACACTGCCTGCTACCATCTCTGCTCGGCGACGAAAGAAGTACTGATCATGGCTATTGAACGCACCACAGTAGGTCAGGATTAAACCCGGCTGCCCTTGCCGTCCAGCGCGACCACTACGCTGAGCGTAATTTGCCGGTGTCGGCGGCACGTTCCTTAAGTGCACAAGATCAAGATCAGCAATGTCTACGCCAAGCTCCATCGTCGGTGAACAGACTAGGTAAGGCAGCCTACGTCCAAGCTCCTTGTGATCGCTTGCGTTTAAGCGAAAACGGTGCTCGCGGCGCTCACGCTCTCCAGGCCTTACCACTTGAGCTGTATGCTCTCTAGCTTCCAAAGCTGCAAGATTAGCAGGTTCCGCTTGATAGAACTTCTTGAAAAAAGCATTAACCGGCCTAGTGCTTTCCAGACTTATCTCACCGGTTGCACGACGTGAATAAAGAGGATCAACAGATGGTGCTGAACCGTCTCCAAGACACCACCGCAAACACGCCGCGTCAAGTTGATAAAGCCGATGATCTTCAATCGACTCCAGCCGGAAAAGTATACCGTGCCTTACTAGAAGATCTAAAAGACCTTCTAAAAACTGTCGATAGTTTGTCTTGTCCAACTTGAGTCTAGCTAGCAGAAATCGCCCTATTAGGCTACGCTCTCCAAGTTTGAGCCCTTCTACTTCTCGCGGGGATTTTCCTTCAAGCAGAAATTGATTTGCAGGTCTCAGCTCGTCATAGTCCGGATCTAGTCCCCAAAACTCGTTCAAGTACTGCTCGGCACGCCGCCGTAGCTGCTGCTGAAATGTTTGACTGAATACTTCTGCATGTATAGCACGCTTTCTTCGAAAATGATCCAATAACACCCTAAGCAAAAGCTTCCGATCTTCAAAAGTTGCCTTGGCAAGCGAAGTATCAAGCTCTATAAGCTCGCTACTTTGACAAACTTCATCCAGTCCTCGATACTCTACCTTCAAAAGCCCTACTGCTCTAAGTTCGGCTGGTTAACTCGCCAACCTCGCTGCAAATCATAGTACAATCTATACTCCGTAAGATCTGTAAATGCCTGCCAAACGTCCTTCGCTGCAGATGAGCCTGGATCAAGATCGACATTCTTAGCAATATCGGAGATATTCAATCCTGACGCCTTTGTGACTGCCTGGGCAATTCGGTCGAAAGTCAGTTCCTTCTCAGCCTTGAGTGCTGCATAAAGAGCTGCACGCAACAACCCTACGTGCACAAAGTCGTTGAAATGGCCAGCTTGGAAAGAAGCATCCTGCCGATTGTCAGTAAACGTGAGCAGCTTGTCCCGCGCTGCCCTAGTTGAGCTGGCATGCCTTAGCAACGAAGTCGTAAGAATTGTCGTAGCACTAGACCTTCCTTCGCTCGATAGCACACTCAACTTTACGAATTCCCGCTCTCGTGCAGTGTAGAACTCACCGCACGCAAGACATAACGAAAATGGCTCCGGTTGCCACCACATCTTCAGCAGGTTTCTCTTTGACTGACGACTGAACGATCCGTCCGGCGATACCCATACCTCTTGCGGAATACGCTGCCGATAGTTGCTCTTGAGCTTGCCCTTAGCGTTATACCACTCCTCAGGTATTTGCTCAGGAGACCAATCGTTCTCTTCATAGGCTAGCATGAGATAACCAGCCTGCTTGCCTTCCAGTGCTTCTTCGTCAGGTTCAGCTCCAAGTGGATGCGGTAGAAACTGATTGTCCGTCTGTAAGGCATGATAATAGTCCTGCCCACATTGCCGACAAAACTTCACCGGTAAAAAAAGTCGCCCTTCACTGGCTTGAACTTGCCCTTCTAGCGAAAACTCGCGCCGAAGCCTATCTTCAAGCGTCGCATAAAGCGTTCCACCCTGACTGATGAACTGATGTAGCTTGAACGCAAATAGGGGACCGCTGCCATTAGCCGGAGTACTGCCAACCACTAGTAAATCTCGAAGAGCTTTAGCGCATGACTGTGAATCTATACCCGTTACTTCCGATAGCTGACCTGCTATTTCTGAAAGCGGCCTAGGAACCCGCCGTTTAAGACGCCCACCTGCTTCTTGCTCGATTCCTAATTCATATTCGAGATAACGTACTAACGGGTGTCGGCGAAAATCTTTCGTGTCTAGAGGTTCTAAAAGTGCCTTTTGTAACTCTTCCGGTAAAGGCTTTCCTCCTTCGCTGAAAGGTACGAGCGTCTCTTCAATAACTTGCTCAGCTTTGAGCTGATGACCAAAGAACACACTCGCAAACTTAGCTACTGTTTCCCGACGCTGAAAAAATGTAGCCTCGCGGTGCGCAATCATAGTAGCACTGGTACCTATGTGCACAAGTTTAGGCCCAGCACAACGCTCCTTTAATCGCCGCACAAGCATCGCTACATCTGCTCCCTGCCTGCCCCTGTAAGTGTGTAGCTCGTCAAAAACTAGAAACCGTAACCCACCTCCTACACGATCCAAAAACCGCTGATCCTCTGGACGAACCAGTAGAAGCTCTACCATTACGTAATTGGTAAGTAAAATCTGCGGTGGTTTGCGCCGCATCTCATCTCGCTCCGAATCTCTCGTCTCACCTGTATATTTGGCAAAGGTAACCGGGAAATCTCTCCCAAAACGATTCTCGTACTGCTGCTTGAGATTCATCAGCCATTCAAACTGTGAGTTTACAAGCGCATTCATCGGATAGACGACCAGTGCAGCAACTCGATCACCAGTTTGAGGATTGCGGATCAGATTGTTTATGATCGGAAGAAAATAGCAGAGACTCTTTCCAGAACCAGTGCCGCTGGTGACTACAATGCTGTGGCCTTCAAGCACGCTGCGTATTGCCTCCTCTTGATGCCGATAGAGCCTGTAAGGCTCATCACTAGGCCGGCGAAAAATGCGTGCTGTCTCAGGCGCAATAAGACCTTCTTTGGATAACTCATCGACCGTTGAGCCGGCTAAATAAGCAGGACTGAGTTGTACCAGAGTTTCTGGCCAAAAATGACCTTCTTCGGTAAAAGCTGTTTCGACGAAACTGCGCGCCCGCTCGTCTGATATCAAGATAAATGAGCGTACATAGTCGCGATAGTCGGCCATGACTAAACTGTGTAGATCAAAGAGCGTTTTCATTTCCGACTCCTTTGGCTATCTCTTATCCTCTATTCATCTTTGTGTTCTCTGTGCCTCTAGTTTATTCTCTGTGCTCTGTTTGTGTCCTTAATTGTAATCTGCTCTCTGTGCTCTCTTTGTGTTCTTTGTGTTCTAGCTTATTTTCTGTGTAATCTTTGTGTTCTTTGTGTTCTAGTTTATTCTCTGTGCTCTCTTTGTGTTCTTTGTGTCTCTGTGGTTTATTTTATTTTTTTTCACCACAGAGACACAGAGGACACAGAGAGAGCACAAAGGGAGCTGATGAGTTCTGTGCAATCTTTGTGTCCTTAATTGTAATCTGCTCTTTGTGTAATCTTTGTGTTCTTTGTGTCTCTGTGGTTTATTTTATTTTTTCACCATAGAGACACAAAGGACACAGAGAGCTAACCAACAGTCAAAGCGCTTCCAGATAGCTTAACCACTCATTGAAATGACTGCATTTGCTACGAATTTTATCTAGGCCTATCTTTTGCGAAATAATCAGCCCGTCGCGGACCTTGCTGTAACTACTAGGAAAGGCCCTTTTGATAAGAGCAGAAGGATGCGTTTCCTCGCCATCGTTGATCTCTTCAGGACTGTTGAATTGGCTTATGTAGTCATCAAATTTTTCTTCGACTCGACAATACCTCTTAGCTTCGATAATAGCCTGTGGCTCTGCAAAAAGTAATGCCTCAAACTCATGTAGCGAAAGATAAGGATAAAAAGGTTTAAAACCTGCACGCTCCTTAATGTCCTCTTTGAAGGCCTTCTCTAGATGCTTAACCTTCTCATAAGGTGTCCGCAACATTGACAGTTCGCCTTTCCCTGGAAAATCATTCGGTAGGCCGTAGTAGTCTAACATAGTAGTGACACAAGCAGCACTGCTGTCATCCAACAGCTTTAATACATCTTTGCGAATTTTATTGTAGGAACTGAAACCTCCTCGATACTTCTTAAGTGGCGTCGATTTTGTTTCCAAAATGACCGGATGGATTTCTTTTTGAAGCCTTCGAAAATGTGGTACTAAGATGTTCTTTACAAAGGCTTCTTCGGTTTGCCCTTCGCACAGAGTAAAAACTTTCTTCATAACCTCAGACCCGAAGTCACAAAACGCTTCCTAGCATTGACGACTCGCACGAGAGTAGACCTCACTGCTGCGGACGTCCTCCAAACACATTTTTCTCCCAAAGTTCACCTAATGCGTAATCTTCTAACCAAACCTCGAGCTCAGATTCATCAAGACGTTTTATGCTAGAAGCTCTTCCGACACGATCTACTACCAAGATGTCTTGCGGCGTGAACTGATTGACCAACGAGACCGATTGAGTAGCTAGGATAACTTGAGTGTGATTTGCTGCACTGCAGATCATTTCAGCAAGCAAAACAATTGCGTAAGGATGAAGCCCAAGCTCAGGTTCATCAAGAATAGTTATTGGTGGCAATAATTCAGATGGCTGCAAAAACAAGGTAGTAAGACAGATAAAACGTAGAGTTCCATCAGAAAGTGCTTCCACTCCAAAGCTAAGGTCAGAACCGCGCTCCCGCCACTCAAGACGTATTTTCTCTTGGTTGAAAGGATGCGGACGAAGAATGAAGTCGCCAAAGAAAGGTGCCGCTAAACGAATGGTCTTGACGATTTGTTCGTAGTGATGCGGGTGCACCTCGCGCAAAAAATACAAATATGCCGCTAAATTTGCTGCATCCGGCAGTAAAAACCTATTGTCATAAATGTTCCCTAGCTGTTTTACCCGTGCAGAAGAACTTGTGTCATGAAAATGATAGACTCGGCATGACTCCAGAGCTGTGTATACGTAATATGCGACCCCTCTTTGTAGCTCTGGATTCTCTGACTCCCGTCTCTTTGTCTTTAAGTTGCTTTCTAGCGATGGAGTAGGGAGTGAAATCTGATACGGTGAAGGGTATTTGCGGTTATGAAAGTATATCTCTTCATTGACTATTAGCAAGCTATCCGTAGCAGTAGGTTGCAAAGAGCAGATGTACCCGTTTGCAAGGCCATCCTCTTTTGCAAACCATAGCTCAAGCTTAAGCTCGTCAGTGACTTTGCTTCCGTAATGCAAAATCTGATCGGCTCCTCCTACCTGGAGTATGTAATGCTGGAGCTCTTCTTTTATCATCCGATTGAACATTGTAAACAGGCTAATGAAATTCGACTTGCCAGATCCATTGGCTCCAATCAATACGTTGATTGAGTTCAGTGTTAGGTCTAGGTTTTGGAAAGTCTTATAGCCTTCAAGTTTGATCTTTTCAAGCTTCAAAGCGCCCATGTTTTTACCCAATGCTTACCTTTAACTTGCTTCTTGTTTAACTTCTCTATGCTCTCTTTGTGTCTTTATTGTAATATTGTAATCTGCTCTCTGTGCTCTCTTAGTGTTCTTTGTGTTCTAGCTTATTTTCTGTGCAACCTTTGTGTTCTTTGTGTCTCTGTGGTTTTATTTTATTTTTCACCACAGAGACACAGAGGACACAGAGAGAACACAAAGGGAGCTGATGAGTTCTGTGCTCTGTTTGTGTCCTTAATTGTAATCTGCTCTCTGTGCTCTCTTTGTGTTCTTTGTGTTCTAGCTTATTTTCTGTGTAATCTTTGTGTTCTTTGTGTTCTAGTTTATTCTCTGTGCAATCTTTGTGTTCTTTGTGTCTCTGTGGTGAAAAATAAAAAACTACAGAGACACAGAAAGTCTGGAGAAGTATCTAGGAAGCAGCCATCTCTTTACGTGTGGGCAGTTCTTCCTCATTAAGTTCTAGAACAGGCAGGTTAAGTGCTTTACGCACTTCGGCTTCAATCCTGGAGCGAAGCTGTTTGTTTTCCACGAGCAAATTTTTCACGTTATCTCGCCCTTGTCCTAAACGCTCGCCTTTGAAAGAGAACCAAGCTCCATTTTTATCGACTATCTTATGTTCGACAGCAAGATCTAGCAGATCTCCCTCACGTGAGATGCCTTCTCCGTACATTATATCGAATTCGGCTTCTTTAAACGGTGGAGCTACTTTGTTTTTGACTACTTTGATACGTGTTCTACTACCTATGACATTTTCACCTTCTTTTATCGGTCCGACACGGCGAATTTCTATTCGCACTGAGGCATAGAACTTCAGGGCACGTCCACCTGTAGTAGTTTCTGGTGAACCAAACATTATCCCAATTTTTTCACGGATCTGGTTAATAAAAATCAAGCAAGTGTTAGAGCGAGCCACGACGGCGGTCAGCTTCCTAAGTGCTTGTGACATCAGTCGAGCTTGCAGTCCAGGTTGATTGTCGCCCATATCACCTTCCAGCTCCGCTTTGGGCACTAGGGCAGCTACTGAGTCTATTACTATTACGTCGAAGGCACCCGAGCGAACGAGGTACTCGGTTATTTCAAGAGCCTGCTCTCCACTATCGGGTTGCGATACAAAAAGACTGTCTATGTCTACGCCAAGCTTTTCAGCGTAATGTGCATCGAGTGCGTGTTCGGCATCGATATATGCAGCATTTCCGCCCCGGCGTTGTGCTTCAGCAACTACGTGTAAAGCTAGGGTAGTCTTACCGGAGCTTTCTGGACCGTAAATTTCCACTACTCTACCTCGCGGGAAGCCACCTATTCCTATGGCATAGTCTACACTTAGGCTGGTTGTAGAAATGGCCTGCACGTCAGCTACTTTCTTGTCACCGAGGCGCATGATAGCACCTTTGCCGAACTGCTTTTCTATCTGCGCTAGCGCTATTTCTATTGCTTTATTCCTTTCTGATCTTAGATCGGACATTTTTACCATCCTTTCGGGTTTTTTAATATATAACGCGAAATGACTCACAGCGGCTTCATGAAGCGGCAGGTAAAATATAGGCGTAACAACAAAGCAAGTCAAGGAAAAGGTTGTCGGACAGTTTGAGTTATACGAGCTATTCTGACAAGGCTTTTTGGAGGTAAGAGCGCAACTTTTCGCTATTCATATGTCGGTACACTTCACCTTTTTCTACTACTGAGATGATACCAGTCTCTTCGGAGACGACTATGGCAATTGCGTCTGTTTCCTCGCTAATACCTATAGCGGCTCTATGTCTAGTTCCAAGTTCTCTGGCGTGTTTTGGATTAATACTTAGTGGCAGGAAGCATCCTGCAGCCGCTATACGCCGCTTTCTTATTATCACTGCTCCATCATGCAGTGGAGTCTGAGGCTGAAAGATAGTTATTATTAGGTCATAGCTTGCGATAGCATCCATAAAAATACCTTGTTCGATATGTTCCTGTAGTCCGACTTGCCGCTCTATTACTAGCAAGGCACCTGTTTTACTTGAAGACATAGTGTTTGTGGCCAGCACTATTGCGTTTATTAGCTCGGATTCGGGCAGTTCGGATCTAGCGCCGAGGATTCCCTTAAGGTACGGTATAGAGCCGAAATAAAGTAAAGCTCTGCGTATTTCCCTTTGAAAAACTATTATTATAGCGAAACCCAGATACAGGTATGTATGTTCTACGACGAAGAGTAACACTCTTAGCTGAAACAGACTAGAAACGATATAGAGGAAGACGAAGAACAGCACTGCTATCACTGCTTGGATTGCAGGTGTGTCGCGTAGTTGTCTTACTATGGTGATGGCAAGCAATGTCACTATAGATATGTCTACTATCTCCCTTATTCCGAGCTCAAATCCTGCCATCTTTCTCCTCTTGAAAGACTAATACTCTCTGCCAAAGGCGACTGCCAAAAGGATAGACAAATCTTTGATTTATCAGATAGTATATATTTCGACACCCAAGTTTAGAGGCGTTTATGTATCCTTTTAGAAACATTCTACTGCCGACAAACTTTTCGCCTAATTGTAGAAGTGCCATAAAGTACGCTGCAGCCTTTGGGCATAGATATGGAGCAGCTATTTACCTACATAATGCACAAGAAGGCAGCTTACCACCTCAAGCTCTTTTACTTTCTGATCGTACTTTATCCGAGCATGGCTACGACTGGATTACAGCTATTAAGAAAGAGCTGAAGGAGCTATCCGAACATCCACTTTTTAAAGGTCTCAATGTACATCTCCTATTGAGCGAAGGCAGTGCAGCATCAGAAATCAAACGTATGACAGAGGTCTACAACATAGACCTTATAACCATGGCTACTAGCAGCAAAAGTGGCCTCAAGAGCCGTTTTGCTGGCTCTTGTGCTGTAGATGTGATGCTTAGCACTAACTGTCCAATACTGTTTACACGAACCGCCATGCATGATTTCGTTTATCATCATCATGGTGAGATAAAACTTGCGCTCAACAGGATACTCTTTGCAACTAATCTATCGCAAGATGACGAAGCAGCCAAACGTTTGGCTATACAACTAGCACGAGATAATGACGCAGAGCTAAAGGTATTACACTGTTTAGGTTCGATAATCAAATATTTCTCTGCTCTTAGCCTCTCGGACAAAGCCCACGAGCATCTTAAGGAACAGGCGTTTATTAAACTCGACGAGATACGCAAAGAGGCTGACAAAGTTGCTGTTGAGACCATACTCAGTGAAGATAGATTCCATCAAGAACTGGAGCGTATTTCCACTGAGAAAGAGATAGACCTTATAGTAATAGGTTCTGATGCTCATAGAAGCTCTGGCTTCAGCTCTTCAGGCAGCGGAGCTGAGCGTGTTATCCGTACTGCTACGAGACCAGTACTGGTAGTTAAAAACTTATAAGGAGATAGCTTTATGCTCCAAACCGTCCTGTTACTCCTAGTTTTCTTCTACTTTGATGATTTAGATCAAAGCATAGAGTTTAGGTCAGGTGGAAATGTCAAGATAGAAAACCTGTCAGGAGACATAAGGATAGAGGTTTGGGCAGAAGAACTCGTTCATCTTACAGCACGAAAGTCCTCCGGTCAGGTTAATCAAACCGATTTGTCAATCATAAACACCAAGAATCTGATCCAGCTAAAGGTCAACTCGGACAGCAAACTAGATTTAGTATTGTACGTACCTCGGCAGACAAACTTAAGGATATACTCAAAAGGCAGTGTTTACATTAGAGGAGCTATAGCAAGTGCTTACATCGAGACTGAAAAAGGTGACATCAAACTGGAGTCTCCGGCTTCTCAAGATGCCGAGTTGGTACTGTCGACCCGTGACGGAGTAATACGATCTAGTCTCCATGTAACTACTTACGGCCAAGCTACTGTAAAACATCTCCAAGGCAAGTTGGGAAATGGCGGCAATCCTGTTATAGGCAGGACTTTAGAAGGTAACATTTTGCTTCTGCCTCTAGAAAACGAGCTTGACCGCGATGTAGCGACTATACCGGCAAGGGATCCGAACTTCGATAGACCTTACTCTTCTCAGCCAAGTTACAGGCACGACCAGGGCGGTTATCAGGACTATTACAGCAATCCTTCTCCTTCGTCAGCACCCAGGTCGCTATCATCGTCACCATCTTCTACGCCCTACACATACGGTGGCAGCTATGGTAGTAATAACTCCATAACCGACGTGTTTAGCAATAACAAAGACTTATCAGACGATTCGAGCAATCGGACAGGCATATCGAGCGGAACACGTCAAAGTGATGATAAGACTACCAACTCGCTTGGTTTTGGTGTGCGAATTATCCCTCCGCCAAGTGATACTTCTCCCTCAAACAGTTCCGATACTATCTATCACGACAGACCTAGAGGAACGCCTAATTTGACACCACGGTCTACAAGCCCTTCTAGAGGAGTAAACTCCAACGGAGCGCCGACAGACCCTCTCTTTGCCGGCACGACACCTCGGTCAACTGGCACTTCAACTGCAAGAAGCAGTACACAGCCGCTCTTCGACTCCCAGCCTAGTCTAGACGACTCGGATGGCGAGACGATCAAAATAGATACCAACCTTGTAACGCTAAACGTTTCAGTTACTGACCGCAGTGGTAGACCTGTATCTGATCTTAGGGCGGAAGAATTCCACATTTACGAAGATGGTGTAGAGCAGACCATCGCACATTTCGAGCCAGTCTCTACGCCGTTCAATCTCATACTGCTCGTAGACCTTTCGGGCAGTATAATTGATAAGATAGACATCCTTCGGCGTGCAATCACTAGGTTCATCAACATAACTCGTCCTGAAGACAAGATTGCAATAGTTACCTTTACCAGAACTGTTCAGGTTGTCTCAGAACTAACTAACAACCGAGAACTGCTCAGGCAGCGGCTGCAATATATGCACATGCCGAAAGGTGGTACAGCCTTCTATGAGGCGCTATGGTTTACTGTCACGCAAATAGCCAAACCAGTAGAACACGAACGTACTGCAATAGTAATAATGAGTGACGGCGTTGACAATTCTATTAGTATCAACTATCCGCTGCCTTCGAGAGTAACTTTCGATGAGGTATATAGAAAATTACAGGAATCCTCAGTGATAGTCTTCTCGATATACTTGGATACTGAGCTCGAAGTAGTGTCGCAGCAGATAGAAGCTCCTGAAAGCTACGTACTGGCTAGAAAGCAGCTTAAAGCACTAGCTGAAGCTACGGCAGGAGTCTATATCCCTGCCGAAAGAGTAGAGCATCTTGAAGGCGTGTACGAAAAGATAGCTGCCGATCTACGCACCCTATACAGCATTGGCTACTATCCGACCAACTCGTCCAAGGACGGTACATGGCGCAAGTTAAAGCTTAAGGTTGACAGAAAGGACCTCGCAGTAAGAACCCGAAAGGGATACTTTGCACGATAGTTCGGAAAAACGTACTTTGCGCGCTAGCCTCTCATTTGTACAATAAGCCGAAAACGGCAGAGGATTTGATGGAATACGAAGCAGTAATAGGTCTAGAGATACATGCCCAGCTACTTACAAAGAGCAAAATTTTCTGTGCTTGCTCAGCAGCTTTTGGTGGCAGAGCTAATGACGATACCTGCCCCGTCTGTTTAGGACTACCCGGAGCACTACCTGTGCTGAACCGAGCCGTGGTAGAAATGGCAACTCTAGCGGCACTAGCACTTAACTTGCGTATCAACGAAACTTCAATCTTCGCTCGCAAAAACTACTTCTATCCAGACCTACCTAAAGGCTATCAGATATCACAATACGACCAGCCGTTTTCCGAACATGGCTGGGTAGAGATCCCTACAAGCGAGAGAGACGAGCAAGGTCGTCCCATCGAATGGCGCAAGAAGCGGTTTCGCATTCGCCGACTCCACATAGAAGAAGATGCAGGAAAATCGTTGCACGAAGGTCAAGATCCCTATAGTTATGTCAACCTCAACCGCAGTGGCGTTCCGTTACTTGAAATAGTAAGCGAGCCAGACTTTCGCTCAAGCTGGCAAGCGTATGACTATGTGCAATATCTCAGAAAGACTCTCCAGTATATAGGGGTTTGCGACGGAAACATGGAGGAGGGTAGTCTGCGTTGTGATGCGAATGTTTCGGTACGACCAAAAGGTGAGACAAAGTTTGGTACAAAGACCGAAATCAAAAATGTTAACTCTTTTAGGTTTTTACAAAAAGCTATAGAGTATGAAATCGCAAGGCAAATAGAGATCCTTTCCGAAGGAGGACAAATCATTCAAGAGACTAGGCTTTGGAACGAACGCGAATCGCGCACCTACTCCATGCGTAGCAAAGAGGAAGCTCATGATTACCGATATTTTCCCGAACCTGATCTACCACCTCTGAAAGTCAATCAAGAGTGGATAGCAGCTATTCGCTCGCAACTGCCAGAACTACCTGAAGCACGCAGAGAACGTTTTCAGAAGCAATACGATCTTAGCATGGAAGAGTCTATGCTCCTTACTCAAACACGAAGCATGGCAGACTACTATGAGCGTGTCGTACAGGCTTGTGGCAACGCAAAACAGTCGGCTAATTGGATACTCAGCGAATTGCTCAGAGAACTAAAGAACGCCTCTGTGGATGTAGCCAACTGCCCTGTCAAAGCAGAAGATCTTGGACGTCTAATCCAACTCATCAACACCGACACAATCAGCGGCAAGATAGGAAAGGAAGTTTTCATAAAGATGTTTGAGACCGGCAAACCGCCCGACGTCCTCATAGAGGAATTAGGTCTACAACAAATATCGGATGTCACAAAACTCCAGCAGATAATAGATGCGGTTATAGAAGCCAATCCAAAGCAGCTCAGTTCTTACAAAGCTGGTAAGACTAATCTCTTCGGCTTCTTTGTCGGACAGGTAATGAAAGCGACCCAAGGTCGAGCTAATCCACAGCTAGTTAACAACTTGCTAAAAGAACGTCTAGGGTAATCGTTGCATAGGATGCAAGCTTTGATATATATATTTAGGTGAACAAGTGATGCCACTTTTGAGGCTATCGCTTCAACCAAAAAGGGAGCTTTTTCATGAACGTCTTGTCTATCTCTAAAATGGATACCCTCAAATCACAACTGGAGAGGTTGGGTAGTAACAGAAAGTTAATTGGCGTGGGTGTAGTAATGGCCTCACAGTGGCAAGTAGCTCTAATAGATGTCACAGAAGAGGTCGAGCTAGGATTTTTTGACACCAGTGATCCGCAGCTAGTAAACAGTTTTGTCCATTGTTACGGCGAAGAAATAAGGCGCAAGATAGAAGATGCAGCCAGACCTCTTGCTTTCGCAGCAAAGGCGTAACTACTTTATAGCCGTTTGAGAAGCTGCAAGTCATCGACATTGAGTTGAGGGCGAAGATAACCATTCCACTCGTTGATTTCTAGCTTGCCCATCAGTGCCACTACAGCATTAGGACGAACTTTTTCAACCAGCTCACCATGATGCCACCAGATAGCATCCAGCGCAGGTCCGCGGCCTACCAGTTTCATCTTCAGGTGCTTACCGCCTACCTGCCGTGCTTCTACAAGTCGCCCTCGAACCACAAAAGTAGGACGAGGATTGTCTATTCCGTGAGGCTCAAGACAGGAAATTTCCTTAATCAGACCGACTGTTATGTCTGCAGGTGTAAGCTCGAGGTCATAATTGCGCACCAAGGTCAGATCAGTACCTTCGAAGGCTACTCTTGCGTACTCGTTGATGCGGGTGCGTAACTCATCGATGCGGGCAGCATCAAGCATAAATCCAGCAGCAGCAGAGTGCCCTCCAAATCTTAGCAATAACCCATCAGACACCGCCTCTAGAGCACGTAGTATGTCGAAACTCTTAATACTACGAGCTGAACCATATGCTAGACCATTTCTAATAGAACAGACTAGAGCAGGACGACCATACCTCTCTACTAACTTCGCTGCGGCTATACCTACTATACCCTGATGCCAGCCACTATCATGCTTGCCACCATGCACCAGTACTAAATCTCTCCTGCCACGCATTTCTACCATCACCAGCAGTTCATCTACCAATCGCTGCTGAGCTTGCTGCCTGCGCATATTCAGCCAGTCGATCTGACTGGCAAGCTGGCGAGCCTGCTCCATGCTATCAGCATTCAGCAGTTCTATTACTTGCAGCGTAGAACCACCCATACGCCCAGCAGCATTGATACGAGGCCCTAGCTTAAAGCCAAGATCATAAGCAGTTATCTTACGATCTCGCAGACCTGAGACCTCTATCAAGGCACTAAGCCCTTTGTTTGGCGACCCGCTATTTAATCCCGCAAGCCCAGCTTTCACTATCGCACGATTTGCACAACTTCGCAGTGTAACCATGTCCGATACTGTACCTATAGCGACTAGCTTACAAAGAGAGCGAATTATTTCATCTCTACGCGGATGCTCAGCAAGCAACATCCTAGCAAGTTGCAAAGAGATACCACATGCAGCCAGCTCCTTCTCCGGATAGTTACATCCAGCTTGTTTCGGGCAAAGTACTACGGCGCTCTGCGGAGCCATACTACCAAGTACCGTATGGTGATCGATGCATATGCCCGTGATACCTAGCTGGCAGGCCATCTCCCATTCCTTGTGAGCAGTAATTCCTATGTCGACAGAGATAAGATACTCAACTCCATCACGCTTGGCCTGCTCAACTATCTTGGGATTCAGCCCGTAGCCTTCCTTCTCGCGATCAGGAACATAATAACTGACTCGCGCTTGAGGATTGACTATCTGAAATGCCTGTTTCAAAGTGATAAGACCGGTCGTACCATCGCAATCGTAGTCGCCTACTATGCGTATAGACCTTCCTTCATGCAGTGCCTTACGCAGTAGATCGGCTACTTTCTCCATATTCAGCATAAGACGCGGCTCGGGTATTGAGGCAAGCGACGCTTTGAGGAACTTATCGACCTCTTCAGCTTCACTAAATCCCCTAGCTACAAGCAAGTGAGCTAGCAGTGGACTCAAACCAAGCTTCTTTGACAGAGCTG
The DNA here is from genome assembly GCA_025057015.1 of Blastocatellia bacterium. Classification (GTDB taxonomy): domain Bacteria; phylum Acidobacteriota; class Blastocatellia; order Chloracidobacteriales; family JADJPF01; genus JANWYG01. The sequence goes on from JANWYG010000007.1 coordinate 16,729, forward strand.
TAACGGCTACTCTATCTACGGGTGTCTTTTGCCAGCGATAATTTGTTACCGAAAGCCCAGTATCGGTCACCATCACTTAACTAACAAATAGCCAGTATTTGCAGCCATCAAATTAACTAGCACTACTAGTTCATCTAACACAGGAAACAAAAGTGCCGGATCGACAGCTATAGTATCTTGTTCGTATAAAATAGCTGCTTCACCAAATCGAAAACGTCGTCCCTGTTTGAAATATCCCTCCCTTAAGGCAATCAATTGTTCTACTATTAACGGATTAAGCCTGCGCCCAGTGTCACCTAACTTTAACTGATAAGCCTGCTCACCTAGATCTGTGTTCAATACCCGCTCTATGGTATCGACAAAAGCAGCAAGTACATCTATCGAATAGTCTCCCAAATGCTGAGCTAGCACTTCCGGCAAAGCGACTTTAACTGTTGATCCAGACAATGTACGACTCTTGTATGTGCTCAAACTAATAACACAGCCCGAATACTCACCTTTAAGCTGCAAAGCTTCTTTACCATCAGTTACGCCACTACTAAAAAGTAGTCCATTTTCTATCCCTGCTCTAAACCAACGCTCTTTCACCGCCGACCAAGAGCTATATTGCCTGGTAGACAGATAAAAAACTACCGGTATGCTAATTACCATCAACAAGAAGAAAAAATATTCCATCTTACTTCAGCAGAGCGCATATAGCATCACCTACCTCACTAGTCGAACACCTCCCACCTATATCGCGCGTAGTGCTTCCCTGCGCTAGAGCCTCTACTACTGCTTGCTCTATAGCCTTTGCAGCTTCACCGTAACCTATGTATTCAAGCATCATCGCAGCAGTAAGTATCGCTCCCATAGGATTAGAAACATTTTTACCTGCATACTTCGGAGCGCTGCCGTGTACCGGCTCGAAAAGCGATACCCTGCCGGGATGAATATTCCCAGAAGCAGCCATTCCTAAGCCACCCTGTAGTGCAGCACCAAGATCAGTAATGATGTCGCCAAACATGTTGTTCGTCACGATGACATCAAACTGCTCAGGTTTTAATACCATCCACATCGCAGTAGCATCTACGTACTGTGTGTTTGCCTCTATAGCAGGATAGCGCTTTGCTACTTCGGCAAACGTCCGCTGCCAAAGGTCATGCCCATAACGCAAGACGTTCGATTTGTCGACCATAGTCACACGCTTGCGGCCATTTTTTACCGCATACTCAAAAGCCGCAACTATAATCCTCTCAACTCCCTTACGGGTATTTAACTCCTCTTGTATCGCAATCTCGTCAGGCGTTCCCTTCTTAAAAAACCCGCCACTGTTGACATACATACCTTCAGTGTTTTCTCGAAAGACAACAAAATCGATGTCCTTACGACTACGACCTTTAAGCGGCGTAAGGCCTTCATGCAGCAGCTTCACCGGCCTAAGGTTGATGTACAGGTCAAGCCCAAAGCGCAGTCCAAGCAAGATGTCTGCTGCATGCTTCATATCAGGTACTCTGGGATCGCCAAATGCCCCGGCAAATATAGCATCGTACTCGCTCAGCATCTCTAAAGCGCCTTCAGGTAGCGTAACACCCTCGCGAAGATATTTTTCTGCTCCCCAGTCAAAGTGCGTCATCTGCAAACTAAAACCGTACACTTGTTGCACCCTACTTAATACCTTTACAGCCTCACGCGTGACCTCTACGCCTATACCATCACCAGGTATGATTGCTATATGTTTCATCTGCTCACCTCAATTGCTCCATTATCTTAGGCAAACTGACTAGCACTACGTCACCGACTACTTTTAAGCTCTCAGGACTAACCTTATCGAGTGTGTCCTGATCAGTATGCCAATAGCAGTTCCGATTTCCACCAGGACCACAAGACTTTCCAGTCCCAAAATTGAAATCTATCAAGTCAATCGCCGGTATTCCAGCACGTAAAAAAGGCACATGGTCATCCTCTATGTAGACCCTGTCCTTTAGAAAATACTTGCCATAGCCAAGCTTACGAGCACTTTGCCAGATTATGTCTGACAGCCAATCGACTGAATAACCCTCCCGCACTATGCCTAGATCTCTATCTCCAACCATATCAAGCAATACCATCGCTTTAACTAAGTCTAGACGCTTTTCAGCCTTAAGCCTTTCTACCATATGACGCGAGCCATAAGTATTGTCAGTGCCTATCCATTCGCCGTTCATAGGCTCTTCGCCATCGAAGAAAACCAGCCAAAGCGTCATCCTTGGCCTCGTACTAGCAAGCTGTCTTGCAAGTTCTATCAAGACACCAGTACTTGACCCACCATCGTTAGCTCCTACGAAGTGTATATCAGGAAACCATTTCGTATCATAGTGACTGCCTATTATCACTACTTCTGGACGCTCGCCCGGTATCTCCGCAATCAGATTGACCATCTCCACGCGTGGAAACTTTGGATTCGGAGTTGTAGTAACAAAAGCGTCCTCTTGCACACTAAGACCATAGCTTTCAAGCTCTGTACGGATATAGTTACGCGTCTTCCTTATCGCTTCAGAACCAGGTGGACGTGGGCCAAAGCCAACCTGGTGACGTACGTGCTCGTATGCACGAGCAGCATCAAACCCCGTAGGAGCTATCCGCTCTATCCCAACATCGTCATCCCCTATCGGCATCTGTTGGCCAGATGACTGCCGCTCGCAACTAAATGTCGATAAAGGTAGTAAAAAGATTATCGCCATAACTATTCGAGAAAGACTCGTGCACATAAATTTACATACCTGTTACGATCAAAAATAAGCCTACTACTAGAGTCCTGCCAAGTCCACTTCATCATTCCAAATATCTTTAGACTTTGGTATCATAAGCCTACCTTCAATTTAGAAGTCTATGAGAAAGCTGGTCTTACTAGTACTCAGCACTACTACAGCTGCGATAGCATTTTCTGGAGGACCACCAGCCGGACATACCGGTGCACCTGGCGAAAGAACTTGCGTCGACTGCCATGATTCCTTCGATATCAACCGCGGCCCGGGAAGCGTCACCCTCAACCTACCTAAAAAATACCGCCAGAATGAACGTCTTTCGCTCGAACTAACCGCCCGACAGCAAAACCGGCGTCGCTGGGGTTTTCAAATTACTGCGTTAGATACTGCTGGGAATGCAGCAGGACTGTTCTCTATCTCCGATGCAGCAAATACTCAACTACAAACCTTCAACGGCCGAACCTATGTACAGCATACTACTGAAGGCTCACTTGGTCAAAGCGACTCAAAAATCTGGCGCTTCGACTGGATAGCTCCAAGCGTTGACCAAGGGCGGATCAGGTTCTACATTGCCGTAAATGCCGCCGATGGCGACGGTACGTCGGTAGGTGACTACATCTATACCGAAGTCGAACAACTCGGCGCTCCATCAGACCCACAAACGACGCTCATAGCACCTAACGGCGGCGAGAAATTAACCGCTGGACAAGTATTTACTGTTAAGTGGGAGTCTGAAAATGCTACTTCACACGACCTGCTTCTACAATCCGACGGCCCAACTAGCATACCTAAAATGATAGTAGCAGGTCTCGGTGCTGAAGTTACGTCATACAGCTGGATGGTGCCTAACCTAGATACTACACGAGCACGCATGATAGTAGTAGCTCATGGCCAACAAGGCAGCTCTGATTCAGATAGCTCCGACAGAGATTTCAGCATCACAGTAGCCCCTATTCCAGCAGGCCCTTCGATAAGTACAGTCAAAGTAAACGATAAACGCATCAAAGCAATAGGCAGTAACTTCAAGCAAGGCGTCGTACTGCAAGTATCAGGCAAAGGATTTGCTACTCCAGCTAAGCTCAACTCGGAAGCTACTGTACTTACTCAACGAGGTCAGACTACTGAAGGACAAACTATAGCCGAATTGATACCTGTGGGAGCAAAAGTCGAACTTAAGTTTATCAATCCAGACGGTGGAGTAACTGTGTTAGAATATACTCGCCGATAAAAGAGGAGATATTTCAATGCCTGCTGAATGGAATGAAAGAACTGTCGCCCATCTGCTTAGACGTGTAGGCTTTTCTGCCACACAAGAAGACATCAAGTTTTATCTAGGCCTTGGTAAAGAGAAATCCATAGATTACTTGCTTAACTACGAAGCCATAGATGATAGCGAAGTAGAAAAAATCATAGAGCAGTCTAAACTAAACTTAGAGAAGCTCATCGGGATCGCTGTAGAATGGCTCATCCGAATGGTATATACCAAACGCCCACTACAGGAAAAGATGACTCTTTTCTGGCATGGGCATTTCGCTACAGCCTTCTACAAAGTGAATGAAGCAAGGCTAATGCGTAACCAGATCAGCATGCTACGCCGTCTGGCTTTAGGTAACTTTGAGCAGTTGCTGCTTGAAGTCTCTAAAGATCCCGCCATGATACTTTGGCTAGACAATAACACTAATACCAAAGGCAATCCAAACGAAAATTATGCAAGAGAGCTCCTAGAGCTGTTCTCGATGGGAGTAGGCACCTATACGGAAGAAGACGTAAAAGAAGTAGCTCGAGCATTCACAGGTTGGACGGTAAATCGCAGAAACAATTACGCCTTTACCTTCGATGAACGTAAACACGACTTCGGACAAAAGACTATACTCGGGCAAACCGGCCCCTTCAACGGAGATGACGTGGTTAGAATAGTAGCAGCACAAGAAGCTACTTCTCGCTTCATTCCAAAGAAGCTCTTCGAATTCTTTGTCTACCCATCTCCTAAATCTTCCACGATCGACCGGCTCTCACAAACTTATAAGTCTAGTAATTACAGCATAAAAGAAGTAATGCGTGCGATACTTACTTCTGAAGAGTTTTACTCCCAAAAGGCATTCTATGCACTGGTAAAGAGTCCGATAGAATACGTAGTAGGTACGCTACGCATGCTCAAAGCGAAACTTGCTACTGGCAATGCAGGCGAGCTCGGCTTGAGAGATATCTTCACTACTTTATCTGCTCAAGGACAGATACTTTACAGTCCTCCCTCAGTAAAGGGTTGGGATCCAGGCCTTGCATGGATAAATACAGCAACGCTACTTGAAAGGTATAACTACGCCAACTCGCTGGTAACTAACAGGTCACAGCGCGGTAGTAGCATAGATCCAAAGGCACTACTTGCCGGGGCAGAAGTTCAGACAAGCAAGCAAGTAGTAGATTACTTCTTAAAGCTACTGGGCATCTACGATGCAGACGAAACTACACGCAATCAGCTCAAGAAGTACCTAGAGCAAAACGACGACGGAACCAAAGGCAAGTTTACCCTCAATCACGAGACTATAGATAAAAAGATACGTGGGCTGATACACCTAATACTGTCACTTCCCGACTATCAGCTAAATTAAGACCGATTCTGAGGAGGTAAATTTATGACTGTTTCACGAAGAGATTTTCTTAAGGCAACGATCAGCGCATTGTCGCTACCTTTGGCTATGAAACACCTGCCAGAGTCGGTCCTTGGACAAACACCAGACCGCATACTGGTAGTAGTAGAAATGATGGGCGGTAACGATGGACTAAATACCTGTGTTCCATACACCGATAAGCTCTACTACGAATATCGTCCGAGCCTGGCAATTCCAGAAGCACAGCTGTTGAAAATAAGTGATCGTATAGGGTTACATCCAGCACTAGCAAAATTCAAAGAGAGGTTTGATAAGGGCAACGTTGCTATATTGCAGGACGTAGGTTATCCAGAACCAGACCTGTCACACTTCAGGTCACGGTCGATCTTTCATCGCGCCGATCCAACTACGCAAGAGTACTTCGAGCAGCCTGGATGGCTAGGAAAATACGCCGATATCAAGCTTGCAGCAACCAACAACCCTCTATCGGTAGTTAATCTAGGCGATGGTAAAAACTCCCAGTCTGCTCCCAGCAGTCTACTAGGCGAAAAATTTATACCATCTACGATAAATAGTTTCGAGCTCTATCAGTTTCAGACTGATTCGAAATACCCCGCCGATCGAAATAACAAACTGTCAGCTTTCAAAAAGACGAACTTCGTAACAAATGACGCTGAATTCAGCTTTATAGCTGAAACTGGAGTCGACGCCGTAGAAAGCGCTGAACGATTGCAAGCAGGAATTAAGAAATACACTCCTCAGATAGAGTATCCAAATGACAGTCTAGGCACACAGCTACAAATGGCTGCCAAGATAATAGCCGGCGAGCTCGGCACACAAATTATCTACACTTCATATGGTGGCTTTGACACGCACGCTAATCAAAAACAAGAGCATCATCAGCTACTTGAAAGTTTCTCTCTATCGGTAGACGCCTTCTTCAGAGATCTAGAAAGGTTAGGTAAAGCTGACAGAGTGCTTCTTATGTCATTCTCGGAATTCGGCCGGCGCCCCAGAGAAAATGGTAGCCAGGGTACAGATCATGGTACGGCAGGGCCTATGTTCGTCATTGGAAACAGCGTTAAAGGCGGACTCTATGGTAAGTTACCAAACCTAGCACAGCTTGACCGCGTCGGCAACTTGCAATACAGCATCGACTTCCGAGCTGTTTACGCTACCGTGTTGCGAGATTGGCTGCAAGTCGATCCAACAGCTGTGCTCGGTGCACAGTTTGAAAATCTCGGATTTATCAAATAACAAGAGGCCTATTTAAGAGCCTAAACTCACCAAAGAGTACCGAAGCCAGCACTAGCCTTACCCGCACGTATTATGTTGGTAAGGTTAGTATAACGCTTCGAAGGATCTGTAGCTACAGCTTTCGCTATAGCACCTATCTGCCCTGTGAGTATAGCCAAGCGTTTTGCTCTGGTAAGTCCAGTATAGAGAACAGAACGGTTAAGCAAGGCCCAATAATGGAAGTGAATTGGCAAGACTACCGCTGGATATTCGCTGCCCTGAGAGCGATGCACTGAGATAGCGTACGCTAGCGCAAGCTCGTTCAGATCAGAAAAATCATAATCTACCTCACGTGTTGCAAACCGAATTCTCAGTTTGCGCTCTTGATTAGATATTCCTAGGATACGGCCAATGTCACCATTAAAGATTTCTAGCTGATAATTATTCACCTGCTGGATAACCTTATCACCCACCCGAAAGACATTTACACCCCACTTGACTTCAGGTTTGTCACCATCAGCTGGATTAAGAGCTTGCTGCAAAACCAAGTTCAGACTATTAGTGCCTATTTGTCCACGTTTCATAGGTGCAAGTACTTGTATGTCATAAGGGTCTATACCAAAATGGCGGGGGATAGACACACTTACAAGCTTTACTACTAAAGCGCTTATTCGTTCCGGTAATTGCTCCTCAATGAAATAGCAATCTCCATTGTGTTCTCCTGGACGCAAAAATTTCGGTACTCGCCCAGAATTGATCTGATGTGCATAAGAAGTGATCAGACTAGTTGAAGCTTGTCTGAAAATATGAGTCAGCTTCGCTACAGGTACCCTACCGCAATCTATTATGTCCCGCAGAAACTGCCCTGCACCTACGGAAGGCAACTGATCGACATCGCCGACAAAACAGATCTGTGCTGTTGGCGGAACTGCTTTAAGAAAATGATGAGCAAGCAGTATGTCTATCATAGACGCTTCGTCGACTATGAAAAAGTCACCTTCCAATGGTCTATCGCGATCCCGCTTAAAGCTCATAGTGGCAGGCTCGAATTCGAGCAATCGATGTATAGTTTTAGCTTCTATTTTGGCTACTTCGGAAAGACGCTGTGCAGCCCGTCCTGTAGGCGAAGCAAGCTGTACACGCTTACCCATAGCTACTAGCAGCCTGACTAACGCCCTAAGAGTGGTGGTCTTACCGCAGCCCGGACCTCCTGTAATTACGCTGACGGCATTAGATACAGCCATCACTACTGCCCGTAACTGCTCATCAGAAAGTTGTAGCTGTTCACGGGCAGAAAAACGTGTTAGCCAGTTCAGTATCTTCTCCTCATTTGCTGCCACAGGACGAGCAAAATCAAGCAATCGCATCGCCACAGCGCGCTCGGCAAGGAAAAAAGGAGCCGTATAAATAACCTCACCGCAAGACTCAGTTTCTACTCGGAATAGTTCCTTAATCCCTACTAGTTCGCCTATGAGTGCCCGGAGCCGGTCTGCAACATCTACCTCTAAAGCTTGACAAGTACGCTGAATGAGCTCTTGCAAAGGCAGAAAACAGTGTCCTTCCTCTGCAGCTTCGTAGAGCACATGCAAGATTGCTGCCTTTAGTCGCTCACTGGAATCTCTTGCCAAGCCTAAGTTAAGAGCTATTTTGTCTGCACTTTTAAAGCCTATACCGTAGATGTCTCTCGCTAAACGATAAGGATTTGATTCAACAACACTGATACTATCTTTGCCATATTGTTTGAAAATCTTTACTGCAAAATTTGTAGAAATTCCATGAGAAGTAAGAAAAGTCATTATATTTCTTATTCCTTTCTGTTCTTGCCAAGCTGCACAAATCTTTGCTACACGAACTTTTGAAATACCTTCAACCTGCATTAACTTCTGGGGCTCTTTTTCTATTACTTCAAATGTTTCCAAGCCAAACTTCTCGACTATGCGGCGAGCCATTACCGGCCCTATACCCTTAATAAGCCCCGAACCTAGATAATTCTGAATGCCAGCAAGCGTAGCGGGACGCACTACTTCGTAATCACTTACCTTGAATTGCTCTCCATACACAGGATCGATTACCCACTGTCCAACAAGCCTCAGACTCTCTGCAACATTGATCGCACCGAAATTACCTACTACTGTGATCTCGTCACTGTAACCTTGCACCTTAAAACGCAATACCGTCCAACCATTTGACGGATTGTGAAAAGTGATCCTCTTTACCGTACCGCTAAGCTCACTTAAACCTCGTATTGACATACTTCTAAGTATCCGTATAACTACATCCATAAGCAAGACTTAACTGCTAACTAGCGATGACAGTATTGTCACTCTCAGCTATTAAGTGCTATAATTTTGCTGTATCTTCCTACAAATTAAGGAATTCCTAGGAGGTTACTATATGCCTATATATGAATATGTTTGTGACAGCTGTGGCAAACATATAGAAAGGATACAGAAGTTTTCTGACCCGCTACTTACAGAATGTGACTGTGAAGAAAAAGGTACTTTGAGAAAGCTACTTTCGCAGAGCAGTTTTGTCTTGAAAGGTGGTGGATGGTATGTTACCGACTATGCTCGAAAGAATGGCAAAAGCAAAGACTCTGAGCAGCCTGCTACCTGTGGCAAGCCTGCCTGTGAAGCTACCGGAAGTTGCGCTGCTGACATAGACGACTAAGTTGTATACTTTTTGACTGAGGGTACGGCCATAGCAGCCAACCCTCAATCTTTCTTTTGAGGAGAGTAATGAAGAGGGTTCTGCTGATATGTAGCCTGATAGTAATTAACTGCACCACTTTCAACACCCCACCCCAAACCATCAATACTCCTCAGCCAGTCGAAGTTCTAAAAGACCCTAGAGAGAAGCACCTTAAAAACATCCGTCAGCTTACTTTTGGCGGAGAAAATGCCGAAGCTTATTGGAGTCCAGACGGTAATAGACTGATATTTCAACGCACTGCAGGCGACATCAAATGTGATCAGATCTTCACGATGAATACAGACGGCTCAGATCTGAAAATGGTAAGTACCGGGCAAGGACGCACTACTTGTGCATACTTTTTTGATGGCGGCAAGAAAATTCTCTTCAGCTCAACTCACGAAGCTGACCCAACTTGCCCCCCACCCCCTGACTATTCCAAAGGTTATGTCTGGTCGATAAATAAAAATTACGAAATATACGTAGCAAATGCCGACGGTTCAGATTTGAAAAGACTCACTAATAGTCCAGGTTACGACGCAGAAGCCACGGTCTCACCTGATGGTAAACACATAGTTTTTACGTCTACGCGCGACGGCGATTTAGACATATATGTCATGGATATCGACGGAAAAAACGTCAAGCGCCTAACCAATACACTCGGATATGACGGCGGAGCTTTCTTCTCACCCGACGGTCAAAAGATAGTCTTTCGAGCGTCACGCCCATCAACGCCGGAAGAAATCAGCGAATACAAAGAGCTACTCAAACAAGGGTTTATCCGACCCAGCAAGCTAGAAATCTTCGTAATGAATGCCGATGGAAGCCAACAGCGCCAAATAACTAACACCGGCAAGGCAAACTTCTGTCCTTTCTTCCATCCATCTGGCAACAAGATAATTTTTGCTTCCAACTTTGAAGATCCAAAAGGCCGTGAGTTTGACCTCTATATGATAGACATTGAAGGACATAACCTAGAACGTATCACTTACACAGCGAAATTTGACGGCTTCCCCATGTTTAGCCCCGATGGAAAAAGGCTAGTGTGGGCATCTAACCGCAATGGCAAAGCCCCTAATGAAACAAACATCTTCGTAGCTGATTGGGTGGAATGATGCGGCTGGCTATCTATTTTTTGGTGCTACTATCAATATTACTCCCCTTGAGAAATTCTGCTGCTACTCAGCAGAATGAGAAAACTTCTTCTAAGCACGTAGTAGTCATCTCAGTCGACGGTATGATTCCTGACTACTACCTAAATCCCAGTAGGTATGGTCTCAAGATTCCCACCATAAGACAGCTACTTCGGCAAGGCAGTTATGCCGAAGCCATGCAGACAATCTATCCATCGCTTACTTACCCCTCACATACGACACTCGTTACTGGCGTAACTCCAGCAAAACATGGTATTTACTCAAATTTGAAGTTCTCTCCACTAGAAAAAGGGACAGAATGGTACTGGTTTGCTGAAGACATCCAAGTTCCCACTTTATGGACAGAAGCCCGTAAAAGAGGGTTAACTACAGCAGCTATAGGTTGGCCAGTTACGGTGGGAGCAGAGATAGATTTCCATCTGCCTGAATACTGGAAAGGTAATCTCAAGGCTACCTTGAAGCTAGCTTTAGAAGGAGCTTCACCAAGCTTACGAAAACGGCTTGAACTAGAACTTAAGTCCGACCTAGATGATTTCTCCGACGAGCTACGCACCCGCAGCGCGGAAATCATCATACGAGATTATAAACCAAACCTTGTGCTGCTACATCTGTTCGAGCTCGACTCTGCACAGCATAGGTTCGGTATAGCAAGTAAAGAAGCCTTAACTACACTGGAACGAATAGACGCTCGGATAGGACGCATCGTTCAAGCACTACATGAAGCAAAAATATACGACCATACGACGCTTTTCGTGATCTCTGACCATGGGTTTACAGACTGTAGGAAACTGTTTCATCCTCGGGCGTTACTTGCTAGAGCAAAACTGATAACGGTCTCTTCAACCGGCTCAGTGACTGACTGGCAAGTAAGCACCTACGGAGGTGGTGGTTCGACTGCTATAATCCTCAAAGATCCGAAAGACAAAGGCAGCGAACAAGCTGCTCTAAAACTTTTCCAAGAATATGCCCTTCGTCCCAACAGTCCTATCTACAAGATAGTCACCCGTTCCGAACTCGACAAGTTAGGAGCTTACCCTGCAGCAGCATTCGCTCTAGATGCCGCAACAGGCTACGGTTTTGGATACAAGCTCGTCGGCAAGGAACTAGAAGATAATCCCGACAAGGGTTGTCATGGACACCTTCCGTCAAGAGCTGGGCTTTACGCCTCTTTCATAGCTGCTGGCCGAAGTATAAAACAAGGTGTTCGCGAGCCGTTTCTCAAAAACACGGCATTTGCTCCAACAGTGGCAGTGCTGCTAGGCTTCGAACTGCCCAGCGCAGAAGAAAAACCAGCAAAGCAGTTCCTAGACTTAATAAAGTAGTCTTCATTGCCAGAAACTTATTTAAACCGACGGACACCGCAGTGAAAGTTATCTACCGAATCAGTCTAGCAATCGTGTTTCTCATCAGTTGCACAAAACCACAGGAACCTAGAGATTTACAGCTCGGCTTTTGGTACTGGAACAACATAGTCAATATCCATCAAGATGATTTAAGCTTGCTGCAGCAAATGAAATGTAGCGAAGTCTACGCTCACGCAGGACAATTTGCATACGGCGAAAATCCTGTCCTTATAAAGACCGTAAAGGAATGGAAAGTTCCAGAAGCAATTAAGGTTCACCTCGTCTACAACTTCACGCCTCAGATGATCCGCCTATTTCCGTCAATAGAAACAGAGAGCCTCGTTCGACATATGGCTAACAGTATAACTAAGCAAATTCAAGAGATAGAGCAAGCCGGAGTAAATGTTGTTGGTGTACAATTTGATTTTGACGTACCTACGCGAACTCTGGATAAGTACAGACAGTTTTTGCAAGATATCCGAAGCCACTTGCACTGCAGCATCTCGATCACTACTCTAGGTGACTGGATAGACAGCCCCAACTACGAAGCACTGGTAACCGAAGTTGATTTTCATGTACCTCAGCTTTACGGTTTCACGGTACCTAAAAAAATCTCGCAGCTACGCCCAATATCCGATCGGGACAGCATAAAGCGGTACCTTGAAAAACTCTCACGCTTAGATACACCCTACTTTGTAGGCCTACACACCTATGGGTATTGTCTTGTTTTTGATGAAAACGGCAACCTTGTTTCTTTACGCACTGATCTCAGTCCAAGCGAACTTGTACGCTCGCCAGAGCTTGTTTTGCTAAGAGAACTGCAGCAGAAGACGACTATATTTCAAGCAATCTCGGATACCTACTTGGGCAAGATAAGTATCAAGCGAGGTTGGTATATAGTAGTAGAACAGCCAGATGCCAAACTTCTAGTGCAGTCCTTAGAATTGGTCAGAGGTTTTCTCGGGCGAAACCTCAAAGGAGTGCTGTTTTTTAGATACCCACAACCGAATGAGGACTTGGTCTTATCTCTCGAAGAGATCTTAGAAGCACTTTCAGGAAAAGTATCCCAGCCACAACTGAAGATAGAATACAGCGGTGAAAAGACAATCTACCTAAAGTTACACAACAGCAGCAAAGCGGCCGGCTTGCTAGCCAAAGGCAGCATTGAAGTTGAGCTACAAGTAAAAGGTTTGCTCAAAGTAAGCAACTTAGACTTCGATGAAGCAGCTTGTTTTTTCGATGAGCTACCCTCTACCCCACAGCGCGCGAATCGACTGGTGCTGCGCGCTTCTTATATCGGTAGAGAACAAACGCTAAGTGCAAGCCTCGAGTTTGCTCCAGGCGGCAAAATTATATCAACAACAACAAGGAGCAAATAGGGATCGAGCTTCGAACGTCTTTTCTGGCAGGAATACAGTTTTGCATGCTACAGCGACTCTTCAAGGTGTCGCTGTGATGGAGGAAAATATTAGGGGCTTTCTCTAAAAAGAAGGGTTATCAAGTACCGACAGGACGCCCACAAGCACGATCCCTGTTTCACACCTTAGCAATAGCAAAAATGGTACCAAGCTTGAGTCTATACAGATGAGCGCTATTAAGTACAGACTATAGATTGATATACAAAAAAACTTGGCTAATTGAGAAAGTTTTCGCAGCCGCAGATGAAATCTTACTCACCACTACTATTGGCCATAGCTCGCTTACTTTCCCAAAGCAGCAGCCCAAAGATTGCCGCAAAAGCCGCTAGGAGAACTCCTGGTAGGAGAAAGTAATAGTCTGCATCCAAACCATTGACCTCGCTCTCATCAGCAGGCATAAAGAAGGGTTTCATCAAGAGCAGAAGGCTCGCAGCAGTCATCATTGACACAGCAGGAAGGGGTCTTCTCGCCCAGATCCAGGAAATAGCAGCAGCACCGGTAACGGCAACAGCAGCTATCGGTGCTCCATCAAGTCCAAACAAAGGTACTCGATGATCTAGCCCGTATGACATAGCTAAAGGTAGAAGGCCCAAAGCAGCTATCGACGTAGCATACCTAAGCCAGTGCGGTTTTGGTACAATTGGCAGTTGTCCAGTGTGCGGCGGCGTAGATTTTGGATACTGACTTGCGTACAACTCACAGCCACAGTAAGGACAGTTTATGCGTTCTCTGCTGCTTGATACAGCGGTATCACACGAAGGGCACTTGTAGTACTTCAGTTCTTTGAGTTGTACTTGAGTGGTAACAATTTCACCAAAGCTCTGTTCCGTAGGCTTCTTGTTTTTGAAAGATTTGATTACCGAGTTTACTTTCTCTTCTACGTTTCTTTTAAGCGGCAGACAGTACCAAGCTAGTATTACACCGCCATTAGGCAACCGAACCGCTCTCACAGGTAGCGATTCCGGCGGACCAAGCGCTCCCCATTCAACTTTCAACCTATCTACTCCCGAATATGCCGCCCAATCATCACCTCGACGTGCCACTTGCATCTTCCACTCAAGTAACCAACCATCGCTCAGGTCAGCTTCCGGTGGAAAATACAGTCCCATCATCGAATTGACAACCAAATCACGTCCCTTGCCCGTGGAGTAACGGCCTAAGATCAAGGTCGCTTGTACGTCTGCTAACTTGCCGTCATAACAGCACAACTTATCTAACCTCTCATATAAGAACGGATTAACTACGGGGCAACCCCATCTGAAAGAAAACCCTAAATTAGACAAATACTGTATAAGCTCCTTCAGTTGGTGTCTGTCACGCAGATGCACCTCAAGCATCACAATCCCTATAAGCAATACCGCCACACAAGCAACAATCAGTATCATAAAGCTTTGTCTTTACCGAAAGTGTTGCTATTATAGCAACTGCTCATCAAGCAGTAGCACCTTTAAAAGGTAGAAGTAATGAAAAAGTTGCTAGTACTGATAATCTTAGCCCTGTTGCTGATAGCAGAAGGCTTGGGTTGTGGATGGAGTCGCTTTGATACGGTACGCTACAATACTGTACGCAACATAGCTGACTTTGCATATATCCCCAGGCCAAAAGACGAGAAATATTTTCTCAATCGTCGCAACTTTTCTTCTGGCGATAGATTCGGATATAACGACAACATAGACGAATTTTATGAACCTCAAGAAAAACCACCCGTCACAAAGGTTCAGTCTTCACCAGATACGCTTTTCAAAACAGCAGTAGCATTAGAAGCTCAAGGTAAGTACCAGGAAGCTCTGGAAGTTTATCGCAAAAGTTATCTTGCAGGCGAAAAACTAGACGCCGTCTATCAGATAAACGGCCTACTTGATCGAATAGATCTATTCAGCTCAGATGCAGTTACTAGCCCACGGCTCAAACAATACCTCGAAATTAGAGATGCCTTCGACTCAGCTCGCAGCAACCAAGAACGCAATGTAGATAGCTATGGCTATTATGTGCCCAAAGAAATTATAGCTAACTTCTGCGTCAAAGAAGAAAAAAGGCTACAACAGTTGTTGCAAGAGGCAAACGTCGAACCACTCAAAGACAATGTGAAATACTTACTTGCAGCAATTAAGTATGCCAAAAACGATTTCGACGGCGCCATCAAAGACTTAAACGAACTTGTCAAGCTTTTTCCAAAGAGCGAGAAATTGGCTGCAGCACACTTTTTACTTGGGAAGTGTTATTATCAAAAGCATGAGCCATTAAATGCGTTCTATTATGAAGTCACTTCGGGTGAGGTCAAAGGCGTTCTCGAAGGTCTCCGAAATGCAGTAGTGCACTTTACTCGCGCCGTCGAATTTGACCGTCAAAAACTACTGTTGCCAGAATGCTATGGTTGGCGAGGTGGCGCACAATGGAGGCTAGATCAACCGCTGGCATCGCTTGAGAGTTTCGTTCAAGCCTTTTTACTGGAAAAACGTAATCCCGATAGATGGTTGAAAGAGCTACCATTTGCATATGGTATAATCCGAGCCGAACAAGAAGAGAAAGCTCTCGAGATAGTCTCTGCTGACCCAAGATTGTTACTCTCCTATGTTTGGTACGGAATCTATCACCATCCAGATGACCCTGCACGGCAAGCTCTGCTGGCAAAAGCCGCCAAGGCTTACCTAGATAAAAATCCAAAAGTCGAGCTAGCAGGTTCGCTAGCCCTAAGAATCGCCCAGGCACTTTATGGTGCAAAAGATTACAAAGCGGCAATTCAGATGACAGAGCAGCTAAAAGATCCACTTCTTGCAGATCAAGCGCTTTGGATGCGCGCTGTTTCCAACGCAGAGCTTAAAAACTTCGATTTAGCAATAGCTGACCTAAAAAAATCATAAAAGACTATCCTAAAAGTAATCTAGTAAGAGGAGCTAGCGAGGAGCTTGCCATAACATTGGAAAAAGCTGGGCTACCTGCAGAAGCTGTGGAAGTCTACTTTGAAGCTGGTAATTTAGCTGATGCACGCTACCTGATGGACATAATTATGACCAAAGAGCAAGTTGAGAAGCTCGCAAAGCAGATAAACGCTAAATACCGCGACGAAGTCTATTACGCTTTGGGCTCGAAGCATATGCTCGAACTCGACGTCAAGCGAGCACGAGAAGCATTCCTTGCGATAAGCAAAACACCAGCCAAGCTCAAGCAAGATGAAATTCACGACTTGGGCACAGAAACAGCTCGTATGCTTGAAGTCACTGCTGAACTAGACACACTCTTACAAGCAGAAAAGAACGCAGTTTCTGAAGAGGAAAAAGCCGTTGCAAGCTATGCAATCGGCGCATACCTATATCATAAAAACAATCGAAACACTAACCGGCACGCTATTCTAAATAACGTGATGATTTCGAGCTCCGACAGTCCTGTAAATGCATACAATCTGATCCTACCCGACGAAAAAGAGCTGCGTCAGAAGCGCTTTGATCGAGCTAACCTGCTACTGCGTGCCGAAGAGTATTTCCTCAAAGCCGCTAGTACGAAATCTTCTGTAGCTCCAAAAGCGCTCTACTCTGCTGCACTTTGTCGACTGTGGCTTCCAACATATCACTCGTACTACCAGGTCCAGACTAATTTCAATCCATCATCTGATGTGCAGAAGGCCATAGGCTATCTTACGCAGCTACTACAAAAGTATCCAAAGCACTCATTAGCAAAGGAGGCATCTAAAGTAATCACAAATCTAAAAAATATCGACTACTCTAATTACTAAAAAGCCCCCTCAGTTTTGATACTCGACGATATGTCCCGCTATAGCTGAAGCGGCTACCGTATATGGGCTTGCCAAATACACGTCTCCAGGACCGCTTCTGCCCGGGAAATTGCGGTTGATGGCACTTACCGTGACTTGCTTCTTTAGCGTGCTGACGCCAGGGCCAGCATTGATACAGGCTCCGCAGCTCGGCTCGATTATCTGCACTCCAGCTTTACGGAATACCTCCAAGTAACCTTTCTGGATACAATAATCTCGCACCTCTTGTGAGCCAAACTGTATAAAGCAACGTACTTCGGGATGTACGCCCCTACCTTCTTTTAAGGCATGCAAGAACACTTCGGCGTACATATCCATATCTTCTGCTTTGCCACCAGTGCATGATCCACCATAAGCTATATCTATCTTCACCTTACGATCAAGCTCGTCTATAAAGATGCCATTACCGGGATCTCCCGGCAGAGCTACCATGGGCCGCATACGAGAAGCATCTATTTCTATCGTGTGCACGTATTCGGCATCGGGATCAGAAAACAAACCTTCACAATAGCTGTAGGCCTCAGCTGCTGCTAGGCCACGAGTTCTCATCAGATACTCCACCGTCTTTTCGTCTGGAGCAACTATACCAGTAAAAGCGCCTACTTCGGCAGCCATGTTGGTCAGCGTAGCTCGTTCGTCTATGCCGAGCGACTCTACAGCCTCGCCGCAATACTCAACTATCTTGCCTATAGCTTCACCGTTTTTCACATACGGGTCACGAAGTATCGCCAACATAAAATCTTTCGCCGTGACATTGTATGGCTTCCTGCCTCGTATGCATATCCGCACCGATTGTGGAACGGTTATCCGCACATCCTTAGTTATCCAAGAGTTGAATATGTCTGTAGTGCCAACCCCAAAGGCTACACAACCTATTGCTCCTGAATGAGGAGTATGCGAATCTGAGCCGATGATGAGTTGCCCTGGCAACGCATAAGACTGAAGTATTTTACTATGACAGATAGCTTCAGAACCTTTTCGATCGGCCAATTCGCCATGTAGACGAATCCCTTGACGTAAGGCAAACTCCTCTTGCTTAAGTTTCAGCTGTTCCGCCACGCCAAGTAGTCCTGCTGCACGTCGCTCGGGCGTTATAACCTCGTCAAGAAAAGTTAAGTGATCTCTGAAAAAGTATATAGACTTGCTATCACGTACTTTTGCATCTTTGCCTAGATACTTTTCGAAGAAAATGGCAGCCATCGGCGTGACGTATTCATGAGAGAAGCGTATATCAGTCATCACGAAGCCAGCATCACCAGGCCGTACTGCCTCCACCCCAACTTTATTACTTGCCAAATCCACGACGAAATGACGCGCAAATATCTTTTCCGCTATAGTCATAGGTCTTCGTGCCGTGGTCGGTACTGGTAGCTTTATCTCACCACTCAGCCTTGCCATGTTGAAGTTAAAGAGCCCGCCATACTCTATAATCTTCCGAGTTATTTCATCAGCACCATCTGTAAACTCAGACAAGGGAATTTCTTCACCAGCGCGAATTCTAGGTATTAGCTCAAAGTTAGTAGACGTAAGTATTCCCAGATTCTGACAATTCTGGTTATAGATACGCTCTATACTCTCTGCTATCACTAACTGGATACCCGCACACATCTCAGCAAACGGCGACTGTTCACGACTTGAGCCTTTGCCGCGCCGCTTACCAGAAACAGACACGGCGAAACCTCCCTGTCGCACCGCCCCACGAGTTATCGGGAACTCATCGCCAGCTTTTAGACCGACATACGGAAAATCGCCAAGCGTCTCGTCAAAATAGTAACAGACATAAGCCGGCGTTATTTCATCAGTGCTTATCTGGTCTCGTAGCTTTATCTGCGGCGTCCATTCAAGGTCCTCTCCTGCAAGCTGCTTGCGTATCAGATTTGGATCCTCAGTCAAGAAGAGTATCCTACCAGAAAACTTAACCTTGTCCGGCCTCTTCGCAAATTTGTAATTCATATACCCCCTCCCATAGGATCTTTTACCCAAGCGGTCAAATAAAGCAACCTCTTTACCCAGATCATCTTGAAGTCAGGTTAACGCATTCTCGTAAAAACTGCGAGATCTCAGCATCGGTGTTGTATGTAGAAGAAAGTATATGCTTCGGACGAGACCTGCGGTCAAACCAAAACAGCCCAGAGTCTGCCTGACTAATGGTAGGACAAACTGCTAGCCATAGAATAGTATCTGCACCTTGCCGCGGCGTACGTAAAAACGGACGCATTAGCTTATAAAACCTAGGCAACGAACGCGCCAAACCAGGTGTATCTACCCAACCAGGATGCATCGAGGCAAAGAATATCCCGCGACCCTCATACTCCTTCGACCAACAATCAGTTAGTACCACTTCAGCCCGCTTCGTCTCAGCATACGCTCTAACTCCGTCATAGGGCCTTTTCTTGTATTCAAGGTCTTCAGGATGTAACCTAACGGCATACATTCCGCCAGAAGATACGTTTATTACTCGTGAAGGTGCAGATTGCTCAAGAACTGGTATCAGCAACTGTGTCAACAAAAAATAGCCTAGCGTGTTAGTCGCAAAGGTTAACTCTATGCCGTCTACAGACTCCTGTCGCTTGTCCAACAATACCGAGGCATTGTTTACCAGTAGATCCAACCGCTTGCTTTTGCGCCTGAACCGTCGCACGAAAGCTCTTATCGACTGTTGGCTGGATAGATCTACTTCCTCCACTCTCAACTTCTCGTTGCCTGTCTTCTTGCTTAGCTCCTCAAGGACTTTGTTACCGCGGGTAAGGTCCCTCACAAGCAGCCAAACTTCAGCTCCACGCGCAGCGAGCTCTGACGCGGTAGCCTTGCCTAGACCTGAACTTGCACCGGTAACTATGGCAACTCGACCGGCTAAATCAACTTCCAGATCGGCTCTACGCCAAAAGGGTCGCCTTAGCATATATCCTATGTTTGTAAAACTGGGAAATACAGCTCGATCAAACAACTCGTCTATGACGCCTATCATAAAAAGTCACTGCAGTAATGAAAGAAGCAACCGCTCGAACTTTTCCATCTCCGTATGCAAGTTGCCGTATTTAAAAGCTATCTGCTGCCCTAAGGCTGCGAGCCTTCGAGCAAGTTCTTGATCCTCAAGTAAAGCAATAACTGCTTGAGCAAGTTCTTCTTCAGAATCGACAAACATAGCACTATGCTTGTGTTCTAACAGTTCCTCATAAGCTGTTAACCGAGCAAGTACTACAGGGCGACAACAAGCCAGAGCTTCAAAGATCGTCACTGGAAACCCATCGACAGAAGGGACGCTTATTACGCACTCCGAGGCTAAGTAGGCATAGTGCATCTGCTCAGGTGAAAAAGGACCGACGAAGCGTGCCGCTACGTCGTGACGTTCCAAGATATTCTCTATCTGTGCTCTATATTGAGGATCACATCTATAGGTATTAAAGACAAACTCTACCTGAGGAAACCGAGCAGTAACTAAAGCAGCAGCCCGAGCTATCCAGTCAATTCGATATAGTCTCGTAAGTGCTCTAGGGCTAAACACCAGCTTTACATCTTCAGCTACAGCTAGACTTTCTCGGAAGCTTTTTCTGTCACCTGATGGAGAGAAGATGGCAAAATCAGCTCCAAACCTCACTAGCTCGACTCTGCTAGCTCCCATCTTACGGGCAATCCTACAAAGCTCTAAAGAATCGGCAGTTACCAGCACTGCCTGTCGCAGCACATCTGAAACACGAGCTAGAAGCGATGGATCTTTCCGGATATCCGACAGAAGATCTTCACCCATAGCCGTAAGTACAACAGGTGCGGAGCTATCTTTTACCGCCTGATACCCGTAATCAGTTACAGATAAGGCGTGCAGTAGCTGTGGTTGAGGGACGTGAAAGCCGACCTCATGTCCTCGGCTGACGAAATAATCTATACACCTTCGAGTGTGTATGCTTTCCGAATCAGCATACAACCTAATCCTCATAGTGAACAGCTACTAAAGTGAGTCCCTGTGCAGGTAAAGTCTCACCTGCTAGACTTCTATCACGAGATTTGAGTGCTGCAACCACATCATCCAGTCCGAGTCTACTGCGACCTACCTCAAGCAGTGTCCCCACCATCGTCCTTACCATGTACCTTAGAAAACCATCACCTGTAACTTCTATCATCAATCTGTCCTCATTTGACATCACCTCTATACTTGTCACCGTACGAACTGTATCTATATCTCTATCTATAGCAGTAGCAAATGACGCAAAGTCATGCTTGCCCACCATCAGCCTTGCCGCTTCCTTTATACGAGCGGTATCCAGTTTGTAAGGATAGTGATAGACGTAGCGATACTCGAACGGACTCACAGTTTGAGATAGTACTATGGTATATCGATAGGTCTTAAGTTTTGCGCAGTAGCGAGCATGAAAAGATGCGTCTACTTCAGCAACGTCAGTAACGCGTATATCAGGAGGCAAAGAGGCATTGATAGCTCGCTTGAGATTGTCGCAAGGCAGGTGCTTTGCGCTAAAGTAATTAGCTACCTGGGCTAGGGCATGCACACCGGCATCAGTGCGACCGGCAGCGTGAAGCTTCACTTCCCTTCCCTCTATACGACGAAGTACAGCTAAGAGAGTACCCTGCACTGTAGGCCTACCGCTAGCCTGAACCTGCCAACCGGAGTAGTTTGTCCCATCGTACTGTAGGGTCAAGCGTATGTTACGCACTACAGTCCCCTACTACCAGGCTTTACAGCTAAGCTACCTGTAGCACAGAGCTCACAAGCAGCCGGTTCATAAGCAGGTATTTGAAGCACAGCAAGAGAAACCAACCTTTTGCCCAGGTCAGCTCTTCCCCCTGAGCGGTCTATAATGCAACCTACAGCTATGACCTGGCCTCCTGCAGATTCCACAACTTTGATTACCTCGCGTGTCGAGCCGCCTGTAGTAACAACATCTTCGACCACTAAGACACGCTCTTGAGGAGTTATTTGAAAGCCACGCCTTAGCTTCATCTGCCCATTCTCCCTCTCCGTAAAGATGGAGCGTGCCGCTAGCTTTCGGGCAGTCTCATGGCCTATGATAATTCCTCCGAGCGCGGGCGCTACAACTACATCGACAGCGTCGTAGCGAAAATGCTCGGCTAGCGCACTAGCAAGCTGTTCTGCATCATTTGGGTATTGCAGCACTAAAGCGCATTGTAGATACTGCGAACTATGCAGACCGGAACTAAGCAAGAAATGGCCTTCTAACAATGCTCCGCGCTTGACAAAAAGCTCCAGTACTTCCTGTTGGTTCACCGCTCTTTCTCCAATTAACATTCTGGCAAACATCAAATCAGAGTCAAGCCATGGATGCTTCGGGCTTCATTCAAGCTGGTGGGCAGAGCCGTCGGATGGGAGTAAACAAAGCGCTAGTACAATTTGCCGGCGCACCTCTCATCTTGCGCCCGCTTGAAGTACTACGACAAACAACGAAGTGGCAAGCAATAGTCACCTCCGAGGCTCACCTATATGCTACTCTAGGAGTGGAATGCGTACCGGATTACCGTCCTAGCCTAGGTCCACTTTCCGGTATATGCTCTGCTCTCATGCATTCACAGACGGATCTCATAGTGACAGTAGCCTGCGATATGCCATTCTTAACTAAAGAGTTGATATGTTACCTGATTGAGAGTGCAAAAGGAGGTGCAGAAGCAGTAGTACCAACTGATGACAAGGGATACTTGCAACCCCTAGCTGCAGTTTACAGAAAAAGCTGCTTGCAACCAGCCCTAGAGCTTTTATCTATGGGAGAGCTTGCACTCAAGGCATTGATTAGGAAAGTAGATACATTTTACCTCGACTTTGACTCGCTAAGACCCTTCGTAGGTAAACTACCGCCATTTGCAAACATAAACACGCCTCAAGAACTCGCTCTATACGAAAATCTCAGCAAGACAAACTAGTCACTTCTTCTTTTTTTTCGTAATATTTGCTCTGCTGAAGCTTCTAGACGGAGAGAAATGATGCTCAAAAGACAGCAAAAAAGGACATTGATCAATATACTCAAATTTGTACTACCTACGACATTAGTCTTCGCATTGGTATCAGTAGGAGTAACGGTCTATACTGTACAGCAAATAGTTACGCCTCCGAAGACTAAAACCAGCGCCACTATAGAAGACTACAAGCTGCTTGGAATAATGATCACACAAACAGAAGAAAGCTGGGGTCTGAAAAATTTGGGAGGCACTGCTAAAGGCTGGTTGTTAAGAGCTGGTACAGGCGCTCCTGCAATAATCCTCAGTCATGGTTACGGGCAAAACAAATCTGACTTGCTGAGCCTTGCTGTATCACTTAACCGTGCAGGCTACCACGTGCTACTTTATGACCTACGTGCACATGGCGAAAACGGAGCTTTGTTTTCCTCTCTCGGCGAATACGAAACTGATGACCTGCTTGCTGCAATAGAGCATCTGAAGAGTCTCAAAGATATAGACGGAAATCCGCTGATAGATCAGCAACGCATAGGACTGTACGGCGTCTCTGTAGGCGGTTTTGCGTCGATGATAGCTGCTTCTAAAGAACCTATGGTCAAAGCGCTAGTAGTAGACGCAATCTATCCAGACACCCAAAAAGGGCTACATCTGTGGACAAAGCAGGCCACAGGAGTTAACAATTCCCTGCTTTATTATATGGTCGATAAAGGGATGTCGCTGCTCTATGTAAGCGAATACCCATCTAAATCAGCTTTGAAGGCTGCCCGCATGCTCACAGATACAAAACAACTTTATATACTAGGCAAAGATGCCGGCGAGCTACTTACCATGACAGGTGAAATTTACAGCCAAGCCTCAGGGCCCAAGGAAACCGTTGAAGTACCACACTCGCGAATCAAGGTGCTCTATAAGAACGACCAGGACGTGTACGACGCAGTAGTCGTAGACTTTTTCCGCCGTCCAGACGTGTTGCTACCGCTACCGGTCCAGCCCTCGACACTGAACGCTCCTCCGACTGCTGCCGGTAAATAGGATTACGCCGCTGTATTCTCACAAGCACTACCTCTTGCTGAGCAGCTACTACTTGCAACTCGTAGTGCTTGTCGAGTTGTACAAGAAGTGGCCGGCGCGTAAGGCATAGCAAACTTGAGCTCAGATATTTTTCTAAATCCTGTACGGTGTCTACTTTCACTACATCTTCTCTTCCATCGGCTAGCACTGTATTAGCAGCATAAAACACAGGTGTGTAGCTTAGATAGCCGAAAAAAACAAGCTTCTCACCGGGTAAAGCTTGCTGCATAATCTTTTTTGACACTTCTGCTGTGGAAGCTTTCAGTTCCACCGCTGGAAAGAGCGTTATCACTATAATAGCTACCATCAACGGGGCATGACAAAATATCGCCAGTAAACTGCGACGATAGAGCGCATACACGGCTAAACCGAGCGAACAGACGAAAGGCAAGACGGTGAACTTACCAAGCTCTCTAGCAGAATAAACACTCAGTAGCAGTCCTAGCAAATTTATAGACCCAGCCAGTACCCAAATTTTCTTAGAACTGGCATCCAATTCGGCAGCTACAAGCAGTGCTATCGCTGGGAAAATTGGCAGGATATATCCCGGCAGCTTTGAGCCAGAAAAAGAGAAAAACAGAAGCGGAATGACCATCCATAGCACTAATAACAGCGGCAGACGCATTTGAAGTTTGTCGCCAAGATCTTGCCGAAGGAGCTTTAATGCCCCTTTAGTTGCTGAAAACAGAAATAACGACCAAGGAAAAGCGCCTACCAGTATTACCAGAAGAAAGTACCATGGCGGGCCGGGATGGCGATATTTATTCGAGGTGTATCGTTGAAAGTGATGCTGTACGAAGAACTCGTCGATAAACGGCCAACCATGTTTGAGTATTACTGGCAAATACCATAGCGAAGCAACAGTCAGGCTCAGCAGCAACCCGTAGAATGGTCTCAATCGAAGAAGCCTTATCCCACCTGAAAGCAGCTCGTAGCTGATTACCGTAGCAACTATCAGCACCGGCCCGACAAGACCCTTCGCCAGAAAGGAAAGGCCAAGACTGATGTAGAAGCCTATCAGACTTATTACTCTTTGACGCGAGGACTGAGCCGTATCGGCTGTATAGAACAGCGTTAGCGCTAAAGTAAACGTAAAAGTTAGAGTCATATCAAACGATGCTGCACGTGCAAGACCAAGATACAGAGCTGAAGTAGACAAAACGAGAGCTGCTTTTAGGCCAAACAGATCGTTGCTCACCTGCTTACCAAGCCTGTAGACCATAAGCACAGCCAGCGTAGCTAGCACAGCATTAGGCAATCTAGCTGCCCATTCATTGATGCCAAAAAGCGAGTAACAAGCCATAATCATCCAATAAAGCAGGGCAGGCTTTTCAAACCAGGTATGCCCAAGCAGCGTAGGTGTAACAAGATCGCGTCGTTCATACATCTCACGTGCTACTTGAGCATAGCGCGGCTCGTCCGGCCCAAGCAGTGCTATGCTGCCCAAGCCGAAGAAAAAGACTATGCTGCAAACCAGCAAGATGAGGAACTCATTTTTTCTAAACAGTTTCATAACGAGAAAAGCTAGATTGTACTTGCCACAGTAGCTGATGAGCAAGTCTAGCTTTACGCAAGCCGCCGCTTGATGTTAGAGTTTCGGCTATGGCTATTAAGCTCATAGGTCTAGACATTGACGGTACGCTTCTCAACTCGCAAGGCGCACTACAGCGACGTACTCGCGAAGCAGTAAGACGGGCAGCAAAGAGCGGCATACATGTAGTTTTGGTCACAGGAAGGCGATTTCATGCTGCACGTCCAGTAGCCTTCGAACTGGAGCTACAACTGCCACTTGTAACCCACAACGGAGCGCTGACAAAAGACGCTTACACGCTGGAAGTTCTTGACTATCATCCACTTGACACAACTATCGCCAGAAATCTGGTTGTCGCAGGTCGAGATTACGGAGCAGATACGCTGTGCTGTGACCTGCCGGAGTCTGAAGTAAGGCTGGTTTACGAGCGTATCTCCGAGGACAATCCGCAGCTAAAAAGCTATATAAAGCACTTTATCGGCCACTCATTGCAAGTAACTGACTTAGCAAAACATATAACCACACCACCTGTACAAGTTTTCTACGTAGGCCGTTGTAGCGCCATGGAAGCACTACACAAGCAGCTATATAACAGTTATAAAGACGAAGTTAAACTATTAGCCACAGTCTATCCTAAGCACGACATGACGATACTAGATGCCATCCATCCGCGTTGCTCGAAAGCTGTCGGTTTAGCTTACGTTGCTAACAGTCTAGGCTTAGATCGAACAGAAGTTATGGCCATAGGAGATAACCTAAACGATTTAGAAATGCTACAGTATGCCGGCTTAGGCGTCATTATGGCAAACAGCGAGCCGCGGCTAAAGCATTTTGGCTTTATAGAAACAGCAAGTAATGACGAAGACGGTGTAGCTGAAGCTATAGAGAAATTTGTACTTACGGAGGAACAAAATGAAATATGCAGTAATCGAGACAGATAAAGGTGTAATCAAGTTTAAACTGTTTGAAGCAGATGCACCTATCACTACGAGCAATTTCATCAACCTGGTCGAAAGCAAGTTCTACGATGGACTGACCTTTCACCGCGTCGAGCCTGGATTTGTTATTCAAGGTGGCTGTCCCCTCGGCAACGGCACTGGCAGCAGCAAAAAGAAGATCCCACTTGAAGTGACCCCCAAACTCAAACACGACACCGAAGGCACGGTCGCCATGGCACGTACTCCTGATCCTAATAGCGCCTCGTGTCAGTTTTACATCACTCTAGCTCCAACGCCTTTCCTCGATATGCAATACGCCGTTTTTGGCAAGGTCACTGAAGGAATGGATGTAGTAAAACGCATCGCCCGCGGCGATCGCATGAATAGTGTAAGGATAGTAGAGGCCTAGAATGAAGCTAGTTCTTGGCATCGAAAGTTCATGCGACGAGACAGCAGCTGCTGTAGTAGAGGACGGCACAAAGATACTTTCTAACTGCATCGCTTCACAGATAGAGATACACCGTCCGTTCGGAGGAGTCGTACCGGAGCTAGCCTCCCGCGAGCACCTGGCCCGCATCACGATCGTAGTAAACAGAGCGCTTGAGGAAGCTGGCCTGAGCCTATCTGACATAGACGGCTACGCTGTAACTTCAGGGCCAGGGCTAATAGGCTCGCTACTTGTAGGTGTCTGCTATGCCAAATCCCTAGCTTATGTCAACGCTAAGCCTATAGTAGGAGTCAATCACTTAGAGGGACACATCTACTCGGTAGTATTCGAAAATCCTCCAATAGAGTATCCTGCCTTAGCAATGGTAGTCTCTGGTGGGCACACGAGTATATACTACATTCCGGTAGAGCGGCGCTATGAATTACTGGGCCATACTCGAGACGACGCTGCTGGAGAAGCCTTTGATAAAACGGCAAAACTACTAGGTCTAGGCTATCCAGGTGGTCCAGCAATCGAGCGGCTAGCTTGTCGCGGAAAAGCCGAGAGGGCTACGCTCGTCTACAGCATCCCGCAGATTACTGATGCGAGGTATGATTTCTCTTTCAGCGGCCTAAAGACCGCTGTACTGCGATATGTAAGCGAACACGGGCTACGCCCAGCAGCCGAAGCGGAAGAGCCTAGCGATGAAATATGCGATCTTGCAGCAAGCTTTCAGCAAGCCGTAGTACGTACCTTAGTCTCTCGTATGGTCAAAGCTGCTCGAGACTACAGACCACGCACTCTCATCCTAACCGGTGGCGTAGCCTGCAACAAGATGCTCAGGCAAACGATGCTAGAAGCCGCAACCAAATTAGGTTTACCGCTCTACTATCCTAGTCCCAAACTGACCACTGACAACGCTGCTATGATAGCAGCAGCTGGATACGGTAGGCTGCTATGCCAGGAAGATGATGCGATGACTCTTACAGCTTCTGCTTCGCTCAAATTACATACTAAGTCTGTCTCTCCCGGAAAAGGACGGTTTAAGCTTGCCTAACTATTTTAGATAAATCATTTCTAACTGCGAGCGAAGATACTCGAATGCTTCCTGTGGAGTATCGACGAAGTGCATCAAAGAAAGGTCCTTCTCACTAATAGTTCCCCAACGTACCATTGCATCCAAGTTTAAGATTTCTTTCCAATAGCGTGTACCGTAGATTACTACTGGCATCGGCTTATGCAGTTTCTCCGTTTGTAGCAAAGTCAGCACTTCCATCAACTCATCAAAAGTACCAAAACCACCTGGAAAAATAACTAGCGCTTTTGCTAGGTAAACAAACCAGAATTTGCGCATGAAAAAGTAGTGAAAATCAAAAATAAGCTCGCGCGAGATGTAAGGATTTGCAACTTGTTCAAACGGTATAGAAATATTCAATCCTATGGAAAGTCCGCGTGCAGCAGCCGCACCTTTGTTCGCTGCTTCCATAATACCAGGGCCACCACCAGAACAGATAATAAACCTGTGTTTGCTACCTTTAAGACTCTTGGACCACTCGGTTAGCATTTTTGCTACTTGTACTGCGTCTTCATAAAACTGAGACATCTCGAGGTCGCGCTTTGCTATAGCAAATGCCCTCTCTAATTCCTCAGATTGACCTTGTTCCTCAATCTTACGGGTTATCTTCGTAAGCTCCTTTTGTGCTTCCTCGGCAGATTTTATTCTCGCTGAGCCAAAAAAAACTATAGTGTCTTGCACGCGCAGTTGCCTGAAGCGCCTTGCAGGTTCTAGATATTCAGCTAGTATTCTTATTACTCGTGCATCGGGACTGTTGAGAAATTCTAAATTATTGTATGCCTTTACTACTTTGTTCTCGTTTGACATCGTTTCCCACCGTAGAAAGTCAGGTAACTGATTTTATCTATATTGTAGATAAAAGCAAAATCTATTCTTCGCCGTCTTCTGCAAAGTGCAGATGAGAGTTGACAAAGGAAAGCTTCTACAATATTTTGTAAGTTTCCCCATCTCTAGTAGGAGACTGTCCGTGATTAAGAAAGAGAAAAAGGGTAAACTCGCTAAACTCAAACAGACGAAACCAGAATTTCGCGATCCGCTATGGGAGTTCTATTACAAACATGAGGCCAAGATTCTAGCCAAAAAAGACTTAGCGATAAAAGCCGCTGCTGCATTGGTAATAGCGACTATACTAGCTGCAGGCATCAATCTTTTTCTCAACTATAAGCGGTCTCAAGGGCAGGAAGCGCTCGCAAAGGCGTTTGAGATATATAACGCTTCTGTTGTCAAACCGGAAGAGGTAAAAGATGCCAAGGGGCGCGTTTATACAGACAGAGAGCAAAAATACAAAGAAGCGGCTGCTGAGTTCGATAAGGTCGCTGCTACATATTCCGATCAGGCACGACTTGCACGTTTCTATGCAGCACTAAGCCGAAAACACTTCGACATAAACAAAGCACAATCAGAATTTGAAGCTCTTTCAAAAGAAGCCGACGATCTAGGCTTCTGGGCTAAAGTAGCGCTTGCAGAAACTTATGCCGCTGCCGGTGACTATGACAAAGCCCTAAGCCTATACAATCAGATGAAAGAAAACCCCGGACAATTGACCAAGTCTTTGATACTATACAACATAGGTGCCCTTCTTGAGCTTCAAGGTAAGACCAAAGAAGCCACCGAGGCATACTTTCAATCCGCAACCCTAGCTCGCTCCTCTACTGCAGGCCGCAAGGCAGCTTCCCGGCTCGAGGCCTTAGACGAAGAACTGTATAAGAAGTTACCTGAAGACAAACCAGAAGCAGAGGAAGAAATATAGTCCATACGCAGTTATGCCTATTTCTATAAACTGCAGCTTAACCTATCATTTAAGATTAAAATGGGCATACTTGCGAGTAACTCTTCACGCAAAACTTATTACATACTCATCGTAATCACTTTGACAGCAGCGATTATGGCTAACTTGGTGCTAGTCAAGCTGCTGTGTCTGCTCATAGCGAGTATTATCTACTTCGCAGGACGTTATGAAAAAGTATGCTTTGACGGGCAGAGACTTTGGCGTGAAGGTTTGACGTCGTATTTTGAAAGAATCTTTAGCAGACAGTCTACAAGTATCCAAATAGAAGACGTAGAACTAGTAAGTACTGAAGCTATTCGTTCAAGACGACTCAGACGCGTCAAATACTGCTACAATGTAAAAATCACGGCTAGAATGATTGCCATAACTATTCCTTTTAAGATCGGAAACTCCGATCCTAGCTTGCTACGTGAAGTCTTTTCCAGATTGGAAGAAACCAGCCTAGATCCCAGGTCATGCGAACTTAAAGAGTATCTGCAGCAAGTTGAACCTGCCAGCTCGAAGTATAAAGATTCCTTCAATGCTGACTATTGTGGCATTCCAACGCAAAAGCTATGTAGAATAGCCGGCGATCTTAAACTCGAAGGAGCACTACAGGAAGCCTATCGTTGCTTCTTCCTCGCCTACAAACGCGAGCCACATAATCCGAGGCTTCTCTACGAAATGGCACGGCTTCTATACTCGATTGGCAGTTATCATCCACGCTTGCTTATGCGTGCTGCAGCCTGCTTGAGGTTAGCAGCCATCTTCGCAAAAAGCGATTCTAAGTTGTTAGAGCGAATCGGGGAGACTTGTTTTGAAAAGGGAGACTTTGAAAAAGCCTCAACGTATTTTACCAAAGCCTTGGAACTCGAACCGACGCTATTTCGCTCGAATATAGGACTAGCGGAGATAGCGCTTAGAGAAGGAAAAATTGCTCGCGTAGTCCACTACTATAGCAACGCTGCTAGGGCTAGCAGCAGTCCGCAACAAAGATTTGCGCTGCGTGAAGCTGAGTACTACAACAAGCTATATAGTGACGACACATATTTCAGGCTAGAGTTCGATCGCATACAAAAACTAGGGCTGGCAAAGTCAACTCGAGATTTCTGCGTCACATTGCTTCTCTTATCTTGGGTTGCTGCTTTGCTAGGTGGATTCTTTCTGCCACAAATTAACCAACTTGCCTGGATGGGAATAATTTCTTCTGTATCCATTTGGACAGCTTCATCTATAATGATGCTCCGCTACAGCCAGCGGCATGTCCAAAAATAACACCATACTAAAAAGCTAGAGGACACCACAAGGAGCAACATATGTCATATGATCCTAGCAGCAAGATTCAGGATTACCAAGTATTTGGAGAATTTGGCGACGTCAATCCTTCAATTACGGATTCTTCAACATACACTTTCTTGAATCCTGCAACGATGAAAGAAATTTTCACGCACGAGATCGAAGGCTGCTTCTTATACTCCAGACACTGGAACCCAATCAACAAATACTTGTCCAGGGCACTTGCCGCACTAGAAGACACAGAGATGGCCCAAGTAACCGCCTCTGGTATGGCTGCAATAAGCGCTACCATACTTCAACTATGCCAGCAAGGTGACGAGATAGTATCGAGCCACACTATCTACGGCGGTACCTATGCTTTGTTTAAGAATTTTTTGCCGAGACTCGGAATCAAAGTCAACTTCGTACATACCGCTAGCAAAGATGAAGTTGAAGCAGCAATAAACGAACGCACGCGAGTTATATACTGTGAGTCTATAAGTAATCCGCTACTAGAAGTTGCCGATATTCCAACCCTAGCCGAGATAGCGCATAGGCATTCAATCAAGTTGGTTGTAGACAATACGTTTAGCCCCATGATCCTATCCCCAGCAAGGCTAGGTGCTGACATAGTGATACACTCGCTTACGAAGTTCATTAATGGCACCAGCGATTGCGTAGCTGGCTGCATCTGTGCTTCAGAGGAGTTCATCCATCGGCTTACAGACGTAAACAGCGGTGCCTGCATGCTGCTCGGCCCTGTACTAGACAGTCTCAGGTCAGCAAGCATCTTGAAGAATCTGCATTCGCTACACATTAGAATGCAAAAGCACAGTGCAAACGCTCTCTACTTAGCGAGACGCTTCTCCGAGCTTGGAATAAAGACCCACTATCCAGGCCTGGAGACTCATAAAGATTATGCGCTGATAACCAGGCTGATGAACGAAGGTTTTGGTTACGGCGGCATGCTAGTTATAGACGTCGGCGATGAAGCTACTGCCGACAGGTTGATGCAGAAGATGCAGGAAGAAAAAGTAGGTTACTTAGCCGTTAGCCTAGGGTATTTTAAGACGCTCTTTAGCCCTCCTGGTAACTCTACTTCCTCTGAGATTCCCAAGGAAGAACAAAGAGAAATGGGCATAAGTAGCGGCATGATACGTCTTTCAGTGGGACTGGACAACGACATAGAACGCACTTATAGGCGCATTTATCACTGCCTCGAAACATTAGGAATAATTAAATAAAGAAGTACTCAAGCTACTACTAGCAAGCATATGATCACAATGGCTGCGCTACTACTTACTGGACTACTGACTCAGAAAGAAGTCATCGAGTATTGGAAACATTTTGCATCTCAGCTGCTTGAATTATATCGTAGCTTACACTCAGAGCCGGAACTTTCCTTCGAAGAGAGAAGTACGGCTCAGAAACTCTCCGAACGGCTGCGAAATGAAGGCTACGAGGTTATAGAAGGCATTGCAGGCACAGGACTAGCAGGTGTAATGAGAAATGGATCCGGCCCGGTAGTACTCGTGCGCACTGATCTAGATGCCTTACCCGTAAAGGAGCAAACCGGAGCGGCATTTGCCAGCACTAGAACGGCAGTGCTTAACGGGCAAGAAGTACCTGTAATGCATGCCTGTGGTCATGACGTCCATATGTCTATATGGTTAGGACTAGCACAACTGCTAGTTCGTAACAAAGACAAGTGGCAGGGTACGGTCGTATTTGTGGGACAGCCAGCAGAAGAGACAGGCGCAGGTGCCAAGCGGATGCTCGACGAAGGCCTATACCAAAAAATCCCACGTCCCAACTATGCGTTAGCACTGCACGTTGATCCTTATTTACCGTCAGGCACGATAGGCTACACCAGAGGAGCAGCATTTGCGAACGTCAATTCTGTCGACATAGTACTCAAAGGCCGTGGCGGTCACGGTGCTGCACCACACAAGGCCGTCGACCCTATAGTTATGGCCGCAGCCCTAGTGCAATCGCTACAGACTATAGTAAGCCGTGAAATGAACCCTACCGAACCAGCAGTAGTCACCATAGGCTCTATCCATGGTGGCACACGCTACAACATAATACCAGATGAAGTGAAGCTACAGCTTACCGTAAGATCCTATTCTGCCGCTGCTCGTGACCGAATACTGAATTCAATACGGCGGATGGCTTCTGCTATAGCCACAGCCTATAGAGCACCAGCCACACCTGAAGTACTCGTAGACGCAGGTAACCAGCTAGCCACACCAGCAACAGTTAACGATGCAGCCTTAGTTGATCGCATAGTAGCAGCTTGGCAGAAGGTACTACCTAAAGAAAGGGTAATAGAGCGAAGCCCAGAAATGATAGGAGAAGACTTCGGTCGCTTTGGCGAAGTTACCCCTCCGATTCCCTCCTTTATGTTCAGACTAGGTACTACCGCTCCAGAAGAGCTGAAACATCTCTCTGAGGCAGGGCTAGAGCCAGCTCCATTACACAGCAGCTACTATTTGCCAGACGTCGAATCAGCTATTCCGGCTGGTATAGAAGCGATGTACATAGCACTAACAGACCTGCTCAAAAGATAAACCATGAAGAAGCTGCTATTAGTATTGTGCCTAGCACTTCTGAGTTGCGAGCCTCCTCCTGCGGAATATATAGGAGATTTTCCTACAAAGAAAGAAGGCACGTTCCGCATAGCCTTTGGCTCGTGCAGCAAGACTACGCTACCTCAACCTCTGTGGAAACTGATAATAAACAGCAAGCCTGACGTCTGGATATGGCTTGGCGACATTATCTATGCCGACACTGAGGACATGCAGGCCATGAAAGAAATGTACGAGCTGCAGCTCAAGCAAGAGGATTACACAGAGTTGCGCAAAAACGTCCCGATAATAGGCGTCTGGGATGATCATGACTATGGCATGAACGATGGTCACAAGGACTATCGGAAGCGTCGTGAGAGCCAACAGCTCTTGCTTGACTTTCTAGGTGAGCCGGCTGACAGCCTTCGTCGCAAGCAAGAAGGCGTCTACTGGTCTTATTCTTATGGCGAAGGAGATCGACAAGTAAAAGTTATTCTGCTCGATACGCGTTACCACAGTGACCCACCAGGCGAACAGAGCGACCTACTGGGTGAAGCTCAATGGCGATGGCTCGAAAATGAGCTAAGGACAAGCAAAGCACAAGTAAACATCCTAGCAAGCAGCATACAGGTTATATCCGAGGAACACAAATATGAAAAATGGGCAAATTATCCAGCCAGTCATAGACGGCTGTTTAGTTTGCTTGCAGAAACAAAGCCAAAGGGCCTAGTAATACTAAGTGGAGATCGACACTTCGCCGAGTTGTCCCGTAAAGACGATACTGCTCTTGGTTATCCATTATACGATCTAACATCAAGCGGCTTAACGCATGCCTCAAACCGGCTTCAGCACTACCCTTGGACAGAGCCAAACCGATATCGAGTTGGAAAAGATTTCCGTGAACTTAACTTTGGTCTAATAGACATAGATTGGCAGAAGCAAACACTCACGCTGAGCATCTGCGGTCCCAAGGGGCTAGCCATCTCAGAAACTATTCAATTGTCAGCATTACAACCTGCGTCCAGATAGCAATAGTCATTTTTTACTAGTTGCGAAGGCCCTGTATTGGAGCTGGTATACGGCCTCCACGGCGGATAAAGCGTTCACAAGAGAACTTATTTACCGGCATAATCGGTGCGCTGCCAAGCAGGCCACCATAGTCAACCATTTCTCCTACATCTTTACCAGGCACCGGTATGATCCTCACCGCAGTAGTCTTGTTATTGATGACACCTATAGCAACCTCGTCAGCTATGATTGCCGAGATAACGTCGGCGGGCGTACTACCTGGTATGGCCACCATATCTAGGCCAACAGAGCAAACCGATGTCATAGCTTCAAGTTTTTCTAAGCCAAGTGCCCCTACTTTGACCGCTTCTATCATAGCGTGGTCTTCGGAGACAGGTATAAAGGCACCACTCAAGCCACCCACGTAGCTCGAAGCCATAGCACCACCCTTCTTCACAGCATCAGTAAGCAAGGCAAGCGCCGCCGTAGAGCCCGGAGCACCTGCTCTTTCCAATCCCATTAGCTCAAGTATCTCGCCTACACTATCACCTACAAGTGGTGTAGGAGCAAGACTGAGGTCAACTATGCCATACTCTACGCCGAGCCGGCGCGCTGCTTCTCGGCCTATTAGTTCACCTACTCGAGTTATCTTAAACGCCGTGCGTTTGATTATCTCCGCCAGAGTACCCAAGTCGCAGTCACCAGCTACTTTGACCGAGTGTGCAACTACGCCAGGGCCACTTACGCCAACACTTATGGAACACTCTGGCTCTCCCACTCCATAGTAAGCTCCTGCCATAAAGGGATTGTCTTCTACAGCATTTGCGAAGACAACAAACTTAGCACAACCTAACGCTCCCTTATCTGCAGTACGCTCAGCCAGAGCCTTAATTATTCTACCGAGCCGAGCTATAGCATCCATGTTTATGCCAGCTCGCGTTGTAGCTACATTTACTGAGCCACAGAGCCGGCCGGTGACAGAGAGTGCTTCAGGTATGGATTCAAGGAAAGCTTCCTCGCCTTTTGTAAACCCTTTATGCACAAGAGCAGAATAACCACCAACGAAGTCTACTCCGACCGTGGATGCAGCATCGTCCACAGCACGAGCTAGGCTGACATAGTTTGCCACTTTGTCGCCCTGACAAGCCTCACCAACAAGAGAAAGAGGTGTAACTGCAATACGCCTATTGGCAATTGGTACACCATACTCAGCGACCAATTGATTAGCAACTGGCACAAGGCGCTCGCCTAGTCGGCACACCTTGTCATAGACTCGCCGGCAGAGTGTCTCTACAGAGGACTCTACACAGTCACGTAAAGATATTCCCAGCGTGATGGTGCGAATGTCGAGATGCTCCATCTCGGTCATCATCACCGTTTCGACGATCTCTTGCTGAGAAAACGGCATGACCTACCCCACCAAATTGATTGTCTTAGCTATGGTATACACTTTTTTCCCCTGCGACTCATGGTAAGTACGAACCAGGAGTTCGGCAAGTAGCCCCATCATAACAAACATAATCGCTAAAAAGAAGAAAATAACAGCAAAAATAAGTCCGATAACTAATTGTATATAACCCAGAGAAAAACCTATATCGACAATCGTAAGAACTATAACAGCAAGAGAGCAGAGCGAAGCAAAAGTTGCTACAAATCCAAAAAAGTACATCGGCTTGCGCAGGTATCCAAGTAAAAACTTGACTGTTATCAGGTCAAGGAAGACTTTGAAAGTGCGTGAAAGGCCATACTTGCTTTTTCCGGCGATGCGAGGATGGTGAGCTACGGGCACTTCAGCTATCTTAGCTCCTTCAAGGACGGCCAGTGCTGGTATAAACCTATGCATCTCACCATACAGCCGAACTTGCTTAATTAGATCACTTCTGTAGGCTTTGAGGCTGCAGCCATAGTCGTTTAGGCGTACACCTGTAACGAGCGAGATCAGCTTGTTTGCTACTTTGCTTGGTAAAGTCTTAGTTAAATCATCTTGTCTATTTTTTCTCCAGCCACTGACTATATCGTAGCCTTCTTCTATTTTGGCGACCAACAAAGGTATGTCTTTAGGGTCATTTTGCAGATCTGCGTCCAAAGGTACTATAATTTGACCGCTAGCAAAGTCGATTCCTGCAGCCATAGCTGCAGTCTGGCCATAGTTTCTCCTAAAACGTATCACTTTCACTCTAGTATCATCGGCAGCTAGTTTTGCTAACACGTCATAGCTTTTGTCAGTACTTCCGTCATCTATGTAGATAATCTCATAATCTGCAGCAACTATAGCAAGCGACTCTTGAAGTTGCTTTTGGAGATTCTGCAGGTTTTCCTCTTCATTATATACGGGTATAACTATCGAAAGCTTCAGATAAGGTTCCAACCGCCTCACCATCAAAAAAAATCCCCACCGCTGGTGGGGGGAAGCCTTTTGGGGCAGAGAAGAAGAAGCGTATTGCCCTAGTAGTGTGTTTTAGAAAGCAAATTCTTCCTCAAGCATTAGCTGGGCTTTTTTAAGTTCGAATCTTGCTCGACCAATATTTCCCCCTTGTTCAAGAGCCATCATCAGGAAGTATTCGGTATTGATAAGCTTTATGACCAGGACCATGTTTTCAGCAATAACGCTTATTTCTTCCAACTGTCCTACGCCTGTCTCTTTAGTAGTTCGCATGGAATTTCTGAGCAGGGTAGCGTAGGCAGCAGCTATCATCCCAAGTTTACTATCCCTTGGAACATTTTCTGAGAAGCGCTGCTCGATAGCAATGCCATCGAGCCCCATAATCAGAGCTCCGATGGCACCATCTACTTTGCCCAGCATCTGCTTTAAAATCTCACCAAAGTTCATTAACGCTCTCCGCCCGTAGAGGTAGAGGCTGGTATCACTTCTGGCTGCACGGGAACTTGGGGAGCGGGAGGAGCAGATTGCACTCCTATAGTTTCGGGGCGATATATTCTCGGCGTCACAAAGAAGAGCAGCTCGTTTGTAGATCTAGTATTCTGGCGTCTCTTGAAC
Organism: Blastocatellia bacterium; assembly: GCA_025057015.1. Taxonomy (GTDB): domain Bacteria; phylum Acidobacteriota; class Blastocatellia; order Chloracidobacteriales; family JADJPF01; genus JANWYG01. The sequence goes on from JANWYG010000007.1 coordinate 54,252, forward strand.
AACTCTCCGAGGAAGGGTACGCTAGCAAGCCCTGGAGTCCTATCCATGATAGTTCCTTCAGAGTCTATGTTCACACCACCCAATATCGTAGTACCGCCATCTGGAACGAGGACGAGTGTCTCAGCCCGCTGCGTATTTATAGATGGAGTACCGCCTATCGTTCTGATAGAGGTATCTACAGCGTTGTTTTCTATCACTATCCTAAGCATTACTGTGTTTTCATCCACGACCGTAGGTGTAACATTCAACCTAAGTGCCGCTGTGACAAACTGGGTAGTAACGGTATTGTTTTGCTCAGTCTGCACAGGTATTTGTTTACCGCTGGTGATATCAGCAGGAACATTATTCTGCACTGTTACACGAGGGTTAGAGATGACCTTAGTTTGCCCTCTTTGCTCGGCAAGATGCAGTGCTGTGGAAATTATCGAGGTACCCATAACACCTGTTGTTAGACCAATTACGGTATTTGCAGCACCCGATAGCCCTTGTGGCTGAAGCAGCACATTGACTACTCTGCCATCGTCTATACCAGTATTGCCACTAACGGGCCTGTTGTCGCTAGATGGAGTCGTAAAGCGATCTACCGGAGCAGTATTAATAAACCCGCCCATTCCCAACACGTTAGAAGGGCCTTTGTACTGCTGCGTCAAAGCAATCAACCGGTTGCCTATATCGCGAGTAAAGTTTCTGTTAGCAGCTACTATTCTGGCTTCAATTTCGACCTGTGGCTGGGCCACATCGAGTTTATTAATAATCTCCTCTACTACAGCTACTTGCTGAGGTACATCGGTAACTATGATCTGATTCGTGCGTGGGTCCATGTCAAACTCACCAACTTTAGAGAGGTTCTTCTTAATTATACCCAGTATACCCGTTGTACCGCCGACGCCAGCTGTAGTTCCGCCGATTGCTCCTGTAGAACCAGCCATACCACCACCAGGCCCTCCTGCTGCTAATCTTGTATGCTTCAGGCGGAAGAACTTACTGATCTTAGGGATGTTGAGCAACTTTTCTTCTTCAATCCTACGCTGCTTTTCTTGCTCGTCAGCCAAAGCTGCAAGTGTAGCAATTCTTACTATCTGGCCTTCCCTGGTATAACCGAGTTGGTTTGCCTTGAGTATGGCATCAAGTACCTGATTCCACGGAACATCATTCACTTTAAGAGTTACACTAACTCCCTTGACTGAGCTGTCGAGGATGAAGTTCTCGCCATAGTTATCAGAGATAAACCTAAGTATGTCATTGATATCTATTCCAGCAATGTCTATGCTGATGGGCTCACCGACAAACATCGGATCTCCATACTTTAGAGTCGATCCCTGTGGACCGGCAGGTGACGCTGATGAGGTAGCAGATCTTGCTGCAGCTCCTCTAAAGAGGCCAGGTTTAATAGCAGGACCTTTGACGCTTGGTATAGAGGACTCTTTGCGTGTTTCCACCGGTTGCTCAGCTTTGTCTTCAACAGTAGCACCTCCGAAACTTCCTGCCACACCTACGTTGTCAGGTGGAGCAACAGGAGGAGAAACTGCTACCGTCTTGAGCTTAGAATTCGTCGGAGCCTTAGATTTAGATTCAGTTCCTTTGATTTTATTAGCTTCAAAGCTTACCTTAAGCCCTTTGTCAAGCGGCATGACTTTGTATACCAGTGGCTGTGTGACATCGAAGACTACTCTAACTCCTTTATCTTGTTGTCCCACTCGCACCCGCTCTAGCTTACCTAAGCCATTTATAACCCTATCAGCACTAGCACGAACGTTAGCTATATCCAAGACCACGCGTTCAGGATTGTGCAAGGAGAAGGTCTGATAGTTCAGAGTGCCGTCAGCTTCGATATAGGCTACAGTTCGTCCATCTTCATCCTTAGTTACTATCCTAGTTATAGTACTAGCCGCTTTTGTTTCCTTGTGTAAGGTAGCTACTGGGACAAGCTCAATTATCAGCTTGTTTGCTACGATTCTTGTTCTATCCCGCGCATCCGCTCGAAGAGCAATCTCTATTCTAGCTAGGTTCTTGTGAGTCCTTACTTGTTTGACTTTTATAGTCTCCACCAGAGAGTTATCAAGCAAATACACAGGCTTAAGCTGCCCTGCATCTGCTCCAGGCAGGTCGACTACGATCAACTTCGGCTCCGGCCTGAAAACATTGTAGGTAAGTTGGCTTGTACCTTCTACGGTAATCTGAAACTGGTCTTCTGCCGGCGCCATGGTCAAAGCTGTCAAAGCTATCGTCCCGCCGGCGCTTGACGCGTACGCGCTCATTACCGTGCCCAGGCAAAGTATCGGCGCTAACAGCACAGCAACAAACCAGCGACTGTCACGCATAAGAGCACCTCCTCCTCAATTCAATAATAAGATCTTTGCTTACTTGCCTCTAGTAAATCGTAGAGTTTTTGTCTCGGTCTTTATCTTTCCATTGCTGTATCTAGAAATCTCCTCTACGATTATCTGGTTACCTTCTATCCTCTGAATAGAACCATTATAGAACTTTTGGCCTACAGAGGCATAAAGCATGGCACTTGCACTCGGCTTAGGTTTGATAAAGGCTCCTGAACCATCTGACTTTTTGTATAGCCCCATTATCTGCAGTTCTTCTATAAGGTATCTTTCACTAGGGGCAGGTTCAGGCCTACCACTGCGGCGAGCTTCTTCACGTTTTGCTTTCCATTCAAGCTCCCGCTCCTCGTACGAAGGCCACGGCACAACCTCTATTACGGTGGGAACTTTGGTTTTGTCCTTCACCATCTTTTCAGGATCAAAAAACGGATCCTGAGCCGGCTCCCTGTAATTAGTCGAGATAGACTCAGCTGCTGGACCAGAGGGTTGCTGCCTTGACTGCTGAGCTAAAGCGATTGGAGAAAGAATCAAGAACATTAGCACGAACACAGGCTTCTTATAGCTCATGAGCTACTTTCCCCCTTTCTCTTCAGACGAGATGTTCATTATATCCTGCTCCGAGGCAAAATATGCCGTCACGGTAAAGGAAGCGTCTATATTTCTAGCCTCTGTCTGCTCATTAGCCTTGCGTATTTCGACGTCGGAAACATTGACTATACGTCGATAGGTTGCTATCTGTTGGAAGAATCGACCCAAATTGTTATAGAGGCCACTGACTTGAACGTTTATCGGTTTCTCTTTATAAAAACTCTTGTTGACGGAATCTTTAGGACTGAAAACTCTTATAACCAGCTTCTGCTCACCAGCTTGCTGCTGAATATTTTCCAACACCTTGGATATTTCTACATCTTCTGGAAGCAGCTCGCGCAAAGAATTTAGCTCATCTTGAGCTTGAGCATACCGTTGCTGATAAGCCTTTAAGTTATCTCTTACTATAGCACCCTTGCGATTTTCCTCGCGTAGTTTAGCAACCTCCTCTGACTTCTTTCTAGTATCCTGCCTTATCTCATCAAACATCATGTAGTCAACCAGAAAGAAGACGAAAACGCTGGCTATAATGAGCACCAGCATCTGAACATACCAAGGTATAGCGCTCAAAAAATTAGTTCCGTCTGCCATATAGTCAACTCTCCTCTAATTGCTGGCTGTCTGTGTCGCAGCAGTAGTAGACTGCGGAGGCGCAGCCACAGGCGGATTGTAGTTACAACGAATCGTAAATGTCCACGACTGTTCCTGCCCCTGCCCACCTGGTCTTAGTTGCGTTTGCACGTCAAAGTTAGTGAATAACCCACCAGAAAACTCTAGATCCTTAGCAAAAGTAGTAATAAGACTCTCCGTAGTAGTACTGCCCACGACAGTCATCAAACTACCACGTTGCGTAATCGAATCTAACTTGATCCCTATGGGGATACGTTCATTAATACTTGATAGAACTGCTACCGGGCCACGCTGCTCAGCACGGAGTTGCTTAATGACTTTAATGCGATTCTCGACAAGCTCTATCTTTTTCTGCAGTTCATCACCTTGCTTCTTCATATCCTCGAGTTCCTTAGCTATGGCCTGCTCCCTAGCAAGATCTTCCTTGACAGTTTCGTTTTCCCTGTTAACTATGCTCCAGTCAATAAATATCGCCACCGCTAAACCTAGCAGCGCTACCACCAGCATCACTATCTGCTGGACTAGCTGAGTAGACACAGGCTTCGCTACCGCTGCTTCCGTCGGAGCCTGTTGCAAAAGATTTATCTTTGGCATACTAGCCTCCACTCCTAAGAGCTAAACCTACGGCTACTGCCATGTTAGGCGATAGCTCGCGGATATAGTCTTCATCAAATTTCTTAGTGTTATACTTAATCTTTCTAAAAGAATCAAAACGATCCACTGGCACACCAAAGCGCTCAGCCATGTAACCCGTTAGACCCGGCACTTTGGAACTACCCCCAGAAATCAGCATTCTATCAACTTTGCTGACATCGGCCATAGAAGAGCTGGCACCTCGGAAAAAGTCAAGCGTCTTCTGCACCTCTAGGGCTAATATCTCAGATACCGATTTTATTAGCTGCTGAACATCTTCGGGACGTACGCCAGACTCAGTGGGAAGTCCACGCTTTAGCGATTCTGCTTCCTCAAAAGTTAAATTTAACTCCTTCTGAAGTAAGTCAGTATACTGATTGCCACCTACGGAAATGTCCCTCGTAAAGACTGAAGTAGTACCCCGCACGACGTTTATGTTCATCACGCTGGCACCTATGTTAAGCAACGCCACCGTGGTAGTCGGCATAGGGTCATAGTTAAGCTCGTAAGCCGCCTGCACAGCAAAAGAATCCACATCTACAAAGTGTAGCTGCTTGCCCGCCTGATTTATTACCTGCGTATACTGGGCTATCTTCTCCTTCTTACAAGCAACAAGCAAAACATCCATCCCAGTGCCAGAAGCATCTATTCCCGCTATCTCATAGCTAAGATTAACCTCTTCAAGCGAAAAGGGAATGTACTCTTCCGCCTCCCAGGTAATCTTCTCTGCGAGTTCCTCCTGGCTCATCACCGGCATGTTTATCTTCTTGACTATGACAGAATGCCCGGATACCGAAGTCCCAACGAGATTGGTCTTGATACCTTGCTCTTGAAATATCCTATTGATTGCGTCAGATACATGGTTGAGGTCAATTATGTGTCCATCGACTATGGTATCTGACAGCAGTGTTACATGCCCTATGCTAACTAGTTCGTAGTTACCTCGGCTACCTTTCAACTCAACTGCCTTAACCGCACTCGAACCAATGTCTAAACCTACAACACTCTTTTTGCCACCAGTAATAAAGTCAAACAAACCCATCGGTTACTTCCTCTGTTTGCAGCATTGGTATTTACGCTTGGCAAAGAGAAGCAACTTCTTCCCTAAAACTAGCTACACTGACAATCCTAACAACTTTATCTTAATTTAGCCATCTTCAAACGACTGACTCCCATCCAACCGATGGCTTCTATCCTTGATGCTACTTTGAATACGGATACAAGTTGATTTTTCGCCATAGAATTAACATTTAATCCATAGCAGAGTCAACATTTTTTTTCTCAAGACGGACTAGCCTACCTTTCACTAGCAATAAAACCATCGCTTTCAGAACTGTCAAGGATTCCAGAAACTGACCAAGAGTAGCTCACATACCTTCAGGGGCTAAAGCCATAACCCCAAGACAAGCGCCGTTACTTATCCTTCTGCCGCTAGGTACTAAGGAATGATAGCCTAGCTTCACGCGCTCTCCTATCACTGTAGATTCACCAGCTTCTGAACAGACCTGCACATAATCGGCCAACTCCGCACCGCTGCCTATGACTATCTCGCCTCTATCGTCCAGAAGAACATGCCTACCCAAGGTCACCCCATCTCCTACGGAGATGTTGTAACCATATTTAAACTCTACATACGGGAAACAGATAAAATCTCGCCCCACACTCCGAAAGATAAACTTAGCAAGCATACTCCGAAGCCTAAATCCTAACAGATGGTTTAGTCCCAACGGACTCCTATCAAACATCTTCCACAGCCAGATTAAGGGCCTACGCTTGCTATACTCTTGCGAGTCGACGTTGAAGTCTTCGAAGCCCACATTTCGGGGATCAAAACTAGCCATCAATGCCCTAGCTGCCACAGGATAACGATGACTATAGAGCTTTTTAGCATCCAATGCACCGCCGAGATAGATTTCATATAAAACGTCCCGCACAACATCGTTACGATCGAGAGCCGGATCAGCTATCTTTTCTTCCAGCCTCGCTAGAAAATCTTCAAAGATAGTCTGTGCAGCTTCTGTAGGTTTGGAAATATAAGGCATAAGTCCTTCCTTGAGTCGATAACATATATCACAGTCGCTACCCTGATTCAAACTTTTACAGTAGCTCGTTGCGTAGACTAACCAGAAACTGCAAGGCTTCCTGAGAAGTAAGTTTAGAAATATCACAATTGCGCAAGCGTTCTATAACTTCCTGGTTTGCCGATTCAAACAGACTCGGTTGGCGTTTCCAGCCTTCCCCTTGCGATGGTAAGTGGCGTGCTAACTTCGGTCGACCTGCTATGTCAAGCTCGTTTGCCTCAAGATTAGCAAGTATCTCCCTTGCTCGCTTGATGACCGACATCGGTAATCCAGCTAGACGAGCTACTTCTATCCCATAGGACTTACTTGCAGCACCCTTGACAAGCTTACGCAGAAAAACTATTTCCCTTCCTTGCTCTTTGACAGCCATTTGATAATTCTTCACTCCAGGAAGCAACTTCGCCAGCTCCGTCATTTCATGGTAGTGCGTTGCAAAAATAGTTCTTGCCGAATGTCTTGGATTATCATGCAGATACTCAGCTATTGACCAAGCTAGTGACAGGCCATCAAAAGTAGCAGTGCCACGGCCTACTTCATCAAGCAATACAAGACTACGCGCCGTAGCCGTATTGAGAATGTTTGCCACTTCCAGCATCTCTACCATAAATGTAGACCGACCGCGCACAAGATTGTCAGCAGCACCTACGCGAGTAAAGATCCTGTCGACTAAAGATATCCGCGCTTGCTCAGCAGGTACGTAACAACCAATGTGTGCCATTAGAACTATCAACGCAACTTGCCTTAAATAGACAGACTTTCCCCCCATATTCGGACCGGTAACTATCAGCAACCTATCAGTAGTGTTGTTAATATATAGGTCATTCGGGATGAAAGGTTCAGGCTGCAACTCTACCACCGGATGCCGCCCCGCACGAATTATTATCTCATCACCTTCGTGCATTTGAGGCCTGCAATATCCACGACGTGCAGCTAGTTCAGCAAAAGTAAACAGCAAATCTAAGGTCGCTACCGCACGCGCCGTACTTTGTATCCTTTCGGTTTGAGCTAAAACTTCACTACGTACCTGCTGAAACAGATGCTGCTCCAGCTCAAGCATCTGCTGTTCAGCACTAAGCACTTTTGCCTCATACTCTTTAAGTTCGGCAGTAGTAAAGCGCTCACCCCCTACCAGCGTCTGCTTACGTTCATAGTCTGAAGGTACACTCTTGAGGTTTGCTTTGCTGACTTCTATAAAGTACCCAAAGACATTATTGAACTTGACTTTGAGCGATGCTATTCCCGTACGAGCCCGTTCACGAGACTCAATGCTAGCTATGTACCCTTGCGCATTGTTTCTGAGAGCACGTAGCTCATCCAGCCTGGCATCATATCCGCTTCTTATTACCCCACCATCTGAAATTGCTGCAGGCGGGTTATCTGCTATGGCGGCAGCTATTATCCGTCGTAGATCCTCTAGCTCATCCAGCTCTTCGGCTAGCTTGCATAGTAGTCTGCTGCGAACCTGCAATGTTCGACGTATCTCAGGTAATACCTCGGCAGTAGCACGCAGCGAACAAAGTTCGCGCGGGCCAGCAACCCCCAACGAAAGCCTGCTTAATATGCGCTCAAGATCCTGCACACGTTCAAGATACTTGCGCACCGTGTCGCGCATCATAGGCAAGCAAAGAGCTTCGTTAACAGCCTCGAGCCTTTCTTCTATTTCAGATAAATTCAACGACGGCCTCAATAGCCACTTGCGTAGTAGCCGTGCTCCCATAGCCGTACATGTCAGGTCAAGGCTAGCCAAAAGCGTATCCTTACGCGCACCTTCTGTACTCTCCACCAATTCGAGATTCCTAACCGTAGCCGGATCAAGCAGCAGGTAGTCAGCAGGCTCGTAGTAGCTAATCCCGGTAAGGTGCTGTGCACTAGCACGCTGTGTTTCACGTACATAAGCAACGACAGCTCCAGCCGCTGCAATAGCAGCCACTCTGCTAGATAAGCCATAGCCATCTAATGTCTTTACCCGAAATTGCTCTACCAGCAAGCTGCTACAACGCTGCAGTTCAAAAAACCAGTCATCTTGTGGTGTAAGCAATGCCCCAACAGCCTTTGCCAAGACTTCCGCCTCTCCAAGCAGCGATCTTGGACAAAGTAACTCCCTCGGAGAGTAACGCTCTACCTCCGTCCGTAGCTTCTGCCAAGCTAGCTCGCCCTTGGCTTCCGTTACAACAAACTCGCCCGTAGACACATCTGCAAAAGAAACAGCAAGCAAATTACCAACTTGCGCTATAGCAGCAAGATAGCAGCTCTCCGCTCCTTCAAGCAGCTGTGACTCTACAGCCGTGCCAGGAGTGACGATCCGCGTCACCTCACGCCTGACCAGCTTAACTCCTTTACCAGGTTGCTCGAGTTGCTCGCATATAGCAACGCGATAACCTTTACGTACCAACTTGGCAATATAAGTCGATGCAGAATGATAAGGAACGCCACACATAGGCACAGGACTAGGGCTATCCTTGTGCCTTGCAGTCAGCGTTATTTCTAGTTCCCGCGAGCCTATTAGGGCATCTTCATAGAACATCTCATAAAAATCGCCTAGCCTGAAAAAGAGTATACTACCCGGATGCTGGCGCTTTATCTCATGGTACTGCTTGAGCATAGGAGTACTTACATCGATCACTTGTATCCCTCAACTCCCTAAAGAAAAAAAAGGCGTGACACTAACGTGAGGATCGTCTACGGCTAATAGTAACCGTAGACGATTTTCGTTGAAACATCCTACCGCAACTAGAACTTGGTTATGCTGATATCATCCATGCTCTCTTTCGGCCTTGTAAGAACCCATCCTATTCCACATCCAACAGCACCTACTAGAGAAAGAATACTGCCCAAAATGTAGGGGAAGCCTTCACTTGCAGGATTAGCCATCGACTTAAACTTGGAAAACAACAGAAGCGCCACAGCAACCAACACTATCGCAGCAACTAAAAGAACTGCCCTAAGTGTCTTCATGTCACTTCCTCCATTCTTAAATTAAGCTTCCAACAAAGTAGGAAGCACTCAAAGAGGTTACGCTGCCGGACTAAAACAGCTTTTGAAACTTCACCGAAGAGGACTAAAAACATATTACACGAACACAGGATTAAAGCAACTTAATTTTCTGAACTTTCAGATATCTCACTAGCCCTTAGCATCGCTAGAAAATCCTCCTCGTCAAGTACCTTAAGCAACAACTTGCGAGCCTCATCGAGCTTTGTTCCAGCATCAGCTCCCACAATTAGGTAGTCAGTCTTCTTGCTCACTGCCGAGCTCACTTTGCCACCACGAGACTCTACAGCTCGCTTTGCCTCCTCGCGAGACATACTTTTTAGCCTGCCCGTAAATACAAATACTTTGTCTGCAAATGCCTTCCCACGTCGGCTTACCTTGTACTCCATCTGCACACCTGCAGCCTTGAGTCGCTCGATCAAATCAACATTCCGCCGGTTACGAAACCATTCATAAATATGCCTAGACGCAACGTCGCCTATTTCCTCTACCTCCGACAAAGCGGCAATGTCAGCCTGCATCAGAGCGTCCATCGAGCGAAAATGTTCAGCTAGTAGCCGTGCCTTCTGCTCACCTACATACGGAATACCTAGCGCATAAAGCAGCCTGTCTAACCCTTTACCTTTACTTTCAGATATCTGTTCGACAAGCTTTTCGGCAGATCTCCGACCTACACGATCCAGCATGACAAGCTGCCTCACGGTTAACCCATATAAATCAGCCACATCCTTAACAAGGGCCCTAGCAATCAACTGACTGACTAGCTCCTCACCTAAACCCTCTATCTGCATACCGGAACGAGAGGCATACTGCAAAATGGCATTCTTGAGCTTCGCTGGACAACTGCTATTTACACACCTCGTTACCACCTCTTCAGGCAGTCGTACAACAGGCTGCCCGCATACAGGACAGCTAGCAGGCATAACGAAATCGCTCAGTTCAGAAGCCACCTCAGACCTTCGCTCAATAAGCACTCTCACTACCTGCGGTATGATTTCTCCGCTTTTTTCTACCACTACCCAGTCGCCTACCTTCAGCCCTAAGCGCTCTATCCAATCTTTGTTATGCAGAGAAGCCCGCGTAATCGTAGTGCCAGCTAGTTCCACCGGATCAAGTCGAGCAACAGGCGTAAGTGCTCCTGTACGCCCCACCTGTACTGTTATAGCCCTGACTCTAGTTACAGCTTGTTCTGGAGGATATTTGTAAGCTATTGCCCAACGCGGTGACTTTGATGTCATTCCAAAGTCTTCCTGCAATAGCGTCTCATTTATCTTTATTACTACGCCATCAATTTCATAATCGAGCTTATGTCGACCTATCCGCCATAGCTCACAAAACTGTATCACCTGGGCTAAATCCTCACACCTACGGGAATGCTCATTCACAGCGAAATTGGCCTCGCGTAACCATTCAAGCGCTTGCCAATGAGAGGCAAAAGGCTTCTTACCGTCAAAATAGAGATCATAAAAAAAACATCGTAGCCCGCGCTCAGCTACTAAACGCGGATTTAACACTTTGATTGTGCCAGCTGTAGTGTTGCGAGGATTTGCAAACCGTTTCTCTTCGTTCAAACGTGCGAACACACTGTTCGGCATATATATCTCGCCGCGTACTTCAACTTCCCTCACCCCTGGCGGCATGACCAACAACCGCTGCGGAACCGTCTCTATAGCCTTTACATTTTCCGTAACTACATCACCAACCGTCCCATCCCCTCGAGTGACAGCCCTGCTCAGCCAACCGTCTATATAGATTACCGCAATACTGACGCCATCTATCTTCAGCTCGGTCACAAAAGTGTAAGGCTGCCCAGCAGCAAGCTTTGCACAACGTTCGTTCCATTCACGCAGCTGTTCATAAGAGTAGGTATTGTCCAGCGACAGCATAGGATGTCTATGCTCATACTTATCCAACCTTTCCGTAGGCCGATCGCCTAAGCGCTGAGTGGGACTGTCGGCAACTATCAGCTCAGGATTACGTGACTCCAACTCTTTGAGCCTAGCTACTAACTGATCATACTCATAGTCAGAAATTTCTGGACGGTTATGCACATAGTAAAGCTCATCATGATACTTGATCTGCTGTCGCAGCCTCTCAATCTCCTCACGCTCCATCAACTTAAGCAGATCCATAAGTCTTACTCCTTCCCAATAGGCACTGCCTCTGCTACTTGTAACCCTTCATCTGTCACTAACAAAAGCCTTTCACCAAACCGACTAACAGGAGCTATCACGCAGCCTCTTTCTAAATCAAAACGCCCGCTCAGCCTGCCACGTAGCGAAACCTTATACAGCCTTTCGGAAGAGCGCGGGGCAACAATTAGCCCATCCGCTACTTGAACCAGATCATAGCTCAGCCTGCCTAGAGCATTGACCATCCACTTTCTATTACCTGAGTCAGCTTCTAAAGCATAGACAAAATTGTCATATGAAGCTATGTAGACAGTATTATCATAAAGCAATGGCCGAGCTTCTATAGCAGCCCCAGTGCGCACCTGCCATAGCAACTTGCCATTAGTCCTTACTGCATAGACATAACCGCTCATGTCACCAAAGTAGACTCGTTCTCCGTCAACAGCCACAGCCGTCCGTATAGAGTCCCTTGCTTGAAAAGTCCATTTCAGCTTTCCATCAGTAGATAAGCAATAAAGCAGGCCAGACTCACAACCGAAAAATAAGAACTCATCATACGCTACGATTCCAGCCTTTACAGCAGACGCAACATCTATAGACCACAAATGTCGTCCCGTACCTAACTCCAGAGCTCTAAATTTAGCATCCCCAGTGTTAACATATATCCTGTCAGCTATGGCAGTCATAGAAGACAAGGCTTCATTAAACTCAGCAAGCCATGTCGTCAATCCAGTAGTAGCATCCACAGCACGCAGAATGCCTTTGCTGTCCCCACTTTCAGAAGCTACAAGCAGCAAACTTGAGGTAAGCTCGATCGGCAAAACTATCCTACCTGCAGGCAGTAACTCCCATTTAAGACTGCCCGTCTTCGCATCTAGAGCTACAACAGCTCCAGAAGCTAGCGGCAGGTAAACTGTTTCAGCATTAGCTACAGCTGGCAACCGTATAGTGTCACTGGTAAGGTACTGCCAAACTGTCCTGTAGACCAGCGGCAATGATGCTGGATTAAGTACCGCAAGCCGTTGTTTCTTCTGCTTACGAGCTCGTCCTGAGCGGCGCTCACTGCGCCGTTCTGCGCGTCTACCCTGGGAAAATACAGCCTGTTCACAGACCAAACATAAGACTAGAAGCAGTAGAAAGAGCTTTGGCATTCTTCTACCCTCATTTTACAGCTGAACCTTCTAGGCAGTATAATCGCTTTTTACCTTCCCAAAAGGAGTTTTGACTAATGCGCAGCCACCAAACGGTGCTTATCCTAGATTTCGGCTCGCAGTACACTCAACTAATAGCCCGGCGCATCCGCGAGTTACAAGTCTATTGCGAAATATTACCCTTCAATACTCCTGCAGATAGAGTTAAGGAGAGCAATCCCATAGGGATAGTGTTATCTGGAGGACCTTCGTCGGTCTATGAGCCTGACGCTCCGCGCTGTCCGGATGAGATCTTCCACTTAGGAGTACCCCTGCTAGGTATCTGCTATGGGTTTCAGCTATTGGTCGAGCAGTTCGGAGGCAAAGTCGTAGCATCCCCAAGACGCGAGTATGGTGCTGCCGAAGCAGACATCGTTTCTTCAAGCAAGCTTTTTGCCGGCCTCGATGGTAAACTGCAGGTCTGGATGAGCCACTCGGATCACATAAGCGAGCTGCCGCCAAAATTTACCACTATTGCTAAGACACCAAACGCTATTGCTGCTGCTGAAGCCCCCTACCTTCGCATCTACGGACTACAGTTTCATCCGGAAGTCTCTCATACTCCTCAAGGCAAAAATATTATAGACAACTTCTTGAAAATCTGTGGCAGTCGACGTGATTGGACGATGAGCTCCTTCATAAATGACGCAGTAGAGTCTATACAAATGCAGATAGGTCAATCTGGAAGAGCCATATGTGGACTATCTGGCGGCGTAGACTCCTCTGTAGCAGCCACGCTCGTCAGTCGAGCTATCGGTAGTCGCCTGAGCTGCGTCTTTGTTGACAATGGTCTGCTCAGAAAAAACGAATTTGAAGACGTCCTCTCCAAATATCGGCAGATGGGTCTAAACATAGTAAGTGTAGCAGCCGGCGAACGCTTCCTCACTAAACTCGCAGGCATAGAAGATCCTGAAGCAAAACGCAAAACCATAGGCCAGACATTTATAGAAATCTTCGAGGAACAAGCTGAGCGCCTCTCGTCTCACTACAGAATAGATTACCTGGTACAAGGCACTCTTTACCCAGATGTGATTGAGTCTAAATCTGTTAAAGGCCCGTCGTCAGTAATCAAGTCGCACCATAATGTCGGCGGATTGCCAGAAAAAATGCAGCTCAAACTCATTGAACCCTTGAGAGAGCTCTTTAAAGACGAAGTACGCTCGCTGGCCAACGAGTTAGGCCTACCGCAAGAGATTATCTTACGACAGCCGTTTCCAGGCCCAGGCCTTGCCGTAAGAATTCTGGGTGAAGTAAATGCTGACCGAGTCAAGCTTTTGCAAGATGCAGATAAAATCGTCGAGCAGGAAATCACTGCTGCAGGATACTACGATAAGCTTTGGCAAGCCTTTGCCGTCTTGCTTCCTGTAAGGACTGTTGGCGTAATGGGCGATTTACGCACATATGAATATGTGGTTGCCATTAGGGCTGTAACAAGCCAGGACGGAATGACGGCTGATTGGGCACGACTTCCCTATGAACTGCTCGACCGTATAGCTCGTAGGATAGTCTCAGAAGTGCGCGGCATCAATCGCGTGACTTATGATATTTCTTCTAAACCACCTAGCACTATTGAATGGGAATAACTCACGCTACAGGTAACCAAACTTTAAAAGTGCTGCCTACATTAGGCTCACTCTCTACGGTTATTTGCCCACCATGTGCTTCAATTATTCGCTTTGCTATCGCAAGACCTAATCCAACTCCACTACTCTTCTTACCTGCACCTTCAACTTGCCTGTAGGGATCGAATATAAACGGCAGAAACGACGCTGGTATTCCAACTCCAGTATCAGATATAGCAATTACCAGAAACACCAAATTATTATTCTCTTCTACAGCAGCTTTTATAGCTATCTGTCCGCCAGTAGGAGTAAACTTCAAAGCGTTCGACAACAAGTTTCCTAGGACCCGTTCAACTTGCTTACAGTCGGCTTTTATCATCGGCAATACAGGATCTATCTCGTCTACTACAGTTATATTCATCCTTGCTCCAGCCAAGCGAAATTCTTCAAGAACTTCCCGCAGCATAGGCAAAGGGTTAATTAGTTGTTTCTCTAGCTGGACATCCTGAAGGTCTGATTTAAAAACCTCTAACACATCTTGTATCAGTCTGAATATCTTTTCTATGCTGCGCCGAGATACTTCTATGAGTTGCAACATCTGTTGCTCTTCAAGTACCTGCGCAACTTCTTTGGAAAGCTCGAACATCTCCAGTGAAGCTTTAACGACCGCAAGAGGCGATTTCAGGTCATGTACAAGCATAGCAGTAAACTTAGCTTTGACAGCATCTAATTCGAGTAGCTTTTGATTCGCCTCAAGAAGCTGTTTTCTTTGCTCCTCTAGTTGAGCGTTCGTCCGCTGCAATTCCTTCTGCAATCGCGATATGCGTAGCTGAGTCTCCAGTCGAGCCAACACCTCTTCTGCTCGAAAAGGTTTTGTTACGTAATCAACACCGCCTACCTCAAAAGCCCGGACTTTATCTATAGTCTCATCCAAAGCACTGATAAAAATAACAGGTATATCCCGAGTCTTCTCATCGCTCTTAAGAATCTCACACACAGAGTATCCATCCATCTCTGGCATCGTCACATCCAGCATGACAAGGTCAGGTATACGAGCTTTTATAGCGTTCAAGCCCAGTTTACCGTTTGGTGCCATGCGAACTGTGTAACCCCGCTCGCGAAGAATTCCTGCTAACAGATCTAAGTTGCTAGGATTATCATCTATAAGGAAAATGCTTCCCAAACTCATCTTTCCAATCTCCCGATTGCATCGAGTATGACGTCGAACTGAAACTGTCTAATCATTAGTTCTAGGTCGCTAATCAGCTGTTTATCACAGCCTTCACTTTGCTTCAGCAACTCCAACGCCGCCATATCATCACCTATCAGCAGAGTGTCCCTGAGCTGCTGCAACCACAACCTATCTAGAGAGCAGAGCTTTTCCTCAAGCGAAATCGACGTGCTAGGGTCTGTAGTACCGATTTCCTCACATTGCTGTGGCAAATCGACTGCCTTTAGTACCACCTCGAAACTGAACTTGCTGCCTTTGGCCAACTCAGACTCCACAACTAAGCTGCCACCCATTGCTTGCACATACCTTTGAGCAATGGCCAACCCAAGTCCTAGCCCATCAGCAGACTTCGGTCCTGAACGAGATTGCACAAAAGGTTCAAACAACACCTTCATATCCTGTGCTGATATACCCACTCCCGTATCCACTACCTCAAACTTGAACCGATTTCCCAGATACTCCACTTTTAGTTCAACATAACCTACCTTAGTAAACTTCACCGCATTGTCCACAAGGCTGTAGAGCACCTGATAAAGTTTATCCTTGTCGCCATATACTTTTTTCGGCAAGTAATTGTTGATACTAAGCTTAAGCTCTAGTCCTTTGAGAGCTGCCTTTTGCGAAAAGGAAGACACTATTTCGTTTAAAAACCCAGCAAGTTCGAACTCAGTTTCGTCAAGGACTGCCTTGGCAGTCTCAAGGCGAGTTATAGAAATTATCTCGTTTATTAACTTGAGTAGGAGCTCACCACTTCTGACTATTGACTCTAAGTTCCTAAGATCTTCCGAAGCAAGTGATTTGCTCTTTTGCATCAACCTCGAATATCCAAGTATAGAGTTCAAAGGAGTACGCAGTTCGTGGCTGATATTAGAAATAAAGACCGTCTTTGCGTGGCTAGCTTCGAGAGCCGCTTGTTCAGAAAGCCTGGCCCGCCTTTCAGACTCGCTGAGTTCCTTTGTTCGTTCAGCCACTCTTTGCTCAAGCTCCTCGTTCATCCTAAATAGTTCCTGTGTCTTTCTTTCAAGTTCACTAGTACGCTCAACCACTTTTGCTTCCAACAGAGCATTCTGTTGCCGCAAAGCAGTTATTCTCATCCAGAAAAAGACAGAAATAAAACCAATAGCTCCTAAAACATATGCCGTATACGCCCACCAAGTACGCCACGGAGCCGGCTTTATACTGAAAATCACCTGCACCGGCCCGGTCACGTTACCTATATAGTCCTTCCCCCAAACCTTAAAGATGTAATCGCCTGCTGGCAAATTTGTATACGTGCTGTGACGAACGCTAGTCCAATCCGAAGCCTCAGCTTCATAACCTACTAATTGCCTTTTGTACCTGCTTTCAGATCCTTTGAAGAAACTTACTAGCGTATAGTCGAAGCTAACGTTATTCTGGTGATACTCTAGCTCTCCCAACGAGCGTACAGGCCGATCGTTCACATATACTTGGTCGATATTCAGAGGCTTAGCTGTCTTATCCTCCAGCTCAAAGGTAGTGTCCAACATCCCAACACCATAGAGCGTACCCACCCAAAGCCTACCTGCTCTATCCATAATAGCCGCTCTAGGATTAACACCGTTGCCTGGCAGCCCGTCCTCGGCAGTAAAAACATAAGTCGAATAGCCTTCATTAAGAAGGTCAAGCCGCAAGACACCTCTGAACGTGCAGACGTAAAACCTACCACTTCGGTCACGCAGCACCTGACTTACAATGTTGTTTGGCAGTGACGGCTGAGTTTCATCAGTCAATACCCTCCAACTTCCACCGGGGTTCGAAGGATCTAGCACTGCTAAGCCACCATAAGTACCTACCCACAGCCCGCTGCTACTGCCATCTGACGACTCGACATATAGACTCACTACGGTGTCATTAGGAAGAGCAGAGTTACTTGCGTGGTACAGAAAAAGCTGTCCGTTGACAAGTCTTGCCAGACCTGAGTTGTAGAGACCAAACCAAAGTGTTGTATTCCGTTGCTTATCTATAGTTTCCGCAACCGACTCTACCCTAGCCTTCGCCAGATACTCATTAGGAAAAACCTTCAGTTTGCTACCATCAAAAACCATCAGGCCACTAGCCGTACCCACAAAGATAAGACCTGCTGCCTTAACCAAACAAGTTATCCTATCGTCAAGTAAACCAGAGTTGCTCTTATTAAACACCTGCCAATTAGAAAGCTTTTTACCAACGCAATCCGCTACTGCTAGTCCACTCCCCCAGCTACCTACGAGCAACTTCTTTCGGCCCTGAATACCAAACTCAACAACTAGCAAACTTGTGAGCGATGCAGTAGTGAATCCTATCTCCTGCGGCAAGTAAGTGACGGACTTGCCCTGATGATACTGTGTCAAACCACCCTGTGTACTAAACCAAAAGGTACTTTCACCTCCTTCATTCGTTTCGGCTATCGAGCGGACATTGTCGCTACTGAGTATTCCAGAATTCTTATCAACTTTGACCCATTTACCATACTCGCATCTGACTACTCCTCCGCCATTTAGACCAACCCAAAGCATGCGATCATTTGCAGTTCCATAAGTAGTCTCCAACAAACTACGCACAGCGTCTATAGGCAATGAAGAGTTGCGAGAGTTAAAAATAAACCAGCCAGAATCATCAAACTTCACCAAACCTCCACCATTGGTGCCTATCCATAAACAAAGCTTGCCCCGTAGATTAGTTGTCTCAAGCAATGTAGAGATCGGTTCGTAAGGAAGAGGAGTATTCTGACGAGTGTACGTCTGCCAGGTTTCGTCCTGCTGAAAATGAGCCAAACCTCCATCAGTACCTATCCAAACAGCATGTGAACCACTTTTGGAAGGAGCTATTACTGCTATTTCTGCGCTCGGCAGCGGCGAATTTCCCGGGGTGTATACCTTCCAGTTGTCCCCATCAACTCTCACTAGCCCATTGCTAGTACCTATCCAAATAACTACAGATCCATCTGCGGACTGGGTCTTCTCCAAAGTTCGCACTGAATTTGACGGCAACTCAGAGTTTTCCGTCGTCAGATGCTGCCATTTGCTTCCTGTTAGGATAGCCAGCCCATTATCAGTACCTATCCAAACACTGCTGCTATAACCTTTACCAACCTCCAATATCGACCAGACCTGGTTGCTAAGCAAAGCCCCATTGAGCTTGTTATAGACAGTCCATTTGCCGTCTTTCAGCTTACATACTCCGTTCGCAAGGGTTCCAAACCAAATACTCTCATCGGAAAAGACTTTGATTGTCTGGACATAGTTTGAGCGGCGATGCTCAGGCATGTTTAGGGCTGACCAAGAGTAGCCATCGTAATAAGCGGCGCCGTATTGTGTTCCGACCCAAAGCCTACCTCGAGAATCCATAGCCATAGACATAGCCGAATTTTGTGGCAACCCGTCTCTATCGGTAAAGTTCTTGAAAGAGATCCTTCCGTAAGCGAATATGCCTTGCAAATCAGCAAAAGCACCAGCTGAAAGATTCAACAACACCAACAGCACCGCAACTATGCGCACGGCCAGTCTCCCTTAATTCATCCTAAAAATGATAGTTCTAGCCTGAGTAACCAAAACAACCTTCACACATACTCCAAAGGATCAACATAGCCAGCTTCAGCAAACCCTCGTAGCCGTAATCGGCAGCTATCACAAAGTCCACAGGCTCGCCCTCGCGGATCAGGATCATAACAACTATGAGTTAGGCTGTAATCTACCCCAAGCTCATAACCAAGACGTATGATTTCTGCCTTGCTCATAGCTATCAACGGAGCACGTATGCGAAAGCGTACCCCCTCTACACCAGCACGAGTGGCAACCGCAGCAAGCCGCTCATATGCTTCTATATACTCCGGGCGGCAATCCGGATAGCCAGAGTAATCCAAGGCATTTACCCCTATAAAAATGTCTGTAGCTCCCAAAACCTCCGCCCATCCCAATGCGAAAGATAAGAACACTGTGTTGCGCGCTGGAACGTAAGTAACTGGAATACCCTCTATAAGGCCACCCTTGGGTACAGCTATCTCAGCTGATGTGAGTGCCGAGCCACCTATACGTCCAAGATCTATCCTTATTATTATGTGCTCAGCCACTCCCACAGCTGCTGCTACTCTTTTTGCTGCCTCTAGCTCGATTCGATGCCTTTGCCCATAATCAAAAGACATGGCAAAAAGCTCATAACCTTCGCGGCGAGCTACTGCCAAAACAGTAGCCGAATCAAGCCCTCCACTTACAAGCACTACCGCACGCGTCATAGCAGCTCCTTACTAAGACACCGGCCGTCAATGTCTTCTTTCTGCATTCCTTGTGGTAGAATCTTTTTACTACAAAAGTACATAGAGATTCTAGCGACATTAAAATGTACATTGAATGTACATTGATGGTATAATGTGTGAAAGAATTGCAGGCATTTATAGAGCAAGCGATAGCAGAGGAAAAGTTTCCATCTGCAGCTTATCTGATTGCTGAAGGTGAATCTATAATAGCTAGTGGTGCTGCCGGCAAGAGTCTCCTACCCTGCAGCTTTGCACCTCAAGGCTACGACGCAAATATAGACACTATCTACGACCTAGCCTCGCTTACTAAACCACTTTTTACCGGTTACCTGCTGCTACAAGCTCTACAACAAGGAATGTTACAGCTTGACACCACTCTTGCCACCGTCCTAGAAGAGTTCGCAAACAGCAGCAAGGCTGATATTACGCTCAAACAGCTTGCCACTCATAGCTCCGGACTAGCTGCTTGGTTACCACTATACGTACTAGCAGGTTGCAAAGAAAACATACTGGCAACGCTGGTAAACACTAATCTCGCATATTCACCAGGTACTAAAGTAGTCTATAGCGATTTGGGATACATAATACTCGGTCTCTTATTAGAGCGAATTTACGGCTGCTCTCTTGAAACATTACTTGCCGAGATGAGGCTCCAACTAGGACTACAAAATACCTACTTCAACCCTCCATCAGAACTGCGTCCGAGAATAGCAGCTTCCGAATTTGGCAATTACTACGAACAACAGATGGCTGCGGTCTCACGCGAGGTCTACAATGGCTGGCGCACAGACCTCATCTGGGGAAGCGTACACGATCACAACTGCTTCTTCTTAGGTGGAGCAAGTGGACATGCAGGCCTGTTTGCAGATATCACAGACGTTTACAAAATGTCGCTAGAGTTTACAGCCTCGTCAAAGACGCTTTCAGAAGATTCACTGCGACTAGCTCAAACCGACCTGACAGAAGCACATCCTGAAGGCCGTTCCGTAGGCTGGTTGATGGCAAGAAATCAGCCACAAGCTGAAGCTCTAGAAAAAAATAGCTTCGGACATACTGGCTTTACTGGTACGAGCGTTTGGATAGAGCCTCGACGTAGCAGAATTTACATCTTGCTGACAAATCGCATGCACCCAAGCAGAAAAGAGTTTAATATGAACGATCTCAGAAAACAGTTCCACGTATTAGCAGCAAAGCTATGAATTACTTTATAGTAGTTCTGATATTACTCTTCATAGCCGAAGAAGAGTTCCTACCAACTACACGACCGACACTAAACTACTGGCGAATAAACACAGAGCAGTTTAAATCCGAAACGAAAACAGAGATAAAACTGCTGAAGCTACCGAACTTATTGCCTCAAGAGCTGCACTTGCTACCTGCCGCTACAGCTGCTAAAACCGGCAGTACTTTCAGGCAGGTTATAGAAAGCGTACCTATTGAAGGTCGTTTCGAGGTTTTAGAAAGTTACGTCCAGTTAAGCGATAACTATATTCGCTCTGTCGAACGCACTATACGCTCAAACATTTTTCCACCGATCATAGCAAGAACGATTCAACGCTCCTGTACAGTAAGCGTGTCTTTTCTAGTAGCCCGTGACGGAACTATAGAAGCAATTCAGAAGGAAACCAGTACTGGTAGTGCAGCCCTAGACGCTACTGCTGTGAATGCCTGTCGTAGTTCAAGCCCACTGCCACCTGCTGAGATCAATACAAACGCAACTTACTTGATGAAAATGCGGTTCACCCTAACGTTCAATCCATAAGAGATTATGAAGACGTTGACAAAGATCTGTATACTGGTGCTGCTAATTGAATCTTCAGGTTTGTGTATAGACTTCGAGATATCAGCTCGTAAATATGTACGTCCGCCTTCGCAAGATTTCTTTGAAACGGTAAAACGCCCCCGCAGGATTTACAACCAACTGTCTGCAGAGCAGCTAGATCCCCAAAAAGGTCCTGAAATACGTATAGCGCTCGCTATAGATGCTAGCAGCGCAACGGTAACGTCTACCCAGCCGATGATCGCATATGCAGCAGAAACGACGAACTTGGTCGGACTAGATACCCTCCAGGCAACAGTAAAACTCGAAGGCGAAAGTAAGAGATCGACGGCGACTTATCGGGTGCAGGTAAGTGGCTTGCGTAGCCGTAAGGAAGCAGAAGCTGCAGCTAAGAATATACTGCAACAATTTGACGAAAAAATTGAAAAAAATTATGACGACAAACAAGCAGTCTATAAACTCAAAGTTGGTGAGTACCGTTCTCAACGGGACGCTCAAATAATGCTGGTGCGACTAAAGGACGCTGGCTATAAAGCAGCATCACTGGTAAGAAGTGATAGCATGTCTTCCGTGTCAGCCATCGTCTTTAGCTCTCAGGGCGAGCGTCTGTTATCTAGTCAGAAGAGCATAACTTTCGTACCAGGTTCGCCAGGAGCAGTGCTACAGTTTAGCGCTAAAGCCTACCGCGGCAAGATCCAAGTAGTAATCAATCAACGTGGGCGGTTAAACGTGATCAATTTCGTGCAGATGGAAGACTATTTACGTGGCGTTGTACCTAACGAACTCTCTCCGAAGGCGTTTCCAGAACTAGAAGCACTCAAAGCACAAGCCGTCGCTGCGCGTACCTATGCTATACATAATCGAGGACAGTTCGCCTCCGAGGGATACGACCTGCTATCAACAGCACTCTCGCAAGTCTACGCCGGCATAGACAGCGAACACCCGCTGAGCAACAAGGCCGTAGAAGAAACCGAAGGCATAGTAGCTACCTACGGCAGCGAACCGATAAATGCCCTCTACACTTCTACTTGTGGTGGACACACAGAGTCTTCCGAGAATGTTTTCACGAAAGCCGTTCCTTACCTAGTAGGTGTACCTTGTGTAGTTCAGCGACGCAGCCGCCGAGCTACTGAGAATACCCTGCAAACCAAGCGTGAAATGAAGGTCCTTTTAGGAGATTATGGCAGGCCAATGACTCGCGAAGCAGCAATACTTGCCGTACTCGGCTTGCCGCTGCCAGAAAGTATAGACGATGAGTATTTGCGACAGCACCCAACACAACGTGAAGTCGCTCGATGGCTTATCCATATAAGCAAGCTACTACATCGCAAAAGTCCAGAACTACCTGACAATCTTGTCCTATTAGCCGGTTTTGCCGAAGGCCTAGAGCAAGCTGTCTATGGCAGCGAAAGTCCTTCACGACTACTTACCGACGCCGATGCTGAGTATATACTTGGTAGCGAAGCCGGCAAATTTTCGCCGTCAACGCGCAAAACTATAGCGGCACTAACGAGCGAAGGTATATTAACCGCTGCTCCTGACGGTAGCTTCAAGGATCGAATAAGCCGAGCCACAGCACTATCTGCAATTTTTCAGTCACTTGCACGGCTCAATTTACCGATGCTACAGACCGGTTCGCTAAGATCGATTGAAGCAAACCGCCTACGTCTCAAGCTAGCCGATAAAGAAACAGATGTTGAGCTTGGGCACAGGCTCTACCTCTTCCGAGTAATAAAAGAAAGTTACTTACCAGCCAGCCTGGTTCGAATAGTGGGCGGTGAGAAGGTAGTCTTCCACAAAGACGACAGCGGACAGATAGACTACCTTGAAGTGCATCTGAACGCTAATGGTGCAGCAAACGACCGGTTTTCTATCTATTCCCGGTGGCAGATGCGTTATACAGCCCAAGAGCTTCGTGCCAAGCTCTTAGAAGAGAAAGTAAATGTCGGTGAAATAATAGACCTTGTACCTGTAAGGTATGGTGTATCGAATCGGATCGTCGAGCTACGTGTCATAGGCTCACAAAAAGAGCAGACGCTCAGCAAGCTTCGTATCCGCTCAGCCTTGGGACTGCGCGAGAACTTGTTTATAATCGAACGTGAGTACTCGCAAACTGGACAAATTGTTGCATACCACTTCATCGGTCGCGGCTGGGGACATGGAGTGGGCCTATGTCAGGTAGGAGCTTACGGCCTAGCACGAAAAGGCTTTTCTTACGAAGAGATATTAAAGAGCTACTATAGCGGCATACAACTCTCGAAGGTATATTGATGAAACTTCTGGCAAGTCTACTAGTAGCAGTTGGTATATGCACGCCGTTTGCTTTTGCAAATGGGAAGGTAGAACTACAGGCTAGCCGACCAAAACCTCGACCGATACTAGGCGTACACTTCAACTTCGCTGACGGCCCGAACGAAGTCATAAGGGAAATGCGTAGGCCTGACCTACACGAGACGTTGTTTTCTATCCTGCGAGACTGTGGAGCCGAAGACCTTAGAATGAGTTTCCACGGCTATTACAGTCACCTTGGCCCAGAAGCCACAGAAAAACTCAAGCGCGAAACCCGCCTGCCAAATCAGTTTCGATGGTTTCCAATAGAAGACTACATAAGATTTATCAAAAGGTATCGCCTAACCACAGTACTTGGAATAAATGTAGAAGAAGGTCCGGACGTAGCAGTCGACTTACTTGAACGCTTCAAGCAAGCTGAGGCCTTGGATTTGATCACGTCTGTAGAATTTGGTAACGAACCCTTTCTGAGCGAGCGGCCTTGGCCACCGGAAGAATATGCCGAGCGCAGCGCCGAGATAATACGCCGCATCCGCCCTTACGGTCGCAAATTGGCCATAGCGCTTACGGTCGGAAAAGATCGGCGCAATCCGCTGCGCATTCCCGGCAATGAATATACCGAGCGAGTATTGAAGACGCTAGCAAAGCACATTGACCTTAACAGCGATGATCTTTATGGCGTAATTCACCTCTACAGCAAAGGTGTCTCTGCAAAAACCGTAGAGCAATTCAACAAGATAGTACGTAAGTACTCAAAGATGAAATATCAGGTCACAGAATACAATATCCGGCTCTGGATGAGTAAAAATCCCCATCTTACCGTGGAATATGCACTAGAATTTGCAAGAAAACTCAACCAGCTAATAGTACATGAAGATATCACTGGACTATGGATACATTCTTTTCCTTACCACTCGCTTGTGTACTGGACTGATGGAGAGGTAGCCACTGTAGTGGGCTTTCGAGATCCGAAGCTAAAAGATCTTACTCCAGGTTGGCACCTAACGCCGGCCGGACAAGTTCATGGCTACTACCAGAAGTGGGCCTGGAACGGCAGCATACTGGCGTTCCTGGACAAAGACAAAGAGCAATACTGGGCAGTAGAGTCTCCGGAAGGTACGCTCATAAGCGTTCTGAACACCCGCAACTCAACTTTACGTAAACAGTTGAAATTTCGCGGGCAAACATTACGAGTTGAAGTACCTGCAAGGTCTATAGTAACCTACCGTCTTGACGGCACCATAGCAGCAAAGCTAGTTCTTTAAGACTACGTTTTGCCTCTTTCCAAGACTTAAATTTTTTTCATGCGTCCATCAGCAAGTCAAAGATATGCAGCCGAAACCTGCGGGAGAGTTCTTCGCAGACCTTTATGCCACGCACACTATGGCCATGCTCGTCAAGTGGGGGTGAAAATACTCCTATGCCCATCCGGCGCGGCACTACGGCTAGAATACCGCCTCCTACACCGCTCTTGGCAGGCAGCCCTACATTACACGCCCACTCACCGGCAAAATCATATAGCCCGCAAGTGTACATTACGCTCAAAACATCTCGAACGTAAGTTCTTTCGATAGCTCGTACTCCGGTTAAAGGATTTACGCCTGCATTTGCAAGTGTTGCCGCCATTATGGCCATCTGCGTGCAGTTCATCATAATGGCGCACTGCTGAAAATAGAGATCTAAAGTCGCCTCTATATCAGGACCTATCATATTGAAGTTGCGCATAAGATACGCTATAGCACGGTTCCTGTGGCCAGTGGCACGTTCCGATAAAAATACCGGCATATTGACATAGACTTCCGTACCAACGTACCGAGAAAACATATCCAGCACCCTATTGAGCCGCTCCGAGGCCTCCTCTCCTTTAATAATGCTAGTCAAAGCTATAGCTCCTGCATTAATCATAGGGTTATGCGGGCGCTTTGAACGTTCATCAAGCGTGATAGCGTTAAAAGCTTCACCTGAAGGTTCTACACCTACTTTGCTAGACACAAACTCACGGCCGTGATCTTCAAGTGCTAGACCGTAAACAAAAGGTTTTGAGATCGATTGGATAGTGAAATACTTATTTCGATCGCCTACACCGTAGACCTGCCCGTCAGTAGTAACTACTACTATGCCAAACCAGTTAGGATCTGCCTTCGACAGTTCTGGGATATAACTTGCTACCTTACCCTCGGTTAAACCAAGGTAACGTGCATGTAGTTCCTCAAGCGTTTTTTGAAGTTCCTCGTACATACGATACCTTCATCACAACCCTTCTTAATCATACTTCTACAGCAGAGCTGGCCTCTGGCAAGTCTAGTATACTGCTTTTTTCTACACTGCTAGCCATATCTACTCAGTGATGTGGATGTTTTTCCCACCAGCATATGCTATAAAGATATCTTCAACTAGAGGTCGGCAAAAGTTATGATGACAGGCAATCAGCGTTCAGAAAGGCGATATGACAGGCGTATTCCAGTACTAGTACAGGGTACTAATAACGAGGATTTGTTTTTTGCAGAGCTTGTTCTTACTAAAAACATAAGCTCTAGAGGAGCCTGCTTAGAGCTTGAAAACAAAGTTCCTTTAGGCCAAAAACTAAAGATATTCTTCCGCAACGGACGTTACCAGGCCATCGCCTCTGTAAGATGGCAGCGTAATGTCGGTGAGCGTTCGCATGTAGGCATACAGCTAGAGCATGAAGCAAAAAGCTGGAAGCTATTGATCGATCAGCTCGTCGACGGTGCTTAAGATGAGCAAACTACCCATATTGGTACAAGGTTCAAGAGAAAAAGAATTGCTACTGCGATCGCTTCTACGCGAGATGCGTTCGGTGATAGTGGCGCTTTCCGGAGGAGTTGATAGCTCTTACTTGAGCTATATTGCATCACAGGAGCTTGGAAACAACGCCCTAGCAGTTACTGCCGATAGCCCTAGTTATCCACATTCACTCAAAGAAGAAACTATAAAGTTCACTGCGCTTTACGGTATTCGACACGAAATCATTACGACAGACGAAATAAATGACGAGCGCTATCTAAGTAACGGCCCAGATAGATGCTACTACTGCAAGACAGAACTATTCGAAAAGCTAATCGAGATGGCCAGAAAGCGTGGCTTCAACGGTGTCTGCGACGGAAACAACTACGACGATAAGTCTGACTATCGGCCAGGCCTTGTTGCAGCTCGGCAGCTCGGCGTACGTTCTCCTCTTATGGAAGCAGGAATGACTAAATCTGATATAAGACAAATGTCACGCCTAGCTGGGCTACCAGTATGGGACAAACCGGCACAAGCATGCTTATCGTCACGTGTGCCCCACGGACAGAGAATAACAATACAAAAACTAAGCGCAATAGAAAGAGGCGAGGAGCTACTCAAAAGTCTTGGTTTTCGAATCTATAGGTTACGCCACCACGGTGATATCGCCCGTATAGAGTTAGGCATAGATGAGCTAGAACGAGCCTTAGTTCCGACAACAGCGCAGGCCATAGTTAACGGCATCAAGTCTCTAGGGTTTAGATACGTCACGATCGACCTGGAAGGATACAGGACAGGTTCAGTTAGTGCCGCCAAAGTTGACATTACTGTGTCTACACGGCAATAATACTCTTTCGCTTTCCTAGTTTGGAAGTATTTATGCGCAGGGCCATCTTCCCAGGTAGCTTTGATCCTATAACTAATGGACATCTAGACATCATCGGACGAGCACGACGCCTCTTCGACGAAGTCACTATAGCCGTTCTAGTCAATATAGATAAAAATCCTCTTTTTGACTTAGAGGAACGTATCGAACTAATCAAAGCATCAACAGCGCACATTGCCGGCATCAGGGTCGATACATTCGATGGACTTTTAGTAAACTATGCTGATAGGCAAAAGATATATTGCATAATTCGCGGTATACGCGCCATATCAGACTATGAGTATGAACTACAAATGGCGTTGATGAACCGTCGCCTTGCCCCACATATAGAGACCGTATTCTTGATGGCAGCCGAGCCCTATAGCTACTTAAGCTCTAGACTCGTCAAAGAAGTTTGCAAGCTAGGTGGTTCGACAGCAGGGCTCGTGCCTGAAGTCGTAGAAAAGAAGCTTTTAGAAAAATTCAAATTTAGTCAAAAGGGCTAAAAGGAAATGATTCAATTTACTCCCTCAAAAAGAATGACACAAATGCAAAGCTCTTCGACCTTAGAAGTTCTGCAAAAGGCCGAAGCTTTGCGGCGCACAGGTAAAGATGTTATTGATCTAGGCCCGGGCGAACCAGATTTCAACACCCCAGATAATGTCAAACAAGCAGCACACAGAGCTATAGACGAAAACTTCACGCGGTACACACCAGCAGCAGGCACAGCAGAGTTAAAGCAGGCCATTTGCGAATATCTTTTCCGGCAAACAGGTACACGCTATAGCAGTAGCGAAGTAATAGCTTCTGCCGGCGGTAAGCAAACAATCTTCAATGCGATAGTCACGTTGGTAGACATAGGCGATGAAGTGCTAATCCCTTCGCCTTATTGGGTGACTTTCCCCGAAGTAGTTATTTTTGCAGGTGCTACTCCTGTTTACATCGACACTGAACCAAACGCTTTTAAGCTCACTGCAGAAATGGTAGCCGAAAAGCTCACACCTAAGACACGGTTATTGATAATCAACTCTCCCAACAATCCTTCCGGCAGAATAATCGACAAAACCGAGTTCGAGCAGATAGTAAGATTAGCAGCTGGACGTGGCATCTACGTCCTCTCAGACGAATGCTACTACAAGTTCACTTACCCACCGCATGAGCCTTTCTCGGCAGCGAGCCTTCCTGAAGAACTGCGTCGCTACGTGCTCATTTCAGGCTCACTTTCAAAGACTTACGCTATGACAGGCTGGAGAATAGGTTACGCTCTCGGTAGAAGTGAGTGGATAGCAGAGATGGTTAAGTTGCAAAGCCACTCGACGTCAAATCCAACGTCAATAGCACAAAAAGCCGCTATAGAAGCCTTAACAGGGCAACAGGACTCCATCGAGATGATGCTTGCCGAATACGGCCGTAGGCGAGAGTATCTCATCAGTGCTCTTAATCAAATAGAAGGATTAGAATGTGTTCTTCCAGAAGGAGCATTTTATGCTTTCCCAAGCATAAAGAATTTGCTAAACGGTAAGATAAAGACTTCTGCAGATTTTGCGCAGTATCTGCTTGACGAAGCTTACGTGGCTGTCACACCTGGGTCTGCATTTGGTACAGAAGGCTACATCAGAATTTCCTATGCCACATCCCTGGAAACTCTAAAAAAGGGAGTCGAACGAATAGCAGAATGTTGCCACAAGTTGCTTTATCAATAGCCGTACTTGCTCTTGCCTCATCAGTTGTATCTGCTCAACAAGACGGTGATTTGCTACTTGAATTCAGAACACAGCTTGTTGAAGTACCTTTTCGCGCTGCTGATCGAAACAATCATCCGATAAGCGATCTCAAAGCAGAAGAGATAAAAGTCTACGAAAACGACACACCTGTCGAAATAGTCTCACTTCAACGCACCGAGACTCAGCCGTTGAGCTTTGCTTTGCTCATAGATAGATCTGGCAGCATGCAGACTCTCTACGATGAAGTAAGTAAAGCAGCCGTGGAGTTTTTTGATCGAGCCCTCAAGTCGCCCAAAGACACGGCCGCAGTAATAGCCTTTCAACGCGAAGTACATCTCATACAACCCCCTACGCAAGACAAATCCCTACTAAAACAGGCAATTAACAAAAAGAATCTGATTATCAATGAAGCCAACATTCTAAATCCGTTCCAAAACAATTTAAGATTCAACGGTACTGCTCTTATAGCGGCAATTCACATAGCAGTAGACGAAGTGCTACGAAGAAGTAAGTCTAGGCGCGTAGTGGTGCTACTATCTGACGGTTATGACTCAGAAAGCGGAATAGAGTTACGCGAAGTACTAGACTACGCCTGGCGTAACGAAGTAACTATCTACGCTATAGGCATCGGCGAGTTAAATAGTCTCAATCGCGAAGTACTTGAAAGGCTTTGCGCTTCTACCGGCGGCCGTACTTTTTACCTGACGGCAGGTGAAACTTTAAGCTCGGCGCTCAATAGCATAGACGATGATCTACGCAAACAGTATATAGTCTCTTTCTACCCTAGCGAACAGCAAGAAGGTTTCCGCTCGATTAGATTAGAACTGCCAGGTAGACCACAGGCGAAGCTCAGGCATCGGCTGGGCTATTACAGCTTCCGGTAAGTCTGATCCAAACAGTTAATCCAAGCATTTGGCAAGCCATCGCTTGGCATTCTCAGATCTCCTCTAGGTGAAAGGCTGACCGAACCAACCTTTGGCCCGTCTGGTAAGCAGCTGCGTTTGAACTGTTGGGAGAAAAATTTAACATAGAAACTTCTGAGCCATTTGACCAATTCGTCCTTGCTATACTTATCGGCAAACGCCTGTTCTGCCAAAAACAGTATCTTATCAGCAGTATAGCCGTTTCTCAGGGCATGGAAGGTGAAAAAGTCCGTCAGCTCATAAGGACCTACGATCTGTTCTGTCTTTTGAGCTATCCGTCCTTCCTCATCTGGAGGGAGCAATTCTGGACTAATCGGCGTATCGAGAATATCTTGTAAGATTCGCCGTGTTTGCTCGTCAGCTTCTACGTCGGCCACCCAGCGCACCAGATGCCTAACTAACGTCTTTGGCACTCCAGCATTCACGCCGTACATGCTCATGTGATCTCCGTTGTAAGTACACCAGCCAAGCGCAAGTTCAGACAGATCACCTGTACCTATTACGAATCCTAGGTCCATAAGTATCATCGTGCGCATACGCGCCTGAGCATTCTCGTACGTAACATTTTTGACCTCCGGATCGTGACCTATGTCTGCAAAATGGCGCAGCACGCTCTCTGTAATCGATATTTCCCTAATAGTCACTCCAAGAGCCTCACACAGCACTATAGCGTTCGATCGTGTCCGTCCAGTAGTACCAAAACCCGGCATAGTTATAGCTACGATCTGCTTGCGATTCATACCCAACATATCGAAAGCTTTAACCGTCACAAACAAGGCTAGCGTTGAGTCTAGCCCTCCGCTTATCCCTATTACTACCTCTTTGAGACCAGCCATTTGTTGTAGATGTTCGAGACGTTTTGCTAAACCTGCCGCCTGTATCGCAAAGATGGTTCGGCAACGCTCATTACGAGTACTTATGTCTGAAGGAACGAAAGGATGAGGATCAACATAGCGACATAAACGACGTTTATTGAGGTCAAGGCCTACTCCTTCGTAATCAACGAAGCGATAAGACGCTCGGTCATCTGGTATACACTCGCCGAAGCTGTTTGTCACTTCGCGCTCACGTACCAACCGCTCGACATCCGAATCGACAACGATAAAATAGTTGTCCCGCCTAAAAAGTGCAGATTCAGCAAGCATCGAGGAGTTTTCAGCTATCATCGCATGCCCACTAAAGACGACGTCCGTAGTGGACTCATGAACGCCACAACTGGAGTAGACATAAGTACATATGCAGCGGCCGGATTGCTGCAAGACTAGCTGACGGCGATAATCCGCTTTACCCACCAGCTCATTACTGGCCGAGAGATTTACAATCACTGTAGCGCCATCTAGCACCATATGCGAAGACGGAGGGATCGGCATCCAGAGGTCTTCGCAGATCTCCACTCCGACGATTAACTGCCGGTTATTCAGATCGCGAAACAAAAGGTCATTACCGAAAGGTACACGCTCACCAAATAGCAATACCTCCTTGCTAATAGCTCGTCGAGCAGGTGCAAACCAGCGTGGCTCATAAAACTCTTTGTAGCCCGGAAGTCGTGTTTTTGGCACTATCCCTAACAGCCTCCCACGAAAAAGAACTGCTGCACAGTTAAAAAGCTGACTGTCGACTGCTACAGGAAGCCCCACTATTATCAGCATCGGAAGAGCACTAGTTGCTGCAAGTAGCTCCTTTAGACCATCCAGAGCCACATGTTGTAGCTGCTTCTGATGAAAAAGATCAGCACATGTGTAACCGGTAATACATAGCTCAGGGAAAGCCAAAATCTGTACGCCTTCATCGCCAGCTTGTCTACATAACTCCAGGATTTGCGAGACATTGTAGCCTACATCAGCCACCCTAACACGCGGTACTGCTGCTGCTACTCTTACAAAACCATACATAAGCCTACCTCCATGTCCAGCCCTCGAGCTCGTCACCTACCGCAGAGT
Organism: Blastocatellia bacterium; assembly: GCA_025057015.1. Lineage (GTDB taxonomy): Bacteria > Acidobacteriota > Blastocatellia > Chloracidobacteriales > JADJPF01 > JANWYG01. The sequence goes on from JANWYG010000007.1 coordinate 86,141, forward strand.
TATCTACCCTCAAGACCTCATCCACCTCAAGCTCGTCAGGCTCCTGCAGTTTCTCGAAACACTCCTTTATATCGCTTTCAGGAACCTGCCTGCTGCGCTTTGCATTTCTTTCTATGGCAGCCTCCAGCGGCAAGTCAAAGTATACCACAGTCGTATGTGCTCCTACACTAGCCGCCAGCCTCAAGAAGTTAGCTCGGTGAGCTCTAAGTATATTAGTAGCATCTACAGCTACTTTGTTACCAGCCGAGAGAAAGCGTTCGACATCAATTCTGCACTCGGTAAATACCTTTTCATTGTCGCCTTGGAAAGTCTCATCGCCGAAAAGCTCTAACCTCTTGTTGTCGGAAGATACTATTTGGACGCCGTTCAAGTTTTGGCTCAGCCAAGTACTCTTTCCAGCACCTGGCACGCCGCAAGTCAGATAAAGGTGCGTAGAGCGTTCAAGTAGTAGTTCCTTATGCTTCGATAAATAATCGATAGCAGCTTCAGTAGTCTCTAGTCTGCCACCGAGCGTCTCAAGCAGCAGATGTCGCCGCAATCGTCGTACTTCCCTCTCGTTAAGTCCCACCAGCTTGCTTAACTTATCATCGCTTAGCAAACCTTTGAAACGTCCTTCCCAAAGGCCAAACCTCTGTGCTGTAGACTTGAATCTCTCTAAAAGTCCCAACACTTCGGCTCTCAAATGCTTCTTTTTCAGACAGCACCTAGCACGAACAAGCAGTTCAAGCAGGCGCAGGTCTACTCGTGCAGCAAGCTTTCTATACAGCAACCTAGCCTCCTGCTCAGTCATGCCGCTTTCTGCTAACTTAACTAGCTTAAACGGTTGGCGCAGAGATTTAATTAAAGCAAGTACCTCAGCACGAAGATCTAAAGGCGCACGCAGCTTATGCAGTGCTGAGCGCAGTAACCAATCGTTCGATCCGTTCAGCCATATTCTCCCAAGCAGTACGCTCAAAACGGCAGCGATATAGACAGAAAGCTTTGCCAACTGCCCTAGAAAAGCTTCTCTATCGAGCAGCCTTTTTGTCCAGTATGACACTCGATCAACATCCCTCAGGATAACTTCTAGTTCGACACTAGTAAGGGTTTGACCTACAGTTTGTGTAAGTTGCAACAAGGTAGACTGTAAAAGATTTTTGCGATCTAGCTTCTCTTTGGTCGCTCCCGAATCCATATCTTTGTCAACGTTTACTACCGCCATGCGTAGAGACAAAAAAACCAAGGAAGATCATCACTGCAGCTGCTGCCATCCTGAAGGTTACAGCCTCGCCAAAGCACACCGTAGAGATAAGTGCCGCAAGCAAAGGTTGAATATAAATGAAAAATGCCACCTGAGATGATTCTACGCGTTTAAGAGCCCAGTAATTAAGAAAGTAAGTCAGCACTGTAGCAAAGACTACCACGAACACAGCCGCTGCCCAAGCTTTTAGGCTCACCGACGCAAAATTTAAGCTGGAAAGAGCACTTAAACCGTAAACATTCACCCCTACAGAACCGATGAGCATCAGCAGAGCAGTCGCCACTAGTGGATCAGTACTGCTTACATAGTCTTTGCTAAGAACGAGAAATAGAGCAAAGGAACAGGAGTTAATAAAAGTCAGCAGATCGCCTATGACAGTAGTATCTTCCAACCGAAAGTCTTCTACTTTAAGCAAATAAAGTACGCCAGAAAACGACAATGCTATGCTAAGTATTTTAGACATAGACACAGTTTCGCGGCCGAGCAGGATAGCAAAAAGCAAGGTATTAACTGGTATACTGGAATTAATTATCGCAGAATGAGCTGCTGTAGTACGTGCTAGTCCTTCAGCAAAGCAGATCTGGTTTATAACAACGCCGAAGATAGAGTAAAAAGCAACTGAAAGAAGCTTTGTGCCGCGAGGCAAAGCAGTTGATTTCAGAGGCAGAATAGCAAAAGTCATAATTGCTGCTGCTGCTGTTACGCGCAGTGCTGCCCATGCAGCAGCTGGTACTTCAGACAGTACCAGCTTTGTAGCAAAATAGCTCAGACTAAAGAACAACTGTACGGCGAGAAGGGCACAGTAAACTTTGCAGCGAGCCCCTGTAAGTGAGTTTATCACATTATCTTTTTTCCAAGAGCAGAGAGTATCAGTTCGGCACCCAGTTCGCCAGTCTTATTACCGGTGTCTAGCACGGCGTTGATCTCAGTTACTTCTATTGAGAGAGCTTTGCCGCTATCGAAGATCTTTTCCATAGCTAGATGGCTTTCACGATATGTTCCGCCACCAGGAACGGGCGTGCCTACGCCTGGTGCGTAAGTTGGATCGACAAAGTCGATGTCAAAAGTAGCATGAAATCCTATAGTGTTGCGCGTCGCTATCCTTATAGCTTCATCTACAGCGCGCGCTATACCTATCTCATCAAGATCACTCATGCTAAAAACTTTGACGCCTATCTTACGCGCCAACTCGCGTTCACCTGCATCAACGTCTCGCGCACCGATAATTACACAGTCTTCTGGATAGACCTTCGGACAGAATCCTCCTATCTCGGTAAGTTCAGGAGGGCCATAGCCAAGCAGCACGGCAAGCGGCATACCGTGTATATTGCCGCTGGGACTTGTCTGCGGAGTATTCATATCAAGATGTGCATCTATCCAGATTATCCCTATACGATGTCCCAACTCTCGATAATATTTAGCTATACCAGAAACACTGCCTATCGCTATAGAATGATCTCCACCAAGTATGATTGGCATAGCCCCATCTTGCAGTATACCGTACGTCACTGCTGCAAGTTCTTCATTAGCCTCAGCCACCTCTTTGAGGTATTTTGCATTCTTGTCGCCCTTCGAAGCAGTTTCAGCAAGGGTCACTCTGACGTTGCCGAGATCCTCCACCTCATACCCTAGGTCAGCTATCTTCCTATTAAGTCCAGCTATGCGGACTACCGAAGGTCCCATATCCACGCCTCGACGATCCGCTCCTAGGTCCATTGGCACACCTATAATTTTTACCTTCCTTTTCATAGCCCCACCCTTGCTCTAAATTATACTCGACACAAAACATCCCTGCTACTAGCATTAAAGAACATTCAACCTAAACTTCTTTTTCAGACATTAATTTAAGAGCAGGCTCAAAGACAGCAACTGCTCAGTTAATGCTTCGTGTTCGGAGCTACAGAGGGCTGAACGATTGGCTGAATCTAGTGACCTTAATCGGTCAATGCTTTGACGCGCTCTGCATCTATCTTCCATTCGCCTTCATATAAACGTATTTGGTAATCACTCTGAAAGGAACGCTTCGAGCCACCTACAACAAGATAAGAATACTCAGCTCGTACGAGGGCACTATTTGGACCCTTTATCATTACCTTGAGAGAGTCAAGCTGCACCCCCAACGAGTCTTTTATCCTGGCAGTTAATTCCTCGGGCGATTGTGTCAGTTGCATCCTCTGTGAATATGTATCATAAGCAGCCGTAATTTTGTCATCAAAACGCCTGCCTAAGACGGAACGCCGAGCAGCTAAGTCTAGATTTGCAAGCAGCTTAAGAGGCACTTCTGCCGGATGCTCCGATAAACCCTCGAAATCCTCTCCGTTCCACCTGTAAATGTGATAGCTTGCGAAACTAGCTGCAGGGTTAGTCTCAAGCACTATGACGTCTTGTAACTTATCAAAGTCGACATCCGTGGTAGTACAGATCTTCAGGCGTGCAGTTGTGGAATTACGAGAAAGCGCCTTACAGAGCATACCTCGACGCGGATTACCATACTCATCCAGAGTAATCAAAACCGTATATTGCCCCGTAGACAGCGGTTTTGTCTTAACAGAGTCTACAACTACAATAGCTAGGAGGCTCTTTTTGCTCACATCAACAAAGTTTCCTTCTGTACGTGAGTAGACATAAGCTGTAGTGCCGGGAAGTTCTCCTATTTGATATCGCTGTCCGCTTTGCCCGTCGCTTGTCTCGCTAACTATCGGTTCATTAGGATAAATGGAGCGTAAGATCATAATGTCGCTCACGCGCTCAAGCATAGAAGAAGTCTGTAGTAACAGCAGCAGAAAAAGCATGTCCTTTATACTCGCACTAGTAAAGTCGGATTTTAAGGCCTGTACGGAGCTGCAAGGTACTGAGCTATGACAGCCTGCGCACCATCATAGTCATCACCTGTTTGTGCCGCCTTATTGTATTCAGCTACGGCACGGCTACGGTTGCCTAGCGCGTCATAACACTGACCACGTCGAATAAGCGACCAAACCTCCACCCAACGTGGTCGCAAGTCTAACTCTAACGCCTCGGCAAAAGTATCCAGTGCCTTCTGGTAATTTTTCTGCTCGAAGTAAAGAAGCCCTAAGTTGTACCAAGCCCAAGAGCTGTAGCGGTAGAGCTTTATCGCTTGCTGAAACTGCTCTTCAGCTTCAGGAAACTCTTCGCGTCGAAAATGTTCTATACCTCGCCTCACTATTGTTGAAACTCGTATCTCATCGGAAATCTTCAGCAGTTTATTGTCTGGATCGACTATGACATCCTTTGGAAAGCCATTGACCAGCACATTAAAATCAGCGCTTTCTCCATCCATATCTAAGGTGATACGTTCTGAACCACCTTCATATACCACCTCTAAATCCACCGGCATACGAAATGACTCACTTTGTTGACTAAGAGTACCACGTATTCGATAACCACCAGACCTCGTCTTAAGTATTTGATAATCAGCATTAAACTCCGGTACGCCCGTAGAATCTACCCACTGGCCAAAAAAATACCGTAGATCGCTACCGTACACCTTGGAAGCCATAGCTTCAAAATCGGCTATAGTAGCATGTTTGTTCCGGTACTGCTCGTAAAAGCTTCTGAGTAGCTGCTGAAATTTCTCCTCACCTATTATTAACCGCAGCATTCGATAGACAAAAGCGCCTTTATAGAAAACTATCGAGCGATACGCATCCGATTGATCATCTAAGGTTGCAGGAGCACGCTTAATAGAAGCTTGTTGTTCAAAACCAAGCGCTCGTTCCATATATCCACGCAATTGCTCCTTAAAGACCGCCTCCGGTAGCAAGGTCTCTAGCAGCATCATCGCTGAATACTGTGCCAATCCTTGTGACAACCATGCTTCATCAAACGACTTGAGTATCACGGCCTGCCCCCACCACTGGTAGGCAACTTCGCGAGAGATCACTTCGCTTAGTTCAGGCTCACTCTTCAGCAAATATGTCTTCTCAGCTAGAAGCGTTATGCCAGCTGCAGTATAGAAATCTAACGATTCATTGTCTATTTCTACGAGATAAAGGCGGTCTCCAAAAGCATACTCACCGAAGCGCTCGACATAAAAACCAAGCGCTCGCGTAGCGACTTCCAAGATTTTGCCAACTATGGCATCATTGCCCGGCTTACGATAGAACTCTACCATTACATTCCCAATGGTCGCTTTCTCTACTGTATAACGTCCGAAAGCAAACGTTCCGGGCAACACTGCCTTATCGCTCACAAACTTGCTTAGAATAAGCTTAGTACCTGGCTGACTTTCAGTAACTACCGTTGAAGTAAAAACTGGTTGTTCAGGAACAGAAAATAGATTTCTGGTTAAGCGCTTCGCCGATCCTTTGGTCGTTGACTTCTTCTTTGGTGTTTTAGCAGGTGTCTTTGCAGGTGGAGTCTCGGTAGGCACTGCAATAACAGGCGGGCTATACTCGCTTACTTGCAAGCTACCGAAGCCAATAGCCCTATAGCCTTCCGAGGTTATAAAGGCGATTTCATATGTAGCGGTATCAGAAGCATAGCCGTGGAAAGGAAACCACCTGGCTGCATAAGTGAGATATCCGTTTTCAGGACCTATGTACGCTAAACGCTTGTTAGAAAGTACGCCTCCTTCAGGAGATGCAAGCTTGCCTTCATAGCTAAATTCGAGGGAAAGTTCTTGTCCTGCTGTAACAAACTCTCCAAAATCTACCCGTACATTCAGAGCTTCAAGCGTGTCCTGTACAAACTGTAGCTCTCTATCTCCAAGCTTCACTTTAGAGATCTTGAGTGAACCGTTCATCTCAAATACAACTGATCGAGCCGCAGTGAGCATTCGGAAAGTGACTGTGGTAGTTGCAGACAGCAAGTTACTTTCAGGAGACAGTTCAGCTGTTATCCGGTAGTGCAAAACATCCAGCATATCCTGCTGCTCAGCAGGCACTCGCAAAACGCCAAAGCCTAGCAGCACGCAGAAAAATAAAGGCAAAAATCGCATAAAAATCCCCTACATCCAGGTTAAGTCACTACAAAAATGACGACACAAAAAAGGAGACTATGCGGACAAGTTTAAGTGGTCACGAATGAGATTGTAAAGCTGCATCGGGCTAAAAGGCTTCGTCAGGTAGCCGCTCACACGCAGCTCGCGCTGCTGTTCAGGGCTCGGTAAATCACCTTTTGCGCTCAGCATAAATATCATAGTAGAGGCGAAACGGCTATCCTCGCGCAGCTTTTTTATCACGCTTATGCCGTCTAGACGCGGCATTTCTATGTCTAAAAAGATAATGTCAGGTAATTGCTGCTGAGCTATTTGTAACGCTTCCTCTCCATTACAAGCAGTATACAGATCTACAGGCTCATCTCTAAGAAGCTCGTCAAATATTCCCACTATGAACGGTTGATCATCTACTACAAGCAGCTTCGGCTTGCCAGACATACTGCCTACCAAACAGAAGTATCAGAAAAAGATGATAAATACTCACTCTAAACGGTGTCAAGAGTAACCAACTCCAATAGCTGGAGTAGCTTAAGCTAGCAAGCTTAAAATTAAAGTTTGCCTAAAACTAACTTAGACTTTATTCACCTGAGACATAAATTAACCTAGAATTTACTAGGAACGAATCGATGAAGCAACTTATTCTGTTGGTTACCTTTTGTATGCTTATCCTTTGCTGCAAAACACAACAAGTTCCAGATACCAAAGTTCAAGCTAAAAGATTTTCTTGGGAAGACGTAGACAAAGATGGCTTACCAGACGGTCTACAGCTTCGAGGTAAGGACCGAGAGAACTTTCTCAAGTGGGTCTGCTTACTGGCAGAATATCAGTTTTATAAACTCAGTCCGCGATGGCAACCCGAGCAGCGCGATTGTGCAGGCCTCATTCGCTTCGCAATCCGCGAAGCACTAAGACGACATACTAAGAAGTGGCTATATGATATAGGTGCAGACCCATTGCTTGCTACAGCAGCACCCGATGACCCAGGTCTAGAACTAGAAAAATTGCCCTTAGGAGAAAAAATCTTCCGCACAAAACCTAACCACTTCCAAATGAAAGATCTACATGACGGTACGCTGTGCGAATTTGCTGACGCTAGAACCTTACAAGCATATAACTGCGTATTTGTCGGACGCGACGCAACTAGTGCTCGATCCGGCGACCTCATCTTTTACTACGACTCATCAGCTATTCCTTCTAGATACCACGTCATGCTGTTTTTAGGACGTCCACACTGGGAAGATGACGGGCACAGCGACTGGGTAGTTTACCACACAGGGGAAGGTAGCCGCGGTATGGTAAAGAAAGTTAGACTTGCCGAACTAGCACAACACCCAGATAGGCGCTGGCATCCTGTCAAAAATAATCCTTGCTTCCTAGGCTTCTTTAGATTGAAAATCGCAAAAGGATAAAACCATGCGCTACTTACGTATACCTGCCTCCTTCTGCATTATGCTTCTAGCTGGCGCTCTGACAGTTCTGCTACTAGGTCGAGCACAAGATACCTCTCTTCCAGCACCAGAAACTACGCTGGTACCAGAAGGCGGAAAGATGTTTGCCCTTTTCTCCAGCCGAACATTCGCAAGCAACGAGTACCCGCGGTTCACCTTGAGTTATAGAGACGTAGATAAATTAGACTTTAGGGTATACAAGATCTCAGATCCAATCGAGTTCTTCACCAAGCTTCGCAATCTACATCAATCAGGTGAAGAAGATACTCAATCACTCTCACGTCCCCGCTCAGCTCTGGAACGTTTCTCTTACTGGAAGTTTACAACGCTTAATACAATAAAGAATTTCATTCGTCGGCAAGTAAACAAAAAGGCGCGTAGCCTCGTAAACAAGACCTTCGGAGACGAGTATGTGCTAGCGCGTAGACGTCCCCTAAACCATGCTGATCTACAGAAGATCCCTCTACTTAATGACTACGGCCTAGTAGAAAGCTGGCGAGAAATCCTGCAAGCAATCACACAAACTAACTATTTGACGATACCCCTTTCCAAAAAAGAACCTGGTGTCTACTTAGTAGAAGCTGCCTGCGATGACTTGCGAGCATACACCCTGGTATTTGTAACAGACCTGGTAGTTCTCAGCAAAAATTGGAATAGAAAGCTTATCATTTACGTAATCAATAGATACTCTGGTAAACCTATAGAAAATGCCACGTTGCAACTGATAACTCCCAAGCGAGACTCGCCATTACGTAGCGTTTTGCTAAGTGGCACAAGCAGTGCCGACGGTAGCTGGCGTGTTGATCTACCTCAAGATTTTCAAGGCGAAGATTCACTACTACTTGTATCTTCAGGTAAAGATTTCGCCGCTGTAGATGTAGGACGCTCGCTTTACATTTGGGGTGTATCATCCTATCAACCTCAGTCAGCTTTCTACACCTACACCGATCGACCGGTATACCGTCCGGGACAAACCGTCTACTTCAAGTCAATACTAAGGCAACTGACCGAAAAAGGGCCTGCTTCAGTTACAGGTCTTGCTGACATAACAGTCACAGACGCTGATGGAAATACCTTCTACCAAACAAGCTTGCCGGTTAGCGATACTGGCACGATAAGCGGCAGCTTCACACTAGCAAAGGATGCTGTGCTGGGCAGCTATAACATCAACGTCCAGCTCTCCGGAATGACCGGCTATTACTATTTTCAAGTCGAAGAGTACAAAAAACCCGAGTATACAGTATCTATATTCTTCCCACAGCGACGCGTCCTGGCCGGAGAAAAAGTAAATGCCGTCATACAAGCAAGGTACTACTTTGGAGCACCCGTCGCTCAGGCAGCCGTAGAGTACCGCGTCTACCGCGAGCCATACTATGCCCCTTTTAGCTCAGATGACCCACTGTTACAGTTTATACAAGAAGAGCCTCAAGAATATGACTTTCGCTACTACAGCGAACTTGTCACCGAAGGTAAGGGTACACTGGATAAAGAAGGCCAATTAAGAATCAATTTCGACACAAAACAGACAGTAACAAATCCTGAAGCGGAAGATTTCGGCCAAGAATACAAGTATCGTATCGAAGCAGTAGTGACAGATCTCGCACGCAGAGACATACGTAAAAGCGATTCAATTCCTGCTGTAAATGGCCGATTCGCTCTTCAAACTGCTACCGATAGGTATGTCTACAAACCCAACGAAGAAGCTGAGGTCGAAGTAACTGCCATAGACCACGACGGTAAGCCAGTAGCTGCTGACTTCAAGTTAATCGCACTACAAGTCAGTTGGCAGAAATCTGCAGACTCTGTCCTTAGACAGGTTAAGCAGATAAGCGAGGTCTCCGGCAGAACGGACGCTCATGGAACTACCAAACGACGTATAAAATTACCTGCCGAAGGTGAGATAGAACTTGTAGCCATAGCCGAAGATTCAAATAGAAAGATCATATCAAATAGATCTCTCATCTGGACAACCTCTGATAACATCTACGACGAATATTACTTTTCCGAGATCAAGATACTTTCAGATAGAAAATTCTACCGACCTGGTGAAGAAGCAAACATATTACTGCTTCTTCCTGACTCAAAGGCGCATTTGTTTATCTCACTCGAAGGCCACCGACTGCTACGCGATTGGCAACTCTCTGCAGAAGGTCGCACGGCAAAGCTCAAGATACGTCTAGATAATACATTACTGCCAGAAGGCGTTCCGAACGTTTGGCTCAATGTTGCTTATGTAAAAGAAGGCAGAATGATCAGCGGTATGAAGTCTCTAGACGCACCGCCGCTAGAAAAGCTACTCAAAGTAAACATAGAGACTGATAAGCCAGTATATCAACCCGGAGAAACAGCAGTCTATAAGATCACAACAACAGACCTAGTGGGCGAACCTGTTTCAGCAGAAGTAAGCTTTGGATTAGTAGATGAAGCAATCTACGCTATTCAATCAGAGTACTTGCAAAACATAGCAAGCTTCTTCTATAGCCGTATAACTAGTAACGTGCACACTGGATTTTGCAATGAGTATGATTTTTCTGGTTACAGCAGCAAAGAAGCGTGGAAGCTGGCAGCAGAAAGAAACAACTTAAAACAACGCAAGCCTTTTGCAGCACTTAAAACACAGCCCAGAATAGATATCAGAAAAAACTTTAAAGACACCGCCTTTTGGTCAGCTAACGTGCAAACCGACGATCAGGGACGCGCAGAGATAAGTGTTGACCTGCCTGATAACTTGACTACCTGGCGTGCAACAGCTAGAGCCGTAACTTCGGATACCAAAGTAGGCTCCGCAGTTCAAAAAGTCATAGTGAGAAAAGATCTCTTAGTCAGACTGGCTACTCCTCGATTTTTGACCGAAGGTGACGAAGCTACTATCTCAGCCATAGTACATAACTACCTGAAAACACCTCAAAAAGTAACCCTTTCCATACAAACAAGCGGCGTAACGATGACTGAAAGCGCCCGCCTGCTTGAACATAACATAGAGCCTAATGGCCGACAGAGAGTTGATTGGAAAGTTAAGGCAGACAATGTCACTAACGCAACATTCAAGGTGATTGCCAGCTCTGCAGAAGCCTCGGATGGAGTTGAGCTAACGATACCAGTACTACCGCATGGCATACGTATAGGGCATGCCGAATCAGCAGTACTTACTGAAGCAAACTCAACCGCAGAGCTAAAAACCAACATAGGGCAAAATGCTTCGCCTAGCACGATACAAATTCGCGTTGACCTTGCTCCGTCAGTTACTGGAGTCGCTCTTGCTGCACTTGACTATCTAACAAGCTACCCTTACGGTTGTGTTGAACAGACTATGTCAAGCTTTCTGCCTAACATAGTTGTAGCAAGAGCGCTACGCGCAAACGTCACAAAAGCTGATGAAGCTTCGCTAGACGATAAAGTGAAAAAAGGACTAGAAAGGCTCTATGATTTTCAACACAAAGACGGCAGTTGGGGTTGGTGGAAAACTGATCCAGCCGACCTTTACATGACAGCATACGTAGTAATAGGGCTCACAGAGGCTTCCCGTGCAGGCTACTCAGTTGACCAAGCTGTAATTAAGCGCGCCAGGGACTACATTAAGTCAGAGTTAGACAGTAGCCGCAGCTGGACTGATCCCAGAGGTCTAGACGAACGCGTTTATCTGCTGTACGCACTAGCCGTCTCAGGCAGTGAATCAGCTTCACGGCTGAGCCCTTTGCTCAAAGCTGAAAGTATGTTACAGCCGTTTAGTAGAGCATTGCTAGCGTTGGCTCTTCTTGAAACTGGCGAACGCGAGAAAGCTATAGAACTTGCGCAAAAGATAGAAGCTACAGCAACAGGCAATAACCAAGAATCCTACTGGGAGACAATCTCAAAGTTTCCTATAGGCGAAGAGGACCTCTCAGTAGAAGCAACCGCTCTCTCTGTCAAGGTTCTGGCAAGGCTATTACCCCAAAGCCCAGTATTGGTAAAAGCAGCTCGATGGCTAGTTAACCACCGTCCGAACGGCTATTACTGGCACAGTACCCGCCAGACAGCAGCTGCTATCGATGCGCTTGTTGACTATGCCCAAGTTAGCGGTGAGTTAGAAGCAGACTACGATTGGGAAGTGTATATAAATAATCAACAGGTAGGCACAGGTCACTTCTCCTCTACTGACGCTACCGCTGGCAAGATAATAAGGATAATGGCTGAAAAACCCGTTATAGGCACAAACACCGTCAGAGTAGTAAAAACAGGACCAGGCACACTAATTGCTTCGCTCAGCTCGGTCTATTTTACTAAGGAAACCGAAGCTAAGCCTACTGGTTCAACAACGCTATCAATTAACCGTGAATACTTCCTGCTTGACCTAACTACGGATGATCAAGGTCAACCGGTGTTACGCCCCAAGCCACTCAAAGGCGAGCTCAGCGGCGGAGAACTGATCCTAGTTAGGATAACACTGCAAGGCAAGCCAGCAAGATACTTGATTATAGAAGATCCATTCCCCGCTGGCATGGAACCGTTCACAGACAATGAACCGCCTCCAGGCGAACTACCACAGATAGAGAGTTTCTATGATCGTAGAGAGTTCAGAGATGACCGCGTCGTATGGTTCTTGACAACTTTTCGAGAAACAACTACCTGGCAATACGTCCTTCGATCACAGATACCAGGCAAATTCATAGCTGCACCAGCTCGTGCTGAAAGGATGTACCAACCTCAAATACGCACAAACAGTGCCAGTGCTAGTTTCACAATAAAATAATGGTGAGATTTATGAAACAGCAGATAACAACTTTTCTACGAGGCCTGCCACTAATAGTCTTATACGGCATCTGGACAGCTATCTTTATCCCCTTATGCTACTGGCTACTTTCTATACCAGAAGCTGACTTCACTACGATAGTCATATCCGCCTTGATCTTTACTGCCTGCATGCTCTCCTTCTTCTCCTTGCAAGGTACAACGATCTACTGGCTAGGATGTGCAGCAGAAGGCCAGGCAAAGTTAAATAGTGTATTCCTAAAAGGAATGCTCAGAAGCCTCTTCGTCGATGGAGCGAAAGTAGCGTTGCTAGCTGTTCTAATGGCACCTACCTTTTGGCTAGCGATGACGCTCTTTCCGGTCACATCTCCAACACCTAACGCAGACGCTTTACTAAAGCAACCTTTGACAGGTCAAGTGAAAGTAGAAGAAAAGGCAAGTTCTCGAACACAGTATCCTATAGAGATTGTCCGCAGCGCTCTATTGTGGTTCGCTTTGCCGCTTCTTCTTCTACGGTTATGGAGCGAAGCTGTATTAAACGGTCTAGACCGAGCCTTTAAATCTCTACTAGGTAGTGCTTGGAATGCCTGGCACCCTAGCATGCTACTTTGGGCTATTCTGCCACTACTACTCGTGCTGGGAGCCCCCGTGCTTTTGTTTTCCATCGAGCTAAAGGTAGAAAATGCCTATCTAGCATTGCTGCTATTTACGATTAAGCTGGCAACAGCATGGCTACTGCTAGTACTTGGATGGTTATTTGCGGTAACGCTTACTGTCACTTCAGTCAAAACCCAATTCTGACGCTCCTTCTAGCGCTGCTGCTCGCGCTTTGCTGTAAGTTACCAGACGAACCGCCGGCTACCGCACATCAGAAAAACTCCGTTTCGCAAGATAACCTACAAGCTATCGTTGCTAAAGCTATGGATAACCGTAGCGGAGCCGTGGTAGTCATGGATGCCGACGGCAACATTCTGAGTCTTTATAATAAAGACCTAGCTGACAGGGATTTTCCCCTTGGGTCTATAGTCAAGCCGTTCATCGCAAAATCCATAACTGAAAGAAAGTACCTTTGTCGGGGAAAGTATGGTCGCATACTATGTACGCATCCTAAGCAAACCGCACCAATCAGCTTGGCGCAAGCAATAGCAATTTCTTGTAACGGCTATTTTGCATCGCTTGCTGAAGAACTTGACTTGCGATCAATTGAACAATCATTACGTAAATACGGCTTCGGTAACGGCCACCTGTTGCCAGGAAAACAAAAGGAAGATTTCTTCATCGGTGAAGGCGGAACCGTAACCCTGTCTCCAATTGCGTTGACTAGAGCAATGCTTACGCTGGCTTTAAATCATCCTCCAGCTACCTATACCAATCACGATCTAGACCTGCCTCAAGAAATACTCGAAGGCCTGCGAGGTTGCATAGAATATGGCACTGCAGCAAACAACGATTGGAAGTCACTCCCGCAAGATTTAATGGTTATCGGTAAAACCGGCTCTCCTACTATCCCCGATGACGTAATCACACACGGCTGGTTTAGCGCAGTAGTATGCAGGAAAGGCACAGCAGACTTTGCCGTCACTGTCTTTCTGAAAGCTGGACGCGGTAGCGAAGCTGCTGCTATAGCCGCAGACGTAATTACTAAGTTCATTCAGTCAGCCTCTGTCACTGCAGAAAGCAACGACGAAATCAGTGTGGCCGTCTTTTCCTCGCTCCAACCTAAGAGCGCAAACTTTAGTGCCAAGCAGCTAAAACTAAGAGACTTTCAAAACAGATGCTTAGCTACGACAACTCAGGTTACCTTATCCGTAGTAGGAGCTGACAAGTTAGTTGCCCGCATTGCAGAAGGTGTAGAAATTCCAGCCGTACAGCTACACCTGGAAGCAGAGCATCTGCGGATAAGGATCGAAGGCGCTGCAGAACGTTTCTACTCTACAGGCATGTTTACTCTTCGGCTAGACAGAGAAAGCCGCTCGATACTCATAATCGAGCACACCAAGTTGGAAAGCTATGTAGCAAGTGTCGTTTCGACTGAGATACCAGAAGAAACTGAACCAGAAGCGCTCAAGGCACAAGCCGTAGTGGCAAGAAGTTATGCTGTTGCCTCTCCACCCAGACACAAAGGATACCGTTTCTGTGACTCTACGCACTGCCAAAGATATGTAGGTCAAGCAGCTGTAGCAGCAATGAAAGCAGCAAAAGAGACCGCCGGTGAATACCTAATCGATCAAGGCAATAGACCTGTACAAGCTCTCTATCATGCCTGTTGTGGAGGAAAGCTTCTTACAGCTAACCGGGTATGGAAGGCAAGTAGTGAACCTTCTAAACTATGCGGCTACTGTAAAGGCCATCCTTGGCAACGCAAGATACCAAGAAGTCAGCTACTGTCAATACTCGGCAGGCACCTAGGTATAGAAGTAAAAAACACGCAACTAGTGCTAGACGAAAACAATGCCTGTTTGCGTCTAGAACTCTCCACTTCGGAAGGGAAACGAATCTTGCCCTGCGGTATCTTACTAGAACTCTTAGCTGACTGCCCTTCTCTACCCACAGAACTACGTTTGATTAACGAAACGGTCTTAATAGCCGGTAAAGGCCTTGGTCATTGCGTTGGACTGTGTCAACACGCTGCACACACCATGGCCAAACAAGGTCGAAGTTACAGCGAGATACTCAGCAACTTTCTGCCCGATCTACGCCTAAGTAGGGCTATTCTTACTAGACCTGTCGGTAACTTACAAGAAAAATCCACTGTATATGAAATAGAAAATCTGTCGATAAGTTTCTTTGCACCAAACACGATAGTAGAAGCAAAAGAAGTAGCTTCGATAGCGCTACGCGCAGCTGCACAATTAGGCAAGAATGCCCCAGGACTGCGCTTTGAGTTCGTGCTACACGGCAGTACAGCCAGCTTCTGCTCTGTTACAGGACAAGGTGGTGACGTAGCAGCAGTCACTGTAGGCACTAAGATTCATCTTCAGCCGCTACACCTCTGCCGACTAGGGTCACTGCGCGAACTGGTTCGGCACGAGATGGCTCATGTTGCTATAGACCATGTCGGCGGAAAATCCGTAGCACGCTGGCTCCATGAAGGTTATGCAACAATCTTTGCAGGCGAAAAGTATACCTCCGTCAGACCAACTGCCGATCTGGAATGCAGATTGGTACGCGCAAGAAGTAACGAAGAGCGAAGACAATTGTACGCTGAAGCAGCAACCAAAGTAGCTGAACTGCTTGCAAAAACAGGTGAAAGAGCTCTCTGGCAAGCTCTTGCTGCAGGACGCTTTCGTTCCCAAGGCTGCAACTCTAACTAAGTAGATCGTTGACAGACACATAATATTCGCTTATTTTTCGCTTAACCGACAGTAAGGAGTAACCCAGGATGTCTGTGCTATCAGAAAAGCAGCAACAAGTCTATGAGTTCATCGTCGAGTTTGTACGAACCAGAGGACATTCACCCAAGATAAAGGATATATCAAAGCGATTTGGATTCTCCTCCCCGGCAACAGTACACAAGTACCTAGTAGCCTTAGAGAAAGCGGGCTACATCGTCAGAGGTAAGAGAAATGCCCTAGTCAAGCTGCTTTCTTCACCAACTACTTTTGCGGAGTCTGTAGAAGTACCTTTGCTCGGAAGGATAGCTGCCGGTAAACCTATTGATGAAAGCCTAAACGGCAAGTTCGTTGCTATTCCAAAAGAGCTACTTGGTTGCGGGCAGACTTACGCGCTAAAAGTAGTAGGTGACTCCATGATAGACGAGCATATTACTGACGGTGACCTCATAATAGTTGAACATAAAGAAACCGCCAGCAACGGTGAAACAATAGTAGCCATCGTCGAAAATCTCGGAGCTACGGTTAAAAAATTCTATTTCGACAAAGGTAAGGTGAGACTACAACCGGCAAATCCAAACTACAAACCGCTCTTGCTAGAACCAGAAAAAGTCCAGGTGCAAGGAAGAGTAATAGGAGTAATAAGAAAGTACTGAAAGCCATACCCTCTGTGCTCTCTCTGTGTACTCTGTGTCTCTGTGGTGAAAAAATAAAATAAACCACAGAGACACAAAGAACACAGAGAACACAGAGACACAAAGAACACAAAGAATAAGGAGTCTAGCTTAGGTTGATATTTGCTCTTCGAGTAGAACAGCTGCGCCTAGAAGTGCAGCGTAGTTTTTAAGTTTGCATCGCAGCAACTGCAAGTTACGCATAGCTAAGGGAAATGTGCGCAACTTCATTTCTTCGAGTATATACGGCTCAAGTAGGTCATAAGCAGCCGAACCTCCACCACCAATCACTACTGCCTGGGGGTTAAGAATATTAACAAGACTAGAAATTAGTATACCAAGAGCCGTACCTGCACGCTTGAACGCCTTTAGAGCAGCTTGTTCGCCATTCTTAGCAAGTTCATACGCCTCACGAGCACTCGTTGCGTTTGAGCCATACTCTTTTGCAAGTCTCAGCATAGATGATGCCGAGCCGTAAGCTTCGGCACAGCCAGAAGCACCACAACCACAGCGTCGACCGTTTTCTTCTATACACACATGTCCTATTTCAGCAGCAACGCCATCAGCTCCACGCCAAAGCCGGCCTTCCAACACTATTCCACCACCTATTCCCGTACCAAGAGTGATTACTACCACACTTTTGTAACCAATAGCTGCTCCGTAGGTAACTTCGCCGACAGCATAAGCGTTCGCATCGTTTTCAACCATACAATGCAAACCGGACAAACGTCGAATCTCCTCAGCCATAGGATAGCCGTCAAGTTCAGGCAGATTTGGAGCTTTCGACAGTCCTCCAAGTCCTCTAGAGACCGCTCCTGGGGCTGCTACAGCTACTCCCACAGCTGTACCGGCACTCAACTTCATCGCTTGCTCGGCAATCAGCCCAACTATTGACTCAGCACCACGAGGGGTAGAAAAAATCTCGCGATGTTCTACGTTGTTGCCAACAACGCGAGCTATGCGCAGATTTGTACCACCTAAATCAACTACAATTACAGGCTTCAATTAGCCTCCTTACTTCATCTCACAAGTTTTGCCTCTACCTTAGCAATCATTCCTAAGTTCGGCAAGTAAACAATCCTTAATCTGTTCAATTTTGCCGCCTGCAAGGACTTCTTGTAATCTATAGTCTCGTAGTGTTGAGTTCACTTACGGACGTCTTTGTTGTACACTGACCATTTTATCGGTTAAATCTTAAAATAAGAGGCATGTCAATGCAGAAAGGATTCACGCTCTGGTTTACAGGTCTATCTGGCGCGGGAAAAACTACTTTAGCACACATGGTCGAGGCCGAGCTCCGTAGACGCGGCTGCAAAGTAGAGGTACTTGACGGAGATGTAATACGTACCAACTTGAGTAAAGGACTCGGTTTTTCAAAAGAGGACCGAGACACTAATATTCGCAGAATAGGCTTCGTATGTCACTTACTTTCACGCAACGGAGTAGTAGCTATTGCAGCAGCCATTTCCCCGTATCGTGCAGTAAGAGACGAAGTACGTGCCCAAATAGGCGATTTCGTAGAGGTCTATGTACGTTGCCCTCTTGAAGTTGCTGCCGCACGCGACGTAAAAGGTCTCTATGCTAAAGCTATGGCCGGTGAGATACCAGCCTTCACAGGTGTATCTGATCCCTACGAAGAGCCGCTCAATCCAGAAATCCTTGTGGACACATCTGTACAGACCAAAGAAGAAAGTTTTAAGGTGATAATGTTGCGTCTAGAGGAACTGGGTTATGTCCCTAAAGCCGAAGCAGAAGTCTACTCTGAAGATGAGGAAGAGGAAGTCAAGCGCCGCCTCGAAGAACTAGGCTATCTGTAATACCGCCGGAGGATTTATGGGGTTACTAGACTTTTTCAAAAAAGCGAAAACCGAACGCAAAGTCGTCTTGATAGGATTAGATGGCACACCGTACACGCTTTTAAAGCAATACATAGAAGATGGTACTATGCCCAATCTGGCACGGATTACAAACGATTGCCTGCTAAAACAGATGGATGTATCGATACCAGAAGTGTCATCCACCTCGTGGACATGCTTCTACACGGGCTGTAATCCGGCGCAGCACGGCATCTTCGGCTTTCTAGATCTTCAACCTAATTCGTACAAGATTTATTTTCCCAATTCACGCAATGTCAAGATGCCTGCGCTATGGGATATAGTAGGCAACAGCGGTAAGCGCTCTGTAGTTATCAACGTACCACAAACTTATCCTGCTAAGCAGACAAACGGTGTCCTAATTTCTGGATTCGTAGCTACGGATATAAAGAAAGCGACGTATCCAGCTGAATTGTTGCCAACACTTTCTGAACTAGGGTATCGCCTTGACCCAGACGCTGCACGTGCTCGTGAATCAAAAGAAGCCTTCATAGAGGACATACTAGACGTATTTGAGAAGCGTCGCCGTACAATACTGCACCTGTTTGAGCACGAAAAGTGGTCGTTGTTTATTGGTACTGTGACCGAAACTGATCGCCTGCACCACTTCATGTGGGATGCGGCCGTCGATCCAAACCACAAATACCACGACGCTTTCAAAGAGTTCTACAGACGAGTCGACAAGCTGCTTGGCGAGGTTTATGAAAGGTTGGACACAAGCACTACATTTATGATGTGCTCAGATCATGGCTTCACAAAGATCGAGCAACAAGTCTATCTGAATTATTGGCTAAAGTCGAACGGTTATCTATCTTTCACTTCAGATACTCCGAAGAGCATAGAAGAGATAGGCAGTAACAGTCGCGCTTTTGCGCTAGACCCCACGCGCATATACATTAACCTCAAGGGAAAGTATCCACAAGGCACAGTAAGCACCGGAGAGTACGAGCGACTAAGAAGCGAGATTGCCGATGGATTACTATCTCTCGAACATAACGGCCAGCGGATACTGCAACGAGTCTTTATGAAAGAGGAAATCTTTCGAGGGCCGCTGCTAGAACAAGCACCTGATCTAGTAGTGCTATCGAATTATGGGTATGACATGAAAGGTGCAACAAACAAACAAGTATTGATGGACACGGAATTGTTTACAGGTATGCACACGCAAGATGACGCACACTTACTCATAGGTCGGCGTGGCACTGCAAGACCAAGCATCGAGCGTAAGCCGCATATCTGTGATATAGCACCAACGATTCTTAAAGAACTCGACATTGCTGTTCCTCCGGATATGGTAGGTAGGGCGCTAGTATGAAGGCAATAGTTATAGGGTTAGACGGCGCTACATTAGAAGTAATCAAGCAGCTAATCGAACAGGACAAAATGCCTGTATTTGCTAAACTTATGCAAGAAGGTGCGCACGGATTGCTACGGTCATCAATTACGCCAAACAGCTTTCCTGGCTGGACGTCGGCAAGCACCGGTACGAGCGAAGGCCGCCATGGCATATTCACTCCCCTTGTCCGGCGCGAAGATAACTTTTTACTCAAAGCAATGAACAGCTCAGATATACGCACGAAGACGCTCTGGGAACTTTTGTCTGAGCGTGGTCGGCGCGTTTGTGTAATCAACGATCCTTGCTCGTATCCTCCTATTGCAGTAAACGGTTTGCTCGTCTGCGGGATGCTCTGGCCAGGTGGCGATGCTAAGTACACCTATCCCGAATCGCTTGCCTTAGAGCTAGCCCGTATGGGCTATATAGTAGACGTCAATCTGAATGGCAAAGGAAACGAACAGATCGCAGCAGAATTGATGCACTCGATAGACCGCAGGTTAGAGGCGGTGCTGAAGCTGTCTCAGCAAGATGATTGGGATCTGGTTTGGGCAGTATTTACCGAATCTGATAGAGCACAGCATCGACTTTGGGCAGCTTGGGACGATAAGCATCCAAACCACAGTGCTCAACCATCTACGCTGCGCAATGCCATACCCGAAATTTATAGTAAACTCGATGCTGCAGTAGGTGCCATTATCTCTATTGCGGACAAAGATACAGCCGTGTTCATAGTCTCTGACCACGGCTTCGGTCCCTTTTATGCTTCGTTCGATGTGCATGCTTGGTTGCTCGCCGAAGGGTACCTAGTCGAGAAAGGACACAAAGCAAAGCTTAAGTCACTACTTAGAAAAGCTGGTATACTTGAGGAAGCTATAGCTGCATACCGTAAGCTACGTCGTCCTTTCGAAAACCGGATAGAATACGGCACTAAAAAACTCAACTCTCAAGCAGCATTTACTGAAACTTACCTCAATCAGGTTGACTGGCAACGTACTGTTGCCTACTACACCTTAGACGGTGGTATAAGGCTCAACCTGCGCGGACGTGAACCACATGGCTGGATAGAGGAACACCGAGCAGCAGAGCTCAAAGAAGAAATCCGAGCAAAATTACTTGCCCAGCGCTATCCTAATGGCACAGCAATCTTTCGCTACGTTCTCACTCAAGAAGAAGCTTATGATGGCCCGTACAGCCGATACGCTCCAGATCTCATTCTCTCGGCAGATCATGCCGGCTATAACGGCCCACTCAAAGGCAATCCATTTCTGAGACCCTGTAACCATAACTCTGGTGAGCACACTCCGTATGGAATACTTTTTGCTTACGGGGCAAAAATCCGCTGTAACACTGTAGTCGAAGGGGCAAAACTCATAGATATCGCTCCGACAGTGCTCTACTATTTAGATGAACCGCTTACTATGGAAATGGACGGGCGAGTTCTTACCGAGCTGTTCACACCGGAGTTCAATAGAAGCAGACAGATAAAACGCACGGGTAGCTCTTATAGAAATGCTTCAGAAGCTTCTACAGCTACGACTTTTGAAGACGACTCCGTAGCCGAAAAATTGCGCAGCTTAGGCTACATATAGTTGAGGGGGTGTAATTGAAGGCAGCAATAATAGGCCTAGATGGTGCAACTTTTGATGTAATAGAACCACTGATTGCCGAAGGTCGGCTACCAGTACTTAGGGAGTTGATTCAGAATGGCACAAGTGGTCCGCTACGATCGACATTGCATCCGAACAGCTTTCCAGGTTGGGCAAGTTGCACCACAGGTACTTCCGAAGGCATGCATGGCATATTCTCACCTTTTGTCAAACTACCAGGTAAATATGCCTTTCGTGCTATGACCGCCTTAGACATTCGTACCAAAACGGTTTGGGAGTTGCTCTCAGAACGGTATCGCTCGCGCCGACAAGGAGCCGTAGGCGTAGTAAACGTGCCGACTACCTATCCACCTATACCGGTAGAAGGATTTCTCGTAACCGGAATGCTTACACCAACGATGCAGTCGCAGTTCACCTATCCTGCGGAGCTACAGAAAAAACTGCTTACCGCCGTATCAGACTACCGAATAGAGCCACGACGCAATACCGACAAACAAAGCAAAGCAGTCGAGTTCCGTAACTGCATGTTGGCGCACTCCCGCGCCGTAGAATACTTGCTTAAGACTGCCTCCTCACTACCAGACTTCCTTATGGTAGTCTACTCAGTGCTCGATCGGACACAACATGACTTCTGGGAAGATTTCGATCCACAGCATCACAGACACGATCCAAAGAGTGCTTTCAAGGATTTTATCCCTCAAATGTACGAACTAATAGACGCATCCGTAGGAAGGTTGCTACAACTACTACCACCAACTACTACGGTGCTCATTTGTTCAGACCATGGCTTTTGCGCCTCGCTTTACGAAGTACGAGTAAATGAATGGCTGCGCGCAAACGGCTATCTACGTTACCACAGCGGCTATACCTTTAAGGTACGCAGTAAGATTTCCTCGCTACGAACTCGACTGCAGGGCAGCCTCTCAAGCCCTTCGAACGGTTGGGATAACGCTCTCGAAAAGAAGGCTGAGCGAGGTCGAGCTGTTTTTGAAGAGATTGACTGGAAGCATACTCGCGTCTTCTTTGGCCAGGATCGTGGGTTATGGCTAAACATAAAAGGCCGTGAAGCAGAAGGTATTTGCGAAGCCTCGGATATACCAAAACTGCTCGACGAGTTGCGTGATGGGTTGCTCAAGCTAACTTCACCGATAGATGGATTACCAATCTTTGAACAAGTTCTTACCAGAGAAGAAGCCTTCAGCGGTCGCTATGCTTGCTTGCTGCCAGATCTGATACCGATAATCCGCGATCCAAGGTTCGTACCACTTGAAGGTAGAAGCAGTAGTGGCGTCATAATTCCCAGCAGCACTACATCAGGAGCACACGCTCCTTATGGGATATTCATTGCCTACGGCGATAGCATAAACAGGCGCAAGCGTATCGAAGGTGCGCACCTGCGCGATGTAGCGGCTACAGCTTTGTTTGCCATGAACGAACCTATCACCGAAGATATGGACGGCCGAGCCTTAATCGAGATCTTCACGTCGGAAGCACTTTCCGCAAGACAACTAGTACGTCAAGGAAGTTCTTATAAGGATAGCTGTGACGATGGCGATCATCATGAAGATGATGAAGAGATCCGTGAACGAATGCGAGCATTGGGATATATAGGATAGAAGGGAGAACAGGGCTTGAAACTCTTCTTCTTAGGGCTTGATGGAACCACGTTTGATCTCTTAGATCCGCTGATGCAAGAAAAAAGGATGCCGAAACTGGAGGAGATAATATCTCGCGGTACACGGGCAGCACTTGAAACGACCATACCACCGATCACACCGACGGCTTGGGTATCACTTGTCACCGGTAAAAACCCAGGTAAACACGGCATACTGGAGTTCTTGCTGCGGCGGAGCGGATCCATGCAAGACATCCCGATAAATCAGTCGTTACGCGACGCTGCTGCGATATGGGACATACTCTCAGCTCAAGGCTACAAGGTAATAGTGACCAACATGCCGGTTACCTATCCACCGACACCTATAAATGGAATAATGATCTCAGACTTTCTGACGCCTCGTGGAAAACATGATTTTGCTTACCCAGAAGGCATACTCAAAGAAATAGAGGAGCGTTTCGGCCCATATAGGCTTTACATCACCGAGGTATACGCGCCAGGAAACGTAGATCGCGTACTTGACCAACTTTTTGACGAGTTGGAGTACAAGACGCGAGTAACGGAGTACTTGCTTAGGAACCATCCTTGGGATGCATTTTTCACACACATTTGGTCTACGGACCGTTGCCAGCACGAGCTGTGGCATCTTTGGGATAAGTCGCATCCTATGAGCAGTAACCGTGAGATAGAGCGACATTACGATCGCGTGATGCAGTTCTGGAAAGCAGTTGACGATGCTGTAAGCAGCATGTACCAAGCTGCTGGCGCAAGTGAAACGCTGCTGATGATAGCTTCAGATCATGGTTTTGGTCCTATACACAAGTTTTTATGTTTTAACGTCTGGTTACTTGAAGAAGGCCTGCTAGTGCTTAAGCGCAACGCTCTAACTCGGTTAAAGAGGCTGATGTTTAAGCTTGGACTCACTCCAGAACTCGGTTATCGCCTATCAATGAAACTGGGACTTGCAAAGATACGTCTTGCCGCAGGAGTCACCAACCGCTCTAGTCTGTTTAGAATAATAAACAAGCTGATGTTATCGCTTGAAGATGTAGACTGGTCTCGTACGCTGGCTTACTCCAAGGGCAACTATGGTCAGCTCTTTATTAACCTCAAAGGTCGAGAGCCTTATGGTACGGTTGAGCCGGGCCTGCAGTATGAGCGTGTAGTTAGTAGCGTCATTGAGAAATTAAGGAAGCTAGTTGATCCAGCCACAGGACAAAAGCTAATTGGCGAGATCTGGCGTCGCGAGGAACTTTACACGGGGCCCCATACGGAAGAAGCGCCCGACATATCTTTCCTACCAGCCGACATGCGCTATAAACCTATGGGAACGCTCGACCTTAGCTCGAACAGATTCATCACGGATGTCTACGGTAACTCCGGAGATCACAGAATGAACGGATTATTTATAGCTGCAGGGCCGCGGATAAAAAGCGGTCTGAAACTCGAGCATGCAAGGATAATAGACCTAGCGCCATCGATGCTGTATCTATTAGATCAGCCTATACCAGAGGACATGGACGGCAAAGTCCTAACCGAGATGATAGAAGAGGAGTACCTACACTCAACAGCGATACGCTACTGCAATGTTAGTAGTAATGACCGGTACAGAGCAGATCTAGACGAACAAGACAGTCGCGAGGTGTGCGAACGACTAAAGAGTTTGGGATATCTCTAAAAAAGCAAAAACATCTCGCTCTGCTTCTTGCTGCGGAGGTTTCTTTTGAGCCAAAAATTCAAATCTATTACCGGCGTACTACCTGCATATAATGAAGAAGAAAACATAGAAACAGCAGCACGCAACCTACTGGAAGTGCTGCGTAAATTACCTTTTGAAGAGCGCGAAGTTATCATAGTGAACGATGGAAGCACCGACAGGACAGGCGAGATCGCCGACCGGTTATCGACTGAGTTACCTGAGATACGAGTCATACATCATCCGAAAAATCTCGGCTATGCCAAGGCCCTTAAATCAGGCTTCACTAACGCCCGCAGCGATCTTATCTTCTACACCGACTCCGACAACCAGTTTGATGTGCGGGAAATAAAAAATTTCATAGCGCCGATAGAAGACTACGATATCGTCTGTGGATTTCGCATCTACCGCTACGATCCGCTTACTCGACTCTTCCTATCTTGGGGATTTAACCTACTAGTTAGAATAATTTTCCGCATTAGAGTCAGAGACATTGATTGTGCGTTCAAACTCTTCCGCAGAGAAGTCTTTGAAAAAGTAACGATCGAATCAGAAAAATTCTTTGTAGATGCAGAGATACTGGCTAAGGCACGTTACCACAAATTCTCTATGACAGAGCTAGGTGTCCGCCACTATCCTCGCATGGCTGGCCGCTCGAGCGTACGTCCGAGTCACATCTTTTACACGTTAAAGGAACTCGCTAAGATATGGATAAACATCTACATCAAGCGACGCTAAACTCCTACCCGATAGCTATGTTCAAGTCGCTTGCTTAGCTGTTGCACTTCCTCAGGAGTAATATCTCGCTCTATAGCAGAAAAGTCAGGCTCTTCGGGTTCCAGCAGCTCATCTTTTGGACGCATCATCACCATCATCAAGTAATTCCTATAAGGGTGAAGCAAAGCTATAGGCTCTTCCTTGCCATCTTTTGCAAGCAAAGCAAATCCCTCGGCATGTTGTAGTGCCAGCAAAAATTTAACGTATGCTGCTTCTTGTCCCTCAGCAGGGAGTACAAAGCAAGGATAGTGATAGAGCGCTGGCTCGTACTGCCTGTCATCTACCATGCCAACTATACACAAGGCTTCGAGATCAGATATCTCAATTGAGCAGCCCCGCAACGCAGAAAATATCTTTATGCCAAGCTCTTGATCCAAAAACTTTAGTCTACCCTCTACGTAGTTCATACACTTCAAAGCCAAGTTAAAGATCTTTTGAGAGACGATATCGAACTTTTTTGCATCTGTGCAAGAGTTGAATTTAAAATCAAGTTACCAGTAGCTCCAACGCGAGTAGTAATCCGAAGCTCATACTAAGTATGCCTATGGCAATCTTGAACCGATGCGCTAAAGAAGCAGCATGTTTTAGGCTAAAGATCATCGGTAAGCTCATCAAGATTGCCATCAATACCATTCCGCCGATGCTTCCTAGTCCGAAAACTATAACATAGATCAAGCCAGCAAGCGGCGAAGGTATTGCAGCAAGCACTATGAGCATCAGTGCAGCGCTGCCTGCAAGACCATGTATCATACCGACAAAAAAAGGGCGCTTTGAGGTAAATTGCCGTTGCTTTCTTTTACCATAGAGCACAAGTAGAAGATCTAATCCCAAGCCAACCAGCATGAGGGCCACAAGTAGCTCTAATAGCGTTGCAAGCAAATCGGATATGGCCAACTTGAATACTAGTACCAGTATCGCCATCAGAAAAAGTGAAGCCGTATGTCCTAGCCCCCAGATAGCCCCAACTAATCCAGCACGGTACCAATCCGTTTGTTCGCTCACTATAGTCGAGACAGCTACGACATGATCGGTATCTAACGCATGGCGCAAACCCAAGACAAAGCCAAGACCAACAGCTGCGTAAAGTGATTCTTGCATCATCCCTCACTCCAAGTTGCCTTTGCAGCAACCGTCAAGACTAGCGTACCGAGTAAAAAGAGCATCCCCCCGAAATACAAGTTGTAACTTTTGACTTGAGTGAGCAAGTTATGTCCCAGAACTCCAGCCAACAAATGCCCTATTATGAAGGTAAAGGCTAGGGCTGGCCCTAAAAATGGCACTCCCTGCGACGCTATCGTCAGAAAAGCTGCAATAGCAGATACTGGAGGCAGACCAGTAAAACTTATACAACCTGTTTCGCACACCTCCTTTTCAACCCAGATTCTCCGTAGCAACAGGTAAGCTCCAAACAGAAGCATCGCCGGGCCTGTAATCACGCCCAAAGTGATATACGACCTGAACAGGATAACACCTACTGCAGATACTACACTGCCAAGTAGTGGCAAACCCATATGACAATAGCTTATTCTTCGCTCAGCAGAGTTTGATGAAACATCAACTGCAGAGATAGCGCCAAAGACAAACATCAGCAAAAATTCTGCTATAAGTAGCATCTTTTGCAGATCCATTTACTGCTCCTTAATCAGTCATGAGCATTCGACATATAGTAAAGCACAGGCACAGCAAGCCGGGAAAGCAGCAGCGACGCTACCTCGCCAGCCATAAGCGACAATGCCAACCCTTGGAAGATAGGATCAAAAAGTATGACCGAGGCACCTACTATAACTGCCGCTGCCGTTAGTAACATTGGACGAAAACGTACCGCACCAGCATCTATCACAGCTTCTGCTAGCGGCATCCCTTGCCTAAGTCGAAGCTCTATAAAATCGACAAGTATGATCGAATTTCGCACAACTATACCAGCCCCAGCTATAAAGCCTATCATAGAAGTAGCAGTAAAGAACGCTCCCATAGCCCAATGTGCCGGTAAAATTCCTACTAGCGAAAACGGTATAGCTGCCATTATAACCAGCGGAGTCTTAAATGAATGGAACCAGCCTACTGTTAGAACATAAATAAGTACCAGCACGAGGGCAAAAGCTATACCTAAATCGCGAAACACCTCGTAGGTGATGTGCCATTCTCCATCCCACTTAATGGCCAATTGGTCGGTATCCTGTGGCTGCGTGGCTGTATATTGCGCAATTGAGTATCCTTCGGGTGTCTTTATCTGTGCGATCGCCTCTGTAAGCTTTAAAATAGCGTATACTGGGCTTTCGGCACGGCCTGCAACGTCGGCCGTAACATATACTACGTTCATTAAATTCTTACGATATATGTTTCTCTCACTGGCAGACTCACGAACCTTTACCAACTCACGTAAAGCTATGCTGCCACTGGAACCCTCTACTCTCAGCCCCAGCAGGTCATCCAAACTAGAACGTTGTGACACATCTAAACGAACGATTATAGGCAAGTCCTCTTTCTCCGAAATCTGGTGTAGCAGCCCGATCTGTTCCCCACCAAGCGCAATCTTGAGCGCCATAACTACTGATTCTAGTTCTACACCTGAAAGTTGAGCTTTTTCGCGATCAACCTCTATAAAATATTTTCGTTGCTCATCTTCCACATACCAGTCTACGTCGACTACATCTTCGGTCTGCTCGAAAATCTGCTTGACCTTTTGAGCCAATTCCAGCCGCTCTGTAGCATCAGGCCCGTATATTTCAGCCACAAGAGTCTGTAGCACAGGCGGCCCGGGCGGCACTTCAGCCACCTTGACGTTGGCCGCATACCGCGCTGCTATCTGCTGAATCTGCGGCCGCAATTGCTTAGCTATATCGTGGCTTTGTAACTTACGTTCAGCCTTCGGTATAAGATTCACCTGCAAGTCAGCAACGTTTGAACCGCTGCGCAGGAAGTAATGCCTCACCAAACCATTAAAATTGTATGGAGACGAAGTTCCAACATACATCTGTATATTGGCCACCTCAGCCGAAGTAGCAATAAAGCGACTTATCTCATCCGCCACCGCAGCCGTCTCTTCAAGTGTAGAACCTTCAGGCAAGTCGATGATCACTTGAAACTCACTCTTGTTATCAAAGGGGAGCATCTTTACCATTACAGCTTTAAATGCCAAAAGGGAAACTGTAGCTGCTAAAAGTACGACAACAGCAACTAAAAAGACACTGCGCCAAAAACGAGAAGCTATTAAAGGATGCATCAATTTCCGATAAAGCCTAGTCGAGGCACTTTCTTTATGCTCATGCCCAGCTTCGCGCTTAAGCAGCTTAAGCGAGGCCCAAGGCGTAACTATAAACGCAATAAGCAGAGAAAACACCATAGCCGCTGACGCACCTATCGGTATCGGCCGCATATAAGGCCCCATTAAGCCACGTACGAATGCCATGGGCAAAATTGCAGCTATGACAGCAAATGTAGCCAGTATGGTCGGGTTACCTACTTCATCTACAGCATCAACAGCTATATCGATGATGCTGCGGCCGGCATTTTCAGGTAGCCGATAATGTCGGACGATGTTTTCTACAACTACGATAGCATCATCGACCAAGATACCTATTGCGAAAATCAGAGCAAACAGAGTAACACGATTGAGCGTGTAGCCATAGAGATAGAAAATAACAAGTGTCAAAGCAAGAGTTACAGGAATAGCTATAGCAACTATGCCTGATTCACGCAGTCCCAACGTCAGCCAGATGAGCACCGAAACCGAAACTATCGCTATGATCATATGCAGCAATAGCTCGTCTGACTTCTCTTTAGCCGTGTGACCATAGTTTCTTGTCACTGCCAAATTGACGTTCGAAGGAATCACTCGACCACGCAGCAGCTCCACCTTATTTATAACTGCTTCAGCTAGATCCGTTGCATTAGTTCCCTTGCGCTTTGCTACCGAGATAGTAACTGCTGGAACGGTAACCTGTCTGCCTTCTGACATAAACGAATGAAAAACATAGCTGGAAGGCTCTTCAGGCCCATCCTCTATAGCTGCTACATCGCGTAGATAGACTGGAGAGCCATTGGAAGTAGAAATGACGAGCTGCCCGACAGCTTCGGCATCACTTAGAAAATTTCCCACTTCCACAAGCAACTCCTCATTGCTACGGGAAAAACTGCCTGCCGCTAGATTCAGATTACTTTTGCGCAGAAGCTCCGCCACGGTTACAGCAGAAAGCCCCCGCGAAGCCAGCTTACCACCGTCAAGCACTACCCTAAGTTGCCTGCGCAGCCCACCTATTATCTTGACCTCTGAAACATCAGGTATCTCTTTGATGTAATCATGTAGCTCTGCAGCTACGCGCCGAAGCGCAAAGTGATCTTCGTCATAGCTCCACAGTGTGAGAGCTAAGAACGGAACATCATCTATCGAGCGAGGTTTAATAAGTGGTCGACTGGCTCCGGGCGGAATAAGATCAAAGTTTGCAAACATCTTCTGGTTAAGTCGCACTATAGCGTCCTCTTCGTTCTCGCCAACCCTGAAACGCACTACAGTCAGGTTTCGACCCGGACTTACAGTAGAGTAGATGTATTCCACGCCGGGAATCTCCCAGATCAGCTTCTCCATAGGACGGGTAACACGATTCTCAACCTCGGCAGCCGTCGCTCCAGGCATCTCCACGAACACATCTATCATAGGTACCACTATCTGTGGTTCCTCTTCCCTAGGCAACACTAAGACAGCACCTATGCCAAGCCCTATCGAAGCTAGTACCAAAAGTAGAGTCAGCTTCGAGTCTATAAATGCAGCAGCAAGTCGGCCTGCAAACCCCTTGTTCATAAAAAGCCTCCTTTCTACCTGCTAACCTTGTCACCTTCTCTGAGTATCTGAGGTGGCTGTACAACTATCCTGTCGCCTTCATTTAAGCCCGAAAGCACCTCGAACTTCTCATTTTCCAGCTTGCGACCGAGCTTGACTAAACGAAAAGTCACGGTCCCGTCACTGCGGACAACTGCCACCATCGCAAGCTGTCCCCTTAGGACTATAGCCGAGCGTGGCACGGCTATCACGCTGTGTTTTCCATAGTGATCTAGGCGTAACCTAGCATACATACCAGGCTTAAGTAGCGGATCAGCAGGCAAATCGGCTTTGACTAAAAAGGTACGTGTGCGGGCGTCTGCCGCCGGGACTATTTCAGTAACGACAGCCTCGTAGACCTTATCAAGAGCGTCTACATAGACCTTGACTTTATCCCGTAACTTTATCGCTTGAAATCTAGATTCCTCTAGCGCTGCTTCGACAGTTAGCCTAGCAGAACTTATCCTAAACAATATCGTCCCCGGCGTAACAAGACTACCCACATCAAGGGCTTTAAAGGTAATAAAGCCATCTTGCGGTGCTACTACTTTGGAGTATGACTTCTGCACTAAGGCGAGCTGCATTTCAGCTTTAGCTTGTTCTAAGGCTGCTCGAGTACGCTCTATACGACTACGGGCAGCGGCACTACCAGCTTCGGCACGCTCAAGCTCAGCAGCTACCGCATTGTATTTAGCTTCAACTTCGTCAAACTCTTGCTTGCTAACCGAGCGTCGCTCAGCAAGCTGTCGATAACGTTGATAAGTAGCCTCGGCAAGCTTGAATGCTGCCCTAGTAGCCCGCTGCTGCGCTTCAGCATCCTCATAACCACGTTCAGCCTCCAAAGCAGCCTGCTTTGCCTGCTCTAGACCAGCTTCTGCACGCTTTACCATAGCAGTCAGATCCCTTGCATCCAATTCGGCCAGTATCTGTCCCGCATTAACCTTGTCTCCTTCACGCACATGCACCGAAAGTAGCTCTCCCATAGTCCGTGCAGCAACCTCACTAACAGTCTTAGCTGCCACAGTAGCTGCAACTTCAACCGATGTAGGTATCTCCAGTGATGCCACTACCTCCGTTTGTAAATTATGAGACCGTGTCTCAGTTACTGACTGTTGCTTGGTAGTACAAGCTATAGCCATAACAAACACGAGTACTATCGCTATTCGCATACTGCCCTCCTTCATCGGAAATCAGCCACATTAGATAGTGTTCCACTTGCTTGCCGAAGTCTTGCGTAACCAATATAGTAGTCATAGCGAGCATCAAGCACGCTGAGCTCTGCACGCAACAGCGCTGTCTGCGCTCGTAGTAGCTCAGTCATAGTCGTAAGGCCAGCCTCATATCTATCCCTGACTACACGCAATACCTCTCTAGCTTTTGCAAGACTTTCAGAAGCAACTCTCTGGCGTTGCTTAGCAGAAATATAGCTTTGATAGGCAGTAACTATTTCTAGGTTTATCTGTTGCCATTTGTTTTTGAGCATTGCTGTTGATTGCTCATACAGTGCTTGCGCCTTAAGCTGCCTCGCTTTACGAGCAGGATCATATATGCTGAAGCTGATATTAACCCCTACGGTAAAGTCACTGCTTCCACCTACTAACTTCTCAGCACTATTGCCAAAAGTGCCGAAAAACTCTATTCTTGGCAAGTTTTGTGCCTGAGCTTCTCTAATACTCTGTTCGGCAATGCTTACTGAATACTCAGCTTGGCGATAATCGGCACGGTTCCTAGCCAGCTCTTCAAGTTGTTCTTGTGATAATTCTGGAAATATCCTTTCAATAAGCCGCCCTCCTAGCACCTGCTTTGTTTGTAGCGGCAGGTCTAGCAGCATATTGAGCGCCGCTAAAGCAGAAATATAGTTGCCTTCAGCTTCTATTCGCTGCTGCTCAAACTCTGCAAGCAGCGTTTGTGCGGCTAGTAGATCAGCTTCAACTACTAGACCACTATCAAACAGGTCCCTAGCACGCTGAACATCGGCGGCAGCACTTTCTACAGCTTCCTCAGAAACCTTTAACCTAGACTCCGCCAAAACAAGCCCGTAGTACGCTTTTAAAGTTTCAAATCGGAGCTTCTCAGCTACGCGCTCTAACTCAGCACCAGCTTGCTCGAGCCCTAAGCGCGAGCGTTTCAGTGCAGTCCTCGATTGCAGCTGATCAAAGAGTGGCATCCGCAGCGTCACAGCCGTTCTAAAGTTTACCAACGGATCGGGACTGTTAAGCGAGCGCAAGGAAAAATTAGCCATCGTAAAGCGCCTCTGCTCAAGCAACGATCCGAAGACAAAAACGGGATTGTTGCTGTAGGCAAAGCTTTCCGCTAGCTGCAGTTGCGGCAACCGCAAAGCACTCGCCAGCGACACTTCAGCACGCGCCGCAGACTGCGCTGCCAACACAGCGTTCATGGCAGGGCTGCGCTCTAGAACCCGTCGCACGGCTTCCTCTGGAGTCAACACCTGCTGTCCATAACTCCACGTAGCCAAACCAACTAGTACCAACAATACTCTCCTAACCATCGCCGCTCCTATACCTTTTGTTTCATACTTAAGATATATAATAATATAGTTATATAGTCAAGTATAAAAATTATAACTTTGTGAAATTTTTCTTTTTTGTAACAACAGTCAGAAAAGGCTGTTTGTCAGTGTTTGGCAGTACGTGCTAGAATCTGGCTTTCTATGGCGATAGACAGGTATTATTGGACGGGGTACGATCGCCTACATTTTGCTGCGAGAACGCTTTTAGAAAATATGGACACAGCAGCGTTGCGGGAACGCAACACATTTTGGCCGGCTGGTACAACGCTGGATTGGATAGAACAGCGGCTTGCAGCGTTATTAGATGAATTAAAAGACCAGATAGTGCTCCCACCGAAAGGTTCCTGTGGAGTGGGATTCATCACATACGACGTCTGCTTGCCCGAAGGCTTTCTTGTAAGGATAGGTATAGACAGTAACGGCAGGATATCTCTTTTTCAGCCGCTGTCAGGTAAAAACATCTTAAGGATGAGTTGGCAAGACATACAAAAACTCTACACAAGACTAAAATCGGAGTAGTATATGACAACCCAGTTGAAATTAGACCTAAGGCTGTGGAAGCCAGGCCAAGAGGCTAGATTTATAGACAGTAACGAGATGATTGCACGATATGATCAACTCAAAACTGATGCCGACTTCTTACGCGCGCTGATGATAGACAACTTAGGCATGCGATTACTGGTCAATGCTACTACCGTAGCGCGCTGCGTATTCATGTTCAACGGTGAAACCTCGCCCGACATGATGCAGCTATACGAACAACACCTTCTAGATTTGTATAGAGGAGCTGCTGTAGAGATAGAGTTTTACGAAGAGCAGTCCATTTGGCACATAGAACCTGACGGCAATTACAAGATCATAGATACCTCTCATGGTTATGACGAGCAGACTATCGAGCGAGAAGGCTCCCTTGATAGGATGGAGTTCATCAGTTCGGCCTACGAGTGGATAGATTCTGCAATAGCTGTATTAGAACGCTACGCCAATCTAAGCAACAATAACATAGCAGAACAGGCAGCGTGGATGAAGCGTCTGCGAGACTTCTCTCTGAAAGCAATTTCTGATCTAGGATGGAATGCTGAAACTGTTAGTTAAAAAGCTTATACCAACAGCCAAACTGCCTATGCGAATGACCAAAGGCAGTGCTGGCTATGATTTATATGCTGCGCAAGAGGCAATAGTTAAGCCGGCAAAGCTAACCGAAGATGGTAACGTGGAAATTGGCCGTGCGCTGATTAGAACTGGCCTAGCCATAGCAATTCCCCAAGGTTTTGTCGGACGCATCGCTTCTCGATCAGGACTTTCGGTCAATTACAACATAGAAGTTGGCGCAGGATGGATAGACTCAGACTACCGCGGCGAGTTACTAGTAGAACTCAAGAATCTATCAAGCAAGCCGTTCTATGTTGCCGTAGGCGATCGCATAGCTCAGCTTGTGCTGATAGAGCTTATTGACTTTGAGCTTGACGAAGTCGAGCAACTGGACTACACCGAGCGAGGGCCTTATGGTTTTGGCTCTACTGGCTAAGGAGAGAGATGTTTACACTGCTACTTTTCTTCATTATCTCAGACCTTGCTGCACAGCAAGGCCAAATACCTACAGATCCACGAGCTCGAGAGCTTGAAAGAGTAAGCATCACTAGTCGCGGCGTAATGATCTCTTATCTACAGCGAGAAGGAGCTACAAGTGTCGGATTTCGTTATCCCAATGATGAGCTCAACCCTACGCAAAATCGCGGTTCGGTCAAAGTCGAGCGTAAAGGCGGATACATAGAAATAGACGTAGAGAAAAGGTTCGAGCTGCCCGGCCCGGCATCAGATCTGTATCTTTACCTCACACAGACCGAAAACGGACGACAACTCTATCCCAAACTCGACGTGCTCGGACTGGGTCCAGAACGCTTCCGCAATAAGTTTTGCTACGTCTTTTGGGTAGTCACTACCAACGGTATTACCGAAAACCTCGGTGAGGTGCTATTTAAAGACGACCTAGGGATAAAATCCGATGCTCGCACTATAGATGTCACTACACGACAACCTATCTTTGCGATGATGATCACTGCCGAACCGCATCCGTATGTCACTAGACCGTCTAGTGCTATAGTTTTAGTAAGCTACGGTCAGTATGGCACTTTCACCACTTCCAAAGGCACGCCTGTAGGTGACGAATTAGTCTATATTCCACGCCCTGACATTCCAGACCTAAACTATGAGATTCCCTACCCAGATAATTCAAACCTAGCCTATAGACACCGGCAAACCCGCCAATCACTTGGACACGCACGTATTGCGCTTGCTATGGCCGAATATGCCCTAGCTGAAGCACGTAGGCACAAGCAGATAGATCCTCGTACACCAGACACCCTAATTGACAAAGCACGTAGTAGAGCGCAGTTTTCCGTTTCTGATGAGCTTAAAGCTGAAGCCATCATAGATGAAGCAAAGTACTATCTCAATCAAGCCGAAAACGAGTATGCCAGCCTCATTAACCAAGAAAAACCACCACAAGGTAAAGAGCCGCTAAGACCGATAGTGCAAAAAGCCAACAACTGTTCACAGCTTGCGCAAGAGGCAGTGATCTACGCCGAGATAGCCGCAACTCAGATAGCGTTACGTCAGAAAAACACGCTTATAGCGTTGCTCATCGAAGAAGATCTCGCGCTTAAAGCAGAAATCCGTCGGCTGGAAGCTGAAGCTGAGCGGATGCGTGCTCGCATAGCAGCACTTGAAAACGAGGTGCTGTCACTGCAGCGCCGCATAGAAGAGCTTGAAAACGAAATAACACAACTTAACCGTCAGTTAGCAGAATATCGTAACGAGCTTGATGCAGCACGTGCTCTAATAGCCAGGTTGGACGGTGAAATTAAACGCATCTGCTTAGAACTACAGCGCGTAATAGGCAACCTAGGTGAGATCGAACAGATCGGTTCTAGCGTAATTGTCAGGCTAAAGTCCGACATACTATTTCCTGAAGCAGTGTGGCTACTTACTATAGACCGCGACTTGGAAAAAGACGTGCGTCCTCGTCTTGCCCAACTGGCACTCCTACTTCAAATACTTTTCCGTGATGCAAGCTTTCAGTTCATAGGTCATACCGACACTGTAGACACAGATGAGTATAATCAATGGCTTTCAGAGCAACGGGCACTTGAAGTAATGAGGTTTTTCTATATAGCTCGTCGCCAAGTAATGGCAGAAGACGATCCTTTAAGGAATGAATATGACCGGAAAATAGGGCTCGCTGATAGACTACTCAGCGGAGAGTTTCCTGAATGGAAACCCAAGAGTCGTCCTGGAGGTCTTGGAGATAATACGCCGAGGATGCTCGATGCAAGAAAGCGGCGTAGCATGCTTCTTGCTGAGCTATCTGCTGACGTAATCGGTATGGGCGAGCAAGCTCCACGTATCAGCCCCGAAGTAACCGAACTAGACCGACAACTTAACCGAAGAGTAGAGATAAAAATAGAACTACCTGCGCAATCGAGCTTTGAGTATTGTCGGCAGAAATGATCTGGAAAATGCTAGATAGTAACACTTATCCTCGCCGTGCAAGGCTCAAATAACTTTGCCTATAAAGCTGAAGAAATTTCTGCTGCGTAAAGAGCTCAAGCACTCGTTGTCTTGCTGCTAGGCCTAGTTTCCGCCTCAAGTCTGGCCTATCGAGCAAGTAAGAAATTGCTTCAGCCATCTGATCTGCTCGACGTGGTTTTACCAGCATTCCACAGCCTTTTAGAGCTTCACTCACACCACCTACATCGGTGGCAACGCAAGCAGCACCACAGGACAT
Organism: Blastocatellia bacterium; assembly: GCA_025057015.1. Lineage (GTDB taxonomy): Bacteria > Acidobacteriota > Blastocatellia > Chloracidobacteriales > JADJPF01 > JANWYG01. Next base: position 122,561 of record JANWYG010000007.1, read on the forward strand.
AGCTTCTATCACCACGTATGGAAAACCTTCGGAGACGCTGGCAAAAGCCACTACTGCAGCTTCATTGTAGACTTTCCAAGGTTCAGTAGTCTTACCGGCAAACTTAACTACGTCCTCAAGCGAAAGCTCCTGGACTCGCCTTACACATCTCCTATAGTAATCCAGATCGCTCGGATAACCATAAAATCGGAACTTGACGTCGTTATGACGCTTTCTAACAATAGACGCTGCCTCTATTAGATCTAGTTGACCCTTGAGAGGAAATATAAGCCCTACGTTAGCAACTATGGGTCTATCAGACTCAACTGAAGCAGGTTTAAACTTTTCGGGATCGACTCCGTTATAAATAACCTTAAGCTTAGCAACATCTGCGCCGTGCCACAGTTCCCAACGCTTGTTAAATCTGCAGACCGGAGAAATTTGATCGGCACAGTAATAGTTAACCTGCACTACGGCTTTTATCAACCTGCAAAGAAAAGCTCTTACCCAAACCGATTTTATGTGTTTACGAAGGTTAAGATATTGCTCGCGCAAATAAACGCCATGTTCCGTAAGCAAATAAGGCGTGCCGCATTTAATACGTGCAATCACACAGGGTAGCCCGCAGAAAGCAGCAGCAGCCGAATGAGTAATGTCTGTCCTAGGCAATTCCACCAGCAGCACTATGAAAAAACGATAAAGTAGCCGCAGTGCCTCTACTAGCTCAGCTAGTGACACTGGCTGTTTACGAAAGAAGTTCTGAAAAGCTATCCATACAGCCTTTGACGAGAAAGTATCTTGGTAATCATAGACTCTGAAGTAGTCATACATCGCTACGATCAGTTTTGCTACTGACTTAGCACAATCCTCTTTGCTGCATATCTCTTGTAGAAAGTGACTAAACAGCGGTACAAAATCGGACTTTATAACTTGCTCTGTAGCTCTATCGGCAAGATTTTCGCCAAACTCGCTCGGTGATTCTATTCCCCAAAGCGGTACTTTGATATGTGCTTTGACGTTATCCGGTAGCTGGTACTGTGTCTTGAGATAAGGGTGCATCATTACAGAAAGCAGCACAAAGTCGTACTCTGACAAATTGCGTATTAAGGTATCGCACCAAGTACTTACGCCGCCACCGTGAAACGGATAAGTACCTTCTGTAGCAAGTAGTACCGAGAGATTCACTTGTCAAAGCGCACTTTGGCTGGCTGCCCAACGAGCAGCTTACCCGTTGCATTCTCAAACACTATATCTACGGTGTGAGTAAGATTTTCTGAAGGTACAGGACTGATGCTACGGATCTTGCCGTCAACTTGTACATTCACGGGTAAGAGCACGCTTGCGCGCTGTCCTTCAGAAAGCATGTTGACCATACGGGCATCGACTTCCAGGCGAGCAATCAGTTTATCCATCTCCGCAAGGCGGATTAGCGGCATCCCAGCAGCAACAAGATCACCTACTCCTACAGGAATCTCCACCACTACTGCAGGCTTTTCGGCGCGTAGTTCCTTCTGAGCCAGACGAGCTTTAGCCTGTTTGACAGCTTCTTCTGCCCTTTGTAGCCGCAAACGTGCCTGTTCAAGCCGCGAACGCATCTGTACAAGCAACACTTGCTGTTGCCTAATCTCCAGCTCGGTCTGAATAAGTGCTTGCCGTTGTTGTGCCTCGAGAAGTTCCTGACCAGCAACGACAGCTTTTCTAGCAGCTTCCAGGTCCGCTTGCGCAAGCTTCAGCTCAGCCTGTGCTGCCTCGAATTCCTGCTCAGAGACAAGACCACTACTTCTTAGGCTTTCAGCACGACGATACCGCGCCAAGGCCTGCTCATACACCGCTTGCACACGTTCTAGTGAATCCTGCCGCTGTCTAAGCGGTACTTGCTCAGCTTTGCGCTCAGCTAAACTGACACTGCTGTTTATAGCAGCTAGCTCCTGCTTCAATGTAGCCAGTCGTCCGCTGTTAGCCGCAAATGCCGACTCTGCTTCAGCCAGCTCTACAGCAGCAGTTTGCCGCTCGAGCTCTGCTTCGGCCAATCCTGGCTGCGCTATGGTAGAATCTAGCGTAATCAATAACTGCCCAGAAGTAACCCTATCCCCTACTTCAACATGCACCTGTCTAACCACAGACTGCTCTATAGCTGCCAGTTTTATCTCTGATGCAGGCCTTATAGTAGCCGTAAACACTGTAGCAGCTAGCTGTCCAGAAGTAACCGGATAGCTAGTAGTACGAGCTAGCTCCTTGAAATAATACACCGACGTAGCTACCACAATAGCTACTAGAAATATCGCAAAGACTCTCTTCCAGCCTACTTCCTGTAAACGCTCGTCTGACAACTCAACCCGTTGCGGTAGCAACCCTCTGCGGACAACTATAGCACCTCTGCGACGTATCACAGGTTCATAGACTGTACTTTTGGGACTAACTTTTATCACACGGTACTCTAAGTTCTTAGCCATGTCTACATGGATAACAAGGAAAAACCCTACTGACAACAAAAGTTTTAAGATGTAGTGTACTTAGCAACGATAGATGCTCGTAGCTCGGCCAACTCAATATCATCTCCAGCAAGAGCTTCTAGCTGCATCTTATACTTGTCATTATAAGCATCAATCTTAACGACTGCCTGGCGTATATGATAGAGATGGTTGTTTATCAGTAGCTGAGCAGTACAATTCTTCATCCTATGCAAATCTTGAAGAGTGAAAGTCTTACCGACAACGTGATTTATCGTCTCGACACCTATTAAAAAGATGCCGCTCAGAGTTAGCTGACAGCTATCACCCTGTCCACTCCTACCGTTTGCCCTCAGCCGCAATATAACTCCGATGTCATGAAGCTGATACAGCTCAAGCGAGCCTACAGCAAGGCGAAACTGCTTTTCGTTGAAGACTAAAGACTGAACTTCTTCTACCACCATAGCACGAAAATACTATACATTAGCTCGAGACTACTATACAAAGCTTTTCAGTGACGATGAAAGCCGCCTAATAGACTTACAGCGGAGTTAGAAGATGAAAGTCCTGAGGGATGCTTTCTGCAAAGATCTAGACGAACTGGTAGCAGAGTTTGTCAGTTGTATAGAAGACGACAAATACCTGTTGGAATGCGATATTCGCGGTTCACTTGCACATGTCGCCATGTTGGAACACAAAGGGCTAATAACGCCACAACAAGCAGCAAACATTCGTTCAGGCTTGGAAACAATACTAACTGAGGGTCTTGAACTACGCCCGGAGTACGAAGATGTACACATGAACGTGGAAAAGCGGCTGGAAGAACTAATAGGTCAAGATGCTCTTTTGCTACACACTGCAAGGAGTCGTAACGATCAAGTAGCTCTTGATCTGCGACTTTATGTAGAAAGCCAGAGGCAAACGGTACGCCGTGGGCTCAAAGCTCTACAAGCAACTCTTCTAGCACAAGCTGAACGCTATGTAGATTGCCCAATGCCAGGCTATACACATTTACAACGTGCTCAAGTAGTTAGCTTTTCGCACGTTCTACTTGCCTTTTACGAAGCCTTCGAACGAGACCACAACAGGTTCGATATAACCCTAGTTTCTCCCCTCGGAGCCTGTGCATCAGCTGGCACATCGCTACCTATTGAGCCAGAATACACGGCCAAGCTGCTAGGAGCTCAAGTATTCCAAAATTCCATTGACGCGGTCTCAGACAGAGATTTTGCCGTGGATTTCGTCTACGCCTGTGCTATGACAGCAACACATTTGTCCCAAATGGCTGAGACCCTAATCATTTGGTGTAGCAGCGAGTTTAACTTTATCAAGCTACCCGATGAAGTGACCACCGGTTCTAGTATCATGCCACACAAGAAAAACCCCGACTGCTTGGAACTAGTCAGAGGAAGTGCTGGACAATTCATAGGCGAGCTAGTAAACCTTCTCACTACGCTTAAAGGCTTGCCTGTAGGCTATAACCGCGATCTGCAATCGACTAAACCCACCGTGATACGCGCAGCAAAGAAGCTGATAGATATGCTCAAGGTCTGCACGCTGGTAGTAGCAAAATTAACCGTTAACAAAGAAGCTATGCTAGCTGCAGCAAGCGACAAGTCTCTTTATGCAGTAGATCTGGTAGAAGCACTGGTTAGAGCAGGTGTTCCTTTCCGTGAAGCGCATAGTAAAGTAGCAAAGGCTTGCGCTTTGGGCAAACTTTCTGAAGAGCTAGAAACTTACGGTCTTAAGGCGGAGGCTTTAGCTGATCCTGCCCGATCATTAGCAGCTAAAAGCTCACACGGAAGCCCATCGCCAGAAAAGATTGCCGAGCGAATAGCATATCTTAAAAAAACCTACGGCGACCATAGATAGCGCTCAAGCCGAATACGACCTTGACCGTCGAACTCTACGCCCTCTGCTTCCAGCAGTTCTCGCTGAAGCTGTGGCCGAAAGCAGAATATGCGACCTGTAGATATGCCTCCCTGCGAGTTAACCACGCGATGCCATGGAAGGCTACGGCCTGTAGAGAGGGTCGCATGCAACGCCCAGCCTACACCTTGTGCTGAAAGTCGCTCGTCCAATAACCGACTTATCTGACCATAGGTCATTACTCGCCCTCTCGGTATACAAAGTACTATCTCATATACCTTCTCATATATGCTATTCTGTGGCTGAACCATGCTGATACTCACACATTAGCGAGGAAATATGAAAACTCCGTTCGGCGAAATAGAGCTATGGGATGGACATCTACACTTTCTGTCTAGGAAGTTCTTCGAAAGCCTGGCGAAGATGTCTCCACATACTACCGACACCAATAATGCTAACATAGAAGAAGCTATAAAAGCCCTCACAGGCTTTGAAGTTCCTCCGGAAGATCCCCTAGAACTTGCTAAAAGGTGGCTAGATGAGCTACAAAAGCACGAAGTAGCTGCGGCATTACTGATAGCCAGCATTCCTAATGACGAGGAATCAGTAGCGGCAGCAGTCAAGTATCGGCCAGGAACGTTCTATGGAGCTTTCTTCTTCGATCCTACGCAGCCACAGGTCGAGGCCCGTGCAAAGCGTGCCTTGGATGAACTTGGATTGAGCGTAGCTTGCCTCTTTCCAGCCATGCATCATTACTCAATAGCAGAATGCGAAGGTGTCCGCGTTCTAGCAGAACTTGCTGCCAACAAACCCCGAGCAATATTCGTACATTGCGGTGTGCTCTCAATAGGAATACGCCAACGCTTGGGAATAGCAGGTAAATATGACCTGCGGTTTTCTAATCCCTTAGACCTACATATAGTGGCAAAACAGTTTCCACAGACAAAGTTTATCATTCCCCATTTTGGTGCAGGCATGTTTAGGGAAGCACTAATGGTAGCTGATCAGTGCCCAAACATCTATTTAGACACATCAGGCACCAACGCGTGGATGAAATACGAGACTCTGGAACTTGATCTTGCCAAAGTATACAAGAAAGCTGCTGCAGTTATAGGCTACGAAAGGCTAATCTTTGGAACTGATTCTTCTTTCTTTCCGCGTGGATGGCAGCGAAAAATACTCCAGCTACAGTTGAGCGCCCTAGAACAGGCTGGCGCCGATGCCGAGCAAGCTAGCAAAGTACTAGGAGGAAACCTAAAATCACTGCTCAGCTAACCCGATCGGAAGCGAAGATGCCTAAAAGTGAAACAGCAAGATCCTGTGCATTTTTGCTTCTGCTTATAGGAGCTTGGGTTACTTTTTGCATTTCAACATTCATATGGACTAAACAAAACCTCACTCCTCCGAGATGGGATCCAGCAGATCATCTGCGCTATGGACTCGAATATATGACCGCCTTGCGCTCGCTCGATCTGGCAGCTGTATTCGAGCAGTTTTTCTATACAACTCGCTATTATCCGCCTTTCTATCACTTGACAATAGGCATAGTAGCATCGCTTACTGGTGCTAGTTCTTATGCAGGTATAACTGTTAATCTACTGCTGCTTGCCGCAATGATGTACTCACTCTACTCGCTCGGCAAAAAGCTATACTCTGAAGAAGCCGGTTTGATAGCGGCAATAGCTGCTCCCTCATATCACATCAACGCCGCTTTAATGCATGAAACTTTTGTTGACTTTGCCCTTGTCTGCTTGGTAGCTGTAGGACTTTATGCCTTAGAACTCACCGAAGGCTTTAAGAACCGCAATGCCAGTATCTTTTATGGTTTCACTCTTGCACTTGGAATGCTTTGCAAGCAAACCTATTGCGTCTTCCTACTGCTGCCTACTTTGGCCACAGCAATTGGCGCTCTACGCAACAGCAAGACAAGATCAAACTTAGGGTTAGCAATATCAGTAGCAGCCGTCCTGACCGCAACATGGTACTTACCGCACCTACAAGAAATTATAGAAATCTACAAGATCAATCGCAAAGCAGCAATAAGCGAAAATGATCCTCCAGTACTGAGCTATTTTTCTAACATGACCTACATACATGTGCTTGCCTCCGATCATTTGCAACTACCTGCCACAGCCTTGTTCGTGCTATCTACTATATTGTCTTTTATCTTCTGCGCCAGACGAAGCAGCTCGCTGTACCTATGTATACTAGGAGGACTCACTTTCTTTACCCTGATGGCAAATAAGGATTCAAGATATACGGCGCCAATACTACCTGCAATAGCTTTGCTATCAAGTTGGTGGATAGCAAAGATCGACAGCGAGATACTAAAAATACTTTTAATAATGCTGATTTGCCTTTTAGCCGGCTCAAGCTTTGCCCAAGCACAATGGCCCGACAGCAGCCCGCCCTTGCAACTAAAGTCGACCTACTACAGTTGGAATATCAAAGCAGGTAACTATCTTGGCTACGATGGCCGGCCTGGAAAAGAAGGTTGGGCAATTAGAGAGATTATAGCTTCAATACTACGTAATCCAGCATCAGATCGCAAATTTGTACGTGTAGGTTTCGTCTGTAATGAACCAACTTTTAATCCTTCGGCATTTGCTCTTTATGCACAATACCAGAATCTGCAAAATATTCGACCAAAGTTGATGACAGAATGGTTGGTGACTAAAGAGGCGCAAAGAAAAATAAGAGCTTGTGACTATATCGTTTTACGTGAAGGTGTTGAATATGATAATCCTATAGAAAAAAGCTACGCTGAAGAAGTAAGTTCTATAACCAATCTTTCTAAAATAGCAGAATTTGACCTGCCAAAAGGTAAAGCTGTAGTGTATCAACAACCAGTAGAGATAGAAAGATGGAAGATAGGGTTTGTCGAGCAGTAATGCTAGTCAGCGCTTCGGTGCTGATGCTTGAATTAATACTCACACGCATTTTTTCCGTAACTATGTACTATCACTTCGCCTTTCTTGCAATAAGCCTTGCACTTTTTGGTAGCGGTGCGAGCGGAATTTATGTTTACTTATTGCCCAAAATCTTCACTGCCGAACGCGCGTCAAGACAGTGTGCTTTGAGTGCTACTTTGGCAGCAATAGCTGTCATCATAGCCGTCATCTCTCTACTGAGATTAGATTTAAATCTAACTAGCATTGAAGGAAACTACGCCAAACTTCTAGCTATATACATAGTTGCTGGAGCTCCTTTCTTCTCTGCTGGCTTATGCATTTCACTAGCTTTGACGCACTATGCTAAGGCTGTGAGCAAGCTTTATTTCTACGACCTCGCTGGTGCAGCTTTTGGTTGTTTATTGGTCATACCTGCGCTAAATCTTCTAGGAGGTCCAGCAGCAATGCTAGCCATATCAATACTGCTAGCAGCAGCGGCCTCATGCTTTTCCTCCGGATATCGCATAATAACATTCTCGCTATCTGCAATCACAGTCGCAATGATAGCATATGACATCCAATCTGGGGCACTTAGCATTACCAATGCCAAAGGTGAAAGCAACATAATCTTTCAAAAGTGGAACTCATTTTCGCGCGTTACTGTAAGCGGAAATCCAGAGAAGGATTCGTATCTACAGATTAAGATAGACTCAGACGCGGCAACTGCTATACCGCGTCATGATTGGATGAAGCAAGTAGAAAAAGCTCCGATATCGGTAACCAATCTTGCCTACCAGCTTAAAAAAGACGTCAAGTCTAAAGTACTGATAATCGGTCCCGGAGGAGGTCCTGACGTAATCAATGCTCTCAGTGCAGGTGCTGAACAGGTCATAGGTGTAGAAATCAACCCAATCATAGTAAGAGATATAATGCAAGACAAATTCAAAAACTATTCCGGCGGTCTTTATAACCATCCTAAAGTACGTGTAGTAGTTGACGAAGGAAGAAGTTATATAAGAAGCACACAAGAAAAGTATGACGTGATACAAGCAACACTAGTAGACACTTGGGCAGCTACAAGTGCTGGTGCATTTGCTCTTACAGAAAACAATTTATACACAGTTGAAGCTTTTATTGACTATGTGACACACCTTACCGATGATGGTCTACTCACCATGACGCGCTGGATGCTAGAGCCACCGCAGCAAGACCTACGACTGATTTCTCTGACGCGCGCTATGATGCAAAACCTAGGAATCCCGCATCCAGAAGAACACATAATGATGATAAAAGACCGCGGTCAAAGTGATAGACTTGCGGTGACTTATATTTTTAAACGTAGCCCCTTTACTAAGGGGGAAGTTAAACTGATCAAACAAATCTGTGATCAGGAAGGGTTCGGAATAGTCTATCTACCAGATCACCCTCAGGATAATATCTTTACCAAACTAATCACAGCTCCAGATCCAAATACCATCTACGCCTCATATCCTCTAAACATAGAGCCAACTTACGACAACAGCCCTTTCTTCTTTAACAATGTCCGCATAAGCGAATACTATAAAGCCTTCACACTTAACTACGAATCACAGAAGACTAATTTAGGTGTATCAGTATTAGCATTCTTGATAGTTACTACAGCCGGATTGGTGTTGCTCTTCTTAATCGGCCCTTTGGTCTTACTACGCAGGGATGTGATTAGTCAGACCGGATTAGCCAGCTTGAATCTTGTCCTTTACTTTGCTTGTCTAGGATTAGCATTCATCACGATAGAGATATCGCTCGTGCAAAAATTTACTCTTTTCCTAGGACATCCCGTCTACTCGTTAACAGTAATACTATTTTCAGTGCTTATCTTCAGCAGTCTTGGAAGTTATCTATCAGCAAGAATAACTGATAGCGAGTTAGTTAGTTGGTTACTTCGCATCATAGCTGCTATCTGGTTGATAGTGTTAAGCTACATAGCTTTGCTTCCATACATATTTTATGGCTATGTTAGCTTACCTCTTTGGATGAAGATACCCATAGCAGTGGCTTTACTGGCACCACTTGCGCTTATGATGGGCATGCCGATGCCATTAGGCATCAGATTGACCAATATCAAAGCGACTGCTCTTATTCCTTGGGCTTGGGGAATAAACGGAGCAACTTCCGTACTTGGCTCAGTAAGCACTTTCGCTTTAGCTATAGCACTTGGATTTAATCAAGCGCTTGTAGCAGGTCTAATCTTCTACGGAATAGCTGCAGCACTCTTCTACATTGCCAATCGACTAAGAGAACAACTTGTTTAAGATAGCGATATTGATACCGTAAGTAGCATCTACTCCGGCAAAACTTAGCTCTCGTGAGAGCGTCTCACCAGGAACAAGAGGTACATCAGATGCGTAGTAACCGATGTTTATCTTGATATCCTCACGCAAATAACCGAGTTTATGACACTGATGTATCTTTCGTATATATGGAATACCTTCCATTTCTAGTCCCAATATTCCCCAAACTTCTTTGTACTCCCGCAGCATGCTATTGTTCTGCAAAACTGTTCCTAGAACCGTCAACATAGGTCCGCCGACATGCACCCTGCTGCGAAACGCTACATCTTTAAAATCTTCCTTCGTCAGCTGATTGCCGTTCGGTATGTCATAGATATCATTACGGCCCTGCTGCAAAAGATAAGACGGGATCATAATTCCCCCCCGCTCACCGACTACAGTACCAGCTTTACCCATTATCGAAAAACTGACTATTTGCTTACGAAAGTTAAGTATCAACTCCTCAATAATCGTTCCCGCTTGTTCGCCAAAAGCATAGTCAAAGTTAATGATGATAGGCTTTTCTCTTTGTATCCTTTCTCGATTTAGCTCCAGACGCTTATCTACCAAGTCAAAGTCGATCTTACACAAATCTAACACTTGACAGTCTATACCCACCATAAACACGTCAGGTAGCACGCTTATACCTATCTTTAAGTCATGAGCCTGTTTCTCAGCCATTATTTCCGGTTGTTCTCTCAAATAACCCTTCAAAAGATAGTAAATTAGGTTCTCGTGCTGATCGGTATTAACATGATTTTCTATTAACTGACGGGACTCATCGTCATGCGAATTTGCTCGGCCCCATTCAATTACCTTTTCACCATAGATGCGAGCATAACTAGAAAGAACATTAACGGTACTATGTGTGTTACTAGAAATGATGTGTATCGGCCTATCTTCACCACCAGAAATCTGACGTACGTGTTCGGCAATCCGTTTTGACCAGTTACGAGCCGGTGCACGTGAAGGGATCGTTCCGGCATGAAACGCCTTATGCAATCTGATATGTATACTAGGCATATGCTCACCAATATATTGCAATCTCTCAAATAGCTGCCCTTTCCACTTTTCATTGAGTAGTTCTAGCTGCTCTTCGCTCGTACCAAACTCAAAGACTAGCCGTACCATGAAACGGTTATACTCTGGACTAGATGGTGACAACCTAGCACCATTCAGTTTCCTTAGCTCGTCTAGCAAATAACTAGACCGCAACATGCGGTGTATCTTACTAGCTTCGATGTAATAGCTAGTAAATATCGAAACCAAATCAAGTATCTCGGTAATGTCTTCTCTTGCAACTATCACGATCGTTTCAGGGCCTACTCTAAAAGACGCCCGTCTACGCGAAGGAGTACGTAGCGGCTCTATACCCGGCAACTTTGCAAAGTCCGAAGGTACGCTCTTCTGAAGCAGTACCTCACGAACAGTATGTACACCTTCAGGTAATCTGGCTGTAGTGTAAAGCAAAGCATCTACATCTATAATATTTTCATCTTCACAGTGACGATGCAGGCTAGGGCGCATGCGTTTAAAACTTGCAGCCAGCTCGGCTATATCAAAGAAACCCTTCAAAGTACCATGCCTGACTTCTACCTCAAACCACTCTATAGCGTCCTTAGTAGCGTCGCTCATAATTACCTCCAACCCAGAAACAACATTGCATCAAATGTAAAACGTAAGAATCTGCAACAAGAGATTTCCGATTAGGTGTCATCTAGAATAACATATCAAACCAACAGGCCAAGAGCCTAAGATCTATTCTCAGGAGTAGTTATGAAAAGACCTATACGCGTAGCTGTGACCGGAGCTGCCGGTCAAATAGGTTACAGCTTACTATTCAGGATAGCCAACGGTGAAATGTTCGGAAAAGACCAACCAGTTATTTTGCACCTGCTGGAGCTAACACCTGTACTACCCGCTCTCAAAGGCATTGTTATGGAGCTAGAAGACTGTGCTTTTCCCTTGCTATATGGCGTCGTTCAAACCGACGATCTTATGGTAGGCTTTCGTGACGTCGAAGTAGCCCTACTTGTTGGTGCCTTTCCTCGCAAAAAGGGCATGGAACGAAAAGATCTGCTGCAGAAAAATGCTGATATCTTCATTAGCCAAGGAAAAGCACTCAACGAAGTCGCTGATCGCAACGTAAAGGTACTCGTGATAGGCAATCCTGCAAACACCAACGCTTTGATAGCTATGAGGAACGCCCCAGACTTAAATCCGCGCAACTTCACCGCAATGATGCGTCTCGATCATAACAGAGCTCTATCTCAAGTAGCAGCCAAGCTTGGCAAGCATGTCTCAACTCTCAGGCATATGACCGTCTGGGGTAACCATTCATCTACCCAGTACCCGGATATCTATCACGTAGAGTGCGAAGGCGAGAAAGTCTGGCCTAAGATCAACGACCAAGAGTGGTTAGTCAATACTTTCATACCGACAGTACAACAGCGCGGAGCAGCGATAATCGAAGCAAGAGGCTTGTCATCAGCAGCATCGGCAGCTTCAGCAGCCGTAGATCACATGCGCGACTGGCTACTTGGCACACCCGAGGGAGATTGGGTAACCATGGCTGTGGCATCCGACGGTAGTTACGGTATTCCCGAAGGCGTCGTCTACGGATACCCCGTTACCTGTAAGAACGGTGAATACACAATAGTGCAAGGGCTTGAAATAAATGACTTCAGCCGCGAACGCATGGACAAAACGCTAAAAGAACTACAAGAAGAGCGAGATCAAGTACTGTAAAAGTCTCACTTTTCACGCCGAGGCTATAGCACGAGTAAAGTCTTGTAGATCGCGATAAATAAAATTCGGTTGGTAGTCGCAACGGGCTAGCTGCTGTAAAGTAGAGACACCGCTTAGCAGGAAGACGCTAGCTATCCCTGCACGTATCGCACCAAGAACATCAGTCTCGAGCCGATCGCCTACAGCGAGCGTTCGAGATGGCTCGGCCTGTAGCCTCTGCATCGCCTGAATATACATAATAGGCTCCGGCTTACCGATTATCTCAGCCTTGACCTCAGTAGCAAACTCCAGAGCAGCAACTATGGCACCGTTACCATGCACCAGTCCCCGCTCGGTCGGAAAAGTAGCGTCGCGATTAGTGCCGATGAGCCTAGCACCAGCACGTACGTTTAGCGTAGCCAAAGCAAGCTTCTCCCAGCTAAGATCTCTATCCATACCTACAATGACAAAGTCTGCTCCTTCAGTACAATGGATAAAACCTGCCCGCGTAAGCGTCTCCACTAATCCATCCTCTCCTATGCAGAAGACCTTAGCTTGCGGCTTTACCTCATTCAAGTAAGCTGCTGTCGCTACGGCCGAAGTGATTATCTGATGCTCAGCTACATCAACTCCCATTCTCGCAAGTTTATCTCTAAACTGTGCAGGTGTCTTGCTCGCATTGTTCGTAGCGAGTACAAATCTGATGTCGCGCTTATTTAGCAACTCGAAGAACTCCACTAGCCCCGGCACCGGCCTATCTCCATGCCACAACACCCCGTCCATATCTATGATGTAATACTTTGCTTCAAGTACAGATTTCACAAACGCTCCCTTACCGTCACGCTACCATCAGGATTTCCTATCACAAGGACGTGGGCAAGCCCTATAAACAGGCCAACTTCAACAACACCAGGTATCATCTTGATTTGACGTTCTAGTTCAGCAGGTCTTTCTATAGGATAAAAGCCGCAGTCAATTATCTTGTTATGGTTGTCAGTAATGTAATCAATCCCTTCATCCTGCCGGACATTGCAAATAGCAGCTCCAAGTGCTTCTAGCCGCCGCTTTACTACAGTCAGCCCAAACGGGACGACTTCTACAGGCAATGCGAACTTACCCAGCTGCTCGACTACTTTGCTAGGATCGACTATACACACCTGCTTTCTTGTTATAGAAGCCACAACTTTCTCCCTAAGCAGAGCTCCTCCGCCACCCTTAATCATATTAAACTCGGTGTCTATTTCATCCGCGCCATCTATTGTGATATCAATACTGGCGACGTTATCAAGACTGACAAGCTCGATGCTAAGCTTGCGCGCTAGCTTAGCAGATGCTTCTGACGTAGGCACAGCCTTTATACTCAGACCCGAAGCTACTCGTTGCCCCAACCGCTCTATGGCAAATCTAGCAGTCGATCCAGTCCCCAGACCGACAATCATACCATCCTGCACTAAATTGGCAGCATAGTAGCCAGCCACTTGTTTAGGATCTTGCATGTTTATTCTCCTAAAACATTTTCTCTACTGTGCTCTCTCTGTGTCCTCTGTGTCTCTGTGGTGAAATAAAATAAACCACAGAGACACAAAGTACACAAAGATCGCACAAAGTACAAATCACAGAGACACAAAGTACACAAAGATTGCACAAAGCATAAATCACAGAGACACAAAGATTACACACAGAACAAGCTAAGAGACACAGTGAGCTCAAGGAGAGGACAGAGAATAAACTAGAGACATAGAAGCTACAAGTTTCAGCTCATAGAGACTTCAACAGTAGCTCTGCCGCTCGACGGCCAGATGCCATAGCACCGTTTATCGAAGCGTTCTCTCGATAGTCACCACAGACATAGATACCGCTATCGAGTCTTGCTGGCTGCTCAAACGACCAAGGCGGCTCTTGAGCAGGTAGCGCTTGGGTTATCCGATATGTCCTCAAGTGCCGCCAGGTGTCAACTACAGCACCATACCACTTCCTCATCTCATCAAGTACCGCACGTTGTAACTCAGCATCACCTAGACCTCTTGCATCAAGAACGGTGACAGATACAAGAGATGAGTCTGCAGGTGCATACTCAGAAGAAACAGCACTAAGCACGGCCAGATTATTAACCAATCCATCCTTTTCACCATTAAGGACTAATATTGGTTCTGGAGTCGGTGGTGTCGGCATAGCAAAGTAAATGCATACTACGGACCGCCATTTGGGTACAGCCACTTCACCATTTGTTAAAGCTGCCGCTTGTGCAGCATCCACTGCCAAAACAACGGCTTTGCATTTTATCTGCTGCCCGTCGGTAAGCGTAACAGTATCACGCGTGACCGCTTTTACAGGCCTGTTGAAGGTAATATCTAGTCCTTCAGCTAGTTGCAGTGGTATCTGCTGCATTCCAGTAGCGGGTAGCGCTATATCACCACTGGCCATCATTTTGTAGACAAATTCAAATTGCCGGCTAGAAGTGTTCAAATTTCGATCTAAAAATACACCTCCGAAAAATGGCCGGAAGAAACTGTTTATAAAATCCTCAGAAAACCCTTGTTTTGCTAGGAACTGAGCAGTTGTACTCTCTGGTGCTCTGAATATCTGCTCTAAGGAAGTGAACTCAAGCTTGACACGCAACTCAGCTACTTTCAGCTTATCAAGAAACGAACCTAGAGGAGAAAACGCCGTAGCTAAGCCGTCTATTACCCTTCTAAAAGGGTCGGCGAGGCGATGAAACATACCACCTTGTCTTATAAGTGCTCCAGGGTAGAACGTGCGTAGGTGTAGCCGCTCGTAGTCAAGTATTTTGCGGGCCTCAGGATAAGCGGTGAGAAAAACCTGAAATCCTCTATCTAGTTTAAACCCGTCAACAAGATCGGTACGTACTCTACCGCCTACGTCATCGCTAGCTTCGATTAAACGACAAGAGACGCCTGCTTTTTTGAGATACTTTGCGCAGCAAAGACCTGCAAGTCCTGCTCCTACTACAATTACATCGGTCATAGGTGATCCTCAGCCATCACTTCAACAGCATTACCAAAAGGATCACGAACATAGACCGATCGAGTGCCATCGCGATGAGTTGTAAGGTTTCCGAAAATCTCAGCATCACTTCTAACAACAGCAACATGGGGAGGATGTTGCTCTGGAATGACCAGAGCGAGCCGAGCGTTACTAAACTCTAACATAGCCCACGTGTCATCTTGATATACGACATTGCAATTGAATTTAGACTTATACCAATTGACCGCAGCAGCTATGTCAGTTACCGAAACAGCGACATGATCGAGTTTATCTAACATATTTCCTACCTCTGTCTAGCAGATATACCGATCTCAGCAAGCGCTGCCAAGGCACGTTCACGAGCGGCAAAGTGGTCGACTATAGGGTAAGGATAATCATGTCCAAGCTTCACGCTGGCAGCAGCTAGCACTTCCGCTGGTGCTTCCCAAGGCCTATGAATAAATTCGTTAGGCAGCCTAGCTAGTTCCGGGACCCATCGCCTAACATATTTGCCCTCAGGATCAAACTTTTCTCCCTGCAGGATCGGATTGAAGATCCGAAAGTAAGGTGCTGCATCAGCGCCACAGCCGGCAGTCCACTGCCAACCTAAAGTGTTGCTTGCTAGATCAGCATCTACGAGCGTATCCCAGAACCACTTTGCCCCTTCCTGCCAACCTATCAAAAGATCTTTTACAAGAAACGATGCTACGATCATTCTAACACGATTATGCATCCAGCCTGTCCGCCACAACTGTCGCATACCGGCGTCTACCAGGGGATATCCAGTTTTACCTCGACACCAAGCCTTGAAGAGAACGGCATTTTGTTTCCAAGGAAAACTCTCAAATTCTTGGCGCAAAGGCCTATGAATAGTATAAGGAAAATGGTAGAGCAAATGATAGGCAAACTCTCGCCACCCCAGCTCCTTCAGATAGACTTCTTGCCCGCTACCTTTGCGTGGCCAATCTGTAGCAGTAACCGCTTGAAACACCCGCCGAACAGATATCTCACCGAAATGCAAATGCGGAGAGAGCGAAGAAGTAGCATCAAGATCAGGTCTATCTCTATCCAGAGCATACGATGCAACCTTGTTGATGAATGCTCGTAGCCGAGCTACTGCACCATCTATCCCAGGCGTCCAACTAGAGCGTATCCCTTCGGTCCAGTCTATTGTAGGCTCTAGGTTAAGCTCCTTTAGTGACAGCGAGCACAGTTTGTGTCGATTAGAAAGCATTTTCGGAGCTTCTACGGTAGTTACTGTGTCACGAAGTTTTAGACATGCTTTCCAAAAAGGGGTAAAAACTTGGAAAGGTTGTCCACTGGTAGTGGAAACCTCCCAAGGCTCATAAAGTAACGAACCGTTGAAAGTCTCTACTCTTAAGCCCAACTCTAAGAGCGCAGACTTTACGGTTTTATCCCGCTCTATTATTGCTGGCTCATACCTGCGGTTCCAGAAGACTGCCTGCGCGCCAGTTTCTTTTACTACTTCCAGTAACTCCTCCAAAGCCTTTCCTCGTCGAACTATTAGGCTTATCCCAAGTTTCTTCAAATGTTGGTCAAGACTCACGAGTGATTGATGAAGCCACCACCGCGAGGCTGCCCCTGGTGCCCACGTTCCTTCCTCTTCCGGCGACCAGATAAATATTGGCACTACATCTTCATAAGCAGCAGCTGCTGCAAGTGCAGGATTGTCATCTAGCCGTAGATCAAGCCTAAACCATACTATAGCGGTCAATTTACCTCCTACTTCAAGTCATACTGATTACGATACCATAGAGAACGATCTTGAGAGATAGCAAAATCTCAGATTCTATATCTTTTGGTTGAAGACAAAACTACAGAGACACAGGAGTGAGAGTTAGAAACGGCGGCTAGAGGTAAAGAAGAGTTGCCCGAGTGGATGCCGAACAATTATCTTTAACTAAAAAATTCGAGGTTAATAGTTATGCGTCTAGAAATGTTGAAGTCTAAGATTCACCGTGCGAGGCTCACAGGCAAAAACTTAGATTACGAAGGAAGTCTGACTATCGATGCCGAGCTGATGGAGCTTGCAAACATTCACAACTATGAAAAGGTGCAAGTAGTAAACGTCAATAATGGCTCGCGACTTGAAACTTATGCAATAGAGGGCAGACGTGGCTCTGGCGAGATAGTACTAAACGGTGCAGCAGCTCGCTGGGGCGAGATAGGTGACCTGGTCATTATACTTACCTACGCTCAACTCGAAGAACACGAACTAACTTCTTATCAGCCGCGTATCATCCTTGTAGACGAAAAGAACCGCATAGCCCTAAAAGAGACAGTCTAGAAGACCTGCTAACGGTCAGAAAAAGAACCGACCGCAGATGGTTTAGCCCATTAGGGCTGGGCTGCTTTTTGAAGCCGGGCCATAGCAACGTTGAATTCTCTAAAGAGCGGCTTTAGCTCATCAAGATTTCTCTTAGTCAAAGTATCATCAAGGCGTCTACAGACTTGCTGCATAGCTACAGCCTGCTCACGTTCAGCAAAGCTTCCAGCTTCAGCAAGCACCTTCTCGATTTCCTCACAGGCTGGCGTTACGGTTTTCTGTACGTCAGCAAGTAAGGCGCGCTGTTTTTCAGGCTTATAAGTAGTCTTTATCTCCTCCGCAAAATACCTCAACCGATCTCTTATACGCTCAGCCTGTCGTAGTACTCGCACAACAGGTAAAGCTTCGTTCAACGCCACTTGCCGTCGTTTTTGCGAGTGCTCAACTACTGGCTTATTTGTACAAGCCAATGCAACAAGCAGAACAAACAATTTTCTCAAGTGTCTTTTCCTATCGCTTCAAGTATATCTTCCAGTTCATCCCCAGAAAGCGTCTTCACGCCAGGTCCTGACAGCGGAAAAAAACTGCTGACCCTGCCACTACTTTCTATACCAACTCGTACTTTAATATCCTTTCCTGGCAGCATAAAATCGTAATATTTAAAGCCGGGGCCGCTCTTGCCTCTTTCAGGTAATTCTATACTTTTACCATACTCTTTGAAGATAGCTTCAAGGTAGAGATCTAAATCCTCTTGTGTGGTACCCAAAGGCCAGAAGCTGTTTCGGCTTTTTATGGTAGAGGAATCGAAATATTCTACAAGGTGCCTAGCCGCAAAGTGTATCCTATCGTAAGCTGTCCAGTAGACTTGACCGTTGATAACGTTCAAGGTAGAGTCTTTAGGATAGCGCTCGCTAAGCAAAGTAGCATCCCGCAGCTTCCGAGCTTCTCGTATTTCCTTAGTGCAGAAATAGCCTTTTAGCAGAGTTACCGCTCGTTGATACTCAGTCGAAGAACCATTTCTGAGAACTACATCTATGGCACGTTCGAATTCTGAATCGATTATAGGAACCGCTCTCTTTTGCTCCTCGGTTTGCGACTTGACAGTCGTCGGTCCTTGCTGAGACGAACGATAAGCGTCAAAACTACACCCAGAAAAAATTATCAAGATTGATATGAAAAAACGCACCGTAGTACTCCATTAACACAAGAAAGAAAAATGGGGCACCTGTTTATGCCCCACTAATTAGATTTTCAAAATCAAACGGTGACGAAAGCCCTACGACCGAGCTATAGCGAGCAGTTGCTGGACTTCAGCCTGATTAGCAGCTATGTAATTTGGACCGCTTACTGGGAAAAAGCTAGTAACTCGGCCAGTACTTTCTATTCCGACTCGCACCTTTAGGCCACTATTTCCCGGAAGATCAAACTCGTAGTACTTAAAGCCAGGACCGTTACTACCAGGATTTGGAAGTTTGATCTGGCTACCGTAGGTCTCAAAAATCGACTGCAGGTACTGATCGAGCTGTGCCTGAGTAGTGCCTACTGGCCACCAGCCGTTCTTATTCTTTATGTCTGCCGTATCAAAGTATTCCATCAGGTGTCTTGCTGCAAAGTGCATTCTGTCATAAGCCGTCCAGTAGACTTTCTTGTCGTCTTGCACTTTTAGCTCTACACCACCCTTTGGATATATGTCGTTAAGCAGCACTGGATCTCGGCGATGTTCACGATGGTTATTCAGCTCATTAACGGACAGGTATTGCTTGATTAGCTTGTGTGCCTCAGCTTTTTCTGCATCTGTAGCAGCCTTGCGGCCTAGAGCTATTTCTGCGGCGTTATACACCGACGTAGCTATGTCTACGGGTGGTGGAGGTGGCGGCGGAGGCGGGGTGACTTTCTTCGGCGTGATTTTCAGTCCCCAGGATTTAAGCACGCCTTCATCTTGCCGTGCAGCATCTTGTACGGTCAGCTTCCACTCTCCGGAGATCGGTTCTCCAACAAACTCACTACGGTCAATTTCAAACGTCAGGTTATCTGCTGACCCACCTTGTCTATTATGCAACGTTACCTCTTTACCCGAGGGGCTAGTTAGCTTGACGATGAGATCGCCGCGATAGGTATGTGCTATGTCTAAGCTAACGGTTAGTTTTTCAACTTCACCAGCCTCGGTAAAATTAATAACTGAGGTAGTCGTCTGATTATCTTTGATAGCAGCGTTAGGTGTAACCGTCTTCTCCAACCTTCCTGTGGCGGGAGGTGACTGTACTTTCTCCTCACCAGTCACAGATAGACTCCAAGACTTCAATGTTCCCACGTCCTGAGCTTCACGGTCCTCTACTATCAAAGTCCAGTCACCTTTGCTGCTGATGCCATTAAAGTCAGCAGGACTTGCGCTAAACTGCAAGGTACCACTTCCACGTCCACCGGACTGGTTACGTAGTGTAACTTCTTTCCCTTCTGGTGAACGTAGCTTCACCACTAGATCACCTATATATGTGTGATCGATGTTTACGTCTACTTTAACGCCTTGCACGGTCAAGTCATCGTTGATAGTGATCTTAGAAGTAGTAACTTGATGGTCACGTATAGCAGCGTTTGGCGTCGCCGTCAGACCAACCGTGCGTATAGCGGCAGAATCTCTCATAGACCCAACAGCTGCGGTTGCTGGCATTCTGCGCGCCGTAAGTGTCCTGTTTACGAGATTACTGAGCCGACTATCTACACGACGTGTTTCTACGGGGTTATGTAGCTGTCTACGGAGGCGCTGTGCATCGAAGCTATCCCGTGACCTTACATACTGCTCGTTAAGCCTAGCTCCACGAGTCGGATCTGCAACTTGATGTATTTGAGTCTGTTGCCCTATAGGCTGCTTTACATTCTGCTGTGGTGCCTGTTCAACTTCTCTCACATTATCTGCAGAACCTAAAGAACTTCCGCTTATTCTGTTTATTGACATACCCTTTCCTTTTAAAAAAATGAATAACTATTCATCAACTCTTATCGGTACCAATAAGATTAAGTTGTCGAGATAACAGAAATTTTACAGCCTAACTTATCAAGACTTCTTAAGTAGTAAGAACTACGAACTCGATCCACTTAAGTAGCTCAATATCTAGTAGCTAGGTGATTACGATACTTCAGGCAGCACCAACTCTGCTACTAGTGGATAATGGTCTGAGCCGACGTAAGGACCTCGGTAAAGTGTCCGCATCCGGCAGTCAGTGAGTATGTGGTCAATTTGTATCACTGGCAGAGGATGTGGCCAACTAGCTGTGTATGACACAGGGTTTAAGCCGATCTTTCTGAGGAAGCCATACGAGCAAGACCAAACAGTATTGTTGAGATCGCCCATTAAGACCAGCGGCCGCTTACTGGCCGAAGCTACAGCGGCAAGTTCCCACAGTTGCTTATCCCTCAAGTCTGAATATGCACTATTGATAGGGGGGAACAAGTGTACGGCCAAGAAGGAAAAACCCAGTTTTGAGTCACCCACAACTATCGGTATGCCACCTTGCAAGTATACAGTACGTATCTCAAACTGGTGTTTACTGAAGACAGCTAATCCGAAACTGTCGTTGCGGGGCAGCTGCCAAATCTGATAGCGGTCCTTAAGTTGGCTAAGCGATTCTGCCCAAAAATCATTGTATTCTTGAAAGACAATAAGCTCGGGCCTACTTTGCTCAATAAACCGTAGCAACAAATCAGCACGGCGGTTGCTATGGTTGAGGTTGACTGTCGCCACTTTGACTATTCTTGCTTCAGAAAGAGGAGCTTTAGACAACACAAGATGTGGCAGTACGTTTGCTGCGCAGTATGAGAATGGCAGAAGGTAAGCCACAAGTTGTTGCCAGGGAACGAAGAAAAGTGAGCCAACCGCTATAACAAATATGAAAAGATAGAGATGATTGAAGTGTGAAAACAAGTCAAATATCCACCAGTAGCAGCCCAGACGCCCTGCTACAAACGCTAGCGAGGTAGCTAAAAGCAACAGGTGCACGGCCATGAAGGCAAGCTTTTTTTCTCGGCTGCTAGATAGCTGCTGCACCGCTTACTACTTCTATGATCTCTTTAGTTATAGAAGCCTGACGGACACGGTTGAGCTTAAGGGTTAGCTTTGAAATCATCTCCGTAGCATTCTTGTTTGCCGAGTCCATAGCTGTCATACGAGCAGCATGTTCGGCAGCTACAGACTCTATAAGGCCTTGGAAAATTTGCGTCTCTACATAGTGTGGCAACAGCCTGCCGAGTATCTCTGCAGGCGGTTGTTCGTATAGGTAGTCCAATCCCTGGTCAGAAGGAGAGGCTAGCTGAGACACAGGAAGCAACTGAACTATCCTAAGCACCTGTCGAAGTGCGCTCTTGAACTCATTATAGATTAGATAGACTTTATCGGGCAGCGGCTCGTTTTCTTTACCAGATGTGTATACATCTATGAGCATCTGGGCTATTTCAACGGCTTGCTCGTACCTGATAGTTTTAGAAACAAGGCCTACATATTCTGCCAGTATCCGGCCGCCGCGTTTGCGGATAAAGTCTCGCCCTTTGCGGCCTATCGTAACATAGCTAACACGCTTGCCTGCGTGTTGCTTTTCGAATTCAACTACAGCTTTAAGGAGATTCGTATTAAAAGCACCACACAAGCCTTTGTCAGCAGTTATTAACACGACGATGAGGTTTTCATCACCTCGCTCATTCATCAGTTTGTGGGAAAACTCTTCAGCTTTAGCAGCTAGATTAGCTAGCATTTCGAGCAGCTTCTTGCTATAGGGCCGAGCCGCTATCACCCTTTCCTGAGCACGTCGAAGCCTAGAAGCTGAAACCAGCTTCATAGCCTTTGTTATCTGCCGCATGCTTTTGACCGATTTGATACGCCTTCTTATTCCTTGTAAATTCGCCATCGCTTAGACTCACTTAGTAGCCACAGCTGCCATCTCAGCAGTAAACCTCTCTTTGAATTCGGTGATTGCAGCTTTCATCTCGCTTTTGATTTCGTCCGTAAGCTCGCGCTTTTCTGCTATCTTTGCTAGAAGCGAACTTCTGCTGTTAACAAGAAAATTGAGCAGTTCTTTTTCGAATCGGCGCACTTGCGCTACTGGTACGTCATCAAGATAGCCATTAGTACCTGCCCAGATGACGAATACTTGTTGCTCAACAGGCATCGGTGAGTACTGGTCCTGCTTGAGTAACTCAGTTAGCCTTTGACCTCGAGCTAACTGTTGTTGCGTAGCCTTGTCAAGATCAGAGCCAAACTGTGCAAAAGCAGCGAGTTCTCTATACTGAGCAAGTTCTAGTCTTAGCGTACCAGCGACCTGTTTCATAGCTTTGATCTGGGCTGAGCCGCCAACGCGCGAAACCGAGTTACCTACGTTAATTGCCGGTCTAATACCAGCATTAAACAGATCAGTTTCAAGGAATATCTGACCGTCGGTTATTGAAATAACATTAGTGGGTATGTAAGCAGAAATATCACCAGCTTGTGTCTCTATTACAGGAAGGGCAGTAAGTGAACCTCCTCCTTTTTCATCAGACAGTTTCGCTGCGCGTTCAAGAAGCCTCGAGTGCAGATAGAACACATCTCCAGGATAGGCCTCACGACCCGGCGGCCGGCGCAGTAGCAGACTTATTTCTCGGTAAGCTACAGCATGCTTTGAAAGATCGTCGTAAATACATAGGACATGTTTTCCTCTATCACGGAAGTATTCACCCATAGCACAACCGGCATAAGGCGCAAGATACTGCATAGCTGCCGGGTCGGAAGCTGATGCTGACACCACTATGGTATACTTCATAGCATCGTGTTGACGCAGCTTCTCAACTACTTGAGCTACAGTAGAGTTCTTCTGGCCTATCGCCACGTATATGCATATCAAGTCCTTGCCTTTAGAATTAATAATGGTATCTACGACAATAGCTGTTTTGCCCGTCTGTCGATCACCTATTATCAACTCGCGCTGTCCACGGCCTATCGGCACCATCGCATCTATCGCTTTTAACCCGGTTTGCATGGGCTCTTTCACCGGCTTACGGTCTACTACGCCTGGAGCTATGCGCTCTACTGGCATGTAGGTTTCGGGCACGATAGGGCTACCGCCATCAACAGGCTGGCCAAGAGCGTTTACGACACGCCCTATGAGGGACTCCCCAGCAGGCACCGACATTATCCTCTTCGTACGCTTGACTATATCGCCCTCTTTGACCGTCTGATAGTCACCAAACAGTACGGCTCCGACCTTGTCTTCTTCAAGATTGAGCGCTATACCAGACACTTTAGGACTTATGTCAAGTAGCTCGCCTGCCATCACCTTTTCTAGGCCATGTATTTCGGCTATACCGTCACCTATCTTGATGATAGTACCCACTTCAGAAACAGATATCCCAGGCTTATAGCCTTCTATCTGTTGCTTAATTATCTTACTTATTTCTTCAGCTCTGAGTTTTTCCATAGTCCTTCTCTCTCTCAGTGTGTTTACTCACGCATCAGCGCAGTACGCAACTGCTCCAACTGGTTTTTTACCGACCCGTCATAAATTTGACTACCTACTTGCACCACAACACCACCCAGTATCGAAGGATCTACAAGAAACTGCGCCCTGACATCCTTACCAGTAACAGACTTGAGTTTATCTACCAGCTTACTTTGATGCGCCTTGCTTACAGGTCGTGCAGTAGTTACCTTTGCTTCTACTATTCCCAATCGAACGTCGAGCGCTTTTACAAATGCCCGATACACCTCAGGTAAGTACTGTAAGCGCCTGTTGTCAGCTAGCACTCCCAAAAACCTAACCGTAGTAGCTTCGGATCGAGCTTTTTCAGCTATAGCATTTATTACGGCTTTCTGTTCGCGAGCTGAAATAGTAGGATTTGAAAAAACTTCACGCAGCTCCTCGCTTTCCCGCATCATCTGCACAAACAAACCGAGCTCCTCGCTTACCTTCAAGTGCTCGCCACTTTCTACAACTATATCAGCTAGAGCACGTCCATAACGATTAGCAATAGCGGAAATACTCACTTCTGCACTCCCTCCAGCTCTTTCGCAAACTCATCCAGCAGTCGGTCATCATCTCTTGGCCGCAGTTCTTTTGTTAGTATAGCTGAAGCCAGCTCTATCGATTTTTCAGCCGCAAACTCCCTCAGTTGCTGCTTGGCTAACTTCACCGCAGACTCAATCTCACGCCGTGCGGCAAGGCGTATACGTTCAGCTTCTTCCTCAGCTTGCTTTATCAGACGTTCGTACTCAGCAGCAGCTTCGCGCTCAGCTTCAGCTCGCATCCGCTCTATCTCCTCGTTAAGAAATAGCAGCTTGTCTTCCACTAAGCGCAGCTTGGCTTCGGCAGCTTCTTTTTCCTCAAGAGCACGTCTAAGCTCATCTTTGATGGACGCCCGACGCGAGTTGAAAAAGTCAGCCATAGGCTTGCGAAGGATAAAGATCATGAAGGCAAGAAAGATTGCCAAGTTAATCGCTTTGGGCAAGGTGCCATATCCGCCACCAGAAAGTAGTATTTCCATTTAGCCTCCTAATGGACGTCTCAACACGCTAGCTGCGATAGACTTAGCCATAGCTGCTGCATCATCTTCAAGTGACTCACGGGCCTGTCTTACAGCAGCTTCTATTTCCTTGCGTCCTGCCTCTATTTCACGAGCTGCTTCTTCACGAGCTGCCTCAAGCTTTTTAGCTCGCTCAGCCAAAGCCACAGTACGACGCTCTTCCAACATCTTGTAGTTCTCTGCTTTTGCCTCGCGAATACGCCTCTGATAGTCAGCAAGCCGCTGCTCGTAGTCCTGTAAGACCTTCTTAGCGTCTGCTATGGTTCCACTGGTTCGCTTCTCGCGTTCATCCAATACTTGCCCCACCGGGGTGAGTATTATCCTGTCCAACACAAACACTAATGCTATAAAGATGGCTACTGTAAACAGTATGGATAAATCCGGTGCAAGTAAGGAGCTGTCCGCAAATGCCAGACAAAACATTTTAAAGATTTTCGATCCACGAGAGTAGATTTTAAGCGGCTAAGGTAGCATAGCAACATTTTGAGTGTCAAGCTGTCTATAGCAGGTCATCTTTTTGCTAAAGCTTGCCGGTTGCTTTTTAGAAAGCGATTTGCTAGTCTCTTTATTAATTTAACTTGCTAAGTACTAAGCTCTTATGACGGCGTCGATACTTCAAGCAATCTACATTTTCACGGCAATTTTGGGCGTCGGCATAACTGCTATAGATCTTGCAGGGTTACTTGCAACTAGTATTGAGGTTGGTTCTCAAGAACATCATGCCAACGTAGGGCAAAGTGAACACAGCATAGATGCTAACGCCCATTCCGACAGTCACCTTGATAGTGTAGCCAGCACGTTCCTCTCATCCCTGTTCTACCTTAGAATTTTTGTCTACTTTGCCCTGGGTTTTGGTCCCACAGGATTGATAACAAAGTCCTATGGATACCCAGACTTGACCTCAGCAATATATGCCAGCACCGCCGGCTTGATTTCTGCTACAGCTGCCTACTTGGTGTTCAAGATACAGAACAAAGCTCTTGACTCCAGCCTGCAAGTCGAAGACCTCTTCCTAGGTAAAGCACGAGTGATAGTAACTATCTCCAACGGACAAATGGGCAAGGTCAGAATCGCCACAGGACAGTCGGTAACAGAACGTTATGCTATAGCAGAAGATCCGTCTGAAAATCTCGAAATAGATGCTGAAGTTGAAGTCGTAAGCGTCCACGACGATCATATAGTGGTTCGAAGGCGGAAGGATTTACCGCTGCTTGAGACAAAGCAAATGTAAGCATTTATAATCTGCTTAGAAAACGCTTCAACCAACACTAGAGAGTTTGGCCAAGCTAGTTTCTAAAACTAAAATCTGCTTTTGACAATTTGTCTTCAGAAGCACCAAAGACCAGCCATGAGGAGCCAGAATGGAAGAGTTTTTTCAGCTTATAGTAACTTGGATACTACTAATCCTGTCAGAACTATCCTTCACAGGAGCAATAGCTGCTTTAATAGTTTTCCTTCTCATTAGAAGCTTCTTCAAGTCAGTCATACGGGTCTGTCCGCCAAACGAAGTGCTCGTAGTTACTGGTGCAAAAACGGTAGTCAATGGCAAAGAGTATGGCTTTAGAATACAAAAAGGTGGTTGGACATACGTCATCCCCTACTTTCAAGATGCACAAACCTTAGACCTGAGAATACTCCCCATACACGTCAAGATTGAGGGCGTTAATTCCGCCAACGGGATCACTGTAGGAGCAGATGCAACAGCTTGTGTATGCGTCGACGATAAAAACGAAACTCTTCTTTACGCTGCGATAGAACGCCTAATAGGCAAGCAACGTGAAGAAATCAGACAACAAATCCAAAGCACGATGGTAGGCAACGTAAGAGGAGCGCTAAACAAAACTACTCCGCTACAAGCCATCGGTATGGCTGAAGAACCTGAAGATGAAGTCTCCAAGCAACTTGTATCGCTACCCGTAGGAGCGCTCGAGAAAGCTGGTGAAGGCGAACGTGCCCGCTTTCGTGCTGAACTTCTTGCTGACTCAAACCAAGACCTAAGCGCTTTCGGTATGACTGTAGTCTCTGTATCCTTACAAAAAATATGGGATACATCCAACTATATTGCTAATCTGGCTAGTAAAACTTTGGCTAAGAAGCGCCAGGAAGTAGAAGTACAAGAAGCAATCCTGCGCGCCAGAGCAGAACGAGCAGAGTTAGACTCAAAACGCAGACAGACAATAGCGGTAAACCAAGCGAATGAGAAAATCCTTGCTGCACAACAAGAACTGGAAGTTTACAGAAAAGAGTGCGAAGCTGCTATACAACAGGCAAAACTTGAAGCTGACTGGGCTATAGCTAAAGCCGATAATGAAACCAAGAAAGCAATACAAGAGGCACTGGCTGAGTTACAGGCCCTACGGAACCGGTCAGTCAGATTGGAAGCAGAGACTAAAAAACGTGCTCAAGAAATACAGGCTCAAGCTCAAAGTACCGCAATATCTATACTCCAACAGACACAAAACGACTTGTTGACACAAAAAGTCCAGCTAATTGCAGATTTTGGCGACCTAGCTCGATTGGTCTTATTCATGCAAAAACCTCTTGTAGAACTATTTGAAAATTATAATGTAAATGCTAAACAAATTAAGCTAGACAACTTAGTGATAATGGATGAAAGAGGAACAAACCAGGTCATAAATCGCGGTCCGCAGGCCTTCATCGACTTCTTGAGATTGCTCCGAGAGAACTTCGGTATAGACATAAAGCAGTTAGTATCAGTAGAACAGAAAGGAGAGTAGCAATGACCAGTTTTCTAGTAGCACTGGGCATTCTGATAGCACTTACTTTGTTTATACAAATTATAAGCAGAATGAAAATAGTAGGTGCAAACGAGCTTGCCGTCGTTGCAGGTAAAGGCTCAAAGGGATACATAACCCTCAGAGGAGGACGTGTATTCATTATCCCTCTAATCAATGAGTTTTTCATAATGGACCTACGGCCACAAACCACGACCGTCAGGGTAGAATCTGCTATAGCCAAAGGAATAGTTCCTCTTACAGTTACTGCTACCGTGAGCTTCACGGTTGCATCTTCACCGGCAGGCATACAGAACGCAATTAGAAGAATTTTAGGCATGACCGAAGACTGGAAGGAATTGCACCAAATAGCGAACTCTATAATCGAGGGCCATCTGCGTGACGCCATCGCTACCATGACTCCTGAAGAAGTAATGACAGACAAGGATGTACTGGTACGCAACATGATCAGAGTCTGCAAAGCAGATTTAGAGAACATAGGTTTAGAAATAACAGCCATGAACATTGCTGACGTCGATGATCACCGGCTGCCTGGAGTGGAAGAGCCTGAACTATACATAGCGTTGCTCAAACGCATACAGGCCGCAAATGCTGAAGCACAGGCCCGCGAAGCCGAAGCACTTTCTCGGGCCATCTCCACAGAAGCCAGTGAGCAGCAGCGTGCCGAAGTAGCCGTGTGTAAGCTACAAAACGAGAAAGAGTCACTTACTGCAGAAACTCGAGTCAAAATAGCACAAGAACGCCAACGTGCCGCTGTAGGTGTACAACAAGTACGCAAATCGGCTGATGCACAAATTGCAGGTATAAGATCCCAGATAGAGGCCGAAAAACTGAAAATAGAAATGCTTAAAGCAAAGTATGAGACAGAAATAATTCTGCCGGCAGAAGCACAAAGACAAAAGCTAGAACTAGATACGCAAGCACAAGCAGCAGCTATGCGGGCTCAAGCCGAAGCTGAACTCAACCAGTTACGGCAGACACTTATGATTATCAGTAAAGGTGGCCAAAAGGCCATACAAGCTTATCTGATAGAAAACCTCGATAAATTTACAAAACCCCTTGCAAGCCTGCTACAGCTTGCACCTAGCAATGCTACTACCGTTGTTACTGGAATAGGACAAACTTCTTATCCCCCTATCTCAGCTATACATCCTCATCCTATCGAGCAACAAAAGGCTCAGTTGTTGCAGACTGCTCTTGGGATCCAGGAAACCCCTACTGTAGTAAAAAGCTAAAACAAATCACTTGAACAGTGGGGTTTCTTGTTGCGACTGAGGTGGTTCGAAGCCTAGGTGTTTGTAAGCAGCAGCGGTTACGACTCTTCCGCGGGGAGTGCGGTTGAGAAAGCCTATTTGCATCAGATACGGCTCGATGATTTCTTCTATAGCACCCTTTTCGTCGTTAATAGCTGCTGCTAAGGTGTTGATTCCCACTGGACCGCCACTAAACTTATCCATTATAGTCAACAAATACTTGCGGTCGACCTCATCTAGCCCGTACTTATCTACTTCCATACGATTCAGAGCATCGATAGCAACCTCTAAAGTAACCTGACCGTCGTGAAGAACTTCAGCTATGTCGCGTACACGTCTAAGCAATCTGTTTGCTATACGAGGCGTACCGCGTGAGCGGCGGGCTATCTCACTTGCTCCGGCAGCGTCTATGGCAATACCAAGTATCTTAGCAGAACGAATTACTATCTCGGTCAGGTGGCGTTCTTCATAAAAGTCGAGGTGCAAGTTTATCCCAAAACGGCTTCTAAGAGGAGGTGTAACCAGCCCGGCCCGCGTGGTAGCTCCTATCAAAGTGAATTGTGGTAAATCGATCTTGATTGAGCGTGCTGAAGGCCCTTGGCCTATGATTATGTCAAGCTGATTATCCTCCAGAGCTGAGTAAAGTATCTCTTCAACAGCCGGACTGAGACGATGTATCTCATCGATAAATAGGACATCGCCTCGCTGTAAGCTAGTCAGGATAGCAGCTAAGTCTCCAGCCTTCTCTATCACCGGTCCGGTAGTCGACTTGATATGCACACCCATTTCGTTTGCTATGATGTTTGCAAGCGTAGTCTTGCCAAGTCCCGGAGGACCGTGTAACAGACAATGATCTAGCGCCTCGCCACGTCTAAGTGCAGCCTTTATAAAAATACCCAGATTATCGGTCACTCGTCCTTGACCTATGTATTCAGAAAGACGCCGAGGTCGTAGAGTAAGCTCTAGCTGTTGCTCTTCGCTGTTTGCGAGACCTTTCGAAAGCTCCCGCCTTTTCATCACATCTCACGCCTGTTTGCTAATGCTCTATGCATAGTTACTTCGTCAGCGTACTCTATGTCACTACCTACAGGTAGCCCCATACCTATACGAGTAATCTTGATACCCAGCGGCTTAAGCAACCTGTTAAGATAATTAGCCGTAGCTTCACCTTCGGTAGTCGGATTTGTCGCTAGTATGACTTCTTCTACCTCTGTCGAACGCAGTCTTTCAAGCAAATTCTTTATCTTCAAATCTTCCGGTCCTATGCCGCGTATAGGCGAGAGTGCACCATGGAGTACATGGTAAAGGCCGTTATATTCTCTGGTTTTTTCTATAGTGACCAAATTATGAGGTTCCTCGACAACGCAAATGACGCGACGGTCACGCACAGAACTGCGGCAATATTTACATGGATCTATATCGGTAACATTGTTGCAACTTGAGCAAAGCCCTATTTTTTCCTTAACCTCTCTGATAGCTGAGACAAGTTGCTCAACGTCTTCACGTCTTGCCTGTAACAAGTAAAACGCTATACGCTGCGCAGATTTTTGTCCTACTCCAGGCAATCTCTTCAGCTCATCTATCAATCGCGCCACTGGCTCGGCGTACTCTAGCACTAGAACAAGCCCCCTAGTCCCAGCATGCCAAGCTGTGCCCTCATAGCCTCTTGAGCCTTCTCGTCAGCTTTGCGGTTAGCTTCGTTCGTAGCAGCAACTATGAGATCCTGTAACATTTCAACATCACCGTCCTTAATAGCATCCGGATCGATCCTGAGTGCCACCATCTCTTTGAGCCCAGAAACAGTTACGGTGACGATGCCTCCACCAGCAGATGCTTCAACGCGAATATCTCTGAGGCGTTTTTGTAACTCTTCCTGTTGGCGTTGTACATCTTTCATCATCTGTTGTAACTGACCTGGATTGAAACCTGGAAACTTCATACTCACTCCTTGTTTTTTACCTCGACTATGTCACCATTAAACTTACGCAGAAGCATCTCCACCGTAGGATCTTTTATTTCCACTTTGTCAGCTTTATCAGTCTGTTGCTGAACAGCTCCATCTATCAACTTCAGCCGCAGCTCCCTCTTAAACAGTTCTTTACAGACTTCAAGAAGCACTCTCTGCTCCGCAATAACTCGCTTTGCCGCTTCAGAACTACTTTTCTCAAACTTTACTAAGAGATACTCCGCTTCTATGCGTATTTCCTGAGCCTGCTCAAGTGCCGTAAGCAACAGCATCTTCCTGCGTTGCTCTAGAACCTTCTTCAGCTCGTCCACGCCGGCAGTAACTATCTTATCATGCGTGCTGGTGGGCACGATAGGTTCTGCTCGAACTGCAGTAGGTGGCTCTATGGCTAAAGCTGTTCTGCTTAGAGGTGGCTCTACTTGCTTCGTTGCTGAACTAACTGACCAACCAGCAGATTCAGCAACAGCCAGCCCACTCAAGCGACTTTCTAGCGCTTCTAGCCGCTCGACTAGTTCTTCGAGAGAACGTAGCCTTGCGGCTTGCGCCAGCCGTATCAAACCTATCTCTAGGTTGTACCTAGGCTGTGTAGAACTGCGCATCTCGTCCTCTATATTCACAAGCAGGCTAAATAATCTAACCAGATCAGCCAAAGTAAACAGCTCGGCCTGTCGACGATAATTATCTAGCTCATCATCTGACGCAGGCAACAATTCCCTATCGGCACCTAAAGTTTTCAACACCAATAGATTGCGAAGGTGAACCATCAGGTCACGACACAGTTGCCGTAGGTCATTGCCTGTAGAAGAAGCTTCAGCTACCAGCCTTATCAATCGCTGTATATCGGAAGCTGCTAATGCGTCGACGAAAGCAAACAGAGTTTCACGCTTTATTAAGCCAAGGGCTAGCCGGACATCCTCTTGAGAGATCTTGCTACCGGCGAAGCTGATGACCTGATCGAGCGCAGACTGAGCATCTCGCATGCTACCCTGTCCAGCCAAAGCGATCATAGTAAGTGCAGCAGGCTCTATTTCAAGCTGCTCCGCTTCAGCTATCAGCCGCAATCGCTCCTTGAGTTTCTCTAAGGAGATAGCCCGAAACTCGAAGTGCTGGCACCGAGAAAGAATAGTTTGGGGAACTTTATGAAGTTCCGTCGTAGCAAGGATGAAGAAGGCGTGCAAGGGAGGTTCTTCAAGAGTCTTAAGTAAAGCGTTAAAAGCGCTAGTAGACAGCATGTGAACTTCGTCTATGATAAATATCTTATATCGCTCACGTGCCGGCGCTATATTGATGCTGTTGATAATCACTTCGCGCACGTTATCGACGCCAGTATTCGAAGCTGCGTCTATCTCCAAAACGTCTATAGAGCTACCTGCTGCAATTTCGACACACGAAGGACACTTATCACAAGGCATCACAGTTACACCGACGTGACAGTTAAGTGACTTAGCAAGTATTCTTGCCGTTGACGTCTTACCGCATCCCCTTGGTCCTGAAAAGAGGTAGGCATGGTGTAATCTCAAGCTAGAGATAGCATTTTGTAAGGTGCGCGTGACAGTCTCTTGACCTACCACATCGTCAAAGCGTTGCGGACGCCATTTGCGGGCTATTACTTGATAGGACATAGTCAGTCTTTGTCATAGCAGCTGTTCGACCAGGCCCCGGGTAGTCGGCAACACACCGCTACGCGCTACCGTTGCTGAGTTCCCCCCCTGGCGGAGTTCACGCTTTACGGTTGTACCGCGCCGGAGCCTGATCCAACAGCCCATGTGACTGGCTGACGGAGAGGGCGGGATTCGAACCCGCGATACGGTTTCCCGTATGCACGCCTTCCAAGCGTGTGGTTTCAACCACTCACCCACCTCTCCTAGGTCTTTAATACTCAAGCAGGCCTGATAAAGTAGGCATTATACCAAAGCTTGTCCTCCGTAACTACCGAAAATGCCCTCAGCGGAGGGAGGGGGACTCGAACCCCCAAGCGCATTGCTGCGCGCCGGTTTTCGAAACCGGTGCCTTACCATTAGACTATCCCTCCTTACGCCTTCTGGAGATGAAAAAGTTGCGCATCAACGAAGCACAATCCTCTTGCAGTACGCCACCAACCACCTCCAGCCTATGGTTAAGTTCTGCGTGCCTGCAAATACCAAACCTAGAATCCACAGCACCTGCTTTTTCATCCCTAGCACCATATACGAGCTTGGCTACTCTCGCCCAAACCAAAGCTCCAGCACACATAGCACATGGCTCTACGGTAGAGTATAACACAGTGCCAGTTAGCCGATAATTTCCTATTACTTGCGCTGCTTGTCTCAAAGCAACTATCTCGGCATGTGCTGTGGGATCGATATCTATGCGAGTTCTGTTATGCCCCTTGGCTAATATCCTGTCTTCAAAGACCAAAACCGCTCCTACTGGAACCTCATCTAATGACCGAGCTAAATCGGCCATTTCTAAAGCCACTTTCATATATAGCTCGTCTTTGGTCAAGGTCGTAGAGAGTCGGATTTGCTATGGTAGCTACTTAAACACATACTGTCAAGAGGGGGAGAGCCTGCCTTTGCAAACTCCCCCTTAAAGGCTGTATGGCTAAAATTCAAACTGTAGAGCTAGTTGGAACTGACGGTTAGCACCGCGAGCCGCACCAGCACTGTTAGTTGGTGCCTTAAAAGCCCTGTTTGGCGTCAACACACCGTTTACAAGCAAAAATTGGTTGGTGTTTATAGCAGTCACGTTCGTACGATTAAACAAATTAAATGCCTCAACTATGAGATCTATCTTCGTCGTCTCACTTGTGCGAATTGATTTCTGCAGTCGCATGTCCAGCTGATAAAACGAAGGGCCAAAAATAGTGTTACGGCCAACAAACGGTACGCGGTCGTTACGAACGTTACCGTCGCCGTTCAGATCAGCGGCTACAGTAGCAGAAAATGGTCTTCCAGAACTAGCCGTAAAGATACCGCTTAATGTGTATCCATCAAAGATGGCCTTTGCTACTGAATTGTCAGACCCAAATGCAGTGGCGATATTTAGGTCATAAAGGCCGCTTAAGACGAAGCGATGACGCACATCGCTCTCACCAGGACCTCGGTCCAGGCCCGGGTTGAGTTGATCAGAGACTACTTTGAAGTCATCTACACCTACTACTACCGTCGTAGCATCGGGTTTGTCATCCAGGACCTTCGAGTAAGTGTAAGACATTAAAAACTGCAAGTTGTTTGCATACTTTTTGGTTAACTGCACCGCCAGACCGTTATAGCTCGATGAAGCCTCGCTTGCAGCTTGCCAAATTCTGTTAAAGTTCGAAAGAGGCCTTATCGGCGAGACTTTGTTTACCGTGATCGTACCACCACCAGCAACCGGCACAGGTGTAGGTATCGGTCCGCTTAGGTTGATATCGCGCACACGCGGAAGTTTAGTGCCCTTGACAAATAGATAGGTTGCTGAAAAACCTATACCTGCAAACAGTTCGCGCTCTATGCCGAGGCTAGCTTGCTGTACGTAGGGCTGCACAAAGTTCGAGTCATAGACGAAAATGCTAGGCCTAGATGGCGTAACTCCAGAAGGCAACGAATCAAACTTGAAAGGATAGACTATCGGGCCGGTATTAGATGCCGGGAAAAACAGGTTTTTGATCTGTATACCGTTCTGGGTGATTGCCGTAGTGGTTAATATCGACGGCGTGCGCGAATAGAAGATACCATATCCACCACGTATTACCGTCTTGTCGTCGGATGTAAGGCTATAGGCAAAGCCTATGCGAGGAGCAAAGTTATTCGTATCTTGGTCGATAGCTCCAGCTGTACGGATGCCCGCTTTTGCTAACTGCGGATCAGGATTTACTATGCTTGGCCTTCGTATCATTTGAAGATCATACCGGACACCGTAGTAGAGCTTCAATCGATTAGTAAGCCTCCAGTCATCTTGAACATAGAAGGAAAATTCAAAGTTATTCGGCCGTGATATAGCTCCGCTAGTTCCTTCACCAGGAAAAGCCTGCCTGTAACCTCCTGAAGGCCTTCCGTCAGCAAAATCGGCAAAGCTGGTAAAGGTATATGAACCAGAAAACAGCCCTGGGAAGAAGTTCAGTATCCGCTCTATATTAAAGTCAACTCCAAACTTGTAAGTGTGCTTGCCGCGTGTGTAGGACAAACTATCGATAAACTGATACCGGTTGATAGTTGTCTCGCGGGGACTGAAATTATTGCGGCCTATTTGTATTACCTGTATGGGACCGGCATTTATTACTGCCTCTGGTTTATCACTGTTCGCAAAACCAGGCTGGCTATCTCTGGCGTACTGAACTCGCAGCTCGTTTACTACGCTCGGCGAGACTATAGTAGTCAGATTTGCCGTTACCGTATGCGTACGGACGTTCGAGTTACCTGTATGCTCGAAGGCAGACGTAGGACCTGCATTTTCCAAATTCTCGCCGGTGAAACGCTGATAGTTGTATCTCAGCGAGAACTGATTGCTGTTACTAAACCTGTGATCGAGCTTACCCATGTAGACATCTTGATTGAACTTTCTGTCATACGTGCCGAAGAAAGGCTGCAGTTTTCTAAAACCTTCTTGCGAAGCTGGATCTGACGGTACTGTTACGCCAGCCGGCAAGAAGACAGGATTCGGCTCGCTATTTCGCTGTCCGTCAAAATTGAAGAAGAAAAACGTTCTGTCTCTGACTACAGGTCCAGAAAACGTAGCGCCGTACTGATAGATACGGTTACGCGGTTTAGGTCGACGCGCTGCTTTTGCAAAAGGCTCTTCAGCATTCAGCGAACGATCGCGAAAGAATAAAAAGGCATTCCCATGAAAATCATTTGTACCTGACTTAGTTACGGCATTGATGACTGCCCCGCCGGCACGACCATATTCTGCAGCGTAGGTGTTCGTATTGACCTGAAATTCCCGAATAGCATCTTTAGAAAACTGATATGGAGCCCGGCCTGAGCCAGTCCTTCCCAGCGTCTGTCCAAAGAACGTGTTGTTATTATCCGAACCGTCTATCTGGAGGCTATTATTTGTACCCCGTAGACCACCAAAAGATATATCGCCAGCTCGTGGATCAGGACTTACTCCGGGCGTAAGCAGAATAAACTCCTGAAAATTTCGACCATTGACCGGAAGGTCCTTAACTGCTCGCTTGCCTACTACCGAGCTGACCTGCGTGCGCGTAGTCTCAACTACAGGGGCATCAGCAGCAATCGTCACCACTTCGCTACCGGCAGAACCTACCTGCAAAGTCAGATCTAAGGTGACCGTGCGACCAACTTCGACAATTACTCCCTTACGTTCTAGCGGAGCAAAGCCCGAAGCTATCACCTTAATCATATACTCGCCCACGCGTAGCGACGAAAACCGATAACGTCCAGCTTCGTCAGTTTGAAACGTACGTTGCTCGCCTGTCTCAGTGCTCACAACATTCACTTCGGCACCAGCCACTACAGCGCCAGTACTATCAAAAATCACTCCGTCCAAGTTCCCTGAGGCTTGCTGCGCAAGTCCAACTACAGATGCCAATAGGAGAAATACTATTGGCATTTTTATATTCTTTAACACACAAAGCATGGTCTCCCCTTCCTGTAAACAGATTGTAAAATAGTCTATAACAAGCACTTAGCTGCTTTTATACATGCAATTTCCAAACCAACTTTATATAGACTGTTCCCAGTAAAACTTAACTATATGTAGACACTGAGGATAAATTCTCTTTGCCGCAAGTAGACTCGGAGCCTAGCGATACAGTTATTTGGATTTTTCCAAAAAAATAGATACGATTTTCTGAAGAGGAGAAGAATTCTCTAGGCAACCCAAGCGGTTCCAGAAGAGCATCACCATAGCCCATGCGGCAGCCACCAGGGCAGCTAGACCAGCAGCAGCGATAGTTGCTTGGCGCACGTCTACTCCCCAATCATCCAGAGCTCGTCCTGTAGCTCCTATAGAGACAGCCACAGCGAGCGTAAGCAAGGCAAACTCGAGAGCAAAAATCCGGCCTCGCATCTTGTCTTGTACCATTTCCTGCAGCATCGTAGTACTAGACACCCAAAGAACGCTGCCAGTAGCAGCAGCACAAACCAGCGAAGAAATAGCCAGAACAAAAGTCGGCGATACCGCCCATAGAGCAAAGAAGACACTGCGAAGGGTAAATGCCGCAAGCATTAGCTTCAGGGGATTTAGTGCTCGTCTCAAGCAAATAGCCGCAATACTTGCACCAAGCACAGAGCCTAGACCGTTTGCACCATAGAACAGGCCTACTGAAATAGCACCTTCTTTACCTATTGGAAATACCTTTTGACCATAGACGACTGAAAGTAACCATATAGAGCCACCGGTAATACATAGACCAGCTTTGACCAGTGTCACAGCAGCAACTCGCAATTGACGGCGCAGGAAGAAGAGTGCTTCCAGGAAAGTCACTTCTTCACTGTCTACTCTACGAGAGCTGTCTTGTAAGGCGGGCACGGCAAGCCCCCAAAGCAAAAGAGCAGAAAGCATAAAAGTGGATGCGTCAAGTACGAAAGCTGCCGAGCTCCCCACTAGTGCTACTAGTAGCCCTCCCAATGCTCCACCAACAGCGAGCATCGTCGACCAAGTGACGCTCATAAGAGCGTTAGCTACTACTATCTCGTGTTCGTTAGCAAGCCGCGGAAGAAGTGCCGCCCGCGCAGGCTCAAAGAAAGCTGTAACGCAAAATTGCAGTCCTGTAAGCACATACACTACCCAAAGCCGCTCTGGACTATCGACAAATAAAAAGCCAAAAGGTATGAAGAAACGTATCAGATCGGTAGCTATCAGTATCTTCTTTCGGTCAAACCTATCGGCAACGACGCCAGTTACTGGAGCAAGCACTATCATAGGCAGCATCTCTATTATGACTAGCAAACCGCTAGCTTGCGCCTTGCCTGAGTACTTAGTGATAAGTTGCATTAGCGCAACGAAACTCAACCAATCTCCAAGCTCGCTTACTACTTGAGCAAACCAAAGCCGCCTAATACGCGCGTTGCTTTTGAGAAGCCGATAGTAGCTCATTTATTCAAGCTAACTTGCTGATATCCAATTTGCAAGTCTACCAAACTACTTCGTTCATCTCTCAGGCGAATTCTGGTATTCTGAACTGAAATAATTGGAAAAATTTTAGGAGAAGACTATGAAGCTTTTAGCTGTTTATTTAGGCTTAGCCTTAATCACAGTAACAGCGGAAGACAAGATAGAAGAAAGGCTCAGCAATGCCGGCAAAGTACTTTCCGAGATCATGGACACGCCTGACAAAGGTATACCAAAGGACTTATTAGACAAAGCTGAGTGTGTAGCAGTTATTCCATCGATGAAAAAAGCCGGTTTTGTAGTAGGTGGTCGATACGGCAAAGGTGCTGTCGCTTGCAGACGTGGTAAAAGAGATTGGGGTGCACCGGTAATGATCACTCTGAGCGGCGGCAGTTTTGGTCTACAAATAGGAGGTTCGGCAGTAGATGTGGTTATGTTAATAATGAATGAAGATGGGATAGACTACTTACTCAAAGACAAATTTACGCTTGGCGGGGATGCCTCTGTAGCAGGTGGTCCGGTAGGCCGTTCGTCTTCGGCCGAGACCGATGCTGCGATGACGGCCAAAATTCTTACCTACTCCCGCAGTAAAGGACTCTTCGCTGGTTTAGAACTAAAGGGAGCCGTAGTAGCTCCTGACAAGGATGCCAATGCAATCCTCTACGGCCGCAAGATAGAAGCTAAAGAGATACTAAAAAACAGTAGTCAAACTGTCCCAGCAGCTGCTAGACCATTTGTAGATGCACTCAAAAAGTACTCTCCAATCGGTCAATAAACTACGCTCTGGTGGCAGTTACAGATTCGCCTGAGGCCTTGACTAGCAATTCCATTAGCTCTTTTGCCGTAGGTCTCTTGGCTGGATCTTTTGCCAGCGCGAGCAGAACTACCTGTTCTATAGCAGGCGGTATATCTGGAACTATTTCCCGCAACCTTGGTGGTTCCTTAGTCAAGTGCAGCATCGCTATTGACAGTAGATCTTTCTCTCTGGAGAAAAAAGGAAGTTGTCCGCTCAACATCTGATAGAGCATTATGCCTACGCTGTAGACATCTGACTTACCGTCATATGACTGATTGCTTAGCCTTTCTGGCGACATATAAACTGGAGTGCCGACAATTCTGCCAGCTACGGTCAGATCCTGCATGTCCAGGTCCACAACCTCGCCTACAATCTTTGCTATACCAAAATCGACTACCTTGACAATCTCCTCACCTTCGCTACTAGTGTGTAAGAAGATATTGTCGGGCTTGATGTCTCGGTGTATAACTCCTGCCGCGTGTGCTACTGACAAAACATTGCACACAGGAAGGATTATCTGAAGCGCCCTAGCAAGAGGTAACCTCGTTTTCTGCCGTAGCTCCTGCTTAAGTGTATGCCCGTTGAGAAGTTCCATTACTAAATATGGCAATCCTTCTTCTGTAAGACCAAAGTCGAGTACTTGCAAGGCATTGATGTGATTTATCCGACAAGCAGATATGCCCTCAAGGCGAAAGCGTTCCTTAGCCTTAGTATTAGCCAGCGAATCCGACCCTTTAGGCTGAAATATCTTGACGGCAACAGTATGACGAATGTCTACATGCTGAGCTTTGTAGACTACTCCGAAGCCTCCCGAACCTATCTTTGATTCCAATTTGTATTTTGAACCGATTACCTGCCCCGGCAAAGCCTCAGACAAAGCGTTGAAGATCATTCTGGCTCGGTTATTCAACCGGATTAATTCTTCGTTCTTACGCTGTAGCTCAGCGTTCTTGCGTTCTAGCTCGCGCTGTAAACGTGAGATCTTTAGGTGAGTTTCTACCCTAGCTATTACTTCCTCAAACCTGAATGGCTTAGTTATATAATCCACACCACCAACATTAAACGCCTTCACCTTGTCCATTGGCTCATCCAGAGCACTAATAAAAATTACAGGTATATCCTTAGTCCTCTCATCAGCCTTAAGCTGCTTGCATACCTCATAGCCATCCATCCCAGGCATAGTGATATCGAGCATAATTAGCTCAGGAGGAGAAAGCCGAGCTGCAGCCAGTGCCATAGCACCAGTTGTAGTAACCCTTGCCTTATAGCTCTGCTCACGCAGCATGCGCAACAACAACTCTAAGTTGGCAGGCGTATCATCCACTATTAAAATATCTGCTTTAAACTTAGGAGTAGACATGCAAGAAGATTGTACCAGCAAAGCCGTTTCAAAGAGAAACGAGTTTTCACTGATTCTGAGGTTTTATGAAGGTACTATTAACTTTAATCGCCCTAGCAGTTGCAGCGTACGCCTACTCTGACCTAGGAGCACGACAGGCACGCACAGCTATAGCCGCCATACTTGGTTTAGAACCGACGAGCGTCAAAATCAAAAAGATCATACCAGGATATTCGGGACAGCTAGTTGAAGCGGAGCTTGCAGTTACTTTCCGCCTAAACGAGCAAGCTGGCAAGTGGCAGGTCGCAGAAGTGCGTCTGCAAGATGGAAGCTGGGAAGAGCTAGAGCTAATTTCAACTGCTATCCAGAACGAAAAGATCAGGAGAACCGAGCACAGGCTTGAGGTACTCTGCAAAGCGCTAGAAAGTTACCGCAAAGAACACGGCTACTATCCACGAGCTACTAACATCACTGAGCTGACGGATCGGTTGACAAAATTCCTCGACAGGCTCTACCAAAATGATCTTTGGCAAAGGCCGCTTTCATACACTCGAACGGCGACCGGCTACCAGATAGCCTCTGCAGGCCCGGATGGCAAGTACGGAACAAATGACGATATCAAAGTAGAAAGATGACTAAGCGTTATCTGCAAACCAGTCAAGCCAAGCGGTTACTTACAGAAATCGTAGGTCGCAAAGTGCTCATCATAGGCGACGTGATGCTGGACGAGTTTCTTTGGGGTAAAGCAAGACGTATAGCCCCAGAAGCACCTGTACCAGTTGTGGAAATCGAACGAGAGACACTTCACTTAGGCGGTGCTGCAAATGTAGCGGCTAATCTTGCCGAACTAGGTGCCGTACCCATACTCGTGGGTGTCGTGGGTAAAGACATTAGTGCCAGGCGATTGATTACTGAACTCGAAAGATGCTCGATAAATTCCGCATTAGTTACTGACTCCAATCGGCCTACGACTCTAAAAACGAGGATAATAGCCCACTCACAGCACGTAGTAAGAGCTGACC
Organism: Blastocatellia bacterium; assembly: GCA_025057015.1. GTDB lineage: Bacteria > Acidobacteriota > Blastocatellia > Chloracidobacteriales > JADJPF01 > JANWYG01. The sequence goes on from JANWYG010000007.1 coordinate 163,770, forward strand.
GAGAAAAGAAAACACCCGTAGATCAACAAACACAAGAGGCTCTTGTAGAGCGCTTCCTGGCTTTTTTGCCAGAAGCCGAAGCAGTCGTCATTTCTGACTATCAGAAAGGAGTAGTCACCCGTCAGTTACTAGCTGCCATCCTACCGCCAGCAAAAGAAAGAGTCCCTGTCTGCGTAGATCCTAAAATGAGAGATTTAACTGCGTACCTACCAGCAACAGTGATTACACCAAATATACAGGAGGCAGAAGCTGCTGTGGGATTTCCTATAGATTCACCTCAAGCTCTTCTGCATGCTGGACAAGCGATAAAGGCATGCCTAAATGGCGCAAAGCTGATAATTACCCGCGGCGAAGAAGGTATGACAATCTTTGATGAGCAAGTGCTAGACGTACCTGCAGTAGCAAGAGAAGTATACGACGTTACCGGCGCTGGCGATACAGTAATTGCTACCCTAGCAGCGTCGCTTGCCTGCAACGCTACTCTACTGGAAGCCGCATTGCTAGCCAGTCATGCTGCAGGCATAGTAGTTGGTAAGGTAGGTACAGCTACTGCTACCCCTGAAGAAGTTCTATTAAGCGTAAGACAGCACCATCCAAAAGTATCGCCTAGACGGTAAGTTTTTCTGACCGCTAAGACACTTGCGGAACATCAGCGTTGTCGCTGGAAAGATCTTAAACCACATGCAAGACTAGCTAAAATGTTCATAGCCTCCTGGAAGTAGCTGCAGCTCTTCACCATTTTTTATCATCTTTCGGTCAAGAGTGCCTGTAATTGAGCCTATAACTGTTAACTCAACACCGTAACTACGTAATCTGTCTAGGCAGGATAATTTCTGCTCCGGAAGAGTAAAAAGCAGCTCATAGTCTTCCCCTCCATTGAGGGCGTCCTCAAGAGTAGCTCCTTCTGCAACTGGCAGCCTATCGAGCTCTAGCCTGCAACCAACACTGCTTTCGCAACAGATATGAACGAGTTCTGACGAAAGTCCATCGGAAATGTCTATCATAGCTGTCGCAATCTCTGCCAAAGCCCGACCGAGCCACACCCTAGGCACTGGGTCGAGGTGCGCTTTGATAGCAGCTCTTTCATAGTCAGCCATAGCCGACTGAATTCGCTTACCTGACTTAAGTAGCTTTAGCCCATATGCCGAAGCGCCAAGCTTACCGGTAACACAAATCAAGTCGCCTTCTCCTGCACCATTTCTTGCGACAAACTTGCCCCTTTCGCACTCACCTATTACAGTAATACCTATAAACAGGTCTCTTTTGGAAGCACAAGTGTCTCCGCCTATAAGGCGAACATCATACTCTTTAGCAACAGAAAGCAAACCCTCTACGAAGGATTCCACGGAATCACTCCAGTTCTTAGGCAGAGCTATATCAAATAGAAAAAACCGCGGTAGGGCACCCATTGCAGCTATATCACTCAAGTTAACCGAGAGGGACTTACGTCCGAGTAGCCAAGGGGTGGTGTAGTCCTTAGCGAAGTGAATATGTTCAACAAGTAAGTCGGTAGTAACTACTACTCTCTTATTCTCACTGACAGCAAAGACAGCCGCATCATCACCAATGCCTAGGACTAAGTCCCTACAATTTTCCTGCTTGCTGCGTAGCATCGAGATAAACTCGAACTCTTTCATAGAACTTTCGAGAGAGCTTCCAAGCCGCGTTCTATAGTTTCTATAGAGACCGAGTAGGAAAACCGCAGGTGAGCTTCCCCTTGCGGTCCGAAGACTACGCCAGGAACTGTCGCTATCGAGGCTTTTTCAAGCAGGTAAGCTGCAAACTCTCTGCTATCACTACTATACTTTGCTATGCTTGGAAAAGCGTAAAAAGCACCTGCCGGTAACTCACAATCTAGACCTAGGCTATTAAGACCATTAACAAGTAGATCGCGGCGGCGACGATATTCAGGGAGATTTTCTCTAATAAAGTCATCACAACTGGTAATTGCTTTTACAGCCGCATGCTGCGTTGGCGTACTTACACCGTTAGTAGAATAAAGCACCGCCTGTTTCATGCCCGTGATAAAAGGTTCCGCAGCTACAGCATAGCCTATTCTCCAGCCTGTCATAGAGTAGGATTTTGAAAAAGTAAAACACGAAATCGTGCGCTCATACATCTGTGGAAGAGAACCTATCGACACATGCTGGCCTTCATAGACCAAATCCTCATATGCCTCATCAGAAACTACTATTAGATTGTGAGAACATACAAAGTCAGCTATCTCAGCCATTTCTGATGGAGTCCAAACAACACCTGTAGGATTTTGTGGGGAAGCAAGAAGTATTACTCTTGTACGGGCTGTCAAAGCTGCTTCCAGCGATACTTTTAGTCCTTCGCTACGGGCTTTGAACGTATCTACCAGAATGGATCGGCCACCGCTCATAGCGATAAGGTCTATCGTGGGTGTCCAATAAGGCGAGAAGACAAGAACGTCATCCGAGGGATTTAGCAGCGCCTGAAAAGCTGCAAAAAGCCCCTGCATGCCACCTACCGTAACTATAATATGTGCTTGCTCAGCTGGCAGCCGATTACGAGTACGAACCTTCTGAGTCAATGCTTCTATAAGCTCCGGTATACCGCTTGATGGAGCATAGCGAGTCTTGTTTTCTGCAAGAGCTTTTGTGCAAGCATCTTTGATCACTTGCGGAGTAGGAGCAAAAGGTTCACCCCCTTCGAATTGATAAACCTGTAACCCGCGAGCTTTCATAGCAAGTATCTTATTGCGGATGACTACGATCTCAGAAAAGCCTACGTTACTAAAACGGTCAGCTAGACGGAACGTAGGTGCTGCTGTGCTCATCTGTAACCTCCTAAATAAGCTACCTTAGATAGTAGCTCATAAGATCTACTTTTAGAAAACATTCTTCTTCGTTCGAACAAGCAGTTAAAGTGTTGTTGCTCCTGGCAGTAAGAAAAACTATAATTACTGGAATTTGAAAGAATCTGCAGCCACCGTGCGGCGCAATATTGTCCGGGGAGATAATGAAAAAGGCTGTATTGTTGATAGCTACTTTGATCAGCACATACGCTTTTCTAAGTAGTACGAGTACTGAAGCGCAAAAAAAGCGACTGATAGGTCTTGCGCCTAAGCGCGGAGTGGATTATTCAAAATTTTCACATACCACACATAACTTAGAATGCTCTAAATGTCATGAAGTAAAGGAAGGTGAAAAAGCATACAAATTTCCTACACATGACGCGTGCAATGAATGTCACAACTTCGTACCCTTTAGACTTGCTGCACCTGCCTTTTGTATGATCTGTCACGACAATCAGAAGAACTACAGCTCCGTTAGGAAGAGTTATACACGTAGCAGCAGTGACTTTGGAACCAAATTTCCTCATTCAGCACATATAGGCTTAAACGGTGTCGATTTTGATAAAAGCAATCCAGACTTATATGAATCATTAGATAACAAGCTCAAGAAAGTCCAGCTTACGTCCAAAGATTCTGGTTGTATCGAATGTCACCTCAAAGATGGACCTGAGAAGAAAGAACAGAATTTTTCCATTCCCAACCATCCAGAATGTTTCCGCTGCCATGGGTCCAAGCCAGAAACTAAAGTGCCTCCCTTTATGCAAGACTGTCTTGGATGTCACAAACCTTGGCTAAGGGAACAAGATTCAGTAAGCGGTCTTTTTCCAACCTTTTATCATGATGACACTCATGAATATGATTCGCGTCCCAAGCCAAAGGGCAAGTCTCCCGAAGAGCGGGATCTTATACTAAAAGAACGGGCTAAAGATTTAACCAAGAACAAAAAGCTAAAGTGCCAATATTGCCATGATGTGAACAAGTCAGTAAGGTTAGCCGACATCGGTCGTCCTCTACAAAGTCATTGCACGGTGTGTCATGATAAGCAGGCTACAGCAAGAGAGTTAACCCCCGAGGAGCTAGGAAAACTTAGACCCTAATCGGTAGAGAATATGAACAAAAAACTTCTTTTGACAATCGGGTTAGTTTCCGTAGCAGCTGCAGCAGAAGTATTTTCTCGGCCACAGACAGAAACAAACCTTATAGACTACGCTAACAAGTACGATCACTTTGATGACCGTAAAGTAAACCGCAAGCTCACGCAGTCTCATAAACAGCTTACCGAAAGCAACCGTTGTGACTTGTGTCACTCTCGCAGAGAAAGACCAAACGAACAGGATCCAAACAGACGCTTAGGTCTACCCCTAGAATATCCCTACCACGACGCTTGCATTACTTGCCACGTCCAGCAGTTTACAGATGTCAGCTTCAAGATTTGTGCAAATTGCCACGAAGCAAAAAACTACCAAAAGGTCAAGCCATTTCCGAGCCGTCCTCATAAGCTTACACAATTCGGCATGGAGTTCTCTCATAACTCCCCGGTACAGCATAAACAGTTAGACTGCAATTCTTGTCACGCCGTAGGCCAAAAAGGGCTGACACAATCAGTGCGAGCTGACTATCCAGGCCATGCACAATGCTACATCTGTCATAAACCCGAAATACAACCAAACAGCCAACAGCTCAACACACCTAACAACAAACTAGCTCCCGGTGGTTGCATAGAATGCCACAACCTAAGCCCTGAATCGCAAAGCTATTTGGCTAGATCGACTTCTCAAAACGGCCTAGCATATGACTATTTCAAATTTACACACAAGGACCACGTAACTCATCCCAGCATTGACAACCGATGTGAAGATTGTCACAACGTAGCAGAAAGCTCTAGCAGCGTAGCTGACGTGTCGCGTATCAAGATAGTTCTATCAAAAGATCCCAACAAGTATCACCGCTCTAGCTGCTTTACTTGTCACGACAGGCAAGGTAATTGGAATATCACAGTTCGCGGTAAAGTCGTTAAGTCAGGATCCACTTTGCAGACAGACTGTGAGAAGTGCCATACACCACTAACTTTAGATATCGATGCCTTTACCGCTGAGCTGAAACGGAAGGGAAGATTGTAATCCAATGTCGAGACTGAAAATCAGCTCAACTCTGAACAACGAGATCTTTGAGTACGAGATAAAGTCCGCCGAGACGAGAATCGGTCGCTCGAACTACGGTAAGTCAGGTATAAGAAACGATCTTGTGCTCTCAGACAATCAGGTATCTAGAGAGCATTGCGTAATTACCAAGCGCAGTACAAACTATTATGTGCGTGACTTAGGTAGCGCAAACGGCACATTTGTCAATGGCGAGCGTATTTCCGCCGAGCGTCTACTATCCGAAGACGACATCATTCAGGTGGGTCACTACTTTATAAGCCTGAAGCTCGAAGAAGTACCACCACCACCTCCTCCTCCAAAGATGAGTAATACAGTTCTGTTGCGCTCCAGTAACCCATCAGTACTTGTGGCTAGGGAAGAGCTAGCTAAGCTGCTCCTAGAAAAAAGCCAAGCTATTCCCGAAGAAACAAGAAAAGAGCTAGAACAACTGCGCCGAAAAGCTGAGATATTGTCATATCTGTACGAACTAAGTAGCTTGTTTAATTCCATTTTTTCGTTTGAAGAGATCTTCGATCGTATGGCTGAAATGCTCTTCAGGATAACTCCCGCCGAGCGATGCCTAGTACAGCTTAAAGATCCAGAAACGGGCGAACTAAAGACAAAGTTCATCAAGTTCCGCTCAGAGCAACATAACAAAGATGAGTTGATCTCACCGCCGCGAGCTATAGTAGATCAAGTCATTCGCGAGCAAGTATCGTTGCTGTCACTCGATGCTCAGATGGATGAGCGAATCCTCGGAAAAAGTGTCATCCTACAAAATGTCCAATCAGTGATTTGCTGTCCACTTACAGCAAACAACAAGCCATTAGGAGTGCTGTATATAGACACGCATAAGAGTAATATGGTGTTTAGCCCCGAGGACCTAGATCTAATGAACGCAATAGCCACACAGACCTCCATGGCACTTGATAACGCCGCTACACACGAACGGCTTATGAAAGAAGCTCTTGCCCGCGAGGCATACAGCAGATTCTTACCCGACCATATAGTCAACGAGATACTTTCCTCACCAGATTCGTTGAAGCTAGGCGGGGTCAACAAAGAAGCCACCATCTTGTTTGCTGATGTACGAGGCTTTACTCCACTTTCTGAACGTCTCCGTCCCGAACAAGTTGTGGAACTTCTCAACGAATACTTTACCAACATGACCGAGATCATATTTGCAAATAACGGGCTGTTAGACAAATATATAGGTGACGGAATGATGGTACTGTTCGGCGTGGCATACGCAGCCGAGGATGCTCCGAGCAATGCCGTACGAGCTGCCATACAGATGCAACAGCGCATGTGCATACTTAGAGAAAAGTTTAAAAGACTGTATAACGCAGAAACAAACATAGGTATAGGAATAAATACCGGTACGATTACAGTAGGTTATATCGGATCTAACAGGAGAATGGAATACACAGGTATAGGCGATGCAGTCAATCTAGCAGCTCGATTAGAATCAAATACAAAGCCTTCACAGATACTTATCAGCAGCTATACAAACAGCTTGCTGGCTGGCAAATACCCGACCAGACCCCTTGGCAGCATCAGCGTAAAAGGCAAGTCGCAACCGCAGGAAGTCTACGAGGTACTCTGGCAAGAGGTACCGCTGTAAAGATTCCCTTAGCTTAGTCCTGTTCGCTATGAGGCTTCTGCCCTTCTGCAGATTCGTCATTATCTTGGCCACGCATGTCTTTCTGCCATTGTCTATAAACAGCAAAATCGTGTTGAAGCTGCCGCTTTAGCTCGCCTAGGGGGATTTTTAAATCTGCAGCTTCAGCTTTCAGCCGGGCTTCAGCTAAGGCTATCCCCGGCCATAGCTTGTTACCTACAGCTTCTCGAAATGCTTTGTCATATCCAAAAGCAAACTCACTAATGCTAGGTGTAGGCTCTAAGTACTTGTCTTTCAAGCCTAATTCCTTGAAGGGAAAGTCAGTAGCCCAATCCATATGATGGCCTATCAGATAACTCGTGGGGTTGACTGAAACTAGCCCATGCGTAACACAGTTTGTATCGCTGATGTTAAACTTGCTGCGTAGTACTTCAGTAAGCATCTTGGCAGCATGGATCTGAGCCGGACTTATTTCGTCAGGGTTTACTTTTACACCCGCCTCCCACCACCCTTCAAACGCCACTCCGATAAAACTCTGGTTGAGATTGATATAGATAGCGTCACTGTCCGCCCAGAGAGAATTACCAGCATGATTAGCATAATCTTCATCCCTAACTATGCGATAGATCCGTCCAAAGCGATCTATCAGATAGTTGTACAGCTTTTCTTGCCTAATATACTCCAGCAAGGCTTTGGTGTGCCGCCTGAGACTATAATTGAACTTCGAAGTAAACGGCACGAGATCACTTTGAGTGACGTGATAAAGTATCCCTACAGGACGTTGCATCCTCTCTGGATAGAGCTTAAGCCTCTGAACACCTACTGGAAAACGAGGGTTCTTCTTAGTAGGAGAGCGTCGAAATGCATAGTACTCTCTACGCTCAGTAAAGATTTCATACTCAGTCAAAATACGACAGCCATTACTATACTGCTCGTACTCTCCAGTACGCTCAACTAACCAGATCTTAGCTGAAGGATAGCCTGGCAAATCAGTCGACTCGGGCTTGGTAATCTCAGCCGGCCTTTCAATCACCACTACGGTAGGCGTCGCAGGTGAAAAAGTAGCAAGTTCAACTAAGCGCTGCCCCACCCATCGCATCGTGACGGCTGTTACCACTACCAGCAGCAACACAGCCGTAAAATAGACCGGATATCGTATTCTGTAAAGCCAGTAGATAAACCTCACTCCAATAGGCCGAGGTCCGCTGCTAGGTAAATGCTGAACTAGCTCCTCTATCACAGTTTTGCGAAATGCTAGTTGTCTAAGTAACCACAGTCGCTCTGCAACCGGATTTCGGTGATATCGTTCCAACGCAGAACGCAAAAACCTCAACCGTTGTGCCGGAGATGGTAAGAACTGAGAGTAATCTTCCACTAGCTTTAGATACGCCGGATCAGGTTGCTCTGTCAGTTGGTTCCGCATAGACAGAAATTATAACCTTTCAGCTATACCTGTCGACATAGCATCGTACACGCAAACTAGTGTCGATATCTATGCTCACCATGCCATCGCGACCAGTAATGTAAGTGCTACATTCTAGCCGTGAAAGCACTTCCTCATGCGGATGACCAAACCGAGAGTACCTATCAGCAGATATAACCGCTAATTGTGGCCTAACAGCCTGCAAAAACGCCAAGCTTGTAGAGGTCTTACTTCCATGATGAGCTACCTTAAGCACAGTGTGCGTCGTTAGACCTTCAGTCAGTAGCCTGCTCTCAGCTACAGCCTCTATGTCACCAGTTAACAGAATCTTATGCCCACCGTGGCTTATCGAAAGCACCAGGGAAGCATTATTTTCTCCGTCGGCAAACTCAGGGGTAGGCCAAAGCACGGCACATTCTGCTCTGCCAAAAGTTTTGTGTACTCCCTTTTGCCAAACTTCTATCGGAACTCCTTTGCGCGCTGCAGCTTCCTCAAGCCGCCTAAATCCCGACACTGTGCCAGGCCTTACCGGTAAAACCAGCCTACGCACAGTAAAATTTTCGATTACTGCCTCCAGCCCACCAGCATGATCTAAGTCAGCATGCGTAGCTACTACATAGTCGAGACAAGTTATTCCTTCATACCACAGATAACGTGAGACTACTTCTTCACCGATATCAAAACGCCCGATGCTTCCACCGCCGTCTACAAGCATCTTCGTAGCATCAGGAAACCTTATAAGAATGCAGTCACCGTGAGCCACATCTAGAAAGTCTGCTCTCAGCCCCTCTGTAGCTACTTCAGAACGACTACCAAAAACTACAGCAAGTAGTAGCAATACAGCTATAGCCACTATCAGTAAGGCCGGCAATCCTTGCTTCCGCTCAGCTAGCGGCTGCCATTTCCACAAAAGCACTACCGTAAGCAGCAGTGCCATAAACAGAAAACCTGTTGCTGCTTCGCTTAAGCTAGGAGTCCTAAAGCTTCTACAAATCTGAATCGTAGATACATCAACATACATACCCACTGCAGAACACATCAACCAAGAAAGATCTACGCCAAGCACCGCCGCTAGAATAAACAGTATAAGCGTAGCTAAAAGCAGTGCTAAGGACAGTTCAGCGAAAACGTTAGTGAGCAATATAGAAGGAGACAGCTTATGAAGCGTGTTGGTAAATATCGGCAGTAGTGCAAGCTGTACCACAAAGGTAGCCAAAACACCACAACAAAAGTATCTTACGGGAAGTTGCAAACCACACTTCTCTAGCACTAAGGCTAGACGTGCTTTGCGCAATCCGTACTTCAAGCCGTGTTCAGCTTGCCTTGCAATCAGCTTCCGCTCCTGCCAATAGAGTACTTCAGCAAACCATTTGACTAGACGCGAGCATAGAGGCGGATACGGCGTAGCAGCCGACGGCATCCATTTTCCTATCCTTTCAAGATGAAGCAGTAGCGGATCAACTATAAGTACCAAAGCCGCTACAGCTATGGCAGTCATCTGAAAACCTAGCTCAAAGATGCTACGTGGTGACACTACCAGTATGACAAATATGGCAACACTCAAGCTGTTTGCTGAGTCAACTCGACGCCTCGCAGCCATACCGGCAAGCATCGCCGTAGCCATTACCGCTGCCCTGACCACAGGCGTATCGCAGCCCGTCACTAAAGCGTATGTCCATACTGCAGCCAGTAACAGTAGCAGCCCAAAGTTGCTACTTCTACAAAACCAACCTAGAATCATCACCAGCAGAGCTATGTGCGAACCGCTTATAACCAAAGTATGGTAAGTACCAGCGTCTTTAAATGCCCGCACTAAACTTTCTTCAAGATAGTATCTATTACCTAAAATAACGGCTTCTAAAACTGATGAAGCTTGCTGAGGTAGCCGAGAAATAGCAGCACGTAAGTAGCAGCTTAGCCCATCCAACAAATATTTGAGACTGCCGCCTGTATAAAGCAGCTCCACATGCCTGTCACTACTAACTGTCCCAGTAAGCAAGACGCCAGTACTAGGCATTCCAGGATTCCGATACTCCCGTGTGGTAGGAGTAAATACGGCTCTTATCCTGTCACCAAGCCTTGGCCCGAAAGCCGTATAACACCTTAGCCTAAGTAGCTGACCATTACACTTGAGCGTCTTTTTCTCGAAGTGTAGATAATCGAGCGCAACCTCGATCACGTAACCATCAGGAGCAGGCAAGCTCTTGCAGACCTCGCCGTAAGCCTCTGCCTTCGAATCCGGCCTAATGACAAGCCGTCGTTGCTCTTCAGCCCTAAGATTAGCAGAAGCAGCAACTGCTATGGAGAGGTATATGGCAATGTCGGTCATAGAGCTCTTACGTAGGTAGCAGAACAGAGCCAGTAAACCGCCGATAACAGCACAGCAAAATAGGTAGGTCGCCGAAAGATAATTACCTGCTACAGCGGTGCCCGCCAAGTAAGCCACTGTAATAGATAGCATAGGCCTGCGAATAAACATACCTGCTCCCTTATCTGTAATAAACGCGAAAGCTGGCCCTAAACTTACGAGTAAGAACAAAAAATTTAGGAAACAGGCAGCTAAGCGTTGCTATGTAACAAAGGGATTCTCTTTTTTGAGGAAACTATAGCAGTTGGTTGGCTATAAGTACTTCGTAACCTTCTCTATGACGGATCAATCTAGCGTCTGAGCCTTCTATCAACACTTCTGCCGGACGTGGTCTATGGAGAAAGTGCGACGACATAGCATAGCCGTATGCCCCGCTATCGAGAATAGCAAGAAGATCCCCTTCTTTTAGAGCTGGCAAGTCTACATCTCGCCCAAGATAGTCCCTAGAAAAAGTAGTATTACCACAAACGTCAGTCTTGTAGCTTGGTGGTTGGCTGCTAAAGCTATGTATCCGCCTATAAAGTCCGTGAACTGCTGGCACTGAAAGATTCGAAACCGTAGTATCTACCCCTAGTATCTGCTTGCCGTCATGGTATTTAACCGAGACTATCCTTGTAAGGAGTACTCCACAGGCAGCAATAACTGCTCGACCAGGTTCTATAAACAACTCTATCTCAGGTGGAAGAGCTTCAACTAATGCCTTACCAAAATCCTCCCAAACAAAGGCATTCCTACCCTCGCGATAAGAGTATCCAAAGCCACCGCCAAAATCGAGAAAGCTCCAGTCAGGTAACAACCTGGCCGTAGCTATCAGCTCGCCTATCGCCCCAGTAAAGGCCTCTGTGGAGTTCATACCGGTTCCGCGATAAAAGTGAATGCCTTCTATTCTAAACCCTGCATTACTGGCTATTTTTAACGCTTCTGAGAAATCATCCGGACGAACCCCTATGCGACTTGCACGATTCAGCTTTGGGACATTGACCCGCAACCCAATTCGAGGTACAAAACTGCTCCCTTTGAGAGCCACTGAGAACAATTTCAATTGAGAGACGCTGTCAAAGTTAATTATAGCTACACGTTCGCTGAGCAGTTTACGCATCTCTTCAAGAGAGAGATTGCTGCCGCTATAGACCATTTGCTGAGGCAGGAAACCTGCCTTGAGTCCAAGAAAGACATCACCCGGAGTGTTGGCATGTAGTCCCCAGCCGAGCCGCCGTAGTATAGCCAATAAATGAATGTTGCCGTTAGTTACGGCAGCAAAGAAAAATCGAGCTTTTGGTACGGATTGGGCAATTGCATTTGCCGAGCTTATAAGCGTAGCAGCATCATACACATAAAGCGGAGAACCATAGCGCTCTATTAGATGCCATGCCGTCTGTTCGTCCAGAGGTATCACCACAAGTATTCCTCCTTTGCACTTCTCCATCGCCATATGAGCGATGTAAGAAGTTTACTATACCTTGGCGCTCTACACCTTTCTACTCCATAGCGCCATGCTTGCCAGACCAGCAGCAGCCATAGCAGTTCCCCTATTCTACGTCCCTGTATCTGAGCGCTAAACCGACCTTTAGCTATGCGTACAGCTACATCTTTGCAGAAACGACCTTCAACGGCAAGAACCTGCTCATCGAGCAAGGAAAGTAATTCTTGACGCAAAGGTCCAAGCAGTAGCCGAGTAAGGGGGACTCCCATACCCCGCTTTTCTCGCCAAACAATCTTTGGCGGTAACAAGTCTTCTACGGCTCGTTTCAAGATATATTTTTCACAAGCACCCTTAAGCAAAAGCTCTCCTCGCAAACCGTTCAGCATAGTCACCAGGGGAGCATAACAGAAAGGTGAGCGTACCCAAAGCGAATGAACTTCTGCAAGGCGGGTAGCACGTGGCTGTATGTTCTGTGCTCCCTTTAACTTGAGATTTGCACGCCTCAGCAGGTCGAATATCGTAGTTCCTTGCCAGTCAAGTGCGTCCTTTACCCAATCCAGCGGATTAACTTCCGCTACTACTGCAAGCATCTTCTCAGTAAAGATCAAGTGCTCTGCGCCAAAAAAGCGATGAAAAGTCTTCAAGTACTCAGCTTCAAGGTTACACTGAGAGTTATAAACCTTCGCAGCTATAAGGGGTTTGTTCGGCCAGCCTGCAAAAAGCTGATCGCCACCTTCGCCATTAAAGACCACATCGCAGCCATCTTCGGCTGCTGCTTTACCAAGCAGGTAAAGTGGTACAGCAACGCCGTCGCCGTATGGTACGTCTAGAGCACGAATCGTAGGGCGCAAATACCCAGCTATGCGTTCAGCCGAAGCATCTACGACCTTTAGTTCTAATCCTAGGTGTTCGGCCACAGCAGCGGCATATTCGATTTCTTTGTACTGACAATGCTCACCAAAGTCGAGTGTGTAGCAAATCGGGCGAACACCGTGGCGCTCTAGTAGCGCTGCCACAACAGAGGAATCCAAACCACCAGAAAGAAATACGCCACAACGAGTATAACTACCTTTTGGCAAAAGCGACTCCATAGAATTATCGAGCAGTACCCTGAGCTTACTTGCAGCTGCAGCTTCATCAAGACCCTTATCTCCGTAGCAGCACCAATCATGATAAGTGATTATTTCAGGGTCTTGCCCGGCAGAACGCCAAATTAGACACTGTCCAGCAGCTGCTGAGCGAATTCCTACTATAGGTGTCTCTGGTGCTGGAAAATAGGAAAAGCCAGTAAATAGGTACAGCGCCCGCTCATCTATTTCAGCTAGCTTTAATGCTCGCATCAGCAAGTCAACTCGCGACGAAAACCATATCGCCTTACCGGTCGCCGCCCAGTAAAGCTGAGTTCTACCGAAAGGGTCCCGTAAGAGCCGCAGTTCATCCCGTGTTACTTCTATGCGAGAAGGAAAGTCATCGGCTAACCCAGAAGCCGATAGCACTATAGTAAGTGCTTCGCCTGAAAAGGTTACAAGAACGTCTGAAGAGTAGTCTAATTCTGTAATGTACCTATTGCTGATGAAGGTCTTTTTTACGCTAGCAAGTTGCCGCCCTTCTGTCGATTCATACCAACAACCGAGTAGTTGCCGCATCAAGTTTATTCGACCCTGAAAGTCTTGCTGCTAAGCACACGTCCTTCAAGCAGCATTTCCACCCGCCAGTCACCAGTAGGTGAACCGCTGCCCAACCTACATCTACACTCCGTAGGCCAAACGCTTTTATCTATAGGCTTCGTACGCCAACGGTTCTCATGCTCGAGCTTACCAGAAGGACCGTACCATCTACAGCTTAAGTCGAGCTGTCTGCCTATGGGAGCGTTCTGTAGCTTGGCACGATAGCGAACTTCACCTACCTCGCGTTTCACACTCGACAAATCATCCTCGCTATTCGCTTGAACAGAAATACGCCCGACGTCAGAAGTAACAGCTTCAATCGCTTCTCTTTGCTTTTGAACAAAAGAGTAAGTTATCGCCGCTCCCGCTGCTATCATAGCTATTATCACAAGCGCTACAGCAACGAAGAACATCTTCATCTTTTTGCGTCTCTCTTCTTCCTTCTTAAGCAATTCGCGACGCTCAAGTTGAATCAGAGCATCGTCAAGCAACTCCGTAGGCAAACTCAGTTCTTTAAGCACTTGCAGTACCTGCGAGCGATCCAGCGTCTTTTGCCTGAACTCTTCACGCTCTTGCGAAAGCCTAGTCACTTCCGCAACTACTTGAGCAAGCTGTTGTTCTGTAAGCCTTTCCATATCTTCCTCCTAAAGCTACGGACAATTTACTCTCTGGCAGAAAATCTATGCTCTGTCAAGCTTTAAATCACCCAGCAGAAACATATTTTGAGAATCAGTCTTCCTTTCAGGCAACGTATTGTGTATATTAACCCTGTTTATGAGTCACTCTGCCAACTCAGTAAACATAAAGATAACAGGTAAGGATATCGCTGGGCGAGACTTCAACAAGGATGCTCAGATAGAACAATGCGGTGGTTTTGGAGCAATAATTTACACCGAGATAGAAGTAAGCCCCGGTGATAGAGTCTATGTACGCAATGGATCTGGCCAAGTAGTAGCCATAGCAGAAGTATTATGGCGGCATACAGGCCCCAATCCCGCTGTCGAAGTGGTACTCAAAAGTAGCCAAAGCTCTACAGAAGAGCTACCTCCTCTGCCAGCAGACTTAGCCGCCCCCAAAGAAGAAATAAAGCAATCTCCGCCTCAGTCGGTGCCTCCTCCTAGACCTGGTCCGATAACATTTGACAAAAAAAAGCAAGAAACCAAACCAGAAAAGTCAGCACTTGCTGAGGATAAAACCCCGAAGACACCAACTAAGCCAAAAGCTGCTCCACCGTCTGAACCAAAGACTCCGGCTGTTTCCCCTCAAGCTGCTGCTGCAACAAACGTGTTCAGAAAGAAGCTATCTATCCTTCTGTCCATCATATCTGCCATCTTCAGCGGTGTATTATTCTCTCCGCTGTTTCGCCCAGCAGCTACTGACTTTAAACTGGTTCAAGTCACCTGTTTTGACCTAGATGATCAACTAAATAAACAACCTGAAAGGAAAGGCGAGCTAGATGCTTGGATAACCAACAAAGAAGGTGAAATATCCTTCATTCACAAAAAAGACATAACTGCCCAGCAAGCCCTAGCTGAAATAAACTCGCAACGAAGCCCCGGACGGCGAATAGCAGGAAGTTGGTGCGTAATAGATAATGAAGTCAAACAAGTGCCCGACATCAAGACCGTCGCAAAAGAGCTCCTAGAGGAATGGGAGTTAATCCCCGTAGGCAAGAGCGCTTCACAAGCACCGAAGCTTGCTTTTTATCTTGAAGGTGATCATCTCACCTTTCTAGAAGATGGAGCTGACCATAGTCAAAACATAGTAGATGTCATGTACTTTGAAGGTGGCAAAAAGTTTATCTTCACCTTCACCGACATAGATACAGAAACTAAGACCGCACTTAAAGAACTAAAACTGTATGTACCAAGTACGCTAGATGCCGTAGCCGAAGCTCGAATGCTAGACAATTCCTCACAGGCATATACGGCAACATCTAGGCGAAGACCAGAACAGCTAGATATCCGCTTTGCAGCTGCTATAGCCTGTGCTGTAGTGACGCTGCTGGCAGGACTCCTTGCAATCTTCTTCAGCGTCAAAAAGTAGTTATGTATGTACTACGCTTTGATCACACTGCTACTCGTCTTACCTCCCTCTCAATCAGGTATCAAGTCCAAGGAAAGTAGTGCACATCTAAACGCCATCATACACACTCCTGGTGATGTCCAGTTACAAATCGACAGGCTGTTGCTTATAGACGGAGGTTTACAGCAACAAATAGAGTATTTGCGGCGAGACCGCTCTCCGGCAAGGATAGCACTCATAGTAGATGATAGCCAGACGCTCAGAACAAATACTGCCAAGCTTAAACAAATCATCACTGAATTGTGCAAGGAACTCTATGAAGGTGACGAAGTGATGATAGTAGCTGCCGGAGAAGTTCCCGAAGTACTAGAAGAATTCACCGGTGATCTAAACAAACTCATAGCCACCACTCAGCTACTTCGACGCAAGGGATTGCCTCGCCTCTATGATGCCATCGCTGCCACAGTAGACGAGCTACTAAAACAACCTGTCAAAAAACGTGTGATAGTGCTGTTGTCCGACGGCTATGACAAAGACAGCAAAGTTAAGTTCGATCAACTGCTAGATCTCTTGCTTGATCAAGACATTATTGTTTACGCTTTTCAAGTACCTGACCGTACTTACGGAGGAATTCGCCCGCGCGAAGCAGGCCCTAAGCCCTCCGAGGCTATAGCGAAATTAACCGACTACACTGGTGGTATCGCACTCAGTCTCGAGGAAATCTCCGACATCCAAGTAGTAGCCTCGCAAATAGCGGACGAGATTAGGCTTAACTGGTTCGAGCTGTCCTATACCCCGCAAGGCGTCACTACAACCAGCCCTCGTCGTATTCTGCTTACCTACGGAGACGAAAAAGTACTCATTCGCACTAAAAAGCTTCAACGCCCGCGATAAACGCCTGATACTATAACGGCGGCAATTATCATGCTGCTACCGCTGAGAAACCTGACATTCGTCAGCTCAGAAAGCTTCTCCGCACCGGCTACGGCCGAAATTAATGCAGCAAAGACGGGTTCGAGACTAAAGATTATAGCCACCCTCGTAGCCTCAGTTTTGCTTTGAGCCCACGTCTGTAACAGTATCACTAGCACGGTAGCAAATACCACCAGATAGGCTAGGCTTAGCATCTGCAGCAGAGTAGTCGGCCAACGATCGCTGGCAAGTAAATTCGCTTCAAGAACAGTCCTTGAAGACACAAATGCTAAAAGCAACACTAAGGCACATGCCCAAAACTGTACCAAGGTCAACTGACCGGCATCAGTAGTGCGTGAGAATTTGCCGGTGTAGACTATATGTAGCGCCCAAAACAAGATACTGCCTGAAGAAATTAGATCACCAATATTTACGTCATCGATCGAGCCAGGAAATACCACTAGACTAAAACCTACAAAAGCTAAGGCTACTGATATCACATCTGCAATCTTTAACCTAGCTCCAGTTAGCAAGTAATCGGCAAAAGGAACTAAAACTACAGAGGTGCCGCTAATGATGGCAGCTTTTGAAGGTGTCGTATAAAGCAGCCCTACTGCCTGAGATATAAAACCTCCAGCTAGGAGCACTCCAAGCAGTATACCGCTATGTAAAGCTCCTGAATCCAACTGGGGAATAAGCTGCCGGTACAGAAAAGAAGTAAACAGCGCAGCAAACACAAACCTAAGACTCAGATAATTAAGCGGTGAAAGCGCCATAGCTAAATCCTTGCCTATAGTAAAGGTGCTTCCCCAAACAGCTGTTATAGCCACTAGTATCAGGTCATAACGCCACATCGTATTTTATAGGCTTTCGCATATTGTGCTAGCCTAAGATTAGACTTATTATTTGAAATTCCATATTCTCCGGAGATCTGCAAGATGCTCACGCAAATACAAGAGACGCTTAAAACTCTACTCTGCTCTGCTGTAGAAAAACTCTACTCGATAACGATGTCACCAACAGAAATAGTAACAGAGTTTCCCCCTAGGCCGGAGTTAGGCGATCTTGCTATCCCCGTAGCGTTTGAACTTGCTAAAAGATTAAAAGCTACCACGGAAAAGAAAGTTAACCCACGCCAAATCGCTGAAGCTTTGCGACAGGAACTAGGTAAGGTCGATGGCATCTCTCGGTTTGAGATAGCCGGAGGTGGCTACATCAACGCCTTTTTCGATAGGAGCACTTTTGTTACAAAACTAAATTCAGATATAGCTCCCGGCGAAAAATTCGGCGGTAAACTCATAGTCGAACATACTTCGGTCAATCCTAACAAGGCAGCACATATAGGACACCTACGGAATGCTGTTCTCGGCGATACTATCGTTCGAATGTTAAAAGCTACCGGCGAACAAGTCGAAGTACACAACTACATAGACAACACCGGCGTTCAAGTTGCAGATGTAGTAGTGGGGCTAAAACATATAGAAAAAAAGTCGCTGTCCGAACTCGAGTCTATAGATAAATTTGACTACTACTGCTGGGATCTTTATGCGCGCGTAGGACGCTTCTACGAAGAAGCGCCAGACAATAAACAACTTCGAGCAGAAGTGCTACATGCGTTAGAACACGGCCAAGGTGAAGTAGCAGAACTTGCCGATTATGTCTCTACACGAATATTGAAATGTCACCTAAAGACCATGCAGCGACTGGACATAACCTATGATGTGCTACCCCGTGAGAGCGAAATAATAAAGCTCAACTTCTGGCAAACCGCCTTCGAGAAATTGAAACAAGCAGGAGCTATCTACTATGAGACAGAAGGACGCAATAAAGGATGTTGGGTTATGCGTTCCGAAGGTAACAAGTCGGAAAGCGAGCCTGACGAGAAAATACTCGTACGCTCAAATGGCACAGTTACCTATACCGGCAAAGACATAGCATACCATCTATGGAAATTAGGCTTACTAGAGCTTGACTTCAACTACAAAGTTTTCTACACCTATCCCAATGGTAAACAAGTCTGGATAACCACTCCCGAGTTAACCGAAGACCGGCCCGGTTTTGGCAAAGCCACAGCATACTTTAACGTCATCGACGTGGGTCAGTCCTATCCACAGCACTACGTCAAGCTAGGAGTGAAGCTGCTTAGTAGCAATAAACAGATAGACAAAAGTGCTCATCTTGCCTACGAAAAAGTAGTACTTACACCAAGAAGTGCTCGTGAGCTTGGCTATGAACTCGGTCAAGAAGACGCACACCGCAGTCAAATCAGCATGTCTGGCCGCAAAGGTCTGGGAGTAAAAGCCGACGATCTAATCGATAAACTTGAAGAGAAGGCCCTTGCAGGAGTTACAGAACGTAACCCAGAATTACCGCAAGAAAAAAGAGAAGAGATAGCTCATATACTTGCCGTAGGAGCCTTGCGCTACTATTTGCTCAAATACACACGTAGCTCTGTCATAGCGTTCGATTTCGATGAGGCGCTTACCTTTGAAGGTGAGACCGGTCCTTATATACAGTATGCGCTAGTACGCATAGCAGGCATATTTCGTAAGATGGCCGATATAGATGTAAGTAGCTGGTTAACTAACGTCTCGCCCGAAAAGCTCACGCAACTGCTTAGTATGAAAGAAGAAGCAACCGGTTGGGACGGCAATTATCTGTGGTCACTGCTTCACTTCGCAGCTCAGCTTAACGATGTGCTACGTACGGCTATCAGATCTCTTGAACCAACTCATCTAGCGAAATATGCCTACCAGCTCGCCGCACGCTTCAACGAGTTTTATAACAAATCCGCAGGTATGCCAATCTACAAGGTCGTAGCTGAGCCCGATCTTGACAAACGAATGTTACTCGTCTTGATAGTTGACTACGTACGACGTCAGCTTACGCTGGCATTGCAGCTACTAGGTATAAATGTTCCCGATAGGATGTAATCTGCTACTTCTCTACTAGTACATGTAGACGTAAGGAAAAACTTCTTGGAGAATTTGCTTTAGAGACGGCAAACAGACAGCAACTGGAAGTTAGCTATGGCCAACAAGAGAGACAAACACCCCGAAAATGTCAAAGGTAGATATTATGTAGACACCGAATGCATAGACTGTGACGTATGTCGCGATACTGCTCCTTACAACTTTACTCGTCAGGATGAAGGTGGCTACTCTTACGTCTACAAACAACCCGAAAACGAGGAGGAAGAAGCCATGTGCCGCGAAGCTATGGAATCCTGCCCCGTAGAAGCTATAGGCGATGACGGAGAAGATTGAAACTGTTTAACTAAGAAGCAGGATACACTTTCTGCGGCTTGTTTAGAAGCCCAGAATCAGTTTTAAAACGATAGTGATTAA
This sequence comes from Blastocatellia bacterium, assembly GCA_025057015.1. GTDB lineage: Bacteria > Acidobacteriota > Blastocatellia > Chloracidobacteriales > JADJPF01 > JANWYG01. Next base: position 183,518 of record JANWYG010000007.1, read on the forward strand.
GCAAAGCCAGTAAGGCGAAGTCCCTGTACGATTAAGACAGCCACTATGTATCCTAGCGAGGTATAGAAGGCAAGCTGTATCAAAGCAAACCTAGTTGAGGTTTCGTGTCTAACTACGGCCACAGTGGAAGCACACTGAAGTGAAAAGAAGAAAAAACACATAAGACCAATTATAGTAGAAGTAGTAAAAAGAGGCTTTCCGCTACTCTCTAGCCGTGCTGCTCTTATGCATTCCAGGAGGCTTTTCTCGCGAGTATTTTCGTCTTCTTCAGCAACGCGAAAGACCAAAGCCATAGAGCTAACGAAGGCTTCCCGCGCAGCAAAAGCTGAAATCAGTCCTATTCCAACGCGCCAATCTGCTCCCATAGGTTCAAGCATCGGCTCCAAAAGCTGACCTAGACTAGCAGCAAACGACTGCTCTAAGCTAGTTCGCGCTATGTATCGATATTGCAAATAGCCATAGTTTGACAGTAACCATAAAACAGCAGAAACGGTTATGATGGGCAGTGCAGCTTTCTGTAAATAGCTCGACGAACGAGCCCAAGTCAGCTTCAATATAGGCCTTAGCTGAGGCATTCGATAAACAGGTAGTTCCATAGCCAGTAGAGAAAGGCTACGGCGATGACGCTTTGCTAGCAATCTGCTAACTAGTCCTGCAGTAAATGCAGCCGCTAAGAGACTGGTAAAATAAATTCCAGAAAGGACTAAACCAGCTATCCATGATTTTCTCCCAGTAAATAGTGCGGCAATCAGAAGCGAATAAACTGGCAGCCTAGCACTACAGCTCATCAAAGGGATTACCCATATGGTAAGCAAGCGCTCCCTTGCCGTAGGAATCGTCCTTGCTGCCAAGACCGCCGGTATAGCACAAGCGAATCCTGAAAGCATAGGCACAAGCGAGCGTCCATGTAATCCCAAAAATGCAAGCGGTCGGTCTACAAGTACTGCTCCACGTGCAAGATAGCCTGTATCTTCTAAGAAAGTCATTAGAAAAAGCAATATCATTATCTGCGGAAAAAAGACTGCGACCGCACCTACTCCACCGATTATACCTTCTGAAAACAGCTCAGTAAGGAAGCCAGGCGGCAAGAGCTCTGCCAAAAAGGCTTGGGTATAAGTAAAAGCTGTATCTACGATATCCATTAGAGGTTGAGCTGCCCAGAAAATTGAAGCAAAAAGTACTGCAAGTATTAGGAAAAAAATCGGCAACCCAAACCAACGATGAAGCACTATCGCATCTATTTTGTTGGTAACTTCGTCCGCTATCCCAGGATGCAACGTCGATAAAGCACCGCTGCTCTTTAGCAATGCAGACAAAGCATCATACGCAGCAACGGGATCCTGAGGGATCTGAGCTAGTTTCTGCATGGCAAATTGCCGCTGTGCAGCCTCCCGAACAAGTTGCATTAACTTTGCCAAGCCCTTGCCACTGCGGGCATCAACCTCAACTACAGGCACCCCCAAAGCGTGTTCCAGCTTTTGGACGTCCAGAGTCAGCTTCATTCTAGGCAGCAGATCGGTCATCGTGAGACAGATAACCATAGGTTTACCACAGCGAGCAACATAAGAGGCAAGCCGTAAATGCCTTTCCACCTGCGTAGCATCTACTACAACAATAAGTGCATCAGGTCTGATAGTGTCATCTTGCCCGTCTAGGACTTTGCAAGCTAGCTCTTCCTCTGGCGAAGGTGACGCCGGACTGCTAATACCAGGTAGGTCTATTATCAATTCTTCCGAACCATACCGTGGTTTGCTCCTGCCACTAGCTAGAGTGACAGTTACGCCAGGATAGTTGGCTGTATAGAAGCTGCTGTCTGTTAAGGCATTCATTAGAGTAGTCTTGCCAGCATTCGGCATTCCCACCAAACACACCGTCAGCGGGCGCTTTCTGCCCTGTGCATTTGCAGCTACTGTAGCTTTACCCATTCTGCCTCACGTTTCCTAAGAGCCAATCGAGCTCCCCTTACCTGCACTATTAGCGGATCTCCAAAAGGTACTTCTTGCACGACACATACTTCAGTGCCTGGAGTCAAACCTAGCTCTAGCAGTCTCCGGCGCTCATCGTTTGAGGCTTCCACGCCCGCTATTCTGTACCACTTGCTACGCACAGCATCTACCAGGGTCATTTGCCTCCTCCACAAATGAAAATGAATTTCAAAACGAGTATGCTACAAGCGATTAAAACAAGCAACTGCTCTTGGCACGAATGCAGCACCCAAGTGCTATAATTGTTTGCAAATTTAAAAACTACTGTAACAAGGATTCAGTGAAGACGACTATCTACAGCTTTCGACCAGACCAGAATCTCAAGAAATGCCCTAAATGCAGCAACTACATTCAGCAAGAGGCGCACTACTGTCAGCACTGCAATACCGAGTTGATTGACATAGAAGGGAAACCGCTTTTTGAAGACGACAATCTCGAGAAATGGTTTTTGAAGATCTTAAAAGCGCTGCTATCGTTCTTTCTAGGAACTGTGTTCTACCTCACAGGTTTAGCAACTCTCGAATTCGCTCTTGGTAGCTGGGTAGCAACCACAGAAAACTATACAAATCTCACTCTGCACGTATGCCTGCTACTTACAGGCTTCGGCTTAGCTATTTACTTGTCGCCTCGTATAATAGCTGGGGTTCAGAAAGTTTACAAACGGCTCTTTATCTAGATTGCACAAAGGATACTTTCGCGTTTTCCATCGCTTGAAAGAGCCTACCTGGCATAACACCAAGATAGAACGTTCCCAATATGCTAAGGACCACGGTAACAAGTACTCCCGTAGGTAACGGCAAGCGTTTAGGTTCTACCTTCAGTTCCCTAAAGAACATAATCACCATAGGTCGCAAATAGTAGTAGACAGAGACCGCGCTGGTGACAACGGCAACAATGACCGCTACATGAAAACCTTTTTGCCAAGCAGCTTTAAAGACTATGAATTTACCCATAAAGCCTGCCGTTAGAGGTATTCCTGCCAAGCTCAGCAGCAGTATAAGCATTGCTATAGACACGCCAAGGTTATTAAATCCAAGGCCAGCAAGATCATCTATTTCAGTCTCACGATCTCCTCTACCCGCAAGATACGTAATCAAACCAAATGCACCTATGTTCGTTATCGAATAGGTAAGCAGATAGAAAGCTACTGCCTGCCAATCATCAGCTATCAGCCCAACCAATGCATATCCAGCATGCGCTATCGAAGAATATGCCAACATTCGCTTGAAATTATGTTGCGTAAGTGCGGCAATATTACCGGCTATCATGGTCAGTATGGCTATCGTTTCAAGCGACGTAGTCCAGGCAGAGTGCAGACCTTGACCATAACCGGGAACGAAACAGAAGACAAACACACGCAAGAAGGCTGCAAATGCTGCTGCTTTAGAAGCCGTAGCCATAAAAGCCGTCACCGAGCTTGGCGCTCCTTCGTACACGTCTGGCGTCCATAGGTGAAAAGGCACGGCACTAACCTTAAAACTAAATCCTACGAGCATCATAGCAGCACCTAAGAACAGTAACTCAGTATGCACAGGCTGCTTTGTAGCAGCATTTACGTTATCAATTATCGCCGTCCTTATGCCCTCTAGTTCTGCACTACCCGTAGCACCGTAGATAAGAGCCATACCGTAGAGTAGGAATGCTGTTGCCGCTGAGCCTAGCACGAAGTACTTTATTGCAGATTCATTCGAGCGCAAATCGTTACGCCGATAACCGGCTAGCGCATAAGTGGAAATAGAAGCTATTTCAAGACCTAGAAAAATCATTACCAAGTGTCCAGCAGCCGCCATCAGCATCATTCCTACTACTGCAAACATCACGAGCGAGTAAAACTCACCGACAGGTAAACGCTCAGCTTCTAGAAAACTCGCCGATATCAGCAGCGTCAAGAGGCCTATGATAATGAAAATAAAAAAGAAATACAGGCTAAAATGGTCTATTATGACCATATTACTGAAAGCTCTGATCTGTCCGACCGTTTTTACTGGCAACCAAAGCCGACCTGTCGCCACTCCAGCTAGTACAAAGCCTACAATCCCTATCATCGACATATCACGATGAACAGGATCTTTGGCTATACCGAATAGCAGAACAGCAATGCCAGATATCGACAGTATGATCATCGGCCAGATGGCAACGTAGTTGATATCCAATACGCTTGTCTGCAATAAGAGTGTCATCATTTCCATTCCCTCATCTCACCATACCTGCAACTGCCCGCTCGTTCACTAGACGGTGTATTTGCTGTAGTTGCCCAGCGCTACGCTTCAAGAAAAAGCTAGGATAAACTCCCATGAAGATTATCAAGACTACAAGAGGCACTAGGGTAAGCTTTTCTCTCAAAGTGACATCGGCCAATGATTTGTTATGCTCGTTAGTTACTCGTCCGAAAAGCACCCTCTGAGTCATCCAAAGCATGTACACGGCAGACAATACTACGCCGGAAGTAGCTATTACAGCCAGTATTCTAGGATGAGCTGAAGTAAACGTTCCCACGAGAATCAAGAACTCGCCTACGAACCCGTTAAGCAAAGGCAGCCCTATCGAACTAAGCGTCACTATCATAAAAATGGTAGCGTAGACCGGCATCGGCGTAGATAAGCCGCCAAACTCGGATATCAGCCGAGTGTGCCGACGTTCATAAATAACCCCTACCAGAAGGAACAGCGCACCGGTAGATATGCCGTGATTCAGCATTTGATAAAGTGCGCCTTGCATACCGGTCTCGGTAAAAGCGAACGTACCCAACACTACAAAGCCTAAGTGACTGACCGAAGAATACGCTACCAGTTTCTTTAGGTCAGGTTGAACCATTGCTACTAAAGCACCGTAAACTATGCCTATTACAGCTAGTATCATTATCGGTATAGCGAAACGATGCGCAGCTTCTGGAAACATAGGGAGGTTGAAACGCATCAGTCCATAAGTACCCATCTTCAGCAGCACCCCAGCCAGTATTACTGAGCCTGCTGTAGGAGCTTCGACGTGTGCATCTGGCAGCCAAGTATGTAATGGAAACAACGGCACCTTTATCATAAAGGCAAGCGCAAATGCAGCAAACATCCACATCTGCTGCTGATAGGTCAAGAAGTCGTAGCGTGCAATATTTTCTGTTATCTGAACTATGTCAAACGTATAGACTCCTGTGCTCTGCCCATGCAGCAAATAGAGCGCTATGATGGCTACCAGCATCAGAAGGCTACCTATCATCGTATATATGACAAACTTAATGGCAGCATAAATCCGCCGCTCGCCACCCCAGACACCTATTAGAAAATACATCGGCACGAGCATTACTTCCCAAAACAGGTAGAACAAAAACATGTCCATCGCCAAGAAAACACCTACCATGCCCGTTTCTAACATCAGCATGAAGACCATGTATTCGCGCACGTGCTTATCTATGTGCCAGCTTGCCAGCACGCACAGCGGCACAAGCAGCGTAGTAAGTATCACCAGCCACAAACTCAGTCCATCTACCCTTAGGTGATAGCTAACGCCGAGACTACCAATCCAGTTTGCTTTGACTATAAGTGTTGGGTCAGCATACCAACCTATCAGCGGAAGCGAAGCCAGAAACGTTGCCAACGAAAAGCCAAGCGCCATGCGACGCATAGCTTCGGGATTATTGCCGCGAAAATAACTGTGTAGCAGCATCAACAAGGCACCAAATAGCGGCAAAAAGGTAACTACCGTCAGAATGTTCTGTTTGATAAAGTGCATAAAGTCTCAGAGCCTCCCGAAGTAGAGGAAGTAACCTACTACGGTCAGAGCACCAATCAACAAAAAGATCGCATAAGCGCGGGTAAAGCCTACTTGAAACTCGCGTATTCCAATGCTAAACCAGCCTAGCAAACGCGCCAGCCCATTTACAGTACCATCTACAATACCTACATCCATCACCTTCCATAGTATCCACTTGGAAGTCCATTTGACAGGATTTACTATGACGGCGTCGTACAGCTCGTCAACATAGTACTTGTTTTCCAAGATCTTTGGCATAGTAAGCAGAGGCTGCTTGCTGAAAACTGCGTAACCTACGCCTATTGCTATTAGTGCTACTAAGGTAGAAAGTAGCGTCGAAACAAGTTCTGCTCCATGGTCAGCGGCTAAAGCACCGGTCAAATTGCCTGGTGTCGTCGATAACTTGATGAACACCGGATCAAGAAAGTGATAGAAAGAATGTGTTACGCCGTGCAGCGAGTGCGGAACGATTTTTTCCGCTAGTGCTTCGGGGATACCTACAAAACCACCTACCACAGAAAGGAAGGCAAGCACTACTAGCGGCACGGTCATCACAGGTGGGGACTCATGCGGCTCATGTTCGTGATGTTCGCCGTGGGTATCGGAAGCCTTACGGAATCGCTCTTCGCCAAGAAACGTCACTACCATCATTCTTGTCATATAAATAGCAGTGACAGCTGCAGTAGCTAAGCCTATTAGCCACAGCAACGTACCTAGACTGCCTGGCAGTACAGGCGAGCTACGTACTTTCCAGAGTATTTCATCTTTACTAAAGAAACCGGAAAGTAAAGGGAACCCTGAAATGGCCAGCGTACCTATAGCCATAGTGATAAAAGTCGTCTTGAGGTATTTCTGCAGGCCACCCATGCGCCGCATATCTTGCTCGTGGTGCATAGCGTGTATGACGCTGCCAGAACCTAAGAACAGCAAAGCTTTGAAGAAGGCATGCGTGACTACGTGAAAGAATCCAGCGGCAAAAGCACCTGCACCACAGGCTAAAAACATATAGCCCAGTTGAGAGACTGTAGAGTAAGCTAAAACCTTTTTTATATCCCACTGAGCAAGACCTATAGTGGCAGCTACAACCGCAGTAAGCGCTCCTACTATGGCAACTATGGTCAATGCAAGCGGAGCTTTTGCAAAGATAGCATTCGTACGAGCTATCATATAGACACCCGCAGTTACCATCGTAGCAGCATGTATAAGAGCAGAGACGGGTGTAGGGCCGGCCATGGCATCTGGCAGCCATACGAACAGCGGTATCTGAGCGCTCTTACCAGTAGCCCCTATGAACAACAACGCAGCTATAGTAGTCAATCCACCAGCAAACAAAATACTTCCCGAGAAGGGCTCCACGGGCATTTTTGCTGCTTGACTAAGAGCACTCACCATATTAGCCTTGTCTACGAAGCTTACGTTGCCAAATTTGAGGAAGATCAGCATCACACCAAGCGCCAACCCAAAATCACCTATGCGGTTTACCACAAAAGCTTTCTTGGCAGCGTCACCAGCGAACTTCTCCAAAAAGTAGTACCCTATCAGCAAATACGAGCATAATCCGACGCCTTCCCAACCTACGAACATCATCAAGAAGTTGTCACCTAAGACCAGCACTAACATCATGAACATGAACAAGTTCATGTAGGCAAAGAAGCGGTAAAAACCACTGTCGCCGTGCATGTAACCCGTAGCAAAGACGTGTATAAGAAAGCCTACACCTGTAACAAACAGGATCATCACACCAGACAGCGGATCTAGCAAGAAACCGAAATCAACGCTAAAACTACCGGCTGCTATCCAAGTAAATAAGGTCTCGTTTATCCTACGAACGCCATCCTCTGCTGGCTTGACCGAAAGTAGCCTCCAGAAGGCATAAAACGCCGCTAACGTCGATACCAGAACCGAAGAGCAAGCTATCACTGCTATGATCTTTTCCGTTAGCCTTCTACCAAAAAGGCCTAATACTATTGCGCCTACCAGCGGTGCAAACACTATTACGCTTAACATTGCCGCCCTTTCACATCTTTAACAAATTGAGCTTGTCTATATCTACGGACTCGCGGTTACGGAAGACCGATATGATTAAAGCAAGGCCTACGCCCGCTTCCGCAGCTGCTACCACCATGACCATGAACACAAACAGCTGCCCATCTAAGTGTTTTAAGAAACTCGAAAATGCCACTAAAGACAGGTTTACGGCATTAAGCATCAGCTCTATGCACATAAAGATAGAGATGATGTTACGCTTCACAAATAGTCCGACGGCTCCCAAGGTAAACAGCACGGCACTTAGAACTAAATACCAGGATAACGGCACCATCAGTTGTTTTCCTTTCCTTCGGATTTCCCGGATTGCTTATTTTTAGCCTGCTCAGCTTCTAGAGCGTCTAGCATCTCTAGCGGTATATCACGCTCTTTGCGAGCAAGTACGACCGCACCAACGATCGCTAGCAATATCAGTATCGAAGTTACTTCAAAAGGCAGTAAGTAGGTCGAAAAGAGCCCCTGCCCCAAAGACTCGGCATTGCCCACAGCTGCTCCTGGCACAGAAACATCTTGTATGTTACTAAGACCATAGTAGACTTCCAGCGCCAGCAGCACTCCTATAGGCAGCGAAAGATAGTATAAATGGTACCTATCTTTTTGCTCCTCTTCTTGCCTAATATTGAGCAACATGATTACAAACACAAAGAGCACCATTATAGCCCCGGCATAGACTATAATCTGAAGTGCCGCTATCAACTGAGCTTGAAGCATTACGTACAGTGCTGCCAGACAACCAAAGACTGCTATTAGAGAAAAGGCGCTGTAGAGTGTATTGCGCTGAAATATCACGTTTATTGCAGCAGCTACTGATATACCTGCAAGTATCAAAAAGAGGACTTTTTCCATAGCGTAACCCTAAAATCTAGAACAGCAGCAGCGCTAGCAACGCTACAAACACTACATTAGCCAGAGCTACCGGTATGAGAAACTTCCAGCCGAATTTCATCAGTTGGTCGTAGCGAAACCGCGGTAGCGTTCCTCGCAGCCATATATAGAGGAAGAGGAAGAAAAACACCTTTAGGGCGAAGTAAATCGGTCCAAGTATTGGAAAACTACTTACACCTGGTCCGTCCCAACCGCCCAGGTAAAGCAGCGATGCCATCGCCGAGGCAGTTATCATGTTTGTGTACTCTGCTATGAAGAACATAGCAAACTTCATCGAGCTGTACTCTGTATGAAATCCTGCTACCAGCTCAGTTTCTGCCTCGGGTAGATCGAACGGTACTCGGTTCGTTTCAGCTATAGCTGCTGTCAAGAAGATTAAAAACCCTATCGGTTGCAGGAAGATGTTCCACTTGGGAATTATTCCAAACCATCTATCGGTCTGATATTTGACTATTTCGACTAGGTCAAGCGAGCCGGCAAAAAGCACCGGCCCGATTACAGATAAAGTGAGCGCTAGTTCGTAACTGATCATTTGCGCCGACGATCTGAGTCCTCCCATCAGCGAATATTTGCTGTTTGACGACCAACCGGCAAGAGCGACACCGTATACGCCCAAGCTAGTCAGCGCAAAAACTACGAGCAAGCCGACATTTACCGAAGTAATGTGAAAATGAATCTCGCGACCAAACAACGTGATCTTGTCTCCAAAAGGAATCACAGAGAAGGTCATCAATGCCGGAACTAGTGCTATCATCGGAGCTAGAACGTAAAGTACCTTATCTGCTTCGAGCGGGACTATATCTTCCTTAAAGATAAACTTCAGCCCATCAGCCAGTGGCTGAAGCAATCCAAAAGGGCCTACCCGATTAGGTCCTAAGCGCATCTGTATAAATCCGAGCAGCCTTCTTTCTAGCAGCACCACGTAAGCATCGGCAGTTAAGACGAGGAAAAATATGACCGCCATTTTGATAGCCCACTCTACAAACATTTCCAGTGTCATAATCTTGCTCTTGCGTCAGGAAATCGAAGCCTCCTTTTGGAAGGAAGGGCTGTTTATCAAAAGGAGTAAATTCTACCTAACTCCTGTTGCCTCTTCAACTTGCTCCTTCGCCTTAAAGGCCTCACGCATTACAGCTACGCGCGAGGTAAGCGTACCTAGCCGAAATAGCCCGCTGCCTTGTCGTACTGGCTCGCGGTCTAGGTCTAGCGACAGATCTATCTTCGCTATTTCACCTTTTAGGGCTGAAAGTAATGCATCTGGCTGCTCAGCGGTAGTAGATATCTTGCGTTCAGTCTGTATTGCCCATTCTTTTCTGAGCCTGTCATAAGAAATACCGCTATAAGCAGGTATTTCAGAGGCTATGTCCCGAAAGATGCTGGCTGCCGATCCTCTGGCACCAAACTCTAGACCCATCTCTTTTGCCAACATGTTGATTATCATCCAGTCGGGACGAGTCCGACCCGTGCCCTCAAGTGCTCTATTCACTCGCTGAACTTGACCGACAGCATTTGTATACGTGCCATCTAGCTCTGCAAAACTATTTACAGGAAAGACTACGTCTGCAAGTTGAGCTGTCTCAGTCATAAACAGATCTGCCACAACGAGAAGATCTAGCTTGCTTAGCGCTTCTTTCCATGAGTTGCCATATTGCTCAACAGGATTTGAACCGGCTAAATATAACGCCTTGATCTTGGTTCCAAACAGAGACTTTAACTCATGTCCGTTTGGTCTCAGCCCCATATCCAACGTACCGACGGAGTTGTTATAGGGCGGCAAAATCAGGTACTTGACTTCACGCGAATCAGACTTAAGAAGCGCCGCAAATCTTGCTGCTACCTCAAGCGTAGCGCCATTAACTTCAGGACCTATTACTACTAACAGCCGCTTGCTATCCGAAATTGCTTTACCCAGCCGCCGTAGCTGTTCTGGCTTAACCTTAGCCAGCTCAGCATAACGAGCAGCATTTTCGTCGCTGTCTATCAAAGCAGCCAGCACAGCAGGCTCTGCACCTCGACGAATATGCAGGAACATCTCAGCCTGTCGCCGAGCTATCTTCGTACGCCGGGAGTTTACCATAAGCAATCTGGCACCATTCTTGCGCACGGCATAGCGTATTACCATTGCCGACAACGGGTTATTCTCCGTAGGATCGCCTCCCAGCATAAAGATCGTCTCTGCTTTTTTCACCTCGGCATGCGTAGCAAGAGGCGCAGTTAGGTTCGCAAAAAACCGCGTAAGGTCTACATCCGCTATCTGCCCATAGTTGCTAGTCTTTAGTCCTTTGCGTGCAAAACTAGCGAGAGCAAACGCCGCTTCGTTCGTAAGACGAGGGCTACCTAGAACTGCTACAGCATCCCTATCCTCTGCTGATATTGCTTTCAGCCTAGCAGCTACGTACTTTATCGCCTCTTCCCAGCCAACTTCTACCAGCTTACCATCCTTGCGCAGATAGGGATTATCAAGTCGCTCCTCGCTGCTGATATAGGAACTACCATAGCGCCCCTTTATACACAGAAACTCGCCATTTATGCCCTTAAGGTCTTTCGAGGCGACGCGTACGTACTGCGATCCACGAGTACCAAGACGCATCTGACACCCATCAGCACAGTGTTGACAAGTGGTAATCGTTTCCCGCATGTCCCATGGCCGAGAACGAAACCGAGAGTCGACTGAAAGCAGCGCTCCTACAGGGCAAACTTCTACACAGTAGCCACATTGTTCACAGTCAAGCGAGTAGCCCTTATCTATACCGTAAGGGCCTATCACCTCTTTAGCTCCACGAAAGATTCTGCCCAAGGCATGCACGTCCATTACTTCATCACACACTCTTATACAGCGATAGCAACGGACACAGCGTTGCGGATCGTAAGCGATAAAAGGCGAAAGTCGCCACTCCCGAGTATCGTTTTTCTTAACTTCATACCGACCATAGACAGTACCATGAGCAAAGACCTGATCTTGCAGTTCGCACTGACCGCCTTTGTCACAGATGGGACAATCTAGCGGGTGATTGCCCAAAATGAGATCAAGCATCCCCTTTCGGGCTTCAAGCACCTCTTCGCTCTGGGTAGTTACTACCATCCCGTCTTGTACCTGGACAGTACATGAAGTAGCAAGCTTTGGCATCCTCTCTATGCGCACTAAGCACATTCTACAAGCAGCCTGCGGCGTTAGGTCGGGATAGTAGCAAAAATTAGGAATGTCGATACCATTTTCTAGGCAAACTTCTATCAAAAGCTTGCCTTTTGGAGCTTCAAGCTCGCGTCCATCTACCTTTATTTTTACTGTCTCGGTCATATTACCTCTCTAAGCCGGTTGCAGCACCGGTAACGTCTTCCGGACGCGCTTAGTAAAGTCTTCCGGAAATCTCTTCATCGCACTTGTAATAGGCAACACTGCCGCTTCGCCAAGCGGACAGTGCGAACGCCCTTCGATGTTCACACATAGCCGCTCGATGAGCTCAAGGTCAGCTTGCGTTCCGCTACCACTTTTAATCTTTTTAAATAGCTTGACAAGCCAGTCTGTACCCTCCCGACAAGGGGTGCACCAACCGCAAGACTCGTGCTTATAAAACTTGATCAGATTAAAGGTCGTTTCGAAAATATCTGTCGTCTCATCCATCACTATCACGCCGCCGGAAGCGAGCATAGTACCCACGCTCTGACAAGATTCGTAGTCGAGATTACAGCGTGCAGCTTCTTCAGCATTGATAATAGGTACAGATGAGCCCCCTGGAATCACCGCCTTGAGCTTCTTGCCGTCCCGGATTCCCCCGCCCTCTTCGTTAATAAGCTGCATCAGCGGATAGCCCATTCTGACTTCATAGTTTCCAGGCCGGTTTACATGTCCCGATAGGGAGAACATCTTCGTACCCCCGCTCTTTTCTGTACCAAGCTGCCTATACCAATCTCCTCCCTTGAGGATGATATGCGGCACAGCAGACAGGGTTTCTACGTTGTTTACCAGTGTTGGACAGCCGTAAAGGCCAACGACAGCGGGAAACGGAGGCTTAATACGAGGATGCCCGCGTTTACCCTCTAAGGATTCGAGCAGTGCCGTCTCTTCGCCGCAAATGTAAGCTCCAGCGCCAGGATGCACTATGATGTCAAGCTCGAATTTTGAGCCGAGGATATTCTTACCAAGATAACCGCGAGCTCTAGCCTCCTCTATGGCCTTTTCTAAGACGGCTATCAGATACCAGTATTCCCCACGGATATAGATAAAAGACAGGTTAGCACCTATAGCATAGGCAGATATGATCATTCCTTCGATGAGTTGATGCGGGTCTTTCTCCATTAGGTAGCGGTCTTTACAAGTCCCAGGCTCGCTTTCATCTGCATTGCAAACCAAGTATTTTGGCTTAGGTGAGCTACGAGGAACGAAACTCCATTTGAGCCCAGTAGGAAAGCCTGCCCCTCCTCGGCCACGTAGAGCAGATTTCTTGACCTCCTCTATAATTTCTTCCTGAGTCATCTTCAGAGCCTTCTCAAGAGCCTGGTAGCCACCAGTCTTAAGGTAAGTGTCAATACTGGTAGAGTTTGGTAAATCGAATCTTGCGGTAAGTATTTTAGTCTCTGCCATAACAGAAACCTCTTAGGGTAGGTTCTTTAAGATCTCATCAACCTTTTCTGGGGTCAGGTTCTCGTAATAATCGAAGTTCACCTGCATCACCGGAGCAGTAGCGCAAGATCCCAAGCATTCGACCTCGCTTAGCCGAAAACGTCCGTCAGGAGTTACTTGACCAGGCTTTATGCCAAGTTTCTTTTCAAGATGTGCCGTAATCTCCTCAGCACCGCAGAGCATACAACTAAGCGTACGACAGACTTGCAAGTGATACTTGCCAATTTCTTCCATAAAGTACATGCTGTAAAAGGTGACCACTTCGTAGACCTCGACAGGTTCTAAATCCAGCCGGTCAGCTATATAATGGATGGCTTCTTCGGTCACCTTACCTTGTTCAAGCTGTGCAAGGTGTATTATCGGCAAGATTGCTGATCGCTTATAAGGATACTTCGCTATTAAGGCATCTATTTTTGCTTCTGTCTGTGGTGAAAACATAAATTTTACCTGTCTATCTCACCTAGAACTATATCAAGGCTTCCTATTACTGCTACCGTGTCAGCTATCATCGCTCCCTTAACCATTACGGGTAAGGCCTGGAGATTTACGAAAGACGGTCCTCGAACATGTACGCGATAAGGTCGCTCAGAACCATCGCTTACTATGTAGTATCCAAGTTCACCTTTAGATCCCTCTATGGCATGGTATGCCTCACCTGGCGGTACCTCAAAACCTAGCCCTGCCAGCAAGAAGTGGTGGATTAAAGCATCCATCTGGTGTTTCATCATCTCGCGTTCTGGCAAAGCTATTTTCGGACTGTCTACTTTGACTGAGCCGGGTTTTAGCCTGTCAAGTGCCTGGCGAACTATCTTCAAGCTCTCAGACAATTCCCTAATGCGGACACTAAACCGCGACCATACATCACAGCCTGTTTCGACAGGCACTTCAAAATCATAAGTTTCATAACCACAATAAGGCTCGTAGCGACGAACGTCATAGTCCACGCCAGAACCGCGAAGCGAAGGCCCGGTCACTCCCCACTGGATAGCATCCTCGGGTGTAATTATTCCTACTCCCTTTGTTCTAGCTTGAAATATGGTATTTCCGGCAAGCAAGGCTTTATACTCGTCTATAGCTTTGGGAAACTCTTTGCAGAACTCCCTTATCATTCCCGGAACGAAATCAGGTATGTCATACGGCAACCCGCCTACGCGAAAGTAGCTCACCGTCATACGCCCGCCGCAGATAGCCTCGTAGATATTTAGTATCTTCTCGCGCTCACGGAAGCAGTAGAAGAACATGCTCATAGCTCCTATGTCAAGAGCATGAGTACCTAGCCAGACCATATGTGAAGCTATGCGCTGTAGCTCTGTCAGCATTACTCGTATCACTTGTGCACGTTCAGGTATTTCATCGGTAATGCCCAGCAGCTTCTCTACACACATCACATAACCGAGGTTGTTTCCCATCGGATTGAGATAATCCATACGGTCTGTAATGACTATGTTCTGCTGGTACTTCTTGTATTCCATAAGCTTTTCCATACCGGTATGAAGGTATCCTATATCCGGTACGGCGTTGACTATGGTCTCTCCATCAAGCTCGAGCTCCAGCCTGAGCACGCCGTGCGTAGAAGGATGCTGCGGCCCCATGCTGACCGTTATGTTGTGATCTAGTACTTGATCCTTCATTTGTGCCAGCTCTTGTAGCTTCCGTGTAGGCGAGTACTCCACTACTTTGGACATACCTCTTTTCCTCAATATCCCCGCAAGGGAAAATCTTTTCGCAGAGGATGGCCTTCGAGATCCTCTGGGGTTAGTATCTTTCGCAGATCGGGATGGCCAGAAAATCTTATTCCAAACAGGTCAAAGGTCTCGCGTTCATGCCAGTTAGCAGTCTTCCATACTTCTGTAACGCTCGGAACTGTACAATCATCTTCGTCTACTTGCACCTTAAGCCTCAAGCGAACACGATTTGGCAATGACAGCAAGTGATATATCACCTCAAAGCGAGGCGATGAGTCTATACCTCTATCAAAACCTGTCAGATCGGAAAGGAAGTTGAACTTAAACCGCTCGTGGTCACGCAAGAATCGGGCTACCTCAACTATCTTTTCGCGGCTTACGTAGACCGAAGTTTCACGATTCGCACGCTTTATCTCGCCTATTGCTTGACCAAACGCCTTTTTAAGCACCTCGACTACTTCATCAAGAAACTGCTGCTTTTCTAGCGTAGGAGCTCCTGTTGGGATCACGCATGTGCCTCCTCAAGAAGATTGACGTCGGCTCTCTTACGCAGTGACTCGGTCTCTATCTTCTCTTGCAGCTTCATTATTGCGTAAAGTAGCGTTTCAGGTCGCGGTGGGCAACCAGGAATGTATACATCCACAGGCACGACCTGATGCACGCCCTGTACGATGGCATAATTATCAAATATGCCGCCAGCAGTAGCACAGGCTCCCATCGAGATTACCCACTTCGGCTCAGGCATCTGATCGTAGATACGGCGCAGTACTGGTGCCATCTTACGCGAGACGCGCCCGGCAACTATCATCACGTCAGCTTGACGTGGGCTTGCCCGAAAAGCCTCTGCACCAAAGCGAGCCACATCAAAACGCGCTGTCGTCATTCCCATCATTTCTATAGCACAGCAAGCAAGACCAAAAGTCGCAGGCCACAGACTTGACCTGCGGGACCAGTTGACCAGATCGTCGAGCCTTGCCGTCAGTACCTCAGGAAGTAATTCGGTTAATGCATTCTCTATGCCCATAATCTCACTTCCAATCCAGTATTCCCTTCTTCCAGACGTAGATATATCCGACCAGAAGAACGGCTATAAAGACCAGCATTTCAAGAAAGACAAAGGCCTTAGAATAGACCTCTGCCATCTTACGAAAAACTACAGCCCACGGAACAAAAAAAATCGCCTCGATGTCGAATAGGATAAACATCAAAGCAACCATGTAAAACTTTACTGAGAAGCGCTCACGAGCCGAACCTACCGGGTCTTTACCGCATTCATAAGGCATCAATTTCTCTCTGCTTTTTACTTTCTGACCAAACAGCGATGACGAAACTACCATCCCTGTAGCTATTGCTAGAGACACAAGAAACATCATCAAGATAGGCACGTAGCTCAGAATTTCTTGACCGTTCATAAGAGATCCATCCCGGTAAGCATCGAAAACGTTAAATTAAATGAAATCAATTGTTTTGGCAGCAAGATATTATTCTATGCCAGCTGCCAGTGTCAAATGTTGTTACCTTCGCTTTGGATAAGTAGCAGCTTTCCTTCCTAGACAAAAATGGTAGAATTCGCTTAGCTTCGCAGAAAGAGGGGTAAGAAATAATTGTTAGACCTCATAGGCAGCGTACTCGACGATAAGTATTTGATAGAAGAACCCCTTGGTCAAGGAGGCATGGGCTCGGTCTTCTTAGCGACGCATGTGGGGACACAGAGACCTGTAGCAGTAAAGGTCATAGCTCCGCAGTTTATGCAACAATCAGAATTCGTAGAACGTTTCAAACGCGAAGCTGAAGCAGCAGGAAGGCTGCGCCATCCAAACGTAGTAAATGTCACTGACTTCGGGTTCACTACAGTACAGGCACGTCCTCTAGCTTACCTTGTAATGGAATACCTTGATGGATGTTCGTTAGCAGAGGTGCTCGCCGAAGAAGGCAAGCTACCGCTGGAATGGGTAACCGATATCATAGAGCAGGTTTGCTCAGCAGTAGAAGAAGCCCATCAGCGTGGAATAATCCATCGTGACCTAAAACCAGACAACATCTGGCTAGAACCAAACCGTCGAGGCGGTTATACAGTCAAGGTGCTCGACTTTGGACTTGCAAAAATAGGCGGGCAATCATCTCCGCCTCCGATCTCATCAGTATCCGCTAGCCTACCTAACTACTTAGTGGCAAACGAAAACGATCCGGTTGATACTGATGAAACAGATACGCAAGTTCAAGTAATTCAAAACTCTGAGCCAAATGAAGAAAGGACAAACATTCTCACACCTAATCACATCGCAGAAAGCTCTTCTATAACTCGTGCAGGAACTATCCTTGGGACACCGCTATATATGTCACCTGAACAATGCCTAGGACAAGAACTTTCTCCACGGTCAGATATCTACTCCATAGGAGTAATAGCTTATCAGATGCTTTCCGGAACGACTCCTTTCAAAGGAGACCTTAGCTCACTGATAAAACAACATGCAGAAGAAGTACCGCTACCACTTAAGTCAATTAACAAAAAGATCCCAAGACAGATCTCAGAGTTAGTAATGTCAGCGTTATCTAAAAACCCTGATAACCGCCCTAACTCGGCAGCCAGCTTTGCAAGCGCTTTCCGCGCTCGTGCAGAAGGTGTTGTAGCTTTACTAAGACAAGGTGTGTCCTTCTACAGTGAGCACTTTCCGACCTTCTTCAAACTCTCGCTCATATCTTTCATACCTGCACTAATACCAGCAACTACAATGTTTATAGCCGAACTTTTGCTAGCAGCAGACTCAATTCCAAGCAAAATATTTGGCGGGATGATAAGTCTGTCATCTACCCTTTTTGCCATACTTGTTGCTAAGGCAATTAACCAATATATGTTCGTACCTGCCACAGCACAGCTATTACTTGCCCCGCTTAGAGAAGTCTCTATCAGAAAGATCCTCAGACAGCTAAGACAAGACCTGCTACCGCTGGTAAAAACTAGCATCAGAGTACATCTCTACAGTGCAGCTTGGGGGATGTTGCTGATTGTTCCTGGCTTCATAGCATATATGAGCTACATATTTTACATACCGATACTCATCTTAGAGGGAAAATCTGGTCATGCCGCAATGCAGCGTTCCTGGGAACTAGTAAAACGCATCCGCCGCGTCGTCGTACCTTTGTTTATTACTAGCCTGCTAATAATGGGTATATCAACTCATCTATTCATAACTCTGACATCAATACTTTTAGCACCTATATTCTCGATATTCTTCACCCTAGCCTACATCCGAGCAAGGCAGATTGAAGGAGAGACACTTAACGAAATCATGGCTCGTTTTGCAGAAGAGGAAGTACCTGCTAGCAAGTGGCAGCAGAAGATACGCGAAAAGACTAAACGACTAAGCATCCGCTACGCTACGGGATATAGGAAAGAGACGGTAAGGCAATCAAACCAATCCCTTACCGTGTAAGTTCAGCGCATCTACCAATACTTGGCACATAGCCAAGAGCAATCAGGCTACAGCAGGAGGAAGGAGGGGGTAAGGCGGTCGGATTGACCGCTTACCGTGTGAACTCAGTACTAACTGACTGTTTAGCGTCAGGTTCAGGATTTTTTACTACAAGTATCACTTTAGTACCCTTCTTCAGCATCTTCTTGATCTTGATTCTTCCAGGCTCGCTCAGTTGGTTCTTAGGCACTACATAAAGTATGCCCGATGAGTCGACTTCTAACTTGTAAGTTTCCTTACCGTCGACCGTAAGTGTAGCACCTGGCTTTATATAAGAGCCAGCAAGATCCATTACTAGCCCTTTCTGCTTATCGAATCGAGGGTTCTTTATTACCGGCAAGCTTGTGCCCGTAGGAGGTGATCCACCACTTTGTTGACCACTGCCGAAAGTAGAAGAAACTGAATAAGCAAAGTTATCCCCCTTGGCTGTAGTCACTTCATCCGTATAAGCAGTTATACCTGCTCCAACCGAAGCTATCATGTTCTGTGGTTTTACCACTTCCTCTGCAGTAGGCATAGGTTGACCTTCTGGAGGCTGTTGCACCCGGTAGATATTATAGCCAACCACGCTTACGCTTGGCACGTTTGCAGCACCTACTACAGCAAGTAGCTGCGGACTATCTGGCTTGGCTTCAGTAGCAGTTACACGCACGTTCTGCGGTGGCGCTACCGTATTAGCAGGTGGCGGCTCGAAGCTAATAATGACTCGCAACCTGGGCTTCGGAGTAGGCTCTACAGCAGGCTCTATAGTAATGTTGCCACTAGTAGCAGAGCCTCTATTTCCACTTTTGTCTACTGCTACCACTCGCACTCTGATGTTGTTGCCTTTTAATCCATCTGGTATGTTCCAAAAGACCTGATTTACTTGAGCGACTTTGGCTATGCCGTTCGGGAACGTCGCACCGCCATCAGTAGAATACTCCACTTCTATGTAAGCTATCCCGCTGCCTACATCCGTAGCACAAAAACATATTTGCGTTTGCGTACCGGCAGTGAATTTTTCTCCACCTCGAGGCGAAAGCAATGTGACTACAGGTGGGGTATTATCTTTTGCAAGTATGGTAAAAGTGCCATCGGAGGTGTCGTTGGCTTCGTTTCCTGCAGCATCAAATACGGTTACACGAGCAAGTCCAGTAGAACCTGCTGCCTGTGGAGGAATAAGGTAATCCGCACTGCGTATATTTCCTGCTAGGTTGTCAGCTACTAAGATAGAATTAGATCCAAGCAAAATTTCTACCTTTGACTTTACCACTTCTTGATTATCACTTGCCTCCCATCGGATCGTAATCTTATCTCCCGCTTCAAACATCTCTCCACCGTTTGGTGACAGAACACGCACTGTTGGCGGTACGGTATCAGCCCCAGCCTGCTGCACAGTATGAACGGAATTAGCCACAGTTATGCGCCCAGTACGGCTTTGTGGACTGTTGTTTGCCATAACTGAGTAAGATATTCTGCCACTACCAGAGCCTGACCTATTATTCAGGACAATCCAATTCTCGGAAGAAGCAGCAAGCCAATTGCAATCCGTGGTAGTACTTACCTCTACAGTACCGTTTCCCCCTTGCGAAGGAAAATTTGCCGTAGCGGGTGTGAGAGAATAGTTACAGACTTGATTTACTACTTTCAGGATAACCACTGCTGACCTAGTCACGGTCTGTCCATTTATAACAGCTTGACCAGAAATAGTAAGACGATAGTCATCTTCGAGCGTGCCACTGCTTACAGATATTCGCAACGTGAAAGGTGATGCATTACCAAGAACAGTCACCGTAGCGCCCGGAGGTAAGCCTGTAATAGTCAAAGTTATCGTGCCGTTAAATCCTCCTTTTTTCGTAATAGTCAGACTAAAATCTACGCTGCCACCAGGTACTACCTGAGCTTGCGTAGGACTAACGGAAATCTCAAAATCCTGAGGTTCTGGCTGTGGCAACGGCAACATCCTAGTGGTAGCTTTAGCAGCAAAACTACCTACACTCTCTTCTGCCCCAGACAAAGAGACAGCGGCTGAAGGCAGAGTAACAGAAAGCGTAAAGTAGTCGCCTTGAGAAGTATCCGTATTGTCACCTTGCCTTCCTCCACCAGCAAAGACTATTGCCAAGGAATAGAAGAACAAAAATAAAACAAGCACCACTCCTCTAAACATACGGTCGCTCCTTTCAACCAAGGCCTCCTTACACTTAAGAAGCGTAAAACGAAATAACTGTTGTATCATCCTTGCAAACAGAACAACTGATTCCTACCAGAAGTTGACAGCTCTTAAGGCTGCTTGTTATAACTAGTTTATGAATTTGTTTCAAAGGTTGCAAAACGCTAAAGTAGCTTCTTTGATCAGCACAACATTGATATTTGCCGCAACCTTGCTAGGCTGCTTGCCATGTTGCAGCCTTATTTCGACACCTGAAATACTTTTTATAGAATATCGCCATAGCTGCTGTAATGAGAGACCTTCGCTAAAGAAAAGCTGCTGCAAGGAATGTGACTGCTCGAAAGATGATACTCTGCTAACACCTATCAATATAACCTATCTTTTATCCGCAACTACCACTACAATACCAACAGAGCAGCAGATCCATCTGTCTTACTTTCAACATATAAAACCAATACTTCTAACAAAGTCAGATACATACCTGAAGTGTTGTACTTTCCTAATTTAATACCTCCTTACGCCACAATACAAAAGCTAGGTTCTGCTTTTTTAGTAAAACACAAACTGATAAGGAGAAAATTATGAACATCAAGACAGCTTTAATTTCTTTGGCTCTAATATTCAGCCTTTATGTAGTCCCTTCTCAAGCACACACTCGAGGGGCTTCTTGCAGCGCTCAATGCAAGGCTGCCTGTAAGGATAAGGCCGCTTGCAAGGATAAAGCCCAATGCAAGTGTAAGAACAAAGGTGGTGGAAACAAATGCAAGGAAGAAAAGACCCCTACAAACTCCTCAGATAACACTAAGACTTCATCAGCCGCTTGCTGTGAAGATACAACTTGCTGTCTACCTGAAGCCGCCTGTTGTCTAAAAGACAAAGTAGCTGCTGCTACTGACTGCTGTGACAACGCAAGCTGCTGTTTGCTTGGCTGCTGCAGTCCTGCCACTGCCGCTTAGTGCTCACCTTCTCCAAGTGTTACACTGCAACACTGCAGTGTAACACTGCTCCGTGAAAATTCCTCATTTAGCAGCTGGCTCGCTAGTCCTACTTTTTACTTGCATAAATCGCAAAGCCCTAGTACTCTTTCGTTTCTCTAAGATTTTCATTAGGAAAAAGCTAAATGTCTGAAAAATTAGAACAACTAGATCAAGTATTCGTAGGTCTTGTCAAAAAAAGTTGGCAGTACCACAACGAAGTGATACGCAACACCTACTTAGATGATATGTTGGTAGGTGCAGTCATAGCTTCCACAGTAGAAATAGGCTACTCATTGATAGATCTTAACTCGGACGGACAGAATCACTACTTACGCTTCGAGCATCTACCAACTAAAGTAAGAGTAATCTTTAGGTTAAAAAACTTGGCCGAGGACCTACTGACCGCCAAAGTGCTTGGTAGGCACGCGCAAGTGATCATAGGCTATGGCATAATGACTCCAAACTTTAGTTCTATTTGGCAAACACTTAAAGCAGAAATAAAGAGCTCCTTTCTAGATACTTCAGAACCTGGCATTATAACTTGCGATGCAGACATCACTGCAGGATATATCTATGCTCAAGTTACGCTGATCTTAAACCTAGATGATTACTTTAAGGCAAATTTTCAGATAGACCAAACTTTGCTCCAACAACACATTCAAGCAACGCTGCATTCACTTGAAAAGTATCTGAGAGGCAGGTTGCAATAGGAGGAACTTGTGTTCTCTTTTCTTTCCAACTTTAAGCACAAACAAGAGATGCGAGAAAGTAAAGACGAGATCATGATAGGTGAGCTAGTACTCGCTATGCACCATCTCGGCGCACCTACGATAAGGCTCTATGCTGACAGTGGCCAGCAATACATCAGCTTCAAACTCGTCTCTGACCCTATTTTAAACTCTGTCACCATCATTTTAGACCGTAAGACTGGTGGTAGCGCCTTAGGAGAAATGCTCGTAGGAAACAAAGCTGTACTTACCGTCCAGGCAGAAGTAAAAAACTACGTAGCTGATCCAGATGATTTGCTGCAAATGTACCGTACTGATCTGCAAAATATTTTCAGAGTCCCGCTGTTAGGAGATATCCGCCTAGATCATCAGCTCAACTCTGTTATGGCCACTAAAAAACTCATCATTGACATTGATCAATTCATCTTCAGCCACGAAAACCGCTTACGCTTGCACAGATTGCTAACAAATACCTTAGCAGAGCTAAGAGAAGCTCTGAGAAAATATAAGAAAACAAACTAGAGTCTGCTTTTTCCTTGGGAAAACTTCTTTTTTTGTAAGCGAAAGCTTTCTAAGTAGTCGCCCCCTACAGGGGGCTTCGCGCTTACAATCAAGCGCAATAGATGCTACTAGCCGAAGGTACCGATATAACTAGATTAAGTGCTTTAGCCTTGACCTATTACCTTCATCAACATCCACAAAACTAACGAACCAGTGTACCTTCAAACTCCAGTTTAGATTTGCCTATCTCGATAAGAGGTTCCAGCTCGTAGACATTGCGATACCCGTAGATGTAAAGGGTAGTATAGGTGGAAAGGTTTAGCGCTGCAGCTGGCAACTTAGCAGGAAACGGCCTTTCGGCACCCCTAAAATTGTTGTTGCAGTAAATAAGTATCCTAGTCTCTTTGTTCGGAATTAAACGCTCTAGCGAGGCTATATCTATATCAGGAAAACTTAGGTTAATTGCTCCTTTAACATGCATCTCGTCATACTTTTCTCTACTTCTTGCATCAAGCACTATCGTATTCGGCCCCTTACTCATCCTGATGAATTCTTCTTCCGAAACAAGCCGATTAGCACGATGCGCAGCCGCTGCTCGTGCCATTTCGAGATGATAACTCATATCTATATTCGGATTACCCGATTGTTTACGACCCTGCGCAAGTGCGATTGCGCTGATGAAAATTATTACAAGTAAAGGCCTCATCATCTAGCTTCCTAGGTAAATAAAAAGAGCCTACCCAGATAAAGGCAGGCTCTTTGTGGAGTTTTTTAGGGATTCGGAGTCGCTGCCGTAGCAGGAGGCTTAGCCAAAAGCGTATTGTTTGAACGAGCAAGCTCTATAGCATTTGCCAATTCAGCCTTAATTTTCTCACCCAGCGAGGTTCCGAAAGACTGAATGTCATACTCTAGTGCTGCTCTCAAAGACTTATAGGACTCGCTTTCTGTAAGCAGCAACGCCTTGGCATAGGTATCAGCTATCTTACTAAGCTGCTCTTTCGCCTGTAGACTTAGGGAGGAAGCTGGTTTCTTTGTCGATCGGTTTGCTTTTTGGTAAATAGCTACCTGAGCCTTACCAAGTAGATAATAAGCATAAGGCTCGTAAGGATTATTCTGCACAGCAATCGATAACCTCTCGACAGCAGCCTGCTCATCTTGATGATGATAAAGCGCTACTATTCCCAGTGCGCAGTTCATGTCAGCGACTACCGTAGGTAGATACGCCTTCCACCTGTCAGGCTTATAACCATAGGGCATCTTGCCAGCTTCTACCAAGCCAAGAACTTCATGGGCATACTTTTCCGCATCAACGACGTAAGCCTTATCACCATAAAGCAGCTTGTTTGCTGACACTGTAACCAGTTGCGTCATCACAAGCATATGATCAGGATACTCACTCAATGCCTTCCTACCTATATCAAAAGCAAGCTGCAGATCATTTAACCTTATCGCTGCATTAACCATCCCTTGATATACCAGCGAACGCAAATCACTCTTCTCATATTTTTCCAGGAATTTAGCCGATTCTTCTAAGATCTCCTGGGGAGTCTGCTTAGCAACCACTCCGCTATAGCTCTTGTACTCGTCCTTAGAATCCGCCGCCGGTAAAGCCCGCCGCTGGAGATCTTGCATGCTGTCACCTACGGTCTCATATATGTAAACTATAGTTTCGCTGCCAAAATAATCAGTATCCTCAGCCAAAACGCTTGCTGACAAAAGTAGCAGCACTAAGGTAGGGCCTGCGACTCGCTTTAAAGCCATAAAATGTCCTCCCCTTCTAACCCTATAAACGGAAAGCAGATATAGTCTAACTTAATAAAAAACAAATAGCAAGCTCAGAAAGCATTCAAGGTTGGATAGTCAGTACATACTCAGAAGTAGTACTCGCTCCACGATAGCTCTCTACCTCCACGTAGAACACAGCCATCTTACTACTTGTATTGGTATAAGTTAGAGATTCAGGTATTCCATAACCGCTGTTGACTGAACGAACCAAAGTATTCCCTTTACTGTTCATAAAGTAGAGATCATAGTCGCCAGCAGCAGGTACTTGCAATGTGACTGTTACCCTCTGCCCAGGAGCAAGCTGTATCTTGAAATAATCCTTGTCAGCAGTTGAAGAGATATATCCCCTTACCGTCACTGGCAAAAAGGCCAAGTTTTGCGCGCTTGATCTACTGTCATTAGGCTCGACCTCCGCCAAAATACTTCCACCTGAAAAAATTAGTTCGCAAGTACGAGTGTTGTACCTGTAGCCCTGAATCGAACTCTCAGCAAGTACATGTACCGTCAAGTTTGTCAACGCAGCAGCACGCAAACTCCCCCCACGGCTAGCATAGTTAGATATAAACGGCGATAAACCTTTGTAGGTAGCTGTCTTACCACTTATCACTATAGTAGCAACCTCGCTGGCAGAACCGGCACGAGCAAACGACACTACATCCGGCTCAGAGGCCATGCGCGTAATTGCTCCTCCTCGGTGTACCAAAAAAGCAGTGTCAGAAGGTCTATCATACAGCGCTCGAAATATGGTCTCCTGCTTGTCCATCCGGTTATCGATGTTACCACAGTCAGTAAAGCCTATGGCATTTCTGATGTAGGTTGATAAGCTACTTGTTATCAACGAGTAGTCATTAGGATAGTAACTGGCTCTATAGTTAAACTTCGCTGCGTCAGCCTCGATCGCACCATCGATCGTGAGAGCCCCAGAATTTGCGCTACCACTGCCCGCATAGCTAACAGGCACCACACCGGCAGGCAGTACATCAGTAACGGGTACACGCCGGGTTAGGTCATAACGCCATCCGTGCGTTAAACGATCCAACACGAGATCTGTATAAAACAACGGTCGACCAGCAGTCCTTCTGAGTACGGAAGATGCACTCTCGCGCAAGAAAGCTACCTCACCTACGCCAACTACCTCGGCTATGCCGTTGCGTATCACCAGACCTGTCTTCTGCTCAATACCTATAGCAAGCAAGTTACGATCAGCAAAGTCTTCTACAGCCTTAGCCATTATCCCTATCAGACGCCCCATCCGCGCACGCTGCGTATAGTGGGTATCTATAACTACCTTAGGCACAAACGAAAAGAAGTCAGCATGTATTCCTGAAGTTCCCGGTAGACTCGCGTCATTAAGATAACTTGTGTGTGAATCAGCTAACACATCTGTAGAAACAAGATCACGACCACCACTGAAACTGTACTCAGCTAGGCTCATCGCACCTGCACTGGTTCCACCTATTGCACCTCCTCGCGAGGCAACCTGACGAATGTTGATCTCTAACAAAGTCTCGTTCCACTCATCATAGTAAACTCCTTGATCCCCACCTTTGATGAACACGACGTCATAACCGCCTATTTCGTTTACCATAGAACTGTTGGCATCAGCGCGCCTCGGTATGTGGAAGTCCTTCGCTGCCACTTGCCTGCCTACCTGCGTTCCCAACCAAACAAAATAATCTCTCAAAAAATTGTCTGCAGGCGGCTCCGTAGCTAGAATAGCTACTTTTACAACGCCATCACCATTTGTGTCCCCATTTTCTACCAACCTCTTGTAAAGCAAATATGACCATGAACTTGTGTTTCCTATGTCCCCTTCGTACCCTCCACCAGCTACCACTACTACACCCTGTGAGTAAGCATTGACCGAAGCAAGTAACATCCCAATTATTAATAAACATATTTGTCGTTTGCGCGCTAACATTGATAACCCCTTGCTTGCTAACCTGAAGGATTTGTTACATTATATGCTAATACTGTAACTTCTATTACAATTTTCGATTGTAAAGAAAAAAAGTTGCTAGTTGATAAGGAGAATGTTATGAAGCTAAAGGAGAGGCTACTAGAGAGATACGGTGAAATGACGGAGAGCTTTCGCAAGTTAGCAGACTACGTACTAAACTCACCGGCCGAAATACCTATGCTTTCAAGTGCAGAGCTCGGACGCAGGCTTGGTTTAAGCAACGCAACGGTAATCAGATTTGCCCAGATGCTCGGATACGAAGGATACATAGACCTAAAGCGGGATCTATTGTCCGAGCTGAAAGAAGAACTAAAACCAGAAGAAAGATTTAAGATAGCAGGCCTTAGGGGACAAAAAGACATACTATTTCGCGTAGTTAAGCAAGATGTAGAAAACATCAATCAGACAATTTCCCGTTTGCGTCGTGACGAGTTCAGTAAGATCATCGAGCAGATATGTAAAGCCGATGAAGTATTCGCCTTAGGTGTAGGGCTTTCTGCCATATTAGCCAGGACAACTTCATATCTGCTGCAGCAAGTCGGGGTTAATGCCATATCTTCTGACGCTGAAGTCACTCCCATCGAAGAAAAAATTATAAGACTTAATAGCAACGATCTTTTAATAGTATTCTCGTTCCCACCCTACTCAAAAATAGTCCTAGAATTTGCCAACTTAGCTCACCAAGAAGGCATACCAATACTCTGCTTTACTGACAAGCCGACTTCTCCAGTAGGGCTCGTTTCGCAGCACAGACTGATCATAAGCAATGAAAACCTGCTGTATACGAACAGCTTCGCCGCCTTCTCTGTATTGATAAACGCAATAGCAACGGAAATAGCCCTGAGACACAAAAAACAACTAGTTAAAGAAAACGAGCGGATACTTAAGAACCTAGAAAGGTTCTACCTGTGAGGTGAAAAAAGATAATGCGAAACAAACCACTCCCTACCACTGTTGTACCCCCAAAGCTCCGAGCAAGACATAAAAAAAATCCGCCAATAAGAAAACCATCGTAAGGCTTGCTCTTGACCGTAAGTATCAGCAAAAAGCTTAAGTATCTCAGAGCGATTCTTGTCCATATTTTCAAGCCATGCTTCTGCCGTTCGGCGATAATGCAGCCCACTTATCCGCCAATGTCGCTGCAGCCTAAAGTGCTGTTGGAAATATAGAAGCAGACGATCACTTGGCATCATGCCTCCTGTAAAAAAATGTTTTGATATCCAATCGGTTTCATCTTCGACTTCAAAAAAGTAGGCATGCTCACGATGAACAAACACGTGCACGAACAGCTTCCCTTCAGGCTTAACAATTCTTGCCAACCGCTCTAGCAGTTTTGCGTAGTTACGCATGTGCTCGAACATCTCTACCGATACTACACGATCAAAGCCCCGGTCGATAACAAAGTCGTTTATGTCAGCAGTGATCACTTCTAGGTTATTCAGACCTCGCAGCCGAGCCTGTTTCTCTATATACTCCCTTTGAGTGCGAGAATTAGAAAGAGCAGTGATTTTGCTCGTAGGGTACTGTTCGGCAACATAGAGAGAAAATGCCCCCCAACCACAGCCAAGATCCAATATCTGCTGTCCTTCAGATACCTGAGCACGCTCACAAGTAAGCCGTAACATCGCTTCCTCAGAAGCATCTAGATGAGACACAGCCTGCGGCCAGTAGCCGCAGCTGTACTTGAGATATCTCCCAAGCACGAGCTCATAGAATCGAGTAGGGACCTCGTAATGTTGCTCGTTTGCCGAAGCAGTTTCTATAGCTATAGGGGAAACAGACATATGCTCTAGAAGAGCATTGAAGCGCTCTTGTTCAGTTTCAGGATCAGCACAATACTGTTTTTCTAGCCTTTCTCGGAGAAGCCGCCTGATTGCTAGCCGTATCAACCAATCTGGCAAAACATCCCGGTCGAGCAGCCCAGCAAAGTTTTTGAGAAATAAACCTATGAGATTCACTTCTTCTGCTCAGCAAGTGCAACTATTCCCAAAAATGCCATCAATCTAATCAGGGGATATACAGGATCAAATTCAAACCAACGTACGGCGAAATTAACTCTATTCGGATAAGTATGATGGTTATTTTGAAACAGCTCACCTAGCAACAAGACATCCCAAAAGAGAGTGTTTCGTGAATTGTCACGCGAGCGAGCAAAATTGCGATATCCTATCTTGTGACCACAGTAATTGACTATCGTTCCATGTATCGGCCCCATCACATAGTGCATGGGTAAAAGAAGATACATCCACCAGTCAGTCGCAAAGTAGAAATAAAAAAGAGTATAAAGCGCTCCCCATCCTATTCTAACCAACCAACTATCAGCAACCTTTTCAAGCAGTGGCCACTCAGCGATATTCTCTGTAAACCGCTTTTCAGGAACTATATTTCCGACAAGTATCCCGTGGTAGACCTTCAGCATGCTCAACACCATAGCCACCAGTCCGCCCGTCACAGGAGTATGCGGATCCTTGTCTGTATCGCTATAAGCATGATGCATACGATGCATTATGGCGTAGCTACGAGCGTTCAGAAACGAACTACCTTGAAAGATAAATGTCAGTAAATAAAAAGTCCTTTCCCAGAACTTGCTCATCTTAAACATCCTATGAGCAGCATATCTATGCAAAAAAAAGGTCTGGAAGAACAAAGAAGAAAACCAATGAACTACAAAGAAACAAATTATTACCATTTCATATTCCTAAATTATTTGGACGAGAATAGATCATTTGCACTACATTTATGTTGCGCATTCGGAAGGCAGCTTCGCAGTAACTGAAGTAATAATTCCACTTGCGAACGAATTTTTCATTAAAACCGAGAGAATATATATCAGGTAGATTAGCATTGAAATTATCGCGCCATGTAGCCAGAGTTTTGGCGTAATGCAGTCCCATTTCTTCCAAACCGTGTAGATACATATCTCCGGTATCATTGATTGCTTTATTTATCGCTGCTATTGAAGGCAGTAGCGATCCAGGAAAGATATGTTTTTGTATCCAATCCACTCCACGCCTCAGACTCTTGTAACGTGAGTCGGGACATATTATCACCTGCAAGCCTAAAATCCCATCCTTCTTGAGCAGTTCATGGCACTTTCGAAAGAAACTGCTTAAGTACTTATGGCCGACTGCTTCAAGCATCTCTATAGAAACTATACGATCGAACTCGCCTTTGACTTCTCTATAGTCGCACAGCAGTATCCTGACACGACTGTCAAGGCCCGCTTCTTGCACTCGACGAACTGCATACTCGTACTGCTGCTCGGAGATAGTAATTGCTGTAATTTGACAGCCATAGTTACCTGCAGCATATATTGCAAAACCGCCCCAGCCACAGCCTATCTCAAGCAGATGGTGCTCTGGCCGAAGCTTGAGCTTACGACACATAGTCTCATACTTACATTTTTGTGCAGCCTCAAGCTCGGTTATTGAACCCTCAAATCTAGCACAAGAGTACGTCATGCTAGGATCAAGAAAGAGCTCAAACAGCTCGTTACTCAAATCGTAGTGCGCTTTAATATTCCTACGCGCTCCTACAAGAGTATTCCGGCGTAACTGATGACCCAGTCTATTAACGAATCGCAACAGATTACCCCATAGCAAGTTTCGTCCTCCCGAAAGCGTAGGAGCAGAGTCGATATTGGCTATAAACCAAGAGATAACAGCCACTATATCGTCACTATCCCAATCACCGTCTACGTAGGCTTCGCCAAATCCTATGTCGCCGTAGAGTACACACTTGCGGAAAAACTCTTCCCTGTTAACTTTGATAGCAGCTAAAGGTCCTTGGGCACCGCTGCCATACACCACTACTGCCCCAGAAGGTAGTGTCATACGCAGTTGCCCCCGCTTCATGCCAGAAAAAGCCTGATGCACCAGAGCTTCATAAACCCCTCGGACAGGAATAGCAGCAACATTAACGAGATTTTTTTCCATAAAAACCTCTCTGCAAATCCAAATGTGAATTCTTCCTATAAAACGGCAATCTTCTAAGATACAGCCTCAACGCATGCCAATGTATCAAGCCGATAACTTTTAGCGTTATAAACGGAAACCTAATGGCATAGAAACAAAGTGTCGCATCATCCAAACTGCGACGTTCTCCCCACATAGCAGCAACAAGCAACGGCTTACTATCAACGTAGCAATCAACAGCAAGGTGTATTCTTTCTGCAGGCGGCCTTAGTCTAAACTCGAAGACCGAATCCATTGGAATAAAGGGAGAGACATAGAAATGCTTTGCTACCTGCAGACGAAAAAGTCCGTCTTCAAGCGTCTCTTTTCCCAGAAAGTATGGTTTCATCTCACCAAAAGTATTACTTACTTCTGCTACAGCACATACAGGTTGACCTGTCAAATCGCTACAGAAATAAAAAGACACGGGGTTGAAGATATATCCCAAAGTGCGTAAGTGGGTAACAAGTTCTATTCTGCAACCAGAAACATCTACTCCGTGTGCAAGGGCGTAAGATTCGATAGCTTGACGGACAGAACTTTTCCCGAAAGACAAATGATCTCTGTCATAGAAGGAAAATACACCTAAGCGGTTATTTGACAACAACCACAGTCGTTTCGCCAAAGACGGAATTTCATCTAAATCTAGGCAAAAGATAAAGGCACGATGTCGAAAGCCATAGCGAATCGGACACAGCCGTTCGTGCATGATGCTACACTCGTACAAGCGGGATCTCACCACACCTTACCACCTTTGAGCTGTTCGCAGACCTGTATAGCTGACACAAAGGCATCTTCATGAAAACCGTACCTGAAGTAGCTGCCACAGAAGTAGACTGGCCCGCTAGCATTCAACTCCGGTAGCCGCTGCTGAGCCTTTACTGCTTCAAGTGAATATATAGGATGAGCGTACTCTACTTTGTAGAGCACCCTATCAGCAGAAACATTGCCTGGATCATTGATAGAAATAAAATAATTTTTCTTTTGTGATACCTGCTGCAAGCTATTCATATAGTATATCGTCGAAGGACGAAGCTTGCCCGTAGAGTCGTACTCCAGACGGTAATTCCAAGAAGCCCAAGCTCGACGTGATTTCGGCATAACGCTTTCGTCTGTATGTAAGACCGCCAAGTTGCGTTGGTAGCGAAAGCACCCAAGCAGACTGCGCTCCAGCGGAGTAGCAGTGCTACCCAGCAACGCAAGTGACTCATCTGCATGGCAAGCTAGTATGGCAGCATCATAGCGTTCAGCCGTTCCGTCTGAAGCTCTTACTACTACACCAGCGCCTACCCGCTCGACAGCTACTGCGGCAACACCAACACGTATTCTCTCGCGAAAAGGCGCTATTAGTCGATCCCTGTAGTTGTGGCTACCACCGACAACAGTTCTCCATTGCAACTGAGTGTACATCCTCAAAAATCCATGGTTGTGAAAAAATCTAACTAACGTCACTGCCGGAAACTCGAGCATGAGATCTGGCTCAGTAGACCACACCGCGCTGCTCATAGGCACGATGTAGCGATGCAAAAAATCTTCACCGTAACCTTTCTCTCGCACATAATCTGCCAGAGTATAGCCTGCATAACGCTTGTTCTCTAAAACTTCTACGCATTGACTGTTAAATCGGTTTATCTGCATCAACATCTGCAAGTATCTCAGCGAGAAAAGGTTACGAACCTGCGCAAAGAGTCCCCTTAGTCCACTACCTGAAAACTCCAATCCTGAAGGCAGGTGCTGAACACTAAACGACATCGATGTAGGACGTGTTTTGACTTCTAACTTAGCAAACAGTCTAGTCAGATTGGGATATGTAACCTCGTTATATACTATGAAACCAGTATCTATCGGTATCTGCGTGCCTTCCTCGTCCACTGTAACAGTGTTAGTATGGCCACCTATATAAGAATTTTTCTCATAAAACGTTAGCTCATGCTGACCGTGCAGGAAGTAGCCACAGCCCATCCCTGCTATACCTGTTCCTACTATCGCTACTTTCACGCAACCTCTTTATCCCCAACAGTGTCTAATGTTTGCTCAATATATTATCTAAATTTTTAGATCAAATCTTAGACAGAGTCTAGACGACTAAGCTTGCCGTTAGTTAAGCTAGAAAGCAGCGAGAAGGCTTTTCTCGCCACTTTCTATTTCAGATACTTGAGGATAAACTGGTGGGTTAGCTTCTGTAACAGGTTATACTGGTAGAGTTTTTCCTGTAGAGCGAGACCCGTAAGCGAACCAAAATCTGGCTCGTCGGCAAAGGTGCGAGCACCGTCATCGATCCAGATACAGTGAGATTCATTTATCCGTGTTTGGTTAAAGTCCAACTTATCGAAGGCCGTAAATGTTCGTTCTGCGCCGGGAGCTAGGGTATCGGAAAGTTCCCCTTTTCCGGCAATTACGACGTTGAAGAGCTGATCAGCCCGATTGAAGCCATCTATTATTACTTGAGGGGCACGCGCAGTCACTGTGCCATTATTTCGAACTCTCACAGAGTAGTTCGAGCCGCCAAACTGATTTACAGTGCGTTGCAGCGACAAGACTACCAGATTTGCCTGAGGTGCTCTAAGGCCGTTATCCTGAAGGAAATTGATGGTTATCTCAACGGTTTGAGATTCGAACAAATAGGCTACATCGAAGACTCTTTGGAAGCTAGCCTTTTTGCCTCGCGGCAGTGCAGTTCTTATAAACACACCGCTTGAAGTAATAGCTGGAAAACCGTTGATAAAAGTAGAACGTGTTTCCACCAGCCTATTGCCTTGTTTAAAGACTTTGATAGTGACCTCGACAAAGATAGCGTCTCCATCTCCAAAGTTCTCGACTTGGCCGGTAACAAGCACATGTCCCTCTTCATCAGCACGAATGTTAATCGTCTCTTCATTGACACGTAGTCTAGCTGTTCCTGCAGCTGGAGGTCGCGGAGTTACAGTAAAACTCGCAGAAGCTTGTCGAGCTATATTACCAGCAGTAGCAGCTATGTTAACTATGTATGTACCTACGGGTAACCCTTCCGTGCCAACTTCGAGCGTAGCTGAGTCTGTAGGTGGACGCAGGGTTGTCTTCGATAGAGTAAAACCTACAGTTGGTTGAGTGTTTGCAGATATGACTACGTCACGGTTAAAGTCAGGTTCGCCTTGAGTAGATATGGTAAACCTCACCCTTTCGCCCTGAACTACAGACAGGGTAGGTGGCGTGATGCTCAAGCTAAACTGCGGCACATTTATGCTTATGCTTGCAAGTACAGAGCGAGTACGTTTACCAGCAACGCCCACAACTACCATTTGAACGGTCTGCGCGCTTGCAGATGCGCTAGTATTTACGGTAAGTGTCGTGCTACTGCCCTGTGCTAGTACCGAACTAGCTAGTGTTGCTGTTACATCAGAACTAGGTGGCGATAGCTGCAAGCTTAGACTAACCGACTTTTTAAATCCCCCTGAAGGGACGGCAGTAACAGTATAGGTAGCTGACCGACCAGCATTAACGGTCTGTTGAGACGGTGTTACCGTTAGTTGATAGTCTTTCTGCGCAAAAACCTCCGTAGATAAAACCAAGGTAAGTAGAAAAAAGTAAGGGCGCATGGTAGTACTCTCCGAAGGACTAGTAGACGTACGTCGCAGATGATGATATCATAAAAAGTAGCTTTATCCAGCAAGTTTTATTTTAAGCAGAATAGAAGCTGCAGGCTGTTTGAGGACGAGCCTAAAGCATAGCCGCTGCACGTCTCAGCCTGTCCATCAGCGCTAGCCCCAAACCCCTATCTTCCACGGTCTGGCAAAATATCTGCTCGACATTAGCCATCTCACACTCTCTAAAAAACTCAAAAAGCTGCCTAGCATAATCCTCTAGGCCTTCACAGACTACCGTCTTCTGCAAAGGCAGCTTAGGGGTAACTAGACCGATGTAGGCCGAGCGAGTTGACAGCTCCATAGGGATTTCTTGAGGCGAATTTACTAAGACGACGTTCACCCTGGGACAGTAATGACGGTACTTCATACCGGGAGAACGCACTTTAGCGTTACATTCAGCTAATCGCGTGGAGGGTACAACTTGACACAACTGTTCAAGGGTTACGGCACCGGCACGCAAGACCAAAGGCATCTCTCCTGTACAGTCAACCACGGTCGACTCAAGACCAAAATGACTTTGCTCTCCCTTGAGAACACACGGAAGCAAACCTTCTAGTTCTGTCAATACAGCTCGCCAAGTAGTAGGAGAAGGCCTGCCAGAACGATTTGCAGACGGTGCAGCTACAGGACAGGCAGCAGCCCTAAGAAACTCTTGTGCTAAGGGATGCTGAGGGCAGCGAACGCCTACAGTATCAAGCCCGGCAGTCACTATATCTGGTATTATTCTTCGACGAAACAGCACAAGCGTTAAAGGGCCTGGCATGAATCTTTCAGCAAGGGCCTCGGCAAAAGGTGGTAACTCACGAGCTACTTCTAACAACTGCAGCTTATCAGCTATATGAACTATCAGCGGGTTATCCGTAGGTCTACCTTTTGCCGCAAATATTTTGCTAACTGAGACAGGATTACGAGCATCAGCACCAAGCCCGTATACTGTCTCGGTAGGAAAAGCTACTATTTCGCCCTTACGGATGAACTGAGCTGCTTTTACAGGATCGTCAGTAAGCTCAGTAAGCATCACTTGAATTTAGTCAATCTGTTCGGATGATTGGTAACTATTTCTCCTCTGGCTTCGGAGCAGGCTGTTCCCAGTAAGTACCATCCTCAAATTCAAGCCTAGTTACGTTCAACAAAATTACCGGTCTTTCAGGAACAAGGCTAGGATCGATCACTACAGTTTCACCGACCACAGCATCTTTCTGAGGCTTCACCTTACACTTGGTCCTAAACTGCCTTATATCCTGTGGCCTAGGAGAATTGGGCATTTTGAACTGCCAGCCTACGCGAGTAATCACTTTATCAGAAGTATTCTTGAGCCTAAACTCTAAGCGCCAGGTATTACTTTGGCTACCGCTTGTACTACCCATACCGCCAGTGCTTATACTGACCATCCCACCCATTAGCCCCAAAGAGCTAATGTTTTTAATCTCTACTTCTGAAACTTCGTGATAGATAGAAACTTCCTGTGCAGAGATAACAATTGCAATACCAAAAATCGCCAAACCGACACCCGCAAGCTTCATATCCACCTCCTAACCACTCAGAAGCTTCTGATTTTAATAGCTCAATTACAAATAAGCTCGTAAATTTTTGATTAAAACCCGGTTAGAAGCTGGCACTTACGAGAATTATATGCGACTAGCACTCAAATAACAACATCAAACCTCGTATTCCACGCAAGGCTCGGCTGCAACGACCCCCGCCAGTCCTTCTAGCTCTGTCATAATTTCGCGTAAATACGCCGCCTTGATGTGATAAGCGTAGCAAGGTACATCTTTGCCAACCTTCTGAACTTGCTTAAGTAACAAAGATGGGCATAGATGACCATATAAATAGGCAAGCCGCTCTAGCCTATTAGGGTATGAACACTCCATGAAAAGTGCCTTCAGGCGAGGGTTTTGTCCAGCAATCCGCCATATCTCCTCAGTGTCAGTGGTATCCGAACTAATAGCAACAGCGCTTTGTCCATCATCAACTATTACTCCACAGGTTGGAACAGTGTGATTTACCGGAACAAGCAGAATTTCTAGCTCTCCTAGTCTAAAGGGCGTCAGTGCTTGGCGCTCTTCAAATATAAGTCTGGCACCAAGCCGGTTGCAAAAACTAGAAAAATCCGGCCAGATAACATTGTTGAATATGTGATCGTGAAGTGCAGCTATTGTCTCCTTAGTAGAATAGGCAGAAACAGAAATCTCCATATCAGCAAAGATGTTATCCAACATTAATGGCAATCCCGCCAGATGGTCTAGGTGTGAATGGGTAATTATTACATCCCTAATCAGTAACTGCTGGGACCTGCTGAGAACTAACGGCAGAGAACCTGCATCAACAGCTAGACTATCATTGATGATAAAAGAGGTCAGATAATGTTCCTTGGGATCGCCGTTAGATCCACCTGCAAGCAATTTGACTTTCATAATTCCTCTCAGATTGATGCAGCTTGCAGACTATATTAGTCGATCTGTAGCTTGATAATCTACAAAATACGAGCGTAACACTAACTTCAAATAAATCTTTTGAACATGAGTCAGTTTTTGGTAGACTCCCTAGTCCGGGGAAGGACAATATGAAATATCTAATACTCATTCTGACAAGCCTCATGCTTCAAACTCAAGTGATCGATGAAAGTGCAAAATCACGGCTGCTAGGCGCTAAAAAGCTCTCTCTACAATGGATTAGCTGGAATTACTTTGGAAAGGTTGAAGTAAGTGAAGAAAACGGCACTATCAGACTCAAAGGAAGGCAAGACAGCCGTAAAGGCGGTGATTACCTCACCATAGAGGGTGTAGTAACCGAGATAAAAGCTACGGAGTTTAAGTTTCGCGGCAAGATAGTTACCTCCATTTCGCATATCAACGGAGGCCAACCGTGCCTACGTGAAGGTGATTTTACTTTCAAAGTTACAGGCAAGCGCCGCTACTGGCGACTCCAAGAAATGCAAAACCCTTGCGAGGACGTGGTCGACTACATAGACATCTACTTTTGAGGAAATGACGATGCAAGAATTCCGAACTGCTGCAATACACCCGACTGAATGCTTCCGAGAAGGCTGGCAACTGATAAAACCTGACTATTGGAAATTTCTAGGAATCTGCTTTCTGGGTTTGATAGGTGGCAGCATAGTCCCTTTCGGAATACTTCTAGGCCCTATGCTCTGCGGAATCTATCACTGCTATCTAAATAAGATAGCTGGTAAAGAGGTACGTATCGAGCAGCTTATGAAGGGCTTCGAACATTTCCTGCCAAGCTTCATAGCTACTATACTTCAGGTAATCCTCTTAGCTCTGATTTTAGTACCTCTAGAAATGCTGAGCCTATTTGGTGTCTTAGCAAAACTAAAGAGCGGGCAAGTGCCTACTCTAGAAGAGCTAGCCGTACCTGTACTGACTACAGCGTTTATTGGCTCAATCCTAGCGATAGCAACTGCATTGGTATTTATTTTTGCCTTTCCACTGATAGTAGACAAAAATCTCTCAGCCATTGAAGCTATGAAACTAAGTGCCAGTGCTGTATTTGCCAATCTAGGCGGTCTACTTGGCTTGTTTGGGATATCAATATTGTTGGGACTAATAGGAATCTTGGCCTGCTACTTTGGCAGTTTGTTAGTCCTACCTGTGATATTTGCAGCACAAGCAATCGCCTATAGGAAGATCTTTCCTCAAAGCTGACCCACGCGCCTAGCCCTGTAAACCAACAAGTTACTCTTGATAAAGCCGATAACTACACCGACCAAACAGCCCAAAGGCACAAACACAGTGAGCAACACAACTGTACAAACAGTTTTAACTATTAACAACAGCATGAGCTCAATTGGTTCAGGATCGATAATTGCCATATACTCTGTAAACAAGCGAGCAATTATCAACCCAACTAGTCCACCTTTCCAAACTGGCCCGACAGGTATAGTAGTGGCTATAGGCCAGCGCCTCTCAATAGGTCTGTCATTAATATGTACATCCCGCACTAGAAAGTTATCTGAGCTAGAACTAGAGCTGAGTTGTCCACAACGCGTACAGTGGCCATCTTTCAAACAGTCACTTTGGTGACAAATCTCACAGCGTTGTGCTGCAGTCTGATGGTTAATTTTAAGCTTCGGAGCAAGCTTTAGCATATCCTTGCCACTAGTCTGACAGTCGCTTAAAATTATACTCTTAGCTCCAATAACTAAGCAACTAGCCATTTCACCGGGATAACAACTATAGCTTTTCAATAGTGCCTTCGATAGAATTAACCGGATGAAACGATTCTTTCCGATTTTTGTAGTAGTCTTCATAGACCTTCTAGGTTTCAGCATAATATTGCCACTGTTACCATATTATGCTTCGATTTTCCAAGCTACTCCAACTACTATAGGACTGCTGATAGCCACTTATTCCATATTCCAGTTCATCGCCTCACCGCTATTAGGTAGCCTTTCAGACAAGTATGGGCGCAAACCGCTTCTACTTTATAGCCAAATCGGTTCACTAATCGGCTTTCTATTACTTGCTTCCGCTGGCTCACTTCCCTACCCGCTAGTATGGCTATTTGTTGCAAGAGCGATAGATGGCCTGTCAGGTGGTAACATCACGGTCGCCCAAGCTTATATCAGCGATATAACGTCACCGGAAGAGCGCGCAAAGAGCTTTGGATTGATACTTGGCCTAGCATTTGGTTTTAGTTTTCTCATAGGAACGGGTTTGGGAGGGTTTCTGTCGCGTTATGGCTATACCATCCCAGCATATGTCGCTGCCTTTTTCTCTCTATGCAGTATCATCAGCACTCTGCTCATACTGCCTGAGACCCAAAACCGAACAGCAGAAGAGCGTAAGATACCTCTTCTATATCTAAAGGCATACACAAACATCGACAACTTGCGTAGACTCTATTATGTCTTCTTTCTCTTTTCACTATTCTTTTCGCTGTTTGTAACTACTTTCGCTCTATATGCAGACCGACAGCTACACCTGACAGCGGAACAAGCAGGTTACACACTTGCTGGCGTCGGACTGTTAGGGATCATCTGGCAAGGGGGTATAGTAGGTCCGCTGGTCAAGCGGCTTGGTGAACGCAACGCTTTACTAGTAGGCATGTTGTCTAGCACCACAGGCTATTTCTCTATCCTGCTTGTAGACGAGTGGTGGAAACTGTCTTTTGCAGCCGTCTTTATCTCTTTTGGAAACGGAACTATTAGACCATCGCTTATGAGCCTACTTACCCAACTTGCACCGCCACAGCAGCGCGGAGGAGCGCTAGGGGTTGCAGCATCTATAGAAAGCCTCTCCCGCATAGCAGCACCCATACTGGGTGGATGGATCGTCGGCTCCCTGTATCCTTCTTGGATAGGCCTAGCCTCGGGCCTTCTGGCAGCAACAGCACTATTCGTCTCAATGACAATATCAGCTCCAGAAGAACCAGGCTATAAAGTTGCTACACAGCAATGAAAATGCAAGTGCTTCTCAGCAACAATAGCAAGATAGCTTATGAGCACTATGAAGCAGCAACGTCACCTGCACCAGCAGTAGTCATACTACACGGCGCTGGAGGATTAAGTCACGGCAGAAAGATGTTCGCTCAATCTGCAAAAATGATTGCCCGCAACAAAATTGCGGCCTTTATCCATACTACTTCGAGAGCACAGCTTTGTGTAATCTCTGTGGTGAAAATAAAATAAATTAACCACACACCAAAGCAAGCACAGAGAACACAGAGGCACAAAGAACACAAAGGGAGTACAAAGAAGAATTAACCCTCTCTGTGCAATCTCTGTGTCCTCTGTGTCTCTGTGGTTAATTTATTTTTCACCACAGAGGCACAAAGAACACAAAGCAAGCACAGAGAACACAGAGGCACAAAGAACACAAAGGGAGTACAGAGGACACAAAGTCACAGAGGACACAAAGGATGCACAGGGAACACAACGTGGAGCATTATCTACATATACTAACTGGCCAAGAGCACTATCTGGAAGGAAAAGTAGGAGCCCTTGCTCTTAGGCTTACGCTGGAGTTCTTCAGACTTACTCTAGTTCGCTTCGAACACGTCGAAGATTATCGTACTTCCATCTGATTCTGGTGTATATCTGAACAAAACATATGTCAGGTCGTCGTGCTGAGGAGCGTTGCCGATAAAATCTTCAATACTTCTGAGCAAAGCCTGCGATATTTCCTTAAGAGGTAGTGTTCTATTTTCATATATCACTTTAATTAAACGCTCTTCACCAAATTCTTCACCAGCAACATTAGCCGCTTCAGTTACACCGTCAGTGAACAAACAAACTATATCACCTTCGCCAAGCGTCGTTTCTTCTACCTGATAGGTCGCTTTCTCGAACATCCCTAAGCAGAAACCACCCTTACTTAGCCGTAGCACTTCACCGGTAGGCTTTATCACGAGCGGGGCATTATGCCCGGCATTGACAGAACAGAACTTACCGCTTGTTCTATCAAGTAGGCCATAGAAGAAAGTGATATAGCTATAGGGAGTCGTGCTACGACAGATGACTTTGTTTAACTTAGTGACCACATCTGCTAATTCATGCTGATCTACAAGGGCTCGGAAAGTCGCCTGCAAGGTAGACACAAGCAGTGCTGCAGGTATTCCTTTACCGGAGACGTCAGCTATGACAAAGCCTGCCTGATCGTAGTCCTTCAAGACAAAGTCATAGTAATCACCTCCTACTGTATGACAAGGAATATTTATGCCTACTACTTCGAGATTTTCTATCTCAGGTGGCTCTTGTGGTAAGATTTGCTTCTGTATACTAGCAGCGACTTCCAGTTCTTGCTCTATACGCTGCTTTTCCATGTGTTCAAGCAGAAGTTTAGCCTGCTCTACTTTTATAGCAGCCACAGAAGCTATAGTAGTAAGCACCTGCAGGTCAGCTTCGCTGAACCTTTGTTCGTAGGGATTGTCTACGTAGATCATCCCTATGACTTCCTCACGCAGCGCAAGCGGCACGGCCATGCAGGAACGTATTCCAGAAATCAGTATCGATTGCGCTCCGGCAAAACGCTCGTCTTGTAAAGCATCTGCAGTAAGTACTGACTTTTTTTGCATCACCAGATCGGAAACTCGCCTACTTATAGACACTTGACTTACTTCCTGGCCACTTTCTCTACAACGAGCAGCACGACAGACCAAATTGCCTTTATTATCCAGCAGCAACAGAAAGCCTCTATCGGCATTAATATACTCAAAGACTAACTCGAGGACATTTTCGAGCAGTTGTTCAAGCGACCAGTCAGAAAGCATCAGCCCGACCTTACTTACCAATGCAAGTAGGTCACGTTGGCGTGCATGCTTAATGAAATCTTCAGCTATTTGACTTTGCTGTTTCTTATCTAAACCTTGTCCAGCAAAAAACACCCTGGACATATAAGCTGCAGCTTCAAGTCCGAGCGTCACTTGCTGTATTCCCTGCACGGCAGGCGATTCACTACGAAAGACGATGCTCGCTTTGCCAGCTACTCCACTATCCGCAGCTTCTTTGTGATAGATAAGCCGGGTCTCGCCTATACGTATGCAATCCCCAGACTGCATGCACACTTGGCCCGTTACACGTACTTCATTCAGATAGGTACCGTTCTGACTACCTAAGTCAGTCAGCCAAAAGTCATTGCCGCGTAGCTCCAGCACAGCATGTAGTCGTGATGCAAACGAGTCAGTAATGTGTATATCTGCACGACTAGACCGACCTATAACCTGCTTTTGCCCGGACAGAAAAATCCTTCTTGGTTGTAGTCCCGGAGAACGAACTATCAAGTAGTACATCGCATCTCGGCTCCGATCTCGGCTCCGTGGCCTTGGAATAGAAGCAACAGCCGAAGGAAAAGAGATACTCCTTCGGCAAAACGTACGTCAAGACAGACGTTTTTCTACAGTTTCCCAGCAGACGTTGGAGAAAAATGCCTCTATGTATTTGGCTCTCTCGGCAGGTTTATAGTCTACCATGAAGGCATGTTCCCAAACATCCATCACGAGGATAGGCTTGAAGCCAGCCGGATGTCCTTCTTCATGCAGGGTAATCCAATGATTTGTCAGGTTGCCATTTAGCGGATCTTCATAGAGTATCACCCAACCCACACCGCGCATAGTTCCAACTTTAACAAAATCATTTTTCCAGTTATCAAAGCTGCCAAAAGCACCCTCCAAGCGAGCATAAAGCTTGGAATCAGGCTTTATATCTGTAGCATTCCGTGTAAGGTTGCCAAAGTAATACTCGTGTAGCCGCATGCCGTTATATTCAAAGCCCAACCTGCGTTTCAGCTCAGCATACTCAGGAGTACCCGACTTACCTGCCCTTATCAGTTCATCGATCTGCTCGTTTAGCAAGTTCGTGTTCTTTACGTATCCGGCATACAGTCCAAAGTGTACCTGCAGCTGCTGGTCAGAAATACCGTTTAGACCAGATAGATCAAACTTTTGCTCCTGATAGACTTGATTAGCCATTCTTGCCTCCGCTTTATAATTTCTGCAGGGCAGATTATATAGACCCGTCAAGCTAATTGGCAAACCGAGGCTGCTAGGGTCAACCTAACGTCGACTCCTGCGTTCAGGTCGTTCTGATTTATCCTCAACTTTCTCATCTCGCAGCACGGCGCGTCTACTTAGACGTATCTTGTTTGCTTCTACACTTATGCACTTGACCATAAGTTGTTGACCTTCTTTGAGTTCGTCACGTACATTGCGCACCCGGTAGTCGGCCAACTCTGAAATATGTAGCAAACCTTCTATGCCTGGCAGAATTTCTACAAAAGCTCCAAACTCAGCTAGCCTAGTTACCGTGCCCAAATATGTCTTGCCGACTTCTACCTCGGCAGTGAGCTCCCTAATAAGTCGCACGGCTAGCTCAGCCATCTCGCTGTTTGTCGAGGCTATATGCACTAGGCCACTATCTTCTATATCTATCTTACAGCCAGTGC
This sequence comes from Blastocatellia bacterium, assembly GCA_025057015.1. Classification (GTDB taxonomy): domain Bacteria; phylum Acidobacteriota; class Blastocatellia; order Chloracidobacteriales; family JADJPF01; genus JANWYG01. Next base: position 226,536 of record JANWYG010000007.1, read on the forward strand.
GCTCGACTAGTCCCTTAATAACTTTTCCTCCAGGCCCTATCAAGTCACGAATCTTTTCCGGCGAAATCTGTATCGAGAAAATCCTAGGTGCATAAACACTAAGTTGCTTACGAGGCTCAGCTAGGGTTTCTAGCATCTTGTTTAGGATAAATAACCGGCCTTGACGAGCCTGCTCTAGTGCTTCACTCATTATCTGAGCATTTATTCCTGACACTTTGATATCCATCTGCAGCGCAGTAATTCCGGCTCGCGTACCTGCTACTTTAAAGTCCATATCTCCATAGTGATCTTCGGCACCTGCAATATCGGTCAAAATAGCATACTTGTTACCTTCCATCACGAGCCCCATAGCAACTCCGGCCACAGGAGCCTTTATAGGCACACCGGCATCCATCAGTGCCAATATACCTCCACAGATGGTAGCCATCGATGATGAGCCATTCGATTCAGTTATGTCAGAAACGACTCGTATCGTGTAGGGCCATTCGGTCTCCAAAGGTATAACAGGTTCTATAGCCCGCATGGCAAGTGCTCCATGCCCCATTTCCCTGCGACCCGGCGCTCCCATCCTCCCGGTTTCACCTACGGAAAACGGCGGAAAATTATAGTTCAGCATAAAGCGACGACCGACTTCGCCTTTTTCAAGATCATCCACATACTGAATGTCCTCCTTAGTACCTAGCGTCGCCGTCACCACAGCTTGAGTCTCACCTCTCGTAAACAGCGCGCTGCCATGGGTTCTAGGCAACCAACCTACCTCACATGATATAGGCCGTATCTCGGTAAAACGCCGCCCATCGGGCCGACGTCGATTCTGCAATATGTCCTCTCGGAAGATCTTCTCTTTGAGCCTATCAAATATTTCCGGCAGTTCAGCTTGCTTTTCGGCGGGCAAATCAGCAAATTCTGTCACAAGCGATGTTTTGAGCTCTTCTATCGCAGCATAGCTCTGCAGCTTAGTCTTGTTGCGTACATCCAGTGCTTCACGTAAACGCGTAAGGTACTTTCCCTCAACAGCCTTAACCAGTTCAGGATCATACTGTTTAACAGACACAGGGCGTTTAGGCTTACCTACAGCTTCACGCATCATCTTCTGTATTTGACAGAGCTTTCTTATCTCACCGTGTCCGAAAACTATCGCCTCTATTATCTCGGCCTCACTTACTTCCTTTGCACCAGCTTCTACCATCACTATTGCATCTTCCGAGCCTGCCACTACGAGGTTCAATTTAGAAGCACGCTGTTCACTATACGTAGGATTTACCACATACTGGCCGTCGATTAGCCCCACTCTTACACCAGCTATCGGTGTAGAAAATGGTATATCAGACAAATACAGCGCCGCTGAAGCACCAGTAATCGCTAGCACGTCTGGATCATTATCAGTATCTGCTGAAATAACCATCGCTATAACTTGAGTCTCGCTCTTGTAGCCTTCTGCAAATAGCGGACGTATAGGACGATCTATCAAACGACTGGTAAGTATCTCTTTTTCCGTAGGCTTGCCTTCGCGCTTAAAATAACCTCCAGGAATGCGACCGGCAGCATAGCCATATTCCCTGTAATCGACCGTCAACGGGAAGAAATCAGCTGAAGATTCCTTCTTTTCACCTACAGCCGTGACTAACACCATGGTGTCGCCTAGCCGCACTATCACGGCACCATCAGCCTGCTTCGCTATCTTGCCCGTCTCTATAGAGTATTCTTTGCCACCTACTACAGTGGCCTTCTTTAAATACATTAATTTACTCCTCTCTTCTCGGCGAGACTCTGCTTATTTCCTCAAACCGAGTTTGTTAATAAGGGCTTGATAGCGATTTATGTCTTTACGTTTCAGGTAATCAAGGAGGCTACGGCGCTTGCTTACCAGCTTAAAAAGTCCACGTCTGGAATGATTGTCCTTTGTATGCGTTTTAAAGTGGACAGTTAAATCCTCAATGCGGCGCGTCAGAATAGCTACCTGCACTTCAGGCGAGCCGGTGTCAGTCTCATGCAATGCATGCTGTGCAATAATCTCCCTCTTAGCTTCTCTTGTAAGAGCCACGTCAGTTCTCTCTCCTTAAAAAATTTATAAGATTTTGTCGTCTACGTGCAGGTCTGCACTCTCGACACTTAGGGAGTGTAAGAGCCTAACTCTTCGGCAGTGACCCGTCAGGAGAGTTCTCAGACTGCAACGACAGGCGACTTGAGGCTTCCAAAAACAGGAAGTTCTAAGAATAACACTACGAGCAGCGGTTGTAAATATCCCGGAGAGTAATCTAAGTGAACCGTAGAGGAAGCTATGCTCCTCTACGGTGCAAGAGTTTAGAAGATTATCTTAGCAGCAATTTGTATCTGGCGCTTTGGCAACGCAAAAGTCGAACGGCCTACACTACCATCATCTATCACTAGGCCATTGCGGTCAAAGTTTAACGTCGCATTCGGCGTACCTAGGTTAGTCCTATTAAGTATGTTGAAAAACTCGAATCGTAGCTGCAGCCTAGTTACATCGTTTACGAACGAAAGAGGTATGTTCTTGAGTACCGACAGATCGAATGTTTGAAAGTCAGGCCCATGCAGCAAGTTACGAGCAGCACTGCCGATGCGAATGTTTCTGCCATTGCGAAAGACCGTGGTAGGTGCCCTAAATGCTGCCAAATTAAATCCAAATCCACCTCGTCCCTTCGGATCGCCTACGAGATTCGGCCTTACGCCGTTTTCACTAGTCGTGATGTTGAACGGAACACCGGAACGAATCGAGGTGATAAGATTCAGTTGGAAGCCACCGAAAATTTTGTCCGCAACACCTTCGAGATTGATTGCCTTACCTTGCCCAATCGGCAGATCGTAGACAACACTACCCGAAAAGATATGCCTTACATCAAACAAAGAGTGCCCATACTCGGCATTCATGTTGAGCGGATCTTGCGGACCGTTCAAGTTGCCGCCTCCGCTATTTTGAAACCTCGTATCAGGCCCCGAAGCGTTATCAAGCGCTTTTGAATAAGCATAAGAGAACAAGAAGGTCAAACCCTCTGAAAGCCTCTTGTTCAAACTTAGCTGTAACCCGTTGTAGTTAGAATAGGCACGATTTTCGAGAGCTTGCACGTTACTAAACTGACCGAACCTACTTGTAGCTGGAAACATGTTAAATCCGTTCGCTGCCGAACCAAGTTGACGAGATGCTAGCAGTTTCAGCGCACGATTACCCACATATCCCACCGTCAATACATAGTTCTTTATGAACTCATACTGTAACGACAAGTGATACTGGTGAATGTAAGGTGTGCGCCTATTCGGATCAACATAGACATAGACGCTGTTCGGATCGAGACGCTTCGGATCAATAACGTTTGTCAATGTCGGGAAGCCAGTTCTTAGCGTAATACGTGAGCCATTAGGCAACACGCGAGGGAAGAATTGCGTAGGCTGTGAAGCCGGCGGATTCTGCGTGAGGTTTGGAATACCAACGCTCTCCTGAGCATACAGCAGTCCATATCCACCGCGTAATACAAGATTTTTCTTTTCTGTCAGAGCATATGCGAAACCAAACCGGGGACCAAAATTATTTCTATCTGGCTCTATGAGCGAGCGAGATCCATCGACGTTTGCAACTATTATCGTACGAGTAGCTATGTCAAAGTTACCTTGTCTGTCCTGATCCTCAGTCGGATTTGCAAAATAGTCATACCGCAAGCCGAAGTTGAGCGTCAGGCGATCGTTCACCCGAAAATCATCTTGAATGTACAGTCCGACTTCATTAAACGTTTGCAGGAACGGTCCGTTAACAAAACCGCGCTGCATAAAGGCTTGACCCACGCCAAGTAGTATGCTCGCCTGCGTATTTCCAGTTTCACCATCACCTATACCGAAGAAACCTTTGACTCCACCCGAACGGCCACCGTCAAACTGCTTAGAGCGACGATGCACTATCGAGCCACCAGCACGAAAAGTATGACGTCCACGAATAAACGTCACCGAATCCCCTATGTAAATGCTCTTAGCTGGCACTGTAAACGGACCGCCATCACCTATGAACTCTATTCCGCCGACACCAGTGTTAAACCCCAAACCAGGAGCACCGGAAGTCTCCAACCGCCCATCATTGACGTTCGGAATACCAGCATCCCTAGCGTAGGTCTCACTAATACCGAGCGTGCCACCTACACCACCGTTCAGAATAGAAATGTCTATGCTGCTGTAGCCAAAACGAAAGTCATTTATCAGAGTCGGACTAAAGACGTGAGTGTCGCCTATAGCTAATTGGCGTGTGTTACCATTTTCGATACCGTTGCCAAACCCAGCCGGCGCTCGTTTGAAAATGCTAGCTCGTGTGCGAGTCTGGTTTGCAAAGGTATATCGCCCAAACAGCCTATTGTAAGCATTGAAGTTATGGTCGAGACGAACATCGAAAGAGTCTATCTTCTCAAGTATGTCCCGTGTAAAGCTAAAGTTGTTTACTACGCCAGCCTGATTAGGCAAATCATAAGTGTCAAGGACATTCAGCGCTGCTTGTCCACCTCCAGCCAGTATCCTATCAGTAGGAATCACGTTGTTAGGAAACGGACGACCCGTCCTCGGATCGATAGGTACCCCAAAACCGGCCGCAGCAAAATCGGAAAAATCACCACGACGACTCTTTGCTGTAGGTACTGTTGTTACACCTGACTCGGGACGATTGTTGCGCTGACCAGCATAGTCACCAAAAAAGAACGTCTTGTCTTTGAATATTGGCCCACCTATAGAAAAACCAAACTCGTGGTTCTTAAAAGGTGCCTTAGGCGCCGGAGCACGATTACCAAAGTCACGAGCGTTTAGAGCACTGTTGCGATGAAAATAATAGATTGTCCCATGCACCTCATTTGTGCCAGACTTAAAACTGGACGAGATTACCGCTCCACCAGCTCGGCCATACTCGGCCGGAGGTGTTCCAGTAATCACTTTAAATTCCCCTATAGCGTCAGGGTTGGAATACACGGCTATCTGCCCGAACAGCGGCTCGTTATTATCTATACCGTCTACAAGAAAATTGTTGAACGCCGGACGCTGTCCATTAGAGACTATATCTGAACCACCTGAAGCATCAAACCTAGCACCTTCTGTTCTCGGCCCAGGAGCTCCCTGACCACTTGCACCACCTGTCCCACCACTTATCAGAGCATTTCCTCCACCTATACCTGCTGGTCTCACTACACCAGGAACCAGCGTAGCTAATTGAGTGTAGTTGCGACCATTAAGCGGTAGATCTAAGATCTTGCGAGTCTCTATCACTTCACCTAGCTCACTCGACTCGGTCTTCACAAGAGGTGCTTCAGCAGTAACTGTCACCACGTCAGTTACAGCTCCAGGAGTTAGGTCTATGTCCACTAACCGAGAATCGCCCACCTGCAAGATTATCTCTTCGGTGGTGGCTGTCTGAAAGCCCTCGGCTTTGACAGTTATCTTGTAGACTCCTATTGGAACCGCAGCAAAAACATAGTTACCGTCCTTGCCAGTAGTCGCCTCACGAGTCGCATTAGTATTGACATTAGTAAGTATCACACTAGCTCCAGCTATAGCTGCCCCAGAAGTGTCGCTGACTGTGCCGCTTACCGTAGCTCTGTCAGCTTGAGCTAAAGCTAGCTGATAGCCAAAGACTAAAGCACTTAGAGCTAGAGCAAGTCGGCAAACCAGCTCCCGCGTTTCGCCCATAAAACCTCCTCCTTCCAAATTGATACCTGCAGAGCAAAAAATCGCCCCCCCAAAAATCGAGCTACTTAAAATTATTAAAATAGCTTTAAGATAAAACAGCTCAGAGTAAGGTTAGCCTTTGGCCGGCCTTTGCCGGCATAAGGTATCACAAAATGCTCTGCTTAGTCAAAAGGATAGTATGCTTTGCAGCAGCGTGAAAAGATTTGTTAGAATCGAGCCTAAATGTGGGACTTAATCATTGCAAACAGCAAAATCTGCGACGGCTCAGGAAGAGATATCTACACGGCTGATATAGCTATACAAGGAGAACGCATCGCCGCCATAGGAAGTCTATTAGGAAAAGCTAAAGCTACTATCGACGCCTCAGGTCTTGTTGTTACACCAGGGCTTATTGACGCGCACTCGCACGCTGACTGTCTGCTAACACTACCAGCAGAAAAACAAGCTGAATGCCTACGCGGTAAGCTCTATCAAGGAGTCTCTACCATAATCATAGGCAACTGTGGACTCGGCATAGCGCCTTGTTTAACCGAACAGGTGGCAACCCAGCTTACTGCACTAAACGCATGGATGGCCCCGGAAGGTTTCGCCGTAACCCCAAAAACCTTCGACACTTTTTTGCAAACCATACAAAACGCTGAGCCACCACTCAACGTAGCAGCACTCGTCGCTCACGGCGCAATCAGAGCATCAGTGCTAGGCCTCGCTGCTCGCTCGGCAACTAGTAGCGAGCTAGATCGAATGAAAGGTCTGCTTCAAGATGCCCTACAAGCAGGAGCTCTCGGACTATCCAGCGGTCTTATCTACCCTCCAGGAATGTATGCGCCGCCAGATGAACTGCAACAGCTTGCCAAAATAATAGCTTCCTCCAACAAGATTTATACCAGCCACATAAGAGGCTCAAGCGAGACCCTGCCTCAAGCTGTAAACGAACTGCTTGAGCTAGCCCGCACAAGCGGCGCAAGAGTGCACCACTCGCACAACGAAGCCGTAGGTAGACGCTACTGGCCGCAAATCAACAAAACCCTGGCAACCTATGAAAGAGCTTCAGACGAAGGTATTAGGATAAGCTTCGACGTGTTCCCTTATCCTATGGCAGCTACTATGATGACAGCAATCTATCCACCCTGGGCACTCGAAGGCGGTCCTCAAGCTCTACTGCAACGCCTTAAAAGCAACCAACAACGACAAGCTATAAAAGAGGCTATCGAGACGACCCCTTCACGATGGGACTCATGGAAGGGTCGCGGCTGGCCCCATAATTTAGTTAAAGCGACTGGATGGGAGAGCATCTACATCGGTTACGTTAAGCGTAACAAGCAGTTTGAGGGAATCAGCATATCAGAACTAGCCAGCCTCACTTGTAAAGATCCTTTCGATGCAATATCAGACTTGATGTTAGAAGAAGATGCCACTATCTCGATGCTAATCTACGAAATATCCGGAGATGAAACTGAACGAAGTTACCTCGATGCGCTAGTCGAACATCCGCTATCGATGATCTGCTCCGACGCAGAAGATTACGGCCGAGGATTACCACACCCCGCAGCGTACGGAGCATTCGCTCGCGTGCTTAGAAGATCTAGGCTTTCATTCGAGCAAGCCGTTCACAAGATGACAGCACGTACAGCGGCTACTTTCGGCATAAAAGACCGAGGTTTAATTAGCAGCGGTATGTACGCCGACATAGCTCTATTTGACCAGACTAATATAGAAGACACGGCCACCGTCCGAAATCCACGTAGCCTTGCTAGTGGGCTTAAGTACCTTTTGATCAACGGACAGCTCACTATATCAAACGGAGAATACCGACAGATCAAAGGAAAGGTACTGCGATGCTAATAGTAGCTGCTTTACTTATCTTGCCCTCTATAAGCCTAGATAAAGAAATCGTCTACAGACACAATAACCTCGGCGTAGCGCTGATGGAGGAATTCAAGCATGAAGCTGCAGCCGTAGAGTTTAAAAAAGCCTTGGAACTCGACCCACAGTTTTTGCCCGCCCGAATCAACCTTGCCCTCGCTCACTACCATGCTCATGATACACAAGCAGCGATAGAGCAAGCCCGGCATGTTCTTAAAATCGACCCCCAAAATCCCCACATGCACTACCTTTTGGGTCTTATCTACCGTGCTGCCAATAAAACAGACGAAGCTATAGCAGAAATGCAGCAAGTAGCAGCGCTTGATCCTAACGACGTAGGAACAAACGTCAATCTTGGCATGCTGTACAACCAAAAACAGGATTATGCCAAAGCGATCGAGTACCTACGGAAGGCCATCGTCCTAGAACCTTATAACGCTACAGCGAACTACCTGCTAGCCATAGCATTGCTTAGAAGTGGCAATCGTGCAGAAGGACAATCAGCGATGGAGAAATTCCAAAAACTGCGCAGCAGCAGCTACGCTACAACCTTCGGGCAACTCTACTTCGAACAAGGTCGCTATAGCGAATGCATAGAGATAAAGGGCAACGAGCCGATGCTCGTAAGTGCTGCAGCAAAAATCTCCTTTACCGCCGAAAAAGTCTTTCCAACAGATGACAACATGTTCTCACCACCAGCAACGCTTTCAAAAGAGGAAATAGGAGCCGTAAAGTCTAGATTGATAGCCAGCTTTGCTGCTGGCCCTTATCCTTTTGACTATGATGCAGATTCGGACTTAGATTTGCTGGTAATATCGAAACAAGTCAGTTTATACAGAAATGATGTGGGCAAATTCGCCGACGTAAGCAAGCTGCTACCCAAGCTAGAAGGGCTCTTCAGCGGCGCAGTAGCGGCAGATTATGACAACGACCACAGACAAGACTTGCTACTATTTGGTTATAAGACACTGCGACTACTCAAAAACACTCCCGATGGCTTTAGAGATTTCACAGATCGGCTACCTCTGCGACCGAGCGCTTGGACACTTTCGGCCGCATTTGTAGATCTAGATCATGACGGCGATGTGGACATTTATCTCGGCAATTTCATAGACCTAGATGCCTGGCCACAAGATAGGGAAGTGCTGAGGTTTCCCGACGACTTTCCTGGACAACCCAATCAGGTTTTTCGAAACAACGGCGACGGCACGTTTACTGACATCACCCAAGCTTCAGGACTCAGCGGCAACACCAGCCGGACTGTAGCTGTGGTCGCCGTAGATTTTGACAATAAACGTGACGTCGACCTGTTAGTGATAAACTATGGCTCAGCAGTACAGCTTTTTAGAAATGAGCGTAGCGGTAGCTTCAAGGACGTGGCTAAGGAGGTCGGTATTAATTTCTCCGGAGCCACCTATGGTATAGCCGCCGGCGATATCAACAAAGATGACTACGTTGATTTTGTCATACCCGACTTACGAGCAGAAGCTTTGCTCTTTCTGAGCACAGGACAGGGCTCGTTCAAGCAATCGATCCTGCCAGCTTGGTCAAAGAACGCTTCTACCGCACAAACACTTGACTACGACAATGACGGCTTGCTTGACCTGATAGTCTCTAGAGAACAGCAGCTACAAATAGCCCGCAATTTAGGAACAGAATTTTCCAACGTCGACGTAGGCAAGATACGCTCACAAGCACGAACCTTTGCCGTGTTCGATGTAAATAATGATGGTGGACTAGACTTGCTCACGATGGCCGAGGGCATCATCAGCTACAAAGCAGAAACTAGCTCAAATTGGTTTAAGGTCCTACTTCGTGGCCGAGTCTCAAATCGTAGCGGCATAGGAGCCCGAGTCGAGCTACGCAGCGGCAGTCTCAAGCAGCGCCTAGAGTGTTTTGCCGTTTCACCACCACCTTCAGCAGCAGAATTACACTTCGGCCTAGGTAACCGTACTCAAATAGACGCGATAAAAGTTATCTGGCCTGCCGGCATAGTTCAACCAGAACGCAGCATATCTTTCAAACAAAGCTTTATCGTCGAGGAGCTGGATCGCAAAGGCACTTCATGTCCGCTGCTCTACGCTTGGAATGGTAGCAAATACGAGTTCATCACAGACTTTCTAGGCGGCTGTGCAATAGGCTACCTGCTTGCGCCAGGACAATATAATTACCCCGATACCGACGAATATGTTCTTGTCAAAGGCGAAAGTCTGAAGCCTGCAAATAACCGCTATAAGATAAGTTTAAATAATCAGTTAGAAGAAGTGATCTTCTTTGATGAAGTAAAGCTACTTGCTGTAGATCATCCAGAAGGAAGTGAAGTCTATCCGAACGAGCGGCTAATGCCTGCTCCACCATACCCTGAGTTCAAAGTGTACGGCGTGAAAAATCCTCGTCCGCCTCTATCAGCAAAAGGGAATTTTGGCCAGGATGTACTTGAACTGTTGCTACGGGAGGATCGGACTTACGTAGAAGACTTCCGATTACTTCCATTTAAAGGATATGCCGAGCTACACACACTAACGCTCGAATTAGAGCGATCGGACACCTCGCGGCTACTTTTACTGCTCACTGGCTGGATAGACTATGCTGACTCGACGTCAAACCTAGCTGCGTCTCAAGCCGGACTCAAGCTACGACCGCCTTATTTAGAAGCTCTTAATGAGGATGGACAGTGGCAGACTATAGTCGATTCGATAGGCTTTCCTGCTGGACTTACTAAAACAATAGTAGTGGATCTTAGCGGAAAGCTTCCGCCAAAGACTAAGCTTATTCGCATAGTCACCAGCATGCGAATCTACTGGGACAAGGTAGCGATAGACTACGGTGAGGCAGTTGCGGTAACCATCACGCAACTAGCGCCGGTCAAAGCAGTGCTTGCAAGACACGGTTTCCCGCGAGAATTTCTTCCAGCAGGTCGTCCGCCGGTCGCATACGAGTATGAAAAAACAGGCGACGATGCTCCCTGGAAAGTGCATGAAGGCAATTACACCCGCTATGGTGACGTGAGAGAACTGCTTCTAGAACTCGACGATATGTACGTCATAACTCGCAGCGGTGACAAAATTGAGCTTGAGTTCGACGCTGCACTGCTACCTCCGCTTCCCGCGGGATGGCAGCGAGACTTTCTCGTTTATGCTGATGGTTTTGGAAAAGACATGGACATTAATTCCGCCAGTCCTGATACGGTAGAACCTCTTCCATTTCATAGAATGAGCTCTTATCCATACCCTGAAGGAGAAGAATATCCACAGACAGAAAATTACCGGCGTTATCATGAACAGTACAACAGCAGAGTTTTTAGGAGAAAGAAATGATACTGCTTACTATTAGTTACAGATTGCAAGCCCACTGTATTACCGAATACGATCGCATTTGGAGCTGCGAAGTACTACCTCTCATTCGCGAATATGGGTTCAATCTACTTGGAATATGGCGCAGTGTTGTAGGGCCGGCAGGCGAATACCTAGAGCTTTGGCAGTTTGAATCTATGGCGGAATTTGAGAAACGATGGCAAGCGTTTATGCAAGACGAACGATTGCTTGCAGCATTTAAGAAAACTGGCCCTCTGGTCCTTGACGAACAGCTAAAGATATTTGAACCTATACACACAGATCTGCTAAAGACAGGCAGCTATGAAGGAAGATAGGCCAGAAGAAACGATGTCACTGTCGAGTGAAAGCAATGATCTCAAAGCCAGTAGTATCTTTCCAGAACATACTTTTGGCTATGGAGATAGTGGCGATAGCTCAGAATTCATCGGCAAAGTAATAAAAAACAAGTACAAAATAGTGAGCTTGATAGCTAGAGGTGGAGCCTCGAACGTCTTCCGCTGCTTGCGAGTGCTCATAGGGGACCAAGTAGCCCTTAAGATGATGTTTCCTGAATCAGTTTCCGATCCGATCAAAATGAAACGCTTCCACTTAGAAGTTTCAACTACGGCTTCCATAAAGCACCCAAGCATAGTGACGGTACATGATTTTGACTATACAGAAGAAGGTCTGCCGTTCATAGTCACGGAGCTACTGCGCGGAATGACGCTCTATGGCGAGATGAAACGCTTGGGACGACTGCCGATAAAACGCGCTGTACGCATCATAGGCCCTATCTGCTCTGCAATAAATGTGGCACACGCACGAGGCATAGTTCACCGCGATCTTAAACCGTCAAATATAGTCTTACACTTGATGGACGATCAGTCAGAAGTAGTTAAACTTATAGACTTCGGAATAGCTAAGCAACATGCTGCTGAGCTAGATCCATCACAATCACTTACCGAACCTGGTCTGGTCTTTGGCACCCCTGCCTACATGTCACCTGAACACTGCCTAGGCGATCCGTTAGATGCTCGCTCTGACATCTACTCGCTTGGCGTATTGCTATTCGAAATGATGACCGGTGTGCTACCTTTTCAGGCTGATAATCCCACTCGAATGATGCTTAAACATATCAAAGATCCCCCACCACCTATGAGAGACATCTGCCCCGACATCCCAGAAGAAATAGATAGAATAGTACTGCGTGCCCTTGCTAAATCCCCAGATAAACGCTTTTCTTCCGCCATTGAGTTAGCAGATACCCTTAGATTAGCTGCCTACGCGGTATCAAGTATTTAAAATATATACATCTTGGTATAAAATATTACCAACACAAACACTTTTGGTATAAGAATTACCATCAGTGTAAATCATATGCTTACCAAGTTTCATGTAAAGCATAGATTGCAATGAAAAACGGATTGCAGGGCAAGAAGAAGGCAGTACAGCCTAAGCTCCTGCTCATAGTGGCACGATGATTGCTTATCATGTGCTAGAAAGGAGGCGGAGATGTTCTTCGAACTCTTTCACAAACACTACTGGGGACCGCCCAGGAAGCGAGAAGATGGGCGTTACTATATGACGTGTTACGAATGCGGCAAAAGCCGTCGGGTGAATATCGATCTTGAAGACATAAAAGAGCCTGCTACCAATAAGAAAGTGGTCGGCAAGGCAGCATAGAAAGGCGGAAAGATGCATGTTTCGGCAGCAGTATTTATAGGCATGTTCATCGCAGTGCAACTTATAGTAGCAGTTGCGCTCATCTACCAAGGTTTTAAAATTTTTTTAGAAGAGCTAGAAGATCTGCAGCTGTGGACTAGACTTTGCCATAACTATAGACAGGTAACCCAACAGATACAGTCACTAGCTCCAGTGCCAAAGTGGCTGCTCACGCTAAGCATATTTCTTATACCAGGCTTGCTACCCTTACTTTTGTGCCTGGCAGTTTGGCGGCTAATGCGTGGCTACGAGACCTTATAAGTTTCCACACCCGACACTCTCCTTTTGACGAGAGCATCTTGAGCCGGAGAAAAAACTCCGGCTTTTTTTTAATTTCTCCCAATAGCCTCTTTCCCCATAACCGCCTTCCATAACGGAGGTCCCTCTTTGGCAAGGCCAGATTGTACCACATTTCGGCAAAAAGCTAAAATAGCCAAACATTATGAAGCCTAGATCCTCCATAAGTAAGAGGTATCTTGGCAAACACTACCCAAGGAGTTAGGAGATGGATCCAAAGTCCATACTTGAATTCGCTAACGAAAGAGCTATCGAATTTGTATCCTTTAGGTTCACTGACTTGTTCGGTGCCTTCCACCAAATAAGCGTACCCCTTAAGGAGCTTGACCAAGACAAACTCGTTGAGGGCATAGGTTTCGATGCATCAAGTCTGCGCAGCTGGGCAGCGATAAACGAATCCGACATGCTGCTCGTGCCAGATCTATCGCGCTACTTCATAGATCCTTTTGCCTCACGGCCAACGCTATGCTTGTTTTGCAACATTTTTGATCCCATTACTAAAGAGAGCTATTGGCTAGACCCTCGTGCCGTAGCCCAAAAGGCCGAAAACCTGCTCCGCTCGACTGGCATAGCGGACGCCATATACTTTGGCCCTGAAGCAGAATTTTTCGTCTTCGACCGCGTGAGCTTTCACTCGACTGCCCATAGCTCTAGCTACGAAGTAGATAGTAGCGAAGGCCCTTGGAACTCATTAGTATCCACCTTGGGCTACCATATAAGGCATAAAGAAGGCTATGTACCTTGTGCACCTCTAGACACGCTCGTTGACTTCCGTCAGGAAGTGGCTTCTATGCTTGAAAGCGTCGGTATACCCGTAGAATGCCACCACCACGAAGTTGCAACAGCAGGACAATGTGAGATAGATTTCAGATTCTCTACCCTCACCAAAACAGCAGATAACCTAATGATATTCAAATACATAGTCAAAAACACTGCTGTCAAATTCGGCAAAACCGCAACCTTTATGCCAAAGCCAATTTATGGAGATAACGGAAGCGGTATGCACTGCCACCAGAGTCTGTGGAAAGGAGAAAAACCCCTGTTTGCAGGCGATGAATACGCAGGCCTCTCAAAGACAGCACTTTACTACATCGGCGGGTTGCTCAAACACGCACCAGCAATAGCAGCATTCGCCGCACCTACGACAAATAGCTACAAA